>NZ_JAVAIL010000002.1:0-772607 GCF_030717865.1 Qipengyuania benthica | reverse complement strand
ACGACAAGCTTGCCGCCAACTTCCTATCCAGTGTGGCGCTCGCCACTGCCGTCGCCTTCTGGCTGTGAATGAGTCCGAACCCTAGAACTCATTCTGGATTGCAACGTGCAGCGAGCACAGGCTGGCGGTCGGCCGATTAGAGTGCCCGCTGTCGTTCGGAATGATCAGATATTCGAGGCAATGGCGGGAAGGATGGCGCCACCACATACTCTCAGTGCGTTTCTGAATGCCAGAGTGGGCACACCTTGACCCCAACCCCGAATCCCCCTAAGCGCCCCTCCATCCAGCCATGCCCCCGCGTCCGCGCGACCGGCAGGCTGGTCAGATAGAGCTGAACATTGCCGGTCATGTCCCGGGGCCTTGTCGCCGACCAGCGCGAGGCTCCTTTCTATTGAGGCGGACCAGAAGGCGAGGCGCTCCGGACACTTCCGGAGCTGCGGAAACCTTCCGGACCCCTTGGGGCAGCCGGTAAAGTAACCCGGTGGCTTTTGCGGGCCGCGGGTGGAGTGTTTCAGGTCCAGTCGTCGTTCCGGTTTTGGCCGGAGTTTGCGTGCCGCGCGCCTCGAGCTTGCGGATGGCGATCCCAGCTTTCGCTGGGATGACGAGTTGGCCAAAGACCTTCCATCCCCGACCCGCCCAGACCGCCAGCCCTGACTGGCACGGGCCGAGCCCCTTCAGCGAAAGTGGGAACCGGTTTCGCGCCCGGAAGGGGCGTCCCCGGTCATGCACTACCGCATGACCGGAAAACGAAGGTGAAGTGAGAAATCATGCCGACGATCAACCAGCTGGTCCGCAAGGGCCGCGAACCGCAGAAGGCCAAGTCCAAGGTCCCTGCGATGGAGCAGAACCCGCAGAAGCGCGGCGTTTGCACCCGCGTCTATACGACGACTCCGAAGAAGCCGAACTCGGCTCTGCGCAAGGTGGCCAAGGTTCGCCTGACCAACCAGCGCGAGGTCATCTCCTACATCCCCGGCGAGGGCCACAACCTGCAGGAGCACAGCGTCGTGCTGATCCGCGGCGGTCGTGTCCGCGATCTTCCCGGCGTGCGCTACCACGTGCTGCGCGGCGTGCTCGATACGCAGGGCGTCAAGGACCGCAAGAAGTCGCGTTCCAAGTACGGGGCCAAGCGGCCGAAGTGACCTTGCGCGGCATTCGACCCTCCGCCGTCATCCCAGCGAAAGCTGGGATCGGGTTCGGCGGGGTTCGGAGCCCGATGGTCTGTTTCAACCGGAGCGTCACCGGACACAGATCCCAGCTTTCGCTGGGATGACGTTCGAGACGGAAGGCGCCTTTCACGGCGCGCCGCGCTCCCGGATAGAAGGAATTTGCAATGTCACGTCGTCGTCGTCCCGAAAAGCGGGTCATCCTGCCCGATCCCAAGTTCGGGGATCAGATCCTGTCGAAATTCATGAACAACCTCATGCTCGACGGCAAGAAGGCCGTCGCGGAAGGGATCGTCTACACCGCTCTCGACACCGTCGAGGAGAAGGCCAAGGCGAACCCGGTCGAGCTGTTCCACACCGCGCTCGAGAACGTGAAGCCGCAGGTCGAGGTGCGTTCGCGCCGCGTCGGCGGTGCCACCTATCAGGTGCCGGTCGAGGTGCGCCCCGAGCGTGCCCAGGCGCTCGCGATGCGCTGGGTCATCTCCGCCGCGCGCGGTCGCCCGGAAACCACCATGTCGGCGCGCCTCTCGGGCGAGCTGATGGATGCCGCCAACAACCGCGGCAACGCGGTCAAGAAGCGCGAAGACGCCCACCGCATGGCGGACGCCAACCGCGCCTTCTCGCACTACCGCTGGTAAGGCGATCGTGAAGGCCGGCCCCCGTCCCTCCGAGCCCGGCGCAGCCGCGGCACGGGTGGGCGCGGGGCGGTCTTCATAAGGTCACACGAAGCACCATATGGGGGGCGACCCGATCCGGGGCCCCCGACACGAACTAGCGACACGAACCCCGCACGAACCCGCCCCTACACGAACCCGTCACGACTCGAATCAAGGAATTCCACATGGCCCGCGATTATCCGCTCGAGCGCTATCGCAACATCGGCATCATGGCTCACATCGATGCCGGCAAGACCACCACGACCGAACGCATCCTCTATTACACCGGCAAGTCCTACAAGATCGGCGAAGTCCACGACGGCGCCGCGACCATGGACTGGATGGAGCAGGAGCAGGAACGCGGGATCACCATCACCTCGGCCGCGACGACCACCTTCTGGGCGGCCGAAGACGGCAAGGGCCCCAAGCACCGCATCAACATCATCGACACCCCCGGGCACGTCGACTTCACGATCGAAGTCGAGCGGTCCTTGCGCGTGCTCGACGGCGCAGTCGCGGTCTTCGACGGCGTCGCGGGCGTGGAGCCCCAGTCCGAAACCGTCTGGCGCCAGGCCGACAAGTACGGCGTCCCCCGGATGTGTTTCGTCAACAAGCTCGACCGCACCGGCGCCGATTTCTACTATTGCGTCCAGTCGATCATCGACCGCCTCGGCGCCACGCCGCTGGTGCTCTATCTCCCGATCGGCATGGAGAGCGATCTCAAGGGTCTGGTCGATCTGGTCAACAATCGCGGCATCGTGTGGGAAGACGAGAGCCTGGGCGCCTCGTTCAACTACATCGATATCCCCGCCGAGCTGGCCGACAAGGCCGCGGAATATCGCGAGAAGCTGATCGAGCTGGTCGTCGACCAGGACGATGCGGTGATGGAAGCCTATCTCGAAGGCGAGATCCCCGATGTCGCCACCATCAAGCGGCTGATCCGCAAGGGCACGCTGGGGCGCGCCTTCGTGCCGGTCGTCTGCGGTTCGGCGTTCAAGAACAAGGGCGTCCAGCCGCTGCTCGACGCGGTGGTCGACTACATGCCGTCGCCGCTCGACGTTCCGGCGATCGAGGGCATCATCCCGAACACCGAAGAGACCGCGACCCGCGCCTCGTCCGACGACGCGCCGTTCAGCGCGCTGGCGTTCAAGATCATGAACGATCCCTTCGTCGGTTCGCTCACATTCACCCGCATCTATTCGGGCAAGCTGGTCAAGGGCCAGGTGCTCAACTCGGTGAAGGAGAAGAAGGAAAAGATCGGCCGCATGCTGCTGATGCACTCGAACAACCGCGAGGACATCGATGAGGCGTTCGCGGGCGACATCGTCGCCATCGCCGGGATGAAGGACACCACGACCGGCGATACGCTGTGCGACACGGCGCATCCGATCATCCTCGAGCGGATGGAGTTCCCCGAGCCCGTCATCGAGCTGTCGGTGGAGCCCAAGACCAAGGCCGACCAGGAAAAGATGGGCGTCGCGCTCAATCGCCTGGCCGCCGAGGATCCCTCGTTCCGCGTCTCGACCGACCACGAATCGGGCCAGACGATCATCAAGGGCATGGGCGAACTCCACCTCGACATCCTGGTCGATCGCATGAAGCGCGAATTCAAGGTCGAAGCCAATGTCGGCGCGCCGCAGGTTGCGTACCGGGAATCGCTCGGCCGCGCGATCGACGTCGATTACACCCACAAGAAGCAGTCCGGCGGTACGGGCCAGTTCGCCCGTGCCAAGGCAACCTTCACCCCGGGTGAGCGCGGTCAGGGCATCGTGTTCGAGGACAGCATCAAGGGCGGTAACATTCCCAAGGAATATATCCCGTCGCTCGAGAAGGGCATCCGCGAGCAGGCCGCGAGCGGCTATCTGATCGGCTTCCCGATCATCGATTTCACCGTCCACCTGACCGACGGCGCCTATCACGATGTCGACTCCTCGACCGTGGCGTTCGAGATCTGCGGCAAGGGTGCGATGCGTGAAGCGGCCGAACGTGGCGGGATCAAGCTGCTCGAGCCGGTGATGAAGGTTGAAGTCATCACTCCGGACGATTATCTTGGCGACGTCATCGGCGATCTCAATTCGCGCCGTGGCCAGATCCAGGGCACCGACACGCGCGGCAACGCCCAGGCCGTCGAAGCCATGGTGCCTCTTGCCAACATGTTCGGTTACGTGAACGAGCTGCGCTCGTTCAGCCAGGGCCGTGCAAACTACTCGATGCAGTTCTCCCATTATGAAGAAGTGCCCGCGAGCGTTGCACAGGACGTCAAGGAGAAGCTTGCCTAAGGCGAGCGATACAGCTAGGGGCGGCGCCTGTTTCGGCGGGTGCCGCTTTTCCCCGCACAGATTCAATTTTTGAACAGAGGTTAGAGTAAAATGGCGAAGGAAAAATTCCAGCGGAACAAGCCGCACTGCAACATCGGCACCATCGGTCACGTCGATCACGGCAAGACCACGCTGACGGCTGCCATCACCAAGGTGCAGGGCTCGGCTGTCGATTTCGCAAACATCGACAAGGCTCCCGAAGAGCGCGAGCGCGGCATCACCATTTCGACCGCACACGTCGAATACGAGACCGATGCGCGTCACTATGCGCACGTCGATTGCCCGGGCCACGCCGACTATGTGAAGAACATGATCACCGGTGCCGCGCAGATGGACGGCGCGATCCTGGTGGTGAACGCCGCCGACGGCCCCATGCCGCAGACCCGCGAGCACATCCTGCTCGCCCGTCAGGTCGGCGTGCCGCAGCTGGTGGTCTATCTCAACAAGGTCGATCAGGTCGACGACGAGGAACTCCTCGAGCTGGTCGAACTGGAAGTTCGCGAGCTGCTTTCGGCCTATGATTTCGACGGCGACAACATTCCGATCATCAAGGGTTCGGCTCTGGCCGCTCTGGAAGGTCGCGACGAGGAAATCGGCGAGAAGTCGATCAAGGCGCTGATGGATGCGGTCGATTCCTACATCCCGCAGCCCGAGCGTCCGGTCGACAAGCCCTTCCTGATGCCGATCGAGGACGTGTTCTCGATCTCGGGTCGCGGCACGGTCGTCACCGGTCGTATCGAGACCGGTATCGTCAACGTCGGCGACGAAGTCGAAATCGTCGGCATCAAGGACACCGCCAAGACGGTCGTCACCGGTGTCGAAATGTTCCGCAAGCTGCTCGATCGCGGTGAAGCCGGCGACAACGTCGGTGCCCTGATCCGCGGTATCGCGCGTGAAGACGTCGAGCGTGGCCAGGTTCTGGCCAAGCCCGGTTCGGTCAACCCGCACACCGAGTTCAGCGCCGAAGTCTACGTGCTGTCGAAGGACGAGGGCGGCCGTCACACGCCGTTCTTCGCCAACTACCGCCCGCAGTTCTACTTCCGCACCACCGACGTCACCGGCGAGGTCATCCTCCCCGAGGGCACCGAGATGGTGATGCCGGGCGACAACGTGACCATCGGCGTCAAGCTGATTGCACCGATCGCCATGGACGAAGGTCTTCGTTTCGCCATCCGCGAAGGTGGCCGGACCGTCGGTTCTGGGGTTGTCAGCAACATCACGAAGTAATATAGAGCGCGCGTCGCGACGGGAGATTCGTCTCCCGCGGCGCGCGCTTTAGTTTTGAGGAGGGCCGCCCCTCGCCGGTTTATCGGTTGGGTGGGGCGGTTCTCTTTTTTTGGAGGTCCCCGGACTTCCTTGGCTCTTTCGCATCGGTATAGGTAATGGAAGCACAGAATATCCGCATTCGCCTCAAGGCGTTCGACCACCGCGTTCTCGACCAGGCGACTGGCGAAATCGCCGAGACCGCACGTCGTACGGGTGCTCTTATTCGTGGCCCCATTCCCATGCCGACGCGTATCGAGAAGTTCACCGTGAACCGCGGCCCGCACATCGACAAGAAGTCGCGCGAGCAGTTCGAGGTGCGCACTTACAAGCGACTGCTGGACATTGTTCAGCCGAACGCCCAGACGGTCGACGCGCTGATGAAGCTCGATCTGGCTGCTGGCGTGAACGTCGAGATCAAGCTCGCCTGAGCGAGTTTGCCAGAGGCTCCGGTTTGATCGGATGCCTGGTCTTCCCGGTAGGACCTTAAACGACCGGTGAGGTTCAAGTCCGCCTTCAGGGTGGCACGAGTTTCCCGCCTCGCGGGATCTTCGTTCGGAGGGCGAAGCCGCTCTTCGAGACAAGGGATACCGCCGGACTTGTCCGGGTCTGCGTCCCCCGTCTTGCTCCCACGGCCATCCGGCCCGACGGGGCACTCGGCCCGGACGGGGCTCGCATCGCATTTATGGGCCGAATTGGACCTCCGGGATCGAACCCGGCTGTCCGCAAGCACCCGGATGGGCCGGGTGCCTCTGTTTAGGAGTTCTGACGATGCGCACAGGCGTTATCGCGAAAAAAGTCGGGATGACCCGCCTCTTCCAGGAGGACGGTCGGCACGTGCCGGTCACCGTTCTCTCGCTGGAAGATTGCCAGGTAACTTTGCATCGCACCGCCGATCGCGACGGCTATTTTGCCGTCCAGCTCGGCGCCGGCGAGGCCAAGCACAAGAACGTCAACAAGCCGCAGCGCGAAGCTTTCGCCAAGGCCGAAGTCGGACTCAAGATGAAGGTCGCGGAATTCCGCGTCGACGGCGAAGATGCGCTGCTGCCGGTCGGTGCGCGGATTTCCGCCGAGCATTTCATCGCCGGCCAGAAGGTCGACATCACCGGTCACACGCAGGGCAAGGGCTTCGCCGGCGCCATGAAGCGTTGGGGCTTCGGCGGTCTGCGCGCCACCCACGGCGTCTCGCTCTCGCACCGTTCGCACGGTTCGACGGGGCAGCGCCAGGATCCTGGCAAGGTGTTCAAGGGCAAGAAGATGGCCGGCCACATGGGCGACCGTCAGCGTACCCAGCAGAACCTCGAGATCGTGCGCACCGACGCCGAACGCGGCCTGCTCTTCGTCAAGGGCTCGGTCCCGGGTGCGAAGAACGGCTGGATGCTGGTTCGCGACTCGGTCAAGATCAAGCACTCCGACGATCTGCCGTTCCCCGGCGTGATGCGCCGCAATCAGGACGAATTCGCTTCCGAGGAAGCCGATGCCGGTCTGATCGAGAGCGCCGCCGAGCAGGCCGTGAACCCGGAAGTCTCGGTCGAGCAGCAGGAAAAGCTGATGCAGCAGCAGGATGCCGGCGCCGATGCCGACACCGGCGCTGCCGACGAGAATACCAGCACCACGCCGAGCGTCGATGACGCCGGCGAGAACAAGGAGGGCTGACCCCATGAAGGTGAAGGTCCAGAATATCGACGGCAAGGCGTCGGGCGATATCGAACTCGACGATGCCGTGTTCGGGGTCGAGCCGCGCGCCGACATCCTGCACCGGGTCGTCACCTGGCAGCTCGAGAACCGTCGCGGCACCGCCCGCGCGGCGCGCGAGCGGTCGGATGTGAACCGCACCGGCAAGAAGTTCGTCCGCCAGAAGGGCACCGGCGGCGCCCGTCACGGCGACCGTGCTGCGCCGATCTTCATTGGTGGCGGCAAGGCCCACGGCCCGCGTCGGCGTGAGTTCGAGCAGTCGCTCAACAAGAAGGTCCGTGCGCTCGGTCTCAAGATGGCGCTCTCGAGCAAGGCCAAGGACGGCCTGATCGTGATCGACAGCCTCGATCTCGCGGATGCCAAGACCAAGGCGCTCAAGGGCCAGTTCGACAAGAACGGGTGGAGCGGCAAGGTCCTGTTTATCGACGGCGAGAGCGTGAACGACGGTTTCCAGAAGGCGGCGCGCAATCTGCCGGGCATCAACATGCTCCCGGCGGTCGGCGCCAATGTCTACGACATCCTGAAGCACGACACGCTGGTCCTCACCAAGGACGCGGTCGCAAAGCTGGAGGCCCGGTTCAATGGCTAAGAAGCAGGAAGTGGACGCGCGTCACTACGACGTGATTCTCGCGCCCCACATCACCGAAAAGTCGACGATGGCGTCCGAGCACAATGCGGTCGTCTTCAAGGTCGCGAACGATGCAACGAAGCCGCAGATCAAGGAAGCGGTCGAGGCGATCTACGACAAGAAAGTCGTGGGCGTGAACACCATCGTGACCAAGGGCAAGACCAAACGCTGGAAGGGCAGGCCCTACAAGCGTTCCGACGTGAAGAAGGCGATCGTCACCCTCGCCGAGGGTGAAATGATCGACATCACGAGCGGTATCTGAGGGGCTAGGAACCAATGGCACTCAAGAATTACAAACCGACGAGCCCCGCACGCCGTGGCTTGATCCTGGTCGACAAGTCGGGCCTCCACAAGGGTGGCCCGATCAAGGCTCTGACCGAGGGCAAGCGCAAGACGGGCGGCCGCAACAACAAGGGTCATGTGACCTCGCGCGGCATCGCGGGCGGCCACAAGCAGAAGTACCGCTATATCGACTTCAAGCGTCGCAAGTGGGACGTCGAGGGCACCGTGGAGCGGATCGAATACGATCCCAACCGCACCGCCTTCATCGCGCTGATCAAATATGCCGACGATGAACTGGCTTACATCATCGCGCCGCAGCGGCTTGCCGTCGGCGACAAGGTGATTGCCGGCGAACGCGTCGACACCAAGCCGGGCAACGCGATGCTGTTGGGCCAGATGCCGGTCGGCACCATCTGCCACAATGTGGAGATGAAGCCGGAGAAGGGCGGGCAGATCGCCCGTTCCGCCGGTGCCTACGTCCAGCTGGTCGGCCGCGATCGCGGCATGGTCATCGTCCGGCTCAATTCGGGCGAGCAGCGTTACCTGCGGGCGGATTGCATGGGCACCGTCGGCGCCGTGTCGAACCCGGACAACCAGAACCAGAACTTCGGCAAGGCCGGACGCACCCGCTGGAAGGGCCGTCGCCCGCTGACCCGCGGTGTCGCCAAGAACCCGGTCGATCACCCGCACGGCGGCGGCGAAGGCCGCACCAGCGGTGGCCGTCATCCGGTCACCCCATGGGGCAAGCCCACCAAGGGCGCCCGCACCCGCAACAACAAGCAGACGGACAAGATGATCATCCGTTCGCGCCACGCCAAGAAGAAGAGGTAAGGACCAATGGCTCGTTCCGTCTGGAAAGGTCCGTTCGTCGAACTCAGCCTTTTGAAAAAGGCCGAAGACGCTCAGGACAGCAGTGGCTCCAAGCCCATCAAGACCTGGTCGCGTCGTTCGACGATCCTGCCGCAGTTCGTCGGTCTGACGTTCAGCGTCTACAATGGCCACAAATTCATCCCGGTCTCCGTCTCGGAAGAGATGGTCGGCCACAAGCTCGGCGAATTTGCGCCGACGCGGACGTTCCCGGGCCATGCCTCGGACAAGAAGGGTAAGCGCTAATGGGCAAGGCTAAGTCTCCCCGCCGCGTGGCCGACAACGAGGCGCTTGCGGTCGGCACCACCATTCGTGGTTCCGCGCAGAAGCTCAATCTGGTCGCGGAGCTGATCCGCGGCAAGAAGGCCGAAGAAGCGCTCAACATCCTCGCCTTCTCCAAGAAGGCGATGGCGCGCGATGCCAGCAAGGTGCTCGCTTCCGCGATCGCCAACGCCGAGAACAATCACGATCTCGACGTCGATGCGCTGGTGGTTGCCGAAGCTTCCGTCGGCAAGTCGATCACCATGAAGCGTTTCCACACGCGCGGTCGTGGCAAGTCCACCCGCATCCTGAAGCCGTTCAGCAAGCTGCGGATCGTGGTGCGCGAAGAGGAAGAGGCGTAAGATGGGCCAGAAGAGCAATCCGATCGGTCTGCGTCTGCAGATCAACCGCACCTGGGACAGCCGCTGGTACGCCGAAGGGCGTGACTATGCGCAGCTGCTCAAGGAAGACATCGAGATCCGCAAGTACATCATGAACTCGCTGCCCCAGGCCGCGATTTCCAAGGTGGTGATCGAGCGTCCGGCCAAGCTGTGCCGCATTTCGATCTACGCTGCCCGTCCCGGTGTCATCATCGGCAAGAAGGGCGCGGATATTGAGAAGCTGCGCGTCAAGCTGGCTTCGATGACGGCGAGCGACGTCAAGCTCAACATCGTCGAGATCCGCAAGCCCGAAGTCGACGCCAAGCTCGTCGCTCAGGGCATCGCCGATCAGCTGATCCGCCGGATCGCGTTCCGTCGTGCGATGAAGCGCGCCATGCAGTCCGCCATGCGTCTGGGTGCCGAAGGCATCAAGATCGTCTGCGGCGGCCGTCTGGGCGGCGCCGAGATCGCCCGCGTCGAACAGTATCGCGAGGGCCGGGTGCCGTTGCATACGCTGCGCGCCAACATCGACTATGCCGAAGCCGAGGCGCTGACCGCCTATGGCATCATCGGCATCAAGGTGTGGGTCTTCAAGGGCGAGATCCTCGGCCACGATCCGACTGCGCAAGACCGTCTGATGATGGAATCGCAGACCTCCGGCGTGCGACCGGCGCGCTGATTGCAGGATAGGTAGATAAAATGCTGCAACCGAAAAAAACCAAGTTCCGCAAGGCTTTCAAGGGCCGGATCAAGGGCGAAGCCAAGGGTGGCACCACCCTCAACTTCGGCTCCTACGGCCTCAAGGCCCTGGAACCCGAGCGTATCACCGCGCGCCAGATCGAGGCCGCGCGTCGTGCGATCACGCGCCACATCAAGCGTCAGGGACGCCTGTGGATTCGCGTGTTCCCCGATGTGCCGATCTCGAAGAAGCCCGCCGAAGTGCGTCAGGGTAAGGGCAAGGGCTCGGTCGAATATTGGGCCGCGCGCGTCAAGCCGGGCCGGATCCTATTCGAACTCGACGGCGTTGCCGGCCCGCTGGCTGCCGAAGCGTTCGAGCGCGCGGCGATGAAGCTGCCGATCAAGACCAAGGTTATCGCCCGCTTTGGCGACACCTCGCACCTGGGAGGCGAATGATGGCCCAGAATTCGACCACGACCGAAGATCTGCGCCAGAAGAGCGACGATCAGCTTTCGGAGGAGCTCACCACGCTCAAGCGCGAGCAGTTCAACCTGCGGTTCCAAGCTGCCACCAACCAGCTCGAAGCCCCCGCGCGCATCCGCGAAGTCCGTCGCACGATCGCCAAGATCAAGACGCTTCAGACCGAGCGCACCAAGCGTTCCGCGGCTGACGCCACAGCGAAAGCCTGAGGAGTAGACCATGCCCAAACGTATCCTGATCGGGACCGTCACTTCCGACAAGACCGACAAGACCGTGACCGTGAAGGTCGAACGCAAGGTGAAGCACCCGCTCTACGGGAAGATCATCCGTCGTTCGAAGAAGTATCACGCTCACGACGAGACCAATGAATACACGCTCGGCGACGTCGTCCGGATCGAGGAGACCAAGCCGATTTCGAAGACCAAGACCTGGCAGGTGAAGGATCGCGTAACTGCGGGCGGCACCCAGGCGGTCGAGGCGGATCTCGAGGTCGAGGCCGCCGGTAACTGACGTTTTAGGAACTGCCGGACTGGTTCCGGCAAGCCAATGAGAAGGAAGACGGATCGATGATCCAGATGCAATCCAATCTCGACGTCGCGGACAACAGCGGCGCCAAGCGCGTCCAGTGCATCAAGGTGCTGGGCGGGTCGAAGCGTCGCACCGCGAGCGTCGGCGATGTCATCGTGGTTTCCGTGAAGGAAGCCCAGCCGCGCGCCAAGGTGAAGAAGGGCGACGTCCATCGCGCCGTGATCGTGCGGACCCGCAAGGACGTCCGCCGTTCCGACGGCAGCGTCATTCGCTTCGACAGCAATGCCGCCGTGCTCGTGAACAAGAGCGAAGAGCCGATCGGCACCCGTATCTTCGGCCCGGTGGTGCGCGAACTGCGCGGCCGCGGCTTCATGAAGATCATCTCGCTCGCGCCGGAGGTGCTGTAATGGCTGCCGCTAAGATCAAGAAGGGCGACAAGGTCGTGGTCCTGTCCGGCAAGGACAAGGGCCAGACCGGCACTGTCACCAAGGTTCTGCCCAAGGAAGGCAAGCTGATCGTGGACGGCGTCAACATCGCCACCCGTCACCGCAAGCCCGACCAGGCCAACCCGCAGGGCGGGATCGACCGCTTCGCCGCGGCGATGCCGATCTGCAAGGTTGCGGTAGCCGATCCCAAGGACGGCAAGCCCACCCGCGTCCGTTTCGAAGAGCAGGACGGCAAGAAGGTGCGCGTCGCCGTCAAGTCCGGGGAGACCATCGATGGCTGATTATACCCCTCGCATGAGGCAGCGCTACGACGACGAGATCGTCAAGGCGATGACCGAGAAGTTCGGCTACAAGAACCGTCTCGAGGTTCCGCGTCTGGAAAAGATCACGCTCAACATGGGTGTGGGCGAAGCCAGCCAGGACAAGAAGAAGGTCCAGACCGCCGCCGAGGAAATGGCGCTGATCGCCGGCCAGAAGCCGGTCATCACCATCGCCAAGAAGTCGATCGCCCAGTTCAAGCTGCGCGAAGGCATGCCGATCGGCTGCAAGGTGACCTTGCGTCGCGAGCGGATGTTCGAATTCGTCGACCGTCTGGTGACGATCGCGATGCCGCGCATTCGCGACTTTCGCGGGCTGAACCCGAAGAGCTTCGACGGGCGCGGCAATTACGCGATGGGCCTCAAGGAACAGATCGTCTTCCCCGAGATCAGCTACGACAAGATCGAGAAGGTCCGGGGCATGGACATCATAGTAACCACCACGGCGAAGACCGACGACGAAGCGCGCGAATTGCTGCGCCTGTTCGGCTTCCCGTTCATTGGCCACACGGCCGAGCAGAAGGAAGCGGCCTGAGGGCCGCTAGAAGAGGAACTTAAGTCCAATGGCGAAACTGAGTTCGATCAACAAGAACGAGCGTCGCAAGAAGCTCGTCAAGCAGTATGCCGCTAAGTACGAAAAGCTGAAGGCGATTGCTGACGACACTTCCGCCGACGAAAGCGACCGGCTGATGGCGCGCCTGAAGATGGCCGAGATTCCGCGCAATGCGAATCCGACCCGCGTGCGCAACCGCTGTTCGACCACCGGCCGCCCGCGCGGCTACTACCGCAAGTTCGGCGTCAACCGGATCGAGCTGCGGAATCTGGGCAACAAGGGCCTGATTCCCGGCCTGACCAAGTCGAGCTGGTGAGGAACTAGACGATGGCAATGACCGATCCCCTGGGTGACATGCTCACCCGCATCCGCAACGGCCAGCAGGCGAAGAAGGATTCCGTCCTCTCGCCCGCGTCCAAGCTGCGTGCGAACGTCCTGGAAGTGCTCCAGCGCGAGGGCTACATCCGTGGCTTCTCCGAGGATTCCAGCGGCAAGCACAAGGCGCTGCGGATCGAACTGAAATATTTCGAAGGCGAGCCGGCGATCAAGCATGTCTCGCGCGTTTCGAAGCCCGGCCGCCGCGTCTATTCGGGTTCCAAGGAACTTCCGACGGTGCGCAACGGCCTCGGCATCACCATCGTCTCGACGCCCCGCGGCGTGCTTTCCGATGCGGAAGCCCGCAACGAGAACGTCGGTGGCGAAGTGCTGGCGGAGGTATTCTGATGAGCCGCATCGGTAAACGACCGGTCGCGATCCCCTCTGGGGTGACCGCCAATATCGACGGCGACGTGTTGAGCGTCAAAGGGCCCAAGGGCACTCTGACCCTGCGTCTGTCGGACTACATCGCCTACAAGGTCGAAGGCGACGAGATCCAGGTCAACCCGGCCAACGACACCAAGGAGGCGCGGTCCTTCTGGGGCATGCAGCGCACGCTGGTTTCCAATCTGGTCGAAGGCGTCACCGACGGCTTTACGAAGACCCTGTTGATCACCGGCGTCGGCTATCGTGCGTCGGTGCAGGGTCGCAAGCTCAAGCTGCAGCTCGGCTACAGCCACGATGTCGATCTCGAGGTTCCCGAAGGGCTCGATGTTGCGACGCCCGATCAGACGACTGTCGTCATCTCGGGCATCGACAAGCAGGCCGTCGGCCAGTTCGCCGCCGAAATCCGCCGCTGGCGCAAGCCCGAACCCTACAAGGGCAAGGGTATCAAGTATCAGGGCGAGTACGTCTTCCGCAAGGAAGGGAAGAAGAAGTAACATGGCCAAACTTTCCCTTTTCGAACGCCGCCGCCAGCGAGTCCGCACCGCTCTCAAGAGCCGTGCGGGTGGCAAGCCCCGGCTGTCCGTGCACCGCACCGGCAAGCACATCTACGCGCAGATCATCGATGACGCCGACGGCAAGACTGTCGCCGCCGCCTCGACGCTCGGCGCGAAGGACTCCGGTGCCAATGTCGAAGCCGCCAAGACTGTCGGCAAGGATATCGCCGCCGCCGCCAAGAAGGCCGGCGTCACCACCGTCGTGTTCGATCGCGGCGGCTTCCTGTTCCACGGCCGCGTGAAAGCGCTGGCCGACGCCGCTCGCGAAGGCGGGCTGGAGTTCTGATGATGGCTGACGACAACAAAACCGAAGCGACCCCCGAAACCACGGCTGCCGAAGCCAAGCCGGTCGAGATCGACCAGCCTGCCAAGGCCGAGACCGAGCACGCGGTCACCAAGGAATCGCCGGCGATCGCCGACACGCCTTCCGAGGCTGCCGACAATCAGTCGCCCGCGCAGGGTGCCGAAGGTCAGCCGCGCGATCGCCAGAATGCCGGTCGCGGACGCGGCGGGCCGGGCGGCGGCGGTGGTCGCGGCGGCCCCGGTGGCGGCGGCGGTGGCCGCGGTCGCGGTGGCCCGGGCGGCGGACGCGACAATCGTCGCGGCGGACGCCAGGAAGAAGACGACGGCATCATCGAGAAGCTGGTCCACATCAACCGCGTCTCCAAGACCGTGAAGGGTGGTAAGCGCTTCGGCTTCGCCGCTCTGGTCGTGGTCGGCGACGGTTCGGGGCGGGTCGGTTTCGGTCATGGCAAGGCGCGCGAAGTGCCCGAAGCCATCTCCAAGGCCAGCGCGGCAGCGCGCAAGAAGATGATCCGGGTTCCGCTCAAGGAAGGTCGCACGCTCCATCACGACGGCAAGGGCCGGTTCGGTGCGGGCAAGGTCAACGTCCGTTCGGCACCCGCCGGTACCGGCATCATCGCCGGCGGTCCGATGCGCGCCGTGTTCGAGAGCCTGGGCGTGGCGGACGTGGTGACCAAATCGGTCGGCACTTCCAATCCCTACAACATGATCCGCGCCACTTTCGATGCGCTGGTGAACCAGACTTCGCCCAAGTCGGTGGCTCAGCGTCGCGGCAAGAAGGTCGCCGATCTGCTCGGCCGCGGTGGCGCCAGCGAGGCCGAGGCGCAAGCCGACGCCGCAGCGGTCGCGGAGTAAGACACATGGCCAAGAACACGAAGAACAAGACCATCACCATCCGCCAGATCGGTTCGCCGATCCGGCGCCCCGAGAGCCAGAAAAAGATCCTCACGGGTCTGGGCCTTGGCAAGATGCACAAGACGGTCGAGATCGAAGACACCCCCGAAGTGCGCGGCGCGATTGCAAAGCTGCCGCACATGGTAGAGGTGCTCTAGCCACTATCCGGCCCCTCGCCAGTGCGGGGGGCCGACCCGCGTTTTCCGCAATCGGCGGGAATGCAGATCCAATCAGCGCGAACAAAGCGAAAGCGAGTGCACAAATGACTTTCAAACTCAACGAAATCCGCGACAACCCCGGCGCCCGCAAGAGCCGTCTGCGCATCGGGCGCGGCATCGGCTCGGGCAAGGGCAAGACCGGCGGCCGCGGCCAGAAGGGCCAGAAGAGCCGTTCGGGCGTCGCCGTGAAGGGTTTCGAGGGCGGCCAGATGCCGCTCCACATGCGGCTTCCCAAGCGCGGGTTCAACAATCCGTTCGGCAAGGATTTTGCCGAGGTGAACATCGGCATGATCCAGAAGTTCATCGATGCGGGCAAGCTCGACGCCAAGGGCACGATCGACCACGCAGCTCTCAAGGCTGCCGGTCTCGCGCGCGGCGGCAAGGACGGCCTGCGTCTGCTTGGCAAGGGCGAACTGACCGCCAAGCTCACGCTCACCGTTGCCGGTGCCTCCAAGGGCGCGATCGAGGCGGTCGAGAAGGCCGGCGGATCGGTCGAGATCGTCAAGGTCAAGAAGGTCAGCGGCAAGCCCAACGAGAACAAGACCGGCAAGCACGCTGCGGCCAAGGCTGACTCCGAATAAACGGAAAAATCGGGAGCGGGGTTCGACATTGGGAAGCCCGCTCCCTATCTGTCCTGTCTGCGCCGGACCGGGCCGGCGCCCATCATACGCAGACGCTAGGATCGACATTTAAGCCATGGCATCACGCGCCGACAATATTGCGAGCCAGATGAGCCTCGCAAACTTCTCCAAAGCCACCGAGCTGCGCCAGCGTATCTGGTTTACCATCGGCGCGCTGATCGTGTTCCGCTTTCTCAGCTTCGTGCCGCTGCCGGGGATCAACCCCCGGGCGCTGGCGCAGCTTGCAGACACCACGCGCGGCGGCATCCTGGACATGTTCAACATGTTCACGGGCGGTAGTCTGGAGCGGATGAGCCTGATCGCGCTTGGGGTGATGCCCTATATCACCGCCTCGATCGTGGTGCAGCTCGCCAGCGCGCTGCACCCGACGCTCGCCGCGATGAAGAAAGAGGGCAGCACCGGGCGGCAGAAGCTCAACCAGTACACCCGCTACGGGACGGTGTTCCTGTGCTCGATCCAGGGCTGGTTCCTAGCCGCGGGGCTCGAGAGCTTCGGCGCGGCCAGCGGTCTCGCCGCGGTGATCGATCCGGGCATCGCGTTCCGGCTCGGGGTGGTGATCTCGCTGGTGGGCGGCACCATGTTCCTGCTGTGGCTGGGCGAGCAGATCACCAGCCGCGGGATCGGCAACGGCGTTTCGCTGATCATCATGGCGGGCATCGTCGCCCAGTTCCCGGGTTTTGCCTCCAACCTGTTCGAAGGCGGTCGCACCGGTTCGATTTCGCCCGCGATCATCATCGGTTTCATCGTGATGGTGGTGGTGCTGATCCTGATCATTTCCTTCGTCGAGCGGGCCCAGCGGCGCTTGCTGATCCAGTATCCCAAACGCGCCACGCAGCGCGGCATGATGCAGGCCGACCGTTCGCATCTGCCGCTCAAGCTCAACACCGCGGGCGTGATCCCGCCGATCTTCGCCAGTTCGCTGCTGTTGCTGCCGCTCACCATTAGCCAGTTCGCCGGCAATTCGGTTGATACCGAGACCGGTTTCGGTGGCACGATCGTAGCGCTCAACCAGTATCTGGCGCATGGTCAGCCGCTCTACATGACGCTCTACGCGGCCGGCATCATCTTCTTCGCCTTCTTCTACACCGCGGTGGTCTTCAACCCTGAGGAAACCGCCGAGAATCTGAAGAAGAACGGCGGCTTCATTCCCGGCATCCGTCCGGGCAAGCGGACCGAGGAATATCTCGATTACGTGCTTACCCGGATCACCGTGGTCGGCGCGATCTATCTGGCGCTGGTCTGCGTCATCCCGGAATACATGATCGCGCAGACTGGAATTCCGCTGTTCCTCGGCGGCACCAGCCTGCTGATCGTCGTCAATGTGACGGTCGATACCATCAGCCAGATCCAGTCGCATCTGCTGGCGCACCAGTATGGCGACCTCATCAAGAAGGCCAAGTTGAAGGGCCGCAATCGCTAGCATACCCGCGGGGTCGAAGGGGACTAACGGAATGGACATAATCCTTCTGGGGCCTCCGGGCGCAGGCAAGGGCACGCAGTCGCAGCGCCTGGTCGAGCACCATGGCATGCGCCAGCTTTCGACCGGCGACATGCTGCGCGGTGCCGTCAAGGCGGGCACGTCCGTCGGGATCAAGGCCAAGGCCGTGATGGATCGCGGCGAGTTGGTCAGCGACGATATCGTCTCGGACCTGATCGATGCCGAACTGACCGAGATGGGCCCAGAGACCGGCGCCATCTTCGACGGCTATCCGCGCACCGAGGCGCAGGCCGGAATGCTCGACGAGATCCTCACCCGCCACGGTCGCAAGCTGGATCACGTTATCGAGCTCGAGGTCGACGAGGATGCGCTGGTGGAGCGGATCATCGGGCGCTTCACCTGCGCCGAATGCGGGGCGGGCTATCACGATCTTTTCAAACTGCCGAAGGTTCCGGGAACCTGCGACAAATGCGGTTCGAACGAATTCAAGCGCAGGCCCGACGATAATGAGGAAACCGTGCGCAAGCGGATGGCGCTCTACCGCGCCGAAACCGCGCCGATCCTGCCCGGCTACGAAAGCCGCGGCATCGTCAGCCGGGTCGATGGCATGGCCAGCATCGAGACGGTGACCCACACCATCGACGCGATCCTTGCAGAGGGCTGAGCAACCGCGGGGTTGACCGGCCCGGAGCCGAGCGGCCCAGAGCTGAACGGCCCAGAGCCGAACGGCCCAGAGCCGAACGGCCCAGAGCTGAACAGGCGCGGAACCCGGGTCCGCCTGTCGCACGCGATCTTTCCATCCCGCTCGCGCTGGCCTATCGCCGCGGCGAAGGAGTGATGGATGGCTAACCGGTTCTTTCTCGCCGCGGCGCTGCTGCTGGGCGGCGTCGCGACCTCCCCCGCGACCGCGGAGGTGGTCTCGACCAGCGGGGACGGCTTCGTCACCCGCGCCACCGCCGAAGTGGCGGCCGAGCCACTTGCGGTGTGGCTGGCGCTGATCAAACCGGCCGAATGGTGGAATTCGGAACACACCTGGTCGGGCGATGCGGCGAATATGATTTTGACCCCGCAGGCGGGCGGGTGCCTGTGCGAAACGATCCCGGGCGACGACAGCGAAGAAGGCTTCGCGATGGACGGCAGCGCGCATCACGCCACCGTCGTCCAGGCCTTTCCGCTGCGCGTGCTGCGCCTGCGCGGCGGGCTGGGTCCGCTGCAGGGCGAACCTGCCACCGGCATCCTCACCGTCACGCTCAAGGAAATCGATGGCGGAACCCGCATCTTGTGGGAATACAATGTCGGCGGACCGATGCGCTACGAGATTGCGGGGATTGCCGGGGCGGTGGATGATGTGATGAGCCAACAATTGGCGGGGCTGCGCGATCGTCTCGGTGCGCTGGGCGCCGCCGCTCCCGCTCCGGATAACACGGAACCGCAGATCGCACCCGAAGCGACGCTCGAGGAGCAGATCGATGCGCTCGGGGATGGCGAATAGTCGGGCGCTGCCCGACAAGCGTCTGCCGCATGCGTTTTGACGGGCGACCTGATTTGGGTTATGTCCTCTCCAGCAGCGCCGCGCCGTCCCTCGGACGGTCGCGCGGCTCATGGCGCCCGGTTGGCGGTTGACGCAGCGGTCGAATCGCCGTAAGCGCGCCCTTCATTCGACAGTTTCGGACGGTTCCGGCAGGCGGCAGCCTCTGGGTGCGCGCTATCCGGTCCCTTGCGCAAGTGTCGGTGAATTGAGCGATGAGATAGGGGCGGCCCGTGTTTCGGAACCGCAAGCCCCTGTGGAGCATGGAGAAGTATTAAGTGGCACGTATTGCCGGGATCAACATCCCCACAAACAAGCGCGTGATCATCGCGCTTACCTATATTCACGGTATCGGCCGGACCACGGCGGTCCAGATCGCCGAAAAGCTTGGCATCGACCAGTCGCGCCGCGTTCAGGACCTCACCGACGAGGAACTGCTGCGCATTCGCGAGACGATCGATTCGGATCATCAGGTCGAGGGCGATCTTCGTCGCGACACCGCGATGAACATCAAGCGGTTGATGGATCTTCGGACCTATCGCGGTCTGCGCCATCGTTCGGGCCTGCCCGTTCGCGGCCAGCGCACCCACACCAACGCCCGCACCCGCAAGGGCAAGGCCAAGCCGATCGCCGGCAAGAAGAAGTAAGCAGCGCGAGGCCTTGCGCCTCCGCAGCTTTTCCCTTCTCGCGAATATAGAGGAATACACACATGGCACGCGAACCCGGCCGAGTTAAACGGCGTGACAAGAAGAACATCACCAGCGGCGTCGCGCATATCAACGCCAGCTTCAACAACACGATGATCACCATCACCGACGCCCAGGGTAATGCGATCAGCTGGTCCAGCGCCGGCACGATGGGCTTCAAGGGGAGCCGCAAGTCGACTCCCTACGCCGCGCAGGTCGCCGCCGACGATGCCGGCAAGAAGGCCGCCGAACACGGCGTCCGGACGCTGGAAGTCGAAGTGAAGGGTCCGGGCTCGGGTCGCGAGAGCGCGCTGCGCGGTCTGGCGGCGGTGGGCTTCACCATCACCTCGATCCGCGACGTCACGCCGATCCCGCACAACGGCGTCCGGCCATCCAAGCGTCGCCGCGTCTGATCCGTGCCTGCCTGGCGGGGCCATGCGGGTCCCGCCGACAATCTCTCACGGACCGGGCGCCCCATCAGGGCTTCCGGTCTCGTCCATATCCGAACCCGCCCAGCGCGAAATAGGGGAAATCCATGTCCGTCAACACCAAGAACTGGCAGGAACTCAAGAAACCCAGCAGCCTCGAAATCAAGGACGGCGGCGAGAAGAACCGCAGGACGACTTTCGTCGCTGAACCTCTCGAGCGCGGCTTCGGCCTGACGCTCGGCAACGCGCTGCGGCGCGTGCTGCTCTCCTCGCTCCAGGGCGCGGCGATCACCTCGATCAAGATCGAGAACGTGCTCCACGAATTCTCCTCGCTCGCCGGCGTGCGCGAGGACATCACCGACATCGTGCTCAACGTGAAGCAGATCGCGCTGCGGATGGAAGGCGAAGGCCCCAAGCGCCTGCAGCTGTCCATGACCGGCCCGGCGCAGGTCAAGGCCGGCGACATCGCGGTCTCCGGCGATATCGAGGTGATGAACAAGAACCTCGTGATCTGCCACCTCGACGAGGGCGCCACGCTCAACATGGAGCTGACCGCCGATATCGGTAAGGGCTATTCGCCTGCGGTCCAGAACCGTCCGGCCGACGCGCCGATCGGTCTGATCCCGGTCGACAGCCTCTATTCGCCGGTTCGCCAGGTGAGCTACAAGGTCGAGGCCGCCCGCGTCGGGCAGGAGCTCGATTACGACAAGCTCTCGCTGACGGTCGAGACCGATGGCACCGTCACCCCTGAAGACGCCGTGGCCTATGCCGCGCGCATCCTTCAGGACCAGCTGACGCTGTTCGTCCACTTCGAGGACGGCGTCCCGCAGCCCAGCTCGGCGATGATCGGCCAGGCCGCGGAGCCGCAGGAAGGCGACACCAACCAGCTCAACCGTTACCTGCTCAAGAAGGTCGACGAGCTGGAGCTCTCGGTGCGCAGCGCCAATTGCCTCAAGAACGACAACATCATCTACATCGGCGATCTGGTCCAGAAGACTGAGGCCGAGATGCTGCGGACGCCCAATTTCGGCCGCAAGTCGCTCAACGAGATCAAGGAAGTGCTCTCCAGCATGGGTCTGCGTCTCGGGATGGATATCCCGGGCTGGCCGCCGGAGAACATCGAGGAAATGGCCAAGAAGCTCGAACAGGAACTGCTTGGCTGATGCCGTCCCCCGCCTCGTGCGGGGGTCTGGTTCTCAAAGGGCGAGGGTGACGGCCCCTGACGGTCACCAGCTACGGGCTACCTGATACGGGCCCCTAACGAACGTAAGGAATGAATGATGCGTCACGGTATTTCGCAGCGCAAGCTTGGCCGCAAGACGGGCCACCGCAAGGCCCTGTTCCGCAATATGAGCGCCGCGCTGATCAAGCACGAGCAGATCCTGACCACGCTGCCCAAGGCGAAGGAACTGCGCCCCTATATCGAGAAGCTGATCACGCTCGCGAAGCGCGGCGGCCTGTCGAACCGTCGCCTCGCCCATTCGCGGCTGCTCGACGAGACCCAGCTCAGGAAGCTGTTCGACACGCTGGCCGAGCGCTATGCCGATCGCGATGGCGGCTACACCCGCATCATCAAGGCGGGCTATCGCGGCAGCGACGCCGCGCAGATGGCGATCATCGAATTCGTCGATCGCGACGTCTCCGCCAAGGGCCAGGACAGCGGTCCGGTGATGAACCAGGACGAGGACGAGCTCGAGGACGCCTGAGCCTCGGATAGCTCGACACAGAGATAGAAGGGCCGCCCGGGAAACCGCGCGGCCCTTTTCTTTTGCGCGAAGCATGGCACAAGGCATCGCATGATCCGCCAGACTCTCGCAGCCGCTGCGCTGCTCGCAAGCCCCACAATCGCCGCGCCGCTTTCCGCACAGTCCGAGCAGGAACAGCTCGACACCCGCTACGATCGCGCACTGGCGGCGGGGTACAAGGCGCTGATGCTGTGCAGCGCCATCGCGAATGCCGAGCGCAATGGCGCGAAGCGGACGCCCGAGAGCGTCGAGCAATGGGAACTGGCGGGCATCCAGGCTCCGCTCGACACGATCGCTCCCGAACTGCCCTACCAAATAGCGAGGCGCGCGCCGAACAACACGGAGTCGGAGCTCAGCCATGTGTGGGTTGAGTGGTCCGAAGGCATGGCGCCGCGCATCGCCCGGCACGAGTCGCGACGCGGATGCGAACTGCTGCCGATCGGCGGGTCTATGCCGCCCGCGGCGGCGCTGCGCACGCCGAAGATCGCACCTGCCGGGCGGATTCTTTCTTTCCCCACCGGGCCGCTGGCGACGACCGCTCGGGCCGCCTTCGGCGACGAGTTCGGCGAGGGCGCGCGGACGACGGCGGTCACGATCCTTTCGGGGGGCGAGTTGTTGGGCGAAGCTTATGCACCCGATTTCGGCCCTGCGGTGCCGCAGCGCACATGGTCGGTCGCCAAGAGCATCGCGGCGTCGCTGGTCGGGGCGGCGGTCGAGCGTGGCGAGATAGCCGTCACGGACCGGGCGGGTCTCGGGTATCCGGGCGAATATCGCGGGCGAGGAACCATCACCCTCGACAATCTGCTCCGCATGGCGTCGGGACGCTATTCCGACACGCCGGGCAACCGCACCGATCCACTTTATTGGGGTGGGGCCACGGTGGACGAGCGCGCCGCGAACTGGCCGCTGATCGCTGCGCCCGGCAGCATCTATCGCTATGCCAACAACGATACGCTGATGGCGATCGCGGCGATCGAACCCACTTTCGAGCAGCATCCGCCCGCCGAGCTGTTCGAGAGGCTGGGCATGCACCACACCGTCGCCGAGACCGACTGGCAGGGTAATTACGTGCTCTCGAGCCAGGTCTGGTCCACCGCGCGCGATCTGGCGAAGCTGGGACAGCTCTATCTCGACGACGGCGTGGCGCCCGATGGGACGCGCATCCTGCCCGAAGGCTGGGCGGACTACGTCTCGGCTCCGTCCGGCCCGCAACCAGCAGGGCGTCCGATGGGATACGGCGCGGGCTTCTGGCTGTTCAACCAGACCGAGGGCATTCCTGCCGACACCTTCGCGGCGATGGGCAATCGCGGGCAATATGTCGTGATCGTGCCGAGCCGCGACGTGGTGATCGTCCGCCGCGGCGAGGATCCGGCGGGCAAGAGTTTCGATATTCTCGCCTTCACCCGTGAGGTGCTGGCCGCGCTCGGCGAATGATTGCGCCAAGGGGCTCGAGTACCTAGTTACAAACCCAACGAAATCGCAAAACACCTGGAGAGTTCCCCCATGTCTCGCATCACCACTCTGGCGCTCGCCGGTGCCGCCACGATCGCGCTCATTGCCACCCCCGGAGCCGCCCAGTCCGTGACCCCCGACTATCCCGCCACCCGCGCCACCGACACCTCCGAAACCCTGTTCGGCGAAGCGATCGCCGATCCCTATCGCTGGCTCGAGAACGACGTCCGCACCGATCCGCAGGTGGCGCAATGGGTCGAGGCGCAGAACACGGTGACCGACGCCTATCTCGAGACGCTCCCCGGCACAGCTTGGTTCAAGGAGCGGCTCGCCGAGCTGATCGATTACGAACGCTTCGGCATCCCCAGCAAGGCGGGCGACCGTTATTTCTACAGCTACAATTCCGGGCTGATGAACCAGGCGCAATATTTCGTCCGCGATGGCTGGGACGGCGAGGCGCGCTTGCTGCTCGATCCCAACCAGTGGTCCGCCGATAACGCCACCGCTCTGGCCGACACGGCGCCGTCGAAGAGCGGCCGCTATCTCGCCTATGCGATTCAGGATGGCGGCAGTGACTGGCGCACGATCAAGCTGCTCGATGTCGATACCGGCGAGGAACTCTCCGACGAAATCGAGTGGGCCAAGTTCACCGGGATTTCGTGGATCGGCGACGAAGGGTTCTTCTATTCGCGCTTCCCCGAGACGGGGGAAGGCCAGGATTTCCAGTCGCTCAACTACAACCAGAAGGTCTATTTCCATCGCCTCGGCACCCCGCAGAGCGCGGACGAGCTGGTCTATGAAACCCCCGATGCCAAGGAACAGGGCCACGGCGTAGGCGTGAGTGACGACGGCCGCTGGGCGTTTATCTACAGCTCGACCGGGACCGACGATCGCAACGAATTGCGCGTCATCGACCTGACCGAGCGCGCCAGCCAGGGCTGGGCGGCGCGCCCGCTCATCACCGGCTTCGACAACAGCTGGAGCCCCATCGCCTCAGTCGGCGACACGGTCTATTTCCAGACCAACAAGGATGCGCCGCGCTACCGGATCGTCCGCGCCGATCTGACCGCCGATGCGCTCGAATGGGAAGAGGTCGTGCCCCAAAGCGACCAACCGATCTCGGGCGCATCGATCATCGGCGACAGGTTGGTGGTCGAATATATGAAGGATGCCAGCAGCCGCGCGGTCTATTTCGATCTCGACGGCAAGCAGACCGGTGCGCTCGACCTGCCCGGGATCGGCTCGGTTGGCGGGCTGAACGGCGAGCCCGGCGATAGCGAAACCTTCTACAGCTTCACCAGCTTCAACCAGCCCGGCGCGATCTACCGCCTCGATGTCGAGACCGGCGAGCGGACCGTCTTCGCCGAGCCGGAAGTCGCTTTCGAGCCCGAGGACTACCGGGTCGAGCAGGTGTTCTACCCATCGAAGGACGGCACAAGGGTGCCGATGTTCATCGTCCGCCACAAGGACAGCACCGGCCCTTCGCCCACGCTGCTTTATGGCTATGGCGGGTTCAACATCTCGCTGACGCCGGGCTTCTCGCCAACGCGGCTCGCCTGGCTCGAGGCCGGGGGCACATTCGCGCTCGCCAATATCCGTGGCGGCGGCGAATATGGCAAGGAATGGCACGACGGCGGGCGGCTGAACAACAAGCAGAACGTCTTCGACGATTTCATCGCCGCCGGCGAATATCTCAAGGCCAATGGCTATACCGGGCCGGACGGGCTGGCGATCCAGGGCGGCTCCAACGGCGGGCTGCTGGTGGGCGCGGTGGTCAACCAGCGTCCCGACCTGTTCGATGCGGGCAATGCCGCGGTGGGCGTGATGGACATGTTGCGCTTCGACCGCTGGACCGCGGGTCGCTATTGGGTGGACGATTACGGCTACCCCGATCGCGAGGCCGATTTCCGGGTCCTGCGCTCCTATTCGCCGCTGCACAACATCCGCAGCGGGGTGGATTATCCCGCGTTGCTGGTGACCACCGCCGACACCGACGACCGCGTGGTCCCCGGCCACAGCTTCAAATACACCGCCGCGCTGCAGGCGGCGGAGCTGGGCGAGGAGCCGCAGCTGATCCGGATCGAGACCCGCGCCGGCCACGGCTCCGGCAAGCCGACCGACAAGATCATCGACGAATATGGCGACATCCTCGCCTTCCTTGCGCACCACACCGGGCTGGAGGTTCCGCCCGCCGACTAGGCTTTTGTCACACCCGTTCAGTTTAGGCGCGGTAAAACTGAACGGGTGCTGTCGGTGAAATTCAGCCTCGCCTCACCGCCACTCGCCTAGAACCTCATGTGAAGCCAAAGCACTCCCGCGACGGCCGAGCATGAGGAGCGATCCATGAACACCATCACCAAAGCATTCGCCCGGGGAAGCATGGCCACCGTCGCGGCAGGCGCAATGGCACTGGCATCCGCGACCCCGGCGGTCGCCCGCGACCGCAACGATGGCGGCATCGACGCCGGCGATGTGATCGCCGGAGCCGTCATCCTGGGTGGGATCGCAATCGCCGCCGGGGCGCTGGGCGGGAACAACGATCGTTACGACCGCCGCTACGATGATCGTCGCTACGGCTACGACCGGTACGCCCGCGTCGATCCGCGCGCTGCGGTTCAGCGCTGCGTCGCTGCGGTCGAGAACAACGCCCGCCGCTACGGCTATCGCTACGCCGACGTGACCCAGATCCGCGACGTCGACGACAACCGCAACGGCTTCCGCATCCGCGGCAATCTGGTGGTCGATGGCCAGCGCGGTTACCGGGGCGGGCGCTATGATCGCCATGATCGATACGACCGCCGTGGCTACCAGCGCGCCGATCAGGGCCGCTTCAACTGTCAGGTCGATTATCGCGGCCAGATCCGCGACATAAACTACAACGGCATCCGCGGCCTGCGTTGAGGCTGGCGCCGCCGCGCGCTGGATGAGGTCCCACAAAGGCGGTTCAGGCACGATTTAGCCTGGGCCGCCTACTCATCTCTCGTATTCGCAGGACCGGGGTGGGGCGGTTAGCTTGGGGACATGCCATGATTAGATTCGCTCGTTTCGCCGCCGCTCCCGCCATGCTGGCGGCGCTTTCGCTGACCGCTTCGCCCGCCATGGCGGCCGAGCTGCCCGCTTCCGCCAGCCGCAGCGCCATGGCCGCCGAACTGGCGTGGAACGCGGGCGAGGGCCAGACCTACGATCAATACCGCCGCTATCGCCACGACCGCCGGTACGACCACCGTTATGGGCGCTACGATCGCGGCCGCGTCGATGCGGGCGACATTCTCACCGGGGTCCTGATCCTCGGCGGGATTGCGGCGATCGCCAGTGCCGCGTCGCGGGACAACGAGCGCGAGACGCGATATCCGGACACTCGTTATCCGGATACCAGCTATCGCGGTACCGAACCCACCGGGCTCGATCGCGCGGCGGCCATGTGCGTTGAGCGGATCGAACGAGACGCCCGGGTCGAGAGCGTCGATTCGGTGGATCGCGATGCCCGCGGCTGGCGCGTGACCGGCAGGCTTTACGATGGCGCGGGCTTCAGTTGCGCGATCGATGCCGATGGCCGGATCCGCGCCATCGACCTCGGCAATGGCGAGGCAGCCTATGATGACGGCTATGCGCTCGGCGACGGCTCCGAACCCTATGCGATCGCCCCTGCCGAGGACCGTCAGTACGACGATGCCAGCTACCGCGCGGCCTGGGCCAATGTCGCTGCGGAGCCGACCTTGCCGGCTACGCGCAACCAGCCGCTCCCCGCCTATCCCGGCGGTCCGCTCCCTGGCGATCTCGAACAGGACGAGATCGGCAGCGAATATCCCGGCGGCTACTGAGTATCAGTCCTTACGAATCGCTATTCGTTGCCGACAAGGGGTCGCGATAGGCAGGCAGCGCCAGTTTCCAGTGGATCGCCGCGGCGCGCAGCGCGTAGCCGGCGGTGACCGCGACGACCCAGACCCAGCCGCGCTGCAGCGGGATCATCTCGCCCACTACCGCAAGCGTGGCGGAGAGCGCGGCCGCGGTCACGTAGAGCTCGGGGCGCATGATGATCGACGGGCGCCCGGCGATCATGTCGCGAATGATCCCGCCCACGGTCCCGGTGACCACCCCCATCAGGATCGCGGGGATCGGCGGGACCCCGTAGCTGAGCGCCTTGGCGGCGCCGATCACCGCATAGGCGGTGAGCCCCAGCCCATCGGCGAAATCGAGCAGCTTGCCGTCCCACCAGCGGGTCGGGGTGAACCAGGTCAGCAGCGCGGTGCCGAGGCACACCGCCGCGACCCAGGGGTGGCCGATCCAGAACACCGGTGCGCCAATCAGCAGATCGCGCACCGTCCCACCGCCGACACCCGTCACCAGCGCGAAGAAGCCCATGGTGACGAAGGTCTGCTGCTCGCGCGCCGCAACCAGCGCCCCGGTCAGCGCGAAGATGCCGATCCCGATCAGGTCGAGCCAGTCGAGCACGGGGGTGAGGATTTCCTGGTTCATGCGCGCCCGATCACGAGACCGGCCGGGCCCGCCGGCGGCGGAACAGCAGCGCCGTGCCGAGCAGCGTTCCCATCAGCGCCAGTCCCGCGAACAGGATCAGCACCGGATGGCTGGTGTCCTCGCGCGCCTCCAGATCCATGATGTGGAGGCCCCACATCAGATCGAACACCCGCCAGAAGCGGGTCCGCACCGCCTCGATCTCGCCGCTCTCGATCCCGACATAGACATGGGTGCCGTCCTCCAGCGCGACCTGCCACGTGGGGAGCGCGCGGCGGAAGTCGAACGGCGGCTCGTCCGCCTCGAAGCGCGTCACCGAAGCAATCGCATCGCCGCCGGCGATCCGCTCAGCCACCAGCAGCCGCGCTTCGACATCGGTCACCGGACCCATCTTGCTACCATCGGCGCGGAAGCGGTCGCTGGTGCCGTCGAGATAGGTGAGCCGGGTTATCGTATCGCCCCGCTCGACCTGCGTCGAGACCGTGCGCACCGGCTTCGCGCTGCCTTCGAGTGAGACCGCGATCCGAGCATCGGCGGGCAGCGCCTGCTCCTCGACCGGCAGGCGCAGATGCTCACCGCGCACCTGCTCGATCGGGCGCGCAACCATGACCAGTCCGCTCAGCGTCCACATCACCAGCGGCACCGCGATGGCCCAGCCGAGCCAGATGTGCCAGCGCGCGAAGCGCTGCATGAGTTTGGGGTGCATCGCGGAGCCTAGCTGTGGAGGATGAGGCCGATGCTGCGCGCCGCGGCGATACAGTCGAGGTCGCCCCAGAGAGGGCCGATGACCTGCATCCCGCAGGGTAGGCCGTCGCTCTCGCCCACCGGAAGTACGGTGGCGGGCAGGTTGGGGAAGCTGGCCAAGCCCGCCCAAGCCAATCCATCGGCGGCGTGGCGGCTCGTGCCGTCGATCGTTGCCGTGCCCTTGAAATAGGCTTCGTCGCGATGTTCGAAGGCGAGCGTCGGCGCGGGCGGAGCGAGGACGAAATCGTAATGCTCGAACAGCGCGCTCCACGCCGCGGCATTGACCGCCTGCGCATCGAGCAGGGCGAACCATTCGCTGGCGCTCGCGCTTGTGCCATCGGGGGCCGGTGCGCCGCGCGCCATCGCAATGGCGAGCATTTTCATATAGGTGGAATGCTGGCGCGCGAGATCGGGGAGGTGGTCGCTCGATCGCTCGATCCGCACGCCCGCGCGCTCAAGCTCCTTCGCCGCCGCTTCGATCGGCTCGCGAACCGAAGCATCCACCGGGCTGGCCGGGTGGCCCATCAGCAGCAGCATGCGGCATTCGCGCAGCGGCTTGCCGCGCGTCGGGAGCGGCCGCTGGCCGGTGATCCGGACCAGCACCTCAAGATCCTCGCCATTGCGCGCCAGCGGGCCGACGACGCCGAGCACTCCATCGTGAGCGCCCGCGAAGCCGTGGCTGGTGGAGAGTGCGGGGTGATAATGCCCCTGCAGGTTGATCAGCCCCCAGCTCGCCTTGTGCCCCCAGATGCCGCAGAAATGCGCCGGCACGCGGATCGAACCGCCGATGTCGCTGCCGAATTCGCAGGCCACCATCCCGCTCGCCACCGCCGCCGCCGCGCCGCCCGAGGAACCGCCCGGCGATCGCTCGTGATCGTGCGGGTTGCTGGTGCGGCCGTGGACCGGATTGTTCGACTGCCAATCGGCGAGATCGGGGGGAATATTCGTCTTGCCCAGAAAGATCGCACCCGCGCGTTTCAGCCGCTCGACCACCTCGGCATCGCGGCTGGCGATGTTGCCCGCGTAGCGCTCGTGGCCCCAGGAGGTCGGGAGCCCTTCGATATCGAAGCTTTCCTTGATCGTCATCGGGACGCCGAACAGCGGCTGGTCGGCGCGTGCCGTTTGCCCGTCGAGCGCGCTGGCGGTCTCGCGGGCGCGCTCGAAATCGCACACCACCACCGCGTTGATCTTGGCATCCAGCTTCTCGATCCGCGCGATGGCGTGCCCGACCGCCTCGCGCGGCGACAATTCTCCCGCACGGATCGCCGCCGCGGTCTCCAATGCCCCGGGTTTGTCGGTCAGTGTCGGATAGGCCATGCCAGAGGCTCCTTTCCCGCCTTCCTAGGCGGGTAGGGCAGGCCGATCAAATATGAATCGGCTTGCCCTGGACCGCCATGGCGGCTTCCTTGATCGCTTCCGAATGGGTCGGGTGAGCGTGGCAGGTGTAGGCGATATCCTCGCTGGTGGCGCCGAATTCCATCGCCTGCGTCGCCTGCTGGATCATCGTGCCCGCGACGCTGGCGATCGCCCAAACGCCCAGAACCCGGTCGCTCTCGGCCTCGGCGATCACCTTCACGAAGCCGTCGGGCTCGTGATTGGTCTTGGCGCGGCTGTTGGCCATCATCGGGAACTTGCCGATCTTCACCTTGGCCTTGTCGCCGCCCATCTGCTCGATCGCCTGTTCGGTGGTGAGGCCGATCCCGGCGATTTCGGGCCAGGTGTAGACGACGCTGGGGATCAGCGCGTGATTGACGATCCCCGTCTGCCCCGCGATGTTCTCGGCCACCGCGATGCCTTCGTCCTCGGCCTTGTGCGCCAGCATCGGTCCCGGAACGACATCGCCGATGGCCCAGATGCCCTCAACCGAGGTGCGGAAATCGTGATCGATTGCGATCTGGCCGCGATTGTTGGGCTCCAGCCCGATCGCCTCGAGACCGAGGCCCTTGGTGTTGGGCTTGCGCCCGATCGAGACCAGCACGCAGTCGGCGGTCATCGTCTCGGCTTCGCCGCCGGCCGAGGGTTCCAGCGTCAGCGTCGCGGTCTTGCCCTTGACCGTCACCCCGGTGACCTTGGTCGAGAGCCTGAACTCGATACCCTGCTTCTTGAAGATCTTGCGCGATTCCTTGCGGATGTCGCCATCCATGCCGGGCAGGATCTCGTCGAGAAATTCGACGCAGACCACTTCGGCCCCGAGCCGGCGCCACACCGAGCCGAGCTCCAGCCCGATCACCCCGCCGCCGATGACGACCATCTTCTTGGGCACCTGCGCCAGTTCCAGCGCGCCGGTGGAATCCACCACCACGCCCTTGTCGTTGTCGACCTCGACCCCGGGGAGCGGGGTGACCGAGGAGCCCGTGGCGATGACGATGTCCTTCGCGGTGACGGTCTCGTCACCGATCTTGACGGTGTGCGCGTCCTGGAAGGTCGCGTAACCCTTCTTCCAGTCGACCTTGTTCTTCTTGAACAGGAATTCAATCCCGCCGGTGAGCGAGGTTACCGCATCGCGGCGTTGGGCATGCATCGCCTCGAGGTTGAGCTTGGGAGTGACCTCGACGCCCATCGACGCCATCGTGCCATTGGCGGCGGCGTCGAAATATTCGCTGGCGTGCAGCATCGCCTTGGAGGGGATGCAGCCGACGTTGAGACAGGTCCCGCCCAGCGTCTCGCGCCCTTCGGCGCAAGCGGTCTTCAATCCGAGCTGCGCCGCGCGGATCGCGGCTACATAGCCGCCGGGTCCGCTGCCGATGATCAGGACGTCGTAATCGTAAGTATGGTCAGCCACCGATTTCCTCCGCTGGCAATGTCTGTGTCGAATTCGGGTTCGTCCCGCCGGTACGCGCGGTGCACGCATTCACGATGCCTTCCACGTTCTCGCGCGTGGCATCCTCCAGCGTGAGATCGGGATCGTCCATGAAGGTGTCGGCGCTGCACCGGCACACTTCCGAAACTCTTCCCGCAACGATGCCCATGTTCTCCGCGATCTGTTCGCATTGGGTCGCGACGACGTTGCGGACCTCGCCTTCGACAGCTTCTCCGGCAATCTGCGTCGCCGCATCGCATGCGGTCAGCGATCCGGCGAACAGCAGGAGGGCGAGGGGTCGGGTCAGTCTGGCGATCATGTTCCGCTCTCTATCACAGATCGATCAGCATCCGGGTGGGATCCTCGATCGCCTCCTTGATGATCTTGAGCGCGGTCACCGCCTCGCGGCCGTCGATCAGGCGATGGTCGTAGGACAGCGCCAGATACATCATCGGGCGCACCACGATCTCTCCATCCACCACCACCGCGCGATCCTCGATCCGGTGCAGGCCGAGCACCGCGCTTTGCGGCGGGTTGATGATCGGGGTGCTCATCAGCGAACCGAACACGCCGCCGTTGGAGATGGTGAAGGTCCCGCCCTTCATGTCTTCCATGGTGAGCTTGCCGTCCTTGGCGCGCGCACCGAAATCGGCGATGTCCTTCTCGATCCGCGCGAAGCCCTTCTTGTCGGCATCGCGGATCACCGGGACGACCAGACCGTTGGGGGCGCTGACCGCCACCGAGATGTCGACATAGTCGTGATAGACGATCTCGTCGCCCTCGATATAGGCGTTGGCCGAAGGGACATCCTTCAACGCGAGGCACGCTGCCTTGGCAAAAAAGCCCATGAAGCCGAGCCTGATGTCATGCTTCTTGGCGAACAGGTCCTTGTATTTGGTGCGCGCCTCGATGACCGCGCTCATGTCGCAATCGTTGAAGGTGGTGAGCAGCGCGGCCTCTTCCTGCGCGCCCTTGAGGCGGCGGGCGATGGTCTGGCGCATCCGGGTCATCTTGACCCGCTCCTCGCGGCGCTCGCCCCCGGCACCTTCACCGCCATCGGAACTTGCCGAGGGCGTCGAAGCGGTCGCGGCCTGATCCGGCGCGGCATCGCCGATCGATCCTCCTGCCGAGCCCTTCTTCTTGGCTTCGGCGGCGGCGACCACGTCTTCCTTGGTCAGGCGACCGTCCTTGCCGGTGCCTTCGATGGTCGAAGGATCGACCCCGTGCTCGAGCACCGCGCGGCGCACCGCGGGGGAGAGCGTCTGCGCGCTGTCGCGGGCCTGCTCCTTGGCCGCCGCGGAAGCGGGAGCGGCTTTGTCGGCCTCGCGCTTCTCCTTGCCGTCCTCGCGCTGTTCGTACGCGCGGGCAGCTTCATCGCCCTTGGCGGCGGGTGCGGCGCCTTCCTCGACGATCGCGATCACCGCGCCCACTTCGACCGTGTCGCCTTCCTCGGCTTTCAGTTCCTTGATCACGCCGGCCACCGGCGAGGGGACCTCGACCGCGACCTTGTCGGTCTCGAGGCTGACGATCGGTTCGTCGACCGCGACGGCATCGCCGGGCTTCTTGAGCCACTCGCCGATCGTTCCTTCGGTAACCGATTCGCCCAGGGTCGGGACTTGGATTTCCTTGGCCATGATGTGTGTCCTCAGCCCTTATTCGTCTTAGAGTTGGTGTCGGATTGGGAGTTCGCGCCGGATTGCGAATTGCTCTGGCGCAGCGCTGCGCCGCCGTCGTTGAGACCCAGCGCCATGCTGACCAGCGCGCGCTGCTGCTCCTCGTGCCTGCGGGCATAGCCCGTCGCCGGCGAGGCCGCCACTTCGCGACCGGCATAGGACGGTCGCATGCCCTCGTGTCCCGCCTGCGTCAGCGCATCCTCGATGCGGTTCTGGACGAAGAACCAGCTGCCGTTGTTCTGCGGCTCTTCCTGACACCAGACCACGCTTTCCAGATTGCTCATCCGCGACAGCCGCGCCGCCAGCGGATCGCCGGGGAAGGGGTAGATCTGCTCGATCCGGATGATCGAGACGTCGTCGAGCCCTTCCTCGTCGCGCTTTTCGATCAGATCGTAGGCGACCTTTCCCGAACACAGCACGACACGGCGAACCTTGTCGTCGGCGATCTCGAGCGGGTCGGACAGGATCCGCCTGAAGTGCGACTTGCCGGTGAAATCGCCCATCGCGCTCTTCGCCATGGGATGGCGCAGCAGGCTCTTGGGGGTCATGATCACCAGCGGCTTGCGGAAGGAGCGCAGCATCTGGCGGCGAAGTACATGAAAGTAATTCGCCGGCGAGGTGATGTTGCAGACCTGGATATTGTCGTTCGCGCAAAGCTGCAGGAAGCGCTCGAGCCGGGCCGAGCTGTGTTCCGGACCCTGGCCCTCGTAGCCATGCGGCAGCAGCATCACGAGCCCGTTGGCGCGCAGCCATTTGGCTTCGCCGCTGGCGATGAACTGGTCGATGATGATCTGCGCGCCATTGGCGAAATCGCCGAACTGCGCTTCCCACATCACGAGCGTCTTGGGATCGGCCAGCGCGAAGCCGTATTCGAAACCGAGCACGCCGTATTCGGACAGGATGGAATCGTAGACCTCGAACTTGCCGTGCGGCAGCGTGGAGAGCGGGATGTACTTGCTCTCGTCGTTCTGATCGACCCAGATCGCATGCCGCTGGCTGAAGGTGCCGCGGCCGGAATCCTGACCCGACAGACGCACCCCGAAGCCCTCGGTGACGAGGCTGCCGAAGGCGAGCGCCTCGGCGGTGGCCCAGTCGAAGCCTTCGCCCTTGTCGAACATGTCGCGCTTGGCCTTGAGCACGCGGCCAAGCGTCTTGTGAATGGTGACATCCTCGGGGACGGTGGTGAGCGTTCGGCCGAGGCTGGCGAACAGCTTGTCCGAAACCGCGGTCTCGACGTTGCGGCGCGCGGTCTCGGGATCGGCGGGCTTGTTCAGCCCGGCCCAGCGCCCGCCGAACCAGTCGGCCTCGTCGGGGGTGTAATCCTTGGCCGCGGCGAATTCCGCCTCGAGCCTGTCGTTGAACTCGTCGCACAGCCCGTCGCGGTCGCCCGCTGCGATCACGCCTTCGCGCTCGAGCCGGTCGCCGTAGATCACGCTGACCTTGGGATGCGCGCGGATGGAGTCGTACATCAGCGGCTGGGTGAAGCTGGGTTCGTCGCCCTCATTATGGCCGAAGCGGCGATAGCACCACATGTCGATCACGATGTCGCGCCCGAAGGTGTGGCGGTATTCGACCGCGAGCTTGCAGGCGAAGGTCACCGCTTCGGGATCGTCGCCATTGACGTGGAGGATCGGCGCCTGGACGCCCTTGGCCACATCGGAGGGGTAGGGCGAGGAGCGCGCGAATTTGGGGCTGGTGGTGAAGCCGATCTGGTTGTTGATCACGAAATGGATGCACCCGCCGGTGTCGTAGCCGCGGATCCCCGAAAGGCCGAAGCATTCCCAGACGATGCCCTGACCCGCGAAGGCGGCATCGCCGTGGATCAGCACCGGAAGCACCTGCTCGTGCTTGGTCAGATCGTCGCGATTGGCCTGCTGGGCGCGCGCCTTGCCCAGCACCACCGGATTGACCGCCTCGAGATGGCTGGGGTTGGGAACGAGGCTCATATGCACCGTGATCCCGTCGAATTCGCGATCGGTGCTGGTGCCGAGGTGGTATTTGACATCGCCCGAACCGCCGACATCGTCGGGGTTGGAACTGCCGCCCTGAAACTCGTGGAAGATGACCTTGTAGGGCTTGGCCATGACGTTCGCGAGCACGTTGAGACGCCCGCGGTGAGCCATGCCGTAGATGATCTCGCGCACGCCCAGCTGGCCGCCGTATTTGATCACCGCTTCCAGCGCCGGGATCATGCTCTCGCCGCCATCGAGACCGAAGCGCTTGGTGCCGACGTATTTCTTGCCGAGGAACTGCTCGTACTGCTCGCCGCGGATCACGGCGGCGAGGATCGCGCGCTTGCCTTCCTCGGTGAACTGGATGGTTTCTTCGGGCGTCTCGAAATGGTCCTGCAGGAAGCGGCGCTCCTCGGTGTCCGAGATGTGCATGTATTCCAGCCCGACCTTGCCGCAATAGGTCGCGCGCAGCGTGTCGTAGAGCTTGCCGACGGTGACCCATTCGAAGCCGAACACACCGCCGACATAGACCTCGCGATCTTCCTGGCCCGCGAACTCGTGCCATTCGAGGCTGAGATCCTCGGGCTCCTCGCGATGCGACAGCCCCAGCGGATCGAGATCGGCGGCGAGATGGCCGCGGACGCGATAGAGCCGGATCAGCAGCATGGCGCGGATCGAATCGTCCGCCGCGCGCTCGATCGCCTTGGGGTCGGCGGGCTTGCCGGCCTGCTTCGCCGCCTGCGCGACCGCGAGCCGCATCTGCGTCGGGTCGAGCCCCTGCGTCCAGTCGTCGCCGGCACCCGAACTTTCCTGCCGCCAGCGCGGATTGTCCCAGCTGGGCCCGGGCTGGGGGCCGTCCTGGCCGCTCATCTCGGGAAGGAAATCGTGGTTCTCGTTACCCATGAGGGTCACCTTTCGCACCGGTCGTCATGACGGCATTATAGGGGCAATGCCCGGGCGGCGCGGACGGTCCCTCGAAACCGGGCCGTCCGCGCCCCGCTTCAGGCGTTTTCCTTGAGCATCGCGTCGAGCGTGGTGCCCAGCTCGCTGGGCGAGGGCGAGACGCGGATGCCGGCGGCTTCCATCGCCGCGATCTTGTCGTCGGCGCCGCCCTGGCCGCCCGAGACGATCGCGCCTGCGTGGCCCATGCGGCGGCCCGGAGGCGCGGTGCGTCCGGCGATGAAGCCGACCATCGGCTTCTTGCGGCCCTTGGCGGCTTCCTGCTTGATGAACTCGGCCGCTTCCTCTTCCGCGCTGCCGCCGATCTCGCCGATCATGATGATCGACTTGGTGGCATCGTCGTCGAGGAACAGGTCGAGCACGTCGATGAAATTGGTCCCGTTGACCGGATCCCCGCCGATCCCGACCGCGGTGGTCTGGCCCAGACCGACCATGGTCGTCTGGTGGACGGCTTCATAGGTCAGCGTACCCGAGCGGCTGACCACGCCGACCGAGCCCTTCTGGAAGATCGAGCCGGGCATGATGCCGATCTTGCACTCGCCGGGCGTCAGCACGCCGGGGCAGTTGGGGCCGATCAGCCGCGACTTGGTGCCCTCGAGCGCGGCCTTGACCTTGACCATGTCGAGCACGGGAATGCCCTCGGTGATGCAGACGATCAGTTCGATCTCGGCATCGATCGCCTCGCAGATCGCGTCGGCGGCGAAGGGCGGCGGGACATAGATGCACGACGCGGTCGCACCGGTCTCGGCCTTGGCCTCGCGCACGGTGTTGAAATTGGGCAGGCCGATGTGCGTCGTGCCGCCTTTGCCCGGCGTCACGCCCGCAACCATCTGCGTCCCGTAATCGAGCGCCTGCTGCGTGTGGAACGTACCGGTGTCGCCGGTCATGCCCTGGGTGATGACCTTGGTGTCTTTGTTTACGAGGATGGACATTATAGATTCCCTTCTGGATCCGGGATGACTTTTGCGGGTGCGATGAAAAACATTACGCGAGTTTGGTCAGTTACCTTCGGCTTCGTGAGCGTAAGGAAGGTGTAAGCCCATCCGTCGGCTTCGGCCTCGGCTTGATCAGGAGTCTCGGTCTCGAACGCTACACCAAGCTCGCTGGCAATTCGATTTTTTGCCGCTTCCGCGATTGCCTCGCCATTTACCCAGCCGATGATGAGGCAAACTCTGTCGGTCCCGTCGGCATTGCCGGCGATGGTGATGCTCGCTCCGTTGGCCTTCTTGCCGAACATGGTTTGATCTTGCGGCTTGACAGCACTGGTAGAAAGTTGCCGCCAACCCAATTCCCGGACTTTTGCCGTGTCGAAGGATTGGCTCGCTTTACTCGCCTCGCAAGTCTGAACTGCATCCAGCAGATGGTCTGCCGTAGCCGCCCGAAAGCTCTGTCGTTTAGCTTCCGCCCCCTCTTGCCCATGCGCCACCGAGCCGAGCGCCAAGGCCGAGATGGCCAACGCAGAAGCTAGCTTACGAAGACTCTCAAGCAAGGCTGCTGTCCAGCCCCTTGCAGGCTTCGAGCAGTTCCTCGACCGCATCGACGCTGACCTGGAAGCCCTTCCTGGCTTCCTCGTCCAGCGCGATCTCGACGATCCGTTCGACGCCGCCGGCACCGATCACCACGGGCACGCCGACATAAAGATCGTCCACGCCGTACTGGCCGGTCAGATGCGCCGCGGCGGGGAGGACGCGCTTCTTGTCCTTGAGATAGCTCTCGGCCATCTGGATGGCGCTGGTGGCGGGGGCGTAGAAGGCCGAGCCGTTGCCCAGCAGCGCCACGATCTCGCCGCCGCCCTTGCGGGTGCGATCGACGATCGCATCCATCTTTTCCTGCGTCGACCAACCCATCTTGATGAGGTCGGGCACGGGGATGCCCGCGACGGTCGAATATTCCAGGATCGGCACCATGGTGTCACCGTGCCCGCCGAGCACGAAGGCGGTGACGTCTTCCATGCTGACGTCGAATTCCTCGGCGAGGAAGTGGCGGAAGCGTGCGCTATCGAGCACGCCGGCCATGCCGACCACCTTGTTGTGCGGGAGGCCCGAGAATTCGCGCAGCGCCCAGACCATCGCGTCCAATGGGTTGGTGATGCAGATCACGAAGGCGTCGGGGCAGTTGGCCCTGATGCCTTCGCCGACCGCCTTCATCACCTTGAGGTTGATGCCGAGCAGATCGTCGCGGCTCATGCCGGGCTTGCGCGGCACGCCGGCGGTGACGATCACCACATCCGCGCCCGCGATATCCTTGTAGTCGCTGGTGCCCTTGAGCTTGGCGTCGAAGCCTTCGACCGGACCGGCCTGGCTCAGATCGAGCGCCTTGCCCGCGGGCATGCCTTCGGCGATGTCGAACAGGACGATGTCGCCCATTTCCTTCATCGCGGCGAGATGGGCGAGCGTGCCGCCGATCATGCCGGCGCCGACGAGTGCGATCTTGTTGCGGGCGATTGTCTTGCTGGCCATGCGGGTGGTGCGTCCTTTTGAACCTGCGGGACGGGATCCTGCCGAACTGGCGCGCATCCGCATCCCGCGTGGATGCAGCGCCGGGCGTGTGCCCTGCGGGTTAGGCGGCGCCCCACCCGATTGCAACCGGAAAACCAGAGGCTTGCGGCACTATCTTTGCGATTGGTTCGCAATTGCAATAGGGGCGTGCGCAGCCGCTCCGCCCTCGCGGAAAGGAGCGCACTGAATCAGACGAGCGGGCTCGCGAGAGGTTCCCGACGAAGAGGTTCGCCGGCCACCGGGTTGCGGTCGCCCGAGAGCGGCTCAGCCCGTCTGCGTCTTGATATGAGTATGGTGCTCCTGCGCCAGCAACATGGCGGCGAGGTAATCGGGCACCGCGCGGCTGAAATAGAAGCCTTGGCCAAGCGTACAGCCCGCATCGCGCACCGCCTGGACCTGCTCGATGGTCTCGAGCCCTTCGGCGACGATGGTCATGTCGAGCGTGGCCGCCATCTGGGAGACCGCGCGGATGATCGCATCGCTCTTGCGCCCGACATGAGGGCCCGAAACGAAGCTGCGATCGACCTTGATCTTCGAAAACGGCCAATTGTGGATGTAGGCGAGCGAAGAATAGCCCGTGCCGAAATCGTCGAGCGCGAATTGCACCCCGACCTTCGACAGCACCTCCACGAAGCTGCGCACCACCGGGCTGTCTTCGAGGAACAGGCTTTCGGTCACTTCCAGCTCGAGCCGGGCAGGGTCGAGCTGGGCTTCCTTGAGCGCCTTGAGGATCCCCACCGCCGCGCCCGGCGCCTTGATCTGTAGCGGCGAGAGATTGACCGCAAGCGTCACATCGGCGGGCCATTGCGCCGCCGCCCGCGCCGCCTGCGCGGTGATCCAGTTTCCGAGCGCGACGATCACGCCCGATTCCTCGGCCACGGGGATGAATTCGTCGGGCTTGAGTTCGCCCTTCTCGGGATGGAACCAGCGGACCAGTGCTTCGAAGGTCCGGATCCGGCCGGTTTCCAGATCGACGATCGGCTGGAAGAAGATCGACAGCTCGTCGCGCTGCAGCGCCAGCCGCAGCTCGGCCTCGATCTCGCGGCGGCGCACGAGTTCGCGGGTCATCGTCGCATCGAAGAAGCAGGCCTGGTTCTTGCCATTGGCCTTGGCGCGATAGAGCGCCAGATCGGCCGCCTTCATCAGCGCATCGGCATCCTTGCCGTCGTCGGGAAGGCAGGCGATGCCGATCGAGGCCTGCATTTCCAGACGCTCGCCGTCGAGCCCGATCGGGCGGGTGATCTCGTCCTGGACGAGCGCTGCAATCTTTTCGCAGGCATGCTTGTCGGCCACGCGGGTGCAGATGACGAATTCGTCGCCGCCGAAGCGGGCGATCGTGTCGCCCGCAGGCAGGGTGGCGCGCAACCGTCGGCCGATCTCGGCCAGCACCCGGTCGCCGGTCTGATGGCCGAGCAGGTCGTTGACCTCCTTGAACCGGTCGAGGTCGATCCAGAATAGTCCCAGCGCCGCTTCGGCAGGCAGATCGACCAGCGCCTCGACCAGCGCGTGGTTGAGCCCTGCGCGATTGGCGAGGCCGGTGACCACGTCGGTGCGCGCGAGCACCTGCATCCGCTCGGCAAGCGCCTGGCTGCGTTCGGCTTCGGCGATCGATTCGCGCAGCACCTTGAAGACGTTCAGCGTGATCGACGACATAGCGGGCAGCAGCAGGAGCAAATTGACCGCCAGAAGGACCATCGCCAGCCCGCCGAGCATGATACAGGCAAGCATGATCGGAAGCACCACCAGCAGGAGCTGGCCCAGCGCGATGACGGGCCGCCCGGCGTTGCGCGCGCAGATGCCGATGCCGTAGCCCAGTGCGTTGGCCACCATCAGCAGCTCGATGCCCACGGGAAGTTCCATCAGCATCGTCGCTGCCGCGACCAGCCCGAGCACCAGCGAATAGGCGAAGGCGCCGACTTCGTAGGCGATCTCGAGCTTGCGGACGTCGCCAGACCCGGTGTGCGCCGGCAGGTAGAACGCCATCGCCACGCGGGCGATCGCTACCGCAGTAAGGGCTGCCGCGAGAATGAACAGCAAGCGCTCGCCGCCGAGAAACGCGGCGACGGCGCTCGAGATCGCGCCATTGGCGGCGCCGATCGCGAGGCTGGTCGGTTGGGTGTAGAGCGTGCGGACAAGCAGCATACGGACCCGGTCGCTCAGCGCGTCCGTGCCTTCCCGATGGGGCAAGAACCTTTCGAGGCTCCTTCGTGGCCTGGTGTTCGCCATCACATGGCTATAGGCACACAGACATCATAATTTGGTTAAGACCGAAACGGAGGTTTTACCCGCCGCGCTTGGAATATCGCGACCCGGACCTCCGCCGACCCGGCGCCTCTCGCCTCGCAGACCGGCTCAGCCGATCAGCGTCTCCCCGGTGCTGCGATCAACGGTGCTGCGGTCGAGATCCGCGGCGAGGCGGCGGTCGAGCGCGCGGCATACGCCCAGCCACCAGCGGTAGCCTTGACCATCGCCGCTGAAGAACGCCCGCTCCGCCTGCTTGCGCGCCTCGCGGGCGGCGCCCAGTCCATGTTCGGCGAAGTGGCGCAGCGCGGCCTTGAGCATGAAATCCTGCCCGCCCATCGCTCCGGCGGGATCGGTCTCGGCGCAAGGGTTGTCGTTGGCGGCGCGCCCGAGCGCTTTTTTGGCCAGCGCGCGGGCGATCGGCGAATGCGCGGTCGAGCGGGCGGCGGCGAAATGGAACGACATCGGAACAAGTCTCCTGGAGGCCTGATCGTGATCTAAGCGCCTCTTCCTAAAACAATCTTCGGAAGGAGGGTTTCCAACCTGTGAACGCGGTTGTTGGCCTGGACCTTGGCGGGGGCCTTGGCTGGCCTAGCGGGCTGCGGGCGCCTTGCCGGGCTGGGCGATCCACTGGCCGCTGCGGCGGTATTCCGCCTTGACCGTGCCGCCGTCGGGAAGCCGATCGTCGACCCTGGGCGCACGCGCCGGCTCGACCGGCCCATTGCCGGGCGGGGCCGAGAAAGCTTCGTTGGGCGCGGGCGGAGTGGCGAAGCTGCGCGGCGCGGGTGTGTCCGGCGTGCCGGAGGCGACCGGCTCCGCGCTCTCGGCGGTGCGCGGACGCGGCGCGGCGAAGGGTTCGCCGCCGCGATAGCTCATGGTGAAGGCATCGACCTGGCCCGCGCGGCCCTTCCAGCGATAGAAGCGGTGCGCGCCGATCGAGCCAATCAGGTCGAGGCTGGGCGCCCAATAGGGGTTCACCGCATGGGTGTGGTAGTGCGTCGCGGTGCCCACGGCGGCGAACACCTGGCCCGACAGCGCCGACAGCGCCACCGATTGCGCGGTCGCCCAGCTCGCGCGCGCGGGCTGACGCGCCAGGCTGCCGTCGCAGGTGAAGGTGAACTGGCAGCCGGTCCTGCGCTCCGATCCCTGGAACACCACTCCGCAGACGCTCGCGGGGTAGGCCGGATGCGCCACCCGATTGAGCACCACCTGCGCCACCGCGCGCTGGCCGTCGTAGCTCTCGCTCGCCGCCTCGTAATAGACCGCCATCGACAGGCATTGCAGCGCCCGCGCGCGGTCCACCGCCGAACCCGCCGACTGGAACGCGCGCGCCGCAAGCCCGGGATCGTGGCTCTGCGCGAAACGGATCGTGTCGCCCTGCACCGCCTCGGGCGAGCGCAGATCGTCGAGATCGTAGCCCTGCCCGGAGACATCCCCGGGAACACCGTCGAGATAGTAGAAGGCCGAGCCGGGAAAATTGGTGTCCGCGCGCTCGAACGGCATCGCGGCCAGCGGCGCGCTCTCGCTGCCGACACCGAAGGCGCGAGCCGTGAGATCGTCCAGACCCAGCGGCGCGGCCAGCGCAGGCACCGCCACCGCGATCGTCAGCGCGCCAACCGCGGCGAAGCGCCGGCGCAGCAACGAGCTGTGCGCCGTGCGCCGCCTGCGGCTGGCGGCGCGCCGGGCGACGCGCTCGGCACCGCGCCGCGCGGCCTCGTCGGCATCGCGCAGGGAGTGAGGCCCAGAACCCGAGGCGGACAGACGAGCAGGCTCGCGGGGATCGCTCCCCGGTACCGCGCCTGTGTCTGTCATGCCGTGCCGTTCCAATCGGGGATCCTCGAACCGGGTGAATGCGCCCGCGCCTCTAGCAGCGCAAAGCTTTCCCTAGCACTAATTTGCTTGTCCCGCGCGCGCTCTCGCTGCGGCCATCCCGAAATCGGACACGCTCGCTTGGACCCGTCGCTTGCCCGGCACCGCTTGCAAGCGCGCAAAGCTTGGCCTAGGGGCCGCCGCGCGTCATGGGTGCCGGTTCGCGCCGGCCTAAGAGGGAACGGAGTTCGATACTTCGGCTGCCCCCGCAACTGTGACCGGTGAGGTGCGCTCCAACATGCCACTGCGACAAGCGGGAAGGCGGGGCGCAGCGGTGATCCGGGAGCCAGGAGACCTGCCCATGCGTGTCGTTCAGCCGCGGGCGGGGTGTACCGATGGCAAACGGGTGAGCTGGCGTTTCGACGCAAGCTCCCTCCGTCGTGAGCGGCGTTCGTTCATGATAGGAGAATTCCGTGCGTAAATTTCCGTTTTTGCTGACCGTCGCCACGATTCCGGCTGCGATTCCCGCTGCGGCTACCGCCCAGCCCGTGCAGTCCCTCGACCAGGTCGAGGAGACGGTCCTCGCCGACGACGCCGACGACGCCGATGACGCCGACGCGACCGGGGAAGTCGAGGCGATCACCGTCACCGCCACCGGGCTGTTCACGCGCATCGAGAACACCGGCCAGGCTGTCACCGTGATCGGCCGCGACGAGATCGAGGCGGTGCAGGGCGCCGACATCACCCGCGTGCTCGCTCGCGCTCCGGGCGTCGCCTTCAGCCGCAACGGACCGCCCGGCGCCTTCACCGGCGTGCGCGTGCGCGGGGGAGAGGCCGAGCAATTGCTCGTCCTGATCGACGGCGTGCGGGTGGCCGATCCGGCCTCGCCGTCGGGCGGGTTCGACTTCGGCACGCTGACCACCGGTACGGTGGGCAAGATCGACCTGCTGCGCGGCTCCAACAGCACGATCTGGGGTTCGGACGCGATCGCGGGCGTGCTCGACATCTCGACCCGCGGGCGCAGCGGACTGGCGGGCAGCGTCGAATACGGCGCGCGCGACACGCTGTTCGCCAGTGCCACCGGCGGGCTCTCCGAAGACGCCTATTTTGCCGGGCTCGCCGCGTCCTTTTTCCGCACCGACGGCTTCTCTTCCGCCGCAGCGGGGACCGAAGCCGACGGATCGGAGCAGTTCACGCTGGGCGGGTCGGTCTTCGTCGATCTGACCGACCAGCTCGAACTGTTCGCCAACACGCGTTACGCCAACAGCGACATCGACATCGATGGCTTCCCCGCGCCCAGTTACACGCTGGGCGACACCTCCGAAACGCAGGAGACCGAGCAGCTCTCGGGCGCGCTGGGCCTCGCCTACTACGGGCAGGACCTGACCTTGCGCGCCTCCTATGCGCTGGCCGACACCGCGCGCGACAATTTCGACCCCGCGCTGGGTGCAGCGCCGCTGTTCACCAGCGACGGCAATTCGCAGAACCTGTCGCTGCGCGGCGAATACCGGCTGATCGGCGGGCTGACGCTGGCCTTCGGCGGCAATCGCGAATGGAGCGAATACCAGACCGACAGCGATACGGGCGAGGATGCCACGATCACCGGCGCCTATGTGCAGGCGGGCTGGGTGCTGGGTGGGCTGGCGGCGCATGTCGGCGCGCGGGTGGACGATCACGACCGCTTCGGCAGCGCCACCAGCTTCGGCGGCGATGTCAGCTACAGGGTCGGCGGCGGCTGGCGGCTCCGCGCGAGCGTCGGCGAAGGGTTCAAGGCCCCGACCCTGTACCAGCTCTATTCTCCCTACGGGAATCTCGACCTGCAGCCCGAGCAGTCCACCAGCGCCGATTTCGGGGTCGAACACGGCGTGCGCGGATCGGATTTCCACGCCGCACTCACGCTGTTCCGCCGCGACAGCGAGAACCTGATCGGGTTCGACAACGCCACTTTCACCTATGCCAACATCGCCCGCGCGCGGGCGCAGGGTATCGAGGCGGAACTGGGCGTCGATCTGGCACCATCGCTGCGCCTCGCGGGCGTCTACAGCCTCGTCGACACCGAGAACCGCGAGACGGATAACGAGCTCGCCCGCCGCCCGCGCCACAGCGCCACTTTGTTTGCCGACTGGCAGACCCCGCTCGGGCTGGTGATCGGCGGCGATCTGCGGCTGGTCGGCGACAGTTTCGACAATGCCGCGAACACCGTCCGGCTCGAAGGCTATGAGGTGTTCGACCTGCGTGCCTCCTACCCCTTCGGCGACGGCGTCGAACTGTTCGGCCGGGTCGAGAACGTCTTCGACGAGGAGTATCAGACCGCCGCGGGCTATGGTTCGCCCGGGCGAGGCGCCTTCCTCGGGGTGAGGGCGCAGATGTGATCCGGATCGGGCTGGCGGCGCTGCTGCTGGCGGGATGCGCGGAGAGTCGCGCGCCCGAGATTCAGAACGCGGCACTGGCCGAACGCCTGCCAGCCCGACCGAGCATCGTCAGCCTCAACCCCTGCAGCGATGCAGTGCTGGCGGAGGTCGCAGACCCGGCACAACTGCTCGCGATCTCGCATTACAGCCACGATCCGCGCGCCAGCTCGATGGATGTAGCGCATGCGCGCCGCTTCGCCGTCACTGGCGGGACGGCCGAGGAAGTGCTCGCGCTGGACCCCGATGTGGTGGTGGCGAGCCCTTTCCTCGCCCCCGCGACCCGCGCCGCGCTGGAGGACATGGGGATCGCAGTGGTCTCCTTCGGGATCGCCAGCGGGGTCGAGGACAGCATCGCGCAGGTCCGCGAACTGGCGCAGCTTGCGGGCGATGCGGCGGCGGGCGAGCGGCTGGCGGCGCGGATCGCGGCCGCCGCCGTTCCGGTCGAAGGCGAGCGCGTGGCTACCGTGCTGTGGCAATCGGGCGGAATCGTCGCGGGCGAGGCGGCGCTGGTCACCGATCTGCTCAGCCGCGCGGGTTTCACCAGCCATTCGGCGGCGCGCGGGCTGGGGCAGGCGGATTATCTCAGCCTCGAACGGGTCGCCGCCGATCCGCCCGAACTGCTGCTGGTCGCGGGCAACGAGCCGGGGCAGAACCATTCGCTGCTGGACCATCTCACCCGGACCCGCGTCGAGCCCTTCGATCCGGGCCTCGTCTATTGCGGCGGTCCGACGATCATCCGCGCGATGGACCGGTTGCGGAGCCTGCGGACCGCGATGCTCGACCGACGCCTCGCCAGCGCCGCGCCGCCGCAGTGACCCGCGCCATCGCCCTCTTCGCGCTGCTGCTCGCGCTGGCACTGCCGCTCTCGCTGCTCGCGGGCCGCGTCTGGCTCGACCCCGCGAGCACCCCCAATGCGACGCTCATCCTCGCCGAGTTGCGGCTGCCGCGCTCGCTGCTGGCGATCGTGGTCGGCGCCGGGCTGGGCGCGGCGGGCGCCGCGATGCAGGGCTATCTGCGCAATCCGCTCGCCGACCCCGGCCTGTTCGGCATCGCGCCGGGCGCGGCGCTGGGCGCGGTGGTGGCGCTGTGGTTCGGCTATGCCGCATCGCCGCTGCTGCTGCCGCTGTTCGCGCTGCTGGGCGCAGGGGGCGCGATGGCGCTGCTCGCCGCGATCGCCGGGCGCACCGGGGGCATCGCGCTGTTCACGCTCGCCGGACTGATGGTGGCGAGCCTCGCCGGCGCGCTCACCGCGCTGGCGATCAGCCTCGCACCCAACGCCTTCGCGATGAGCGAGATCGTGATGTGGCTCAACGGCGCGCTGACCGATCGCGGCTGGCGCGAGGTCTGGCTCGCCGCGCCGCTCGTCGCGCTCGGCGTGACGCTGCTGTGGCGCGCCGGGCCTTCGCTCGACGCGCTCACGCTGGGCGAGCCGGTGGCGCGCTCGCTCGGGATCGATACCTCCCGGCTGCTGTGGCTGCTGATCGCGGGGGTGGGCCTGACCGTGGGCGCCAGCGTCGCCGTAGCGGGGATCATCGGCTTCGTCGGGCTGATCGTCCCGCATCTGGTCCGCCCCTTCACCGACCGCCGCCCCTCGCGGCTGATTCTGCCCAGCGCGCTGGCGGGCGCGCTGCTGGTGCTGGTGGCGGACAGTCTGGTGCGGGTGCTGCCGCTGGTCACCGAACTCAGGCTCGGGATCGCGCTCAGCCTGCTCGGCGCGCCGTTTTTCCTGTGGCTGCTGCTGCGGCTGCGGAGGGGGCTGCTGTGAACGGGTCCGGCCAGGTGCTGAGCGCCGAGGGGCTGACCGTGACGGCGCGCCTCGATGCGGTCTCGCTCGAGCTTCAGCGCGGGCAGATCACGGCGATCTGCGGCCCCAATGGCGCGGGCAAATCGACGCTGCTCGAGACGCTCGCGGGGCTGATAACTCCCGACTCCGGCAAGGTGATGCTGGACGGCGAGGACCTCGCGCAGTTCCACCCGCGCGACCGTGCCAGGCGGCTGGGCTATCTGCCGCAGACCCCCGAGATCGCCTGGGACGTGCCGGTGCGCAGCCTGATCGAATTGGGGCGGATGCCGCATGGCGACCGGCTGGCAGCGCCGGTCGATGCTGCCATCGCCGCGCTCGATCTGGGCGCCTTCGCCGAGCGCCGCGCGCTCTCGCTTTCGGGCGGCGAGACCGCGCGGGTGCTGCTGGCGCGGGTACTCGCGGGGACGCCCGAATGGATCCTCGCCGACGAACCGCTCGCCGCGCTCGATCTTGCGCACCAGCATGCGCTGCTGCGTCATCTGCGCTGCGCAGCCGAGGCAGGGGCGGGGCCGGGAGCAGGGGTGGTGCTGGTGCTCCACGATCTCGCGCTGGCGATGAACCATGCCGACCGGGTGGTGGTGCTCGACGGCGGGAGCGTCGCCGCCGACGGCGCTCCTGAAGAGGCGCTCGCCGCAGAAGTCATCGCGCGCGTCTGGGATGTCGCGGTCGAGTGGATCGGCGAGCCGGGGCGCCGGGCGCTCGTCACCCGCTGACCGCGCGCACAGAAAAGGGGCCGGACCTCGCGGTCCGACCCCTGTTCTTGCATCTGGCGAAGGCTCAGTCCCTGATCGGACCCGTACCTGCATCGCCGACCTGCGCGGGGCCGTCGTCGGCCACTTCGCTGTCCGCCGCCTCGTCGCCCGGGATCAGCCCGCGCGCCTCGAGCATCGGGGCGATGTTCGGCTGGCGACCGGCGAAATTCTCGAACATGTCGAAATAATCCATCGTGCCGCCGCGGCTGAGCACGGTGGCGCGATAGTGATCGCCATTGGCGCGGGTCAGCCCGCCGTTCTCGCGAAACCACTTGCGGCTGTCGCGATCGAGCATCTCGGTCCACAGATAGCTGTAATAGCCCGCGCTGTAGCCGGCGGGCGAGCTGAAGATGTGGTTGAAATAGGTGCTGCGATAGCGCGGCGGCACCAGATCGACCTCGAGCCCCAGTTCGGTCAGCGCCTGCCGTTCGAAGGCATCGACCTTGGCCGGGGTATCGATCGCCCGCGCCTGTGCGGGGGTGAGCGCGTGCCACTTCATGTCGAGCAGCGCCGCGGCCACCACTTCGCCGAAATCATAGCCCTGGTTGAACTTGGCCGCGGCCTCGATCTTGGCGATCATTTCGGGCGGGATGGTCTCGCCGGTCTCGTAATGCTTGGCGTAGTTCGCCAGCACTTCGGGATAGGTCGCCCACATCTCGTGGACCTGGCTGGGATATTCGACGAAGTCGCGCGCCGTGGCGGTGCCCGACAGGCTCTCGTAGCGCTGGTCGGCGAAGAAGCCGTGCAGCGCGTGGCCGAACTCGTGGAACGCGGTGTTGACCCAGTCGAAGCTGACCAGCTGCGGTTCGCCCTCGGCGGCCTTGGGAATGTTGAGCACATTGTAGATCACCGGCTTGGTGCCCCACAGATCGCTCTGCTCGACGAAATTGCTCATCCATGCGCCGCCGCGCTTGGAGGGGCGCTGGAACGGGTCGAAATAGAACAGCCCCAGCTCCGAACCGTCGCGGTCGAACACGGTGTAGGTCCACACATCGGGGTGATAGACCGGCAGGTCCGTGCGTCGCTCGAAGGTCAGCCCGTAGAGCTTCTCCGCCATGTAGAAGATACCGTCCTCGAGCACGGGCTCGAGCTGGAAATATTCCATCACCGCGTCTTCATCGAGGTCGTAGCGCTCGGCCTTGACCATGTTGGCGTAGCGATACCAGTCCCACGGCTGGACCTCGAAATTCTCGCCGCTGGCTTCGATCACCTCGTTGAGCAGCGCGGCCTCGCGGCGTTGCGTCGCGGCGAGCGCGGGGACCATCTGGCCCATGAAGCCCAGCGCGGTTTCGGGGTTCTCCGCCATCCGGTCCCACATCGCATAGGTCGCCCAGTCGGGCGCGCCGAACAGCGCGGCCTTCTCGGCGCGCAGCGCGGCGATCTCGGCGATCAGCGGCCGCGTATCGACCGCGAGCTGGCCATCGGCGCGGTGATAGCTGAGCTTGAACAGCTTCTCGCGCACCGCCCGGTTTTCGAGGCTGGGGAGCACCGGCTGCTGGGTGGTGTTCTGCAGCGCGATCGCGAACTTGCCCGGATAGCCCTTCTCGGTCGCAAGATCGGCGGCGGCCTGGATATCGGCATCCGACAGGCCCGCCAGTTCCTCGCGGGTGTCGACCACCAGCGGCTGGTCGGTCATCGCCGAACGCACCTTCTGGCCCAGTTCGGTGGTGATCGTCGACAGCTGGGTGTTGATCGCCTTGACCTGCTCGCGCTGGGCGTCGGTCAGCATCGCACCGGCGTGGACCATGCCCTCGTAGGTGTTCTCGAGCAGCGTCGCGTCCTCGGGGGTCATCGCCATCGCGGCGCGGTTGTCGTAGACCGCCTTCACGCGCTGGAACAGCGCGGGGTTGAGCGTGATCGAATCGTAATGCGCCGACAGCACCGGGCTGATCTCGGTGTTGATTGCGTCGAGCCGATCGGTGGTGTTGGAGCCCGTCAGTGCGAAGAACACATTGCCGACGCGGTCGAGCATCCGGCCCGATTTCTCCAGCGCGACGATGGTGTTGGCGAAGGTCGGCGCAGCCGGGTTGGCGACGATCGCCTCGACCTCGGCCTTCTGGATCGCCATGCCCTGCTCGAAGGCGGGGAGGTAGTCGGCCTCGGAAATCTTGCTGAAATCGGGGGTCAGGAACGGCAGCGTGCTGTCGGCGGCGAAATAGCCGGTGCCTTGCGGGATTGCGACATCGGCGGCGGTCTCGGTCCCGGGGAGGGGACGATCCATCGCGCCGTCGGTCTGGGTGGTGGTGCAGCCGGCCAGCAGGGCAGCGGCGGCGGTCGTGGCCATGATCTGGGCCTTCATAGATATCTCCGGTTCGTTTCGCATGTCGAGGCGCGAGCGCGCCCATGGATAAAAAACGTATAGGCTGGCGCGCTTGAACAGGGGATTGCCAGCGAATGCAAGGGGCTGGCGCGGATCGCCGCGTCCTGCGGACCCTCAGCCGCCGGGGACCAGCTCGCCTTCGCGGTCCTGCGCCGCGCTCCTCGCCGCATCCGCCGCCTCGGCGAGCGCCTGCCGGTTGACGGTGACCAGCCGCGGGCGACCGCCCTCCTGATCGACCACCAGCCACAGCGAACCCAGTTCGAAGAACCCGCCGCGCTCGGGAACCACGGTCATGTCTGCAAGGTCGAGCCGTTCGAGCGTGCGCATCAGCTCGGCGTCGAAGACCTCGTCGGCCAGCGCCGCCGCGCGCGCCTCGTCGAGTTCCACGCTTTGCCCCGCGCGATCGATATAGAGCAGCGGGATCCCGACCTCGGCCAGCACGCGGCGGCTGTCGCCCGAACGGGCGGCTGCGCGCAGCGCCTCGATCGCCGCCTGGAACTGGCTCGGGCTGGTCCCGGTGGCGCAGGAAATCGCGCCGCCATCGACCAGATCATGCGCGCGGTCGAACTCGATGTCGCGCTCCTGCTGGTTCGACCACACCATCAGCAGGCAATCGTCGGGAGCGGTCGCCATCGCTTCCTCCAGCCCGCGCCGTTCCCGGGTTTCGGCGCTGGCAACGGCGGCAAGGGACTGGTCCTCTTCGGGTGCTGCCGAACAGCCGAAACTGCCCAGTGCCAGCATGGAGGCGAGCAACGGCGAAAGAGAGATCGGTCGGGTCATATCAGGCAAATCTGTAGCGCATTACGGGTTCGTAGGTCGATCCTCCGGGATCCAGCCGGCTTTCGTACAGCACGAAGGAATCCACCGGCCAGGGCTCCGAAGCCAGATCGGCGTGGCGCGCCAGCCATTCCTCGGGTGGCGCGGTCGAGCGGTTGAGCCGGGCGATGGTGATGTGCGGGGCGAACTTGCGTGTCTCGGCGGGAAACCCCGCCCGGCGGCAGGCCCGCTCGACACGGTTGCGCAGCACCGCGAGGCGTTCCGATTGCGTCACCCCCGCCCACAGCGTGTGCGGCACGCCCTTGCGTTCGAAGTGCCCGACGCCCGCGATCGCCAGCGCGAAGGGCGGGGCCGACACCGACTGCAGCGCCGCCATCAGATCGTCCACCTGCCGCGGGTCGGCTTCGCCCACAAAGCGCAGCGTGAGGTGGAGCTGGTCGTCGTCCTGCCAGCGCGCCCCGTCGAGCGCTTCCATCCGGTCGATCAGAGAATCGCGGATCTCGCCCGGTGGACGGATGGCGATGAAGAAGCGTTGCGCCATCGCGGCATCCTATCACACATCCACCCGTCACACATCGGTGCGCGTAGAGCGGATCTCGCGCGGATCGTCATAGACCGCGTCGAGAAAGATCGAGGCGCGCCGCTCGCTGCGGAATTCCAGCCCGCGCGCCACGCGTCCCGCGGCATGGGTGTAGTCGAGTTCGGAAGCGATCCGGTCGTAATCGCCGGCATCGATCGCCGCGTTGAGCCGCGGGCTTTCGGAAGCCGAGACATTGCCGGGCCCGACATTGTAGACCAGATCGACCAGCGCATCGAACTCGTGCTGGAACAGCGGCAGACCGCCCACCAGATCGCGGACGTGGCCTTCCGCCTCGGCGAGATCGGCATCGAGAAAACGCAGCACTTGCTGCTTGCTCACCCGGTCGCCGACGCGCAGATTGTCGTGCGGCTTGATCAGATGGCCGACGCCGACCGTGGGATAGCCCGCGACATCGCGATAGACCACCTGGCGGACGCCCTCTTCCTCGATCAGCGCCTGCTTGAACTGGTCGCTGGTCGAGATCCGGCTGGCGTGCACGCGGGTCTGGGTGGGGTCCTCGGGTTCCATCACGAAGCCGGTTTCGGCGTCGTCGGAACCCGTGCGCAGGGCCGATGGCCCGGTGAAGGCCGCAAGCCCGACCGCGCCGGCGGTGAGCATGGCGGTGGCCCGCTGGCGCGCCGAGCGCGAGGGGTTGACCCGGAATACCTTGCGCGCGGCGCGGCGCGCGCGCCGCAGATCGCCATCATCGCGGGCTTCATCGCGGGCTTTGGCCGAGTTCCGGTCGGGCGATGCGCCGAGCGGGGTATCGAGATCCTGCAGCAGCCGCCGCACGCGCTCTCGCGCCCCCGGTGTCGACGCCGACGACGCCGATGACGCCGATGATGCGGGGGAACGGCCCGACGACGGCTCGGAATCGGCCTGCACGGGCGAAGGTCGGTAAGTTCTGGCGTCGGCATTCCCGGCGCTAATGGGGTTCTCGACGCTCCTGGGGTTCTCGACGCTCTGGGGGTTGGGGTTGGACATGGGTGGCGAATGCTCCGGCGTTGCTGCTTGGGGCGGGCTTTGCGTCCGATTTTCCCGGGTCCCGCTTCGTTGGGCTCCCTTCTCTGGGCCCATTCGTGGGGGGTAGGGCGGGTCGGACAGGCGAAAAGCCCCCGTGGTTACCTAAAGAACGGCTCAACCCCGCCATCGGTCCTCAACTCGTCCGTCCTGAGGGGCGGTCTGCGACCCGAACCGGCTCTTTTCGGGTGCCGGATAGCTCGCCGGCCAGCAGGGCTTGGTCTGCGCCCGGAAGCCTGGCTAAGGGGGAGCATGACCGACCTCTCCACGCTTGCCCGCGACCCCGAATGGCTGCCGCACCGGATCGATCCCGCCGCCGGGACACTGCAATTCCTGCACATCCCCCGCGGCGATCTGTCCGGACCCCAATTCCTCGCCGAGCGCACCCCCGCGACCCCTGCCGACGAAGCCTTCCTCCCGCTCGATGCGCTCGATGCACTCGGCGCGGAGCAGCCCGACCCCGGCCCGCTGCATTTCATCTTCCACACCGCCTTCTGCCGTTCGACGCTGCTGGTGCGCGCGCTCGATATCCCCGGTCTCGCCACCGGGCTGAGCGAGCCGGGCATTCTGGTCAGCCTGACGAATATGGGCGACGCGGGTCGCCCGCTGGTTAAACCGATGCTCGATCTGCTGGCGCGCCGCCACGGGAGCGGCGACGGGGAAGGCGAGGCGGCGGTGGTGGTCAAGCCGACCAACCACGCCAACCGGCTGATCCCGGCGCTGCTCGACGCGCGGCCCGATGCGAAGGCGGTGCTGATGACCAACCCGCTGTCCGCCTTCCTCGCCGCGGTGGTGCGCAAGGGGATGATGGGCCGTCGCTGGGGCCGGCAGCTCTATCTCGAGACGATGGGCTATGCCGGGATGGATCTGGGGATGGATGCGCGCGAGCAATTCGCGATGACCGATCTCCAGGCGGCGGGGCTCGCGTGGTTCCTCAACCAGCGCTATTTCGCAGGCCTCGCGCAGGCCTATGGCGAGCGGGTGCGCGTGCTCGACGGCGACCGGTTCGATGCCGCCCGGGCGGAGACGCTGGCCGCCTTCGGCGCCTTCACCGGAATCGGGATCGACGCTGCCAGGGCGCAGGCGATCGCGGATGACCCCGTGTTCGCGCGCGACGCCAAGACGGGGGGCGATTTCGCCGATAAATCCGCCCGCGATGCCGCCGCCAGCCAAAGTGCGGTGGTGGAGGACGAGATCGCCAAGGTCGGCGAGTGGATCGGCCTGATCGCGCGGCAAGGCGGCATCGAAGCGCCGTTGCGGCAGACGCTGTTCTAGCTCCACTCGATCCGCAGAAAAGAGTACCTGCGTTAAATATTAGGGATTTTACTTTATCTACGCCTAATATAGCTTCTGAACTGTACGTACGGAGGCAAGGGGTGTTGAGATGATAGAACGGTTCTTTGTGGCGCTTGTTCTGAGCGCGAGCGGCCCAACAATAGTAGCAGCTCAAACAGAGCAGGGAGCAGCCAGCGTAACAACCGATGCGGAACTGGTAGCAGCGATAGCTAATGCAAGGGCTGCGCGCGATGACGCCGCGCGCGCATTGCTGAAGGCAGAACAGAGCGAAGCGCGGCTGCAGCAGCTGCGTACCGAACTCGCCGCCCCGGAGAGGAGTCAAGCGGTTGCGGCCGCCGCCAAGTCCCCGACCGTTCCGACGATCCCCGCTGATGTGAATAGCGGACGCAACGCAACTGCTCCCGTCGGTTGCGAAGGGATGCCGCTTACTGGCAAAGATCTGAATGATTGGGTCAGTGAATGTTTGAAACTCACTTCCCCCAAAGACTACAAGGCGACCGACGTTGCGTTCGCCACCGCAGTTTCGAAAAGCGACGAAGTGTTCGAGGCGAACTTGGGGCGGACGTTTCGGTATCCCTATAGTTTTCCGGCCTTAACCGGGGGCCAGAAAACCAATGGTGCGGAGACCGATGGTAAGACGTCGCGCGCGCGGTACTGGAAGGCCCAGGTCGGTGTCTTCGCGACCGAGGACGATGGAGTGGCGACCCTAGCACGTTTCGACGAGGCCACGAGCGGTTCCGGGATCGTTGTCGGTCTAGAACATGGCTGGTTCCGGCCTCAGACCAAAGCTGAGGCAGGGAAGCAGTTCAACAAGGCCGTCGAAACCGCACGCCAGGCATGTGTCGCCGATAAGCTGGTTTCAAAAGACGGGGCCGACTTGGCCGAGGCCAGGGCTGCATGTGCCGGAACCGGGCTTTGGAACTGGATCGGAACCGAGAAGAACGGCTCGACCTACTGGGCCTCCACGGCCGGCGCCCTCTACGGTGCTGATGCGACGCCGAGTTGGGTGGTGGGGGTCAAAGGCCGATTCGGATGGACATCGCGTAAGTACCTGACACCGGAAATCCTCGGCACACTTGATGCGACCAGCAGGTTCGGAGATCTCGACGCGCTCCAGCTTGAGGATGAGACCAATCCCTATTCCATCACGCTTTACGGCGGCGGCGCGATCACTCAGGTCAAAAACTATCTGCAGGACAAAAACGACGACGAGGACAGCTGGATCGAGGGACTCGGTGTGGGCTGGATCGCATCACTCGGCTACGTCCATGATTTCGAGTTCGCTAGCAGCGTGAAGGAAAAGACCGTCTGCCTGCCTGTCAAGGATGAGGTATATCAGAGCTGCGGCGAATTCAATCTGGCACCTCCAGTGCGGATCGACGAGTTTGTGCCCGGGCTCGCGGTCCATTTCAACTCGCCTGCGGTCTCCATTCTCCCGCAGTTCGGACTTTCGCTCGAAGGGACTTACAGCACGAGGACTGATCGATTGGGCATACAGATCCCGGTCTATTTCGCGCTGTCCGAAGGGAAGCTCACTGGCGGGATCAAGTACTTCCATCGTTCTTCAGGTACCGGATCTAGTGGCGAAATCCTTGAGCAGGAAGACGGATTGGTGGTGTTCCTCGGCACAACCTTCGATCTGCTTGGCGGTCGCTGACCGGCGGGGCCAAAACCCACATCCGGGAACGGGGGCATTCCTGCCAAGGGAGTCGTGAGCGTGTCCTTCAGCACTTATCTTGACATTCTTTCCGTCCCACAAGTCATGCACTGCGGTGGGCGATTGATCCGAGCCAAAGCCCCCTAGACTTACCTCTCTTCAGACCCCACTTGGGCTCGCCTATGGCACTTACTAAAATTTCCGTGCGCGGTGCGCGCGAGCATAACCTCAAGGGCATCGATATCGACCTGCCGCGCGATGCGCTGATCGTGATCACCGGGCTTTCGGGCTCGGGCAAGTCGAGCCTCGCTTTCGACACCATCTATGCCGAGGGGCAGCGGCGCTATGTCGAGAGCCTGAGCGCCTATGCGCGGCAGTTCCTCGAGATGATGCAGAAGCCCGATGTCGAGCATATCGACGGGCTCAGCCCCGCGATCTCGATCGAGCAGAAAACCACTTCGCGCAACCCGCGCTCGACCGTGGCGACCGTCACCGAGATCTACGATTACATGCGGCTTTTGTGGGCGCGCGTCGGCACCCCCTATTCGCCCGCCACCGGGCTGCCGATCGAGGCGCAGACTGTCTCCAACATGGTCGACCGGGTGATGGCGCTGCCCGAGGGCACGCGGCTCTATCTGCTCGCCCCCGCGGTGCGCGGGCGCAAGGGCGAGTACCGCAAGGAGCTCGCCGAATGGCAGAAATCGGGCTTTACCCGGGTGCGGATCGACGGGGAGATCTACCCGATCGAGGAAGCGCCCTCGCTCGACAAGAAGCTCAAGCACGACATCGAGGTGGTGGTCGACCGGCTGGCGGTGAAGGAAGGGCTCGAGACGCGGCTGGCGGACAGTTTCGAGCAGGCGCTCAGGCTCGCCGACGGGCTCGCCTATGTCGATCTGGCCGATGGCGTGGTTGCGGAGCTGCTCGCCGAAGGAAACGTCATCCCAGCGAAAGCTGGGATCGCTCACGAAGGCGCGCAACCGACAGAGACCCCAGCTTCCGCTGGGGTGACGACGACCAAGATGGTGGCGAGCGAAGCGAGCGGCGGCAAGATGAAGGGCGCCGGGGTGCCGCCCAACCGCATCGTCTTCTCCGAGAAATTCGCCTGTCCGGTCAGCGGCTTCACGATCGAGGAGATCGAGCCGCGATTGTTCTCCTTCAACGCGCCGCAGGGGGCCTGCTCGACCTGCGACGGGCTGGGCGAAAAGCAATTGTTCGACCCGCAGCTGGTCGTCCCCAACGAGGCGCTGAGCCTCAAGAAGGGGGCGGTGGTGCCCTGGGCCAAGTCCAACCCGCCGTCGCCCTATTACATGCAGGTGCTGGCCAGCCTCGCTGCGGAGTTCGGTTTCGACCTGACCACGCCGTGGCAGGAGCTGGCGCAGGAGCACCGCGAGGTGATCCTGCATGGCACCAAGGGCGCGCGGGTGCCGCTGACCTTCAAGGACGGGCGCAAGCAATACACCGTCAACAAGGCGTTCGAGGGGGTGATCGGCAATCTCAACCGAAGGCTGCTGCAGACCGAGAGCGCGTGGATGCGCGAGGAGCTGGCCAAGTTCCAGACCGCGCAGCCCTGCGAGGCGTGCGGCGGCAAGCGGCTCAACGACAAGGCGCTGGCGGTGAAGATTCCCGGCGGCTCCGGCCCCACCGACATCGCCACCCCGACGCAGATGAGCGTCGCCGACGCCAAGGTCTGGTTCCTCGGGCTCGACGATCACCTCAACCCGCAGCAGAGCCAGATCGCCAAGGCCATCCTCAAGGAGATCAACGAGCGGCTGGGCTTCCTCGACAATGTCGGGCTGGATTATCTAAACCTCGACCGAACTTCAGGAACGCTGAGCGGCGGCGAGAGCCAGCGCATCCGCCTCGCCAGCCAGATCGGCAGCGGCCTCAGCGGCGTGCTCTACGTCCTCGACGAGCCCAGCATCGGCCTCCACCAGCGCGACAACGACCGGCTGCTCGAAACGCTCAAGCGGCTGCGCGATCTGGGCAACACCGTCATCGTCGTCGAGCATGACGAGGATGCGATCCGCCAGGCCGACCATGTCGTCGATCTCGGCCCCGGCGCGGGGGTGCGCGGGGGCGAGATCGTCGCGCAAGGCACGCTCAAGCAGGTCCTCAAGGCCAAGAACTCGCTCACCGCCGACTATCTCACCGGCCGCCGCAAGATCGCGGTCCCCGAGACCCGCCGCAAGGGCAATGGCAAGAAGCTCACCGTCCACGGCGCGCGCGCCAACAACCTCCAGAACGTCACCGCCTCGCTCCCGCTGGGCACCTTCGCCTGCGTCACCGGGGTTTCGGGTTCGGGCAAGTCCTCCTTCACCATCGACACGCTCTACGCCGCCGCCGCGCGCCAGCTCAACGGCGCGCGAATCATCGCCGGCGCGCACGACAAGGTCACCGGGCTCGAACATTGCGACAAGGTGATCGAGATCGACCAGTCGCCGATCGGCCGCACGCCGCGCTCCAACCCCGCCACCTACACTGGTGCCTTCACCCAGATCCGCGACTGGTTCGCGGGCCTCCCCGAGAGCCTCGCGCGCGGCTACAAGCCCGGGCGCTTCAGCTTCAACGTCAAGGGCGGCCGCTGCGAGGCCTGCCAGGGCGACGGGCTGATCAAGATCGAGATGCACTTCCTCCCCGACGTCTACGTCACCTGCGAGGAATGCCACGGCAAGCGCTACAACCGCGAGACGCTCGAGGTGCGCTTCAAGGGCCTCTCGATCGCCGACGTGCTCGACATGACGATCGAGGATGCCGAGGAGTTCTTCAAGGCGGTCCCGCCGATCCGCGAGAAGATGCGGATGCTGGGCGAGGTCGGGCTCGGCTATGTCAAGGTCGGCCAGCAGGCGACGACCCTGTCGGGCGGAGAAGCCCAACGAGTCAAGCTCGCCAAGGAACTCGCGCGCCGCTCCACCGGGCAGACGCTCTACATCCTCGACGAGCCGACCACCGGGCTGCATTTCGAGGATGTCCGCAAGCTGCTCGAAGTGCTCCACCGGCTGGTCGACCAGGGCAATTCGGTGGTGGTGATCGAGCACAATCTCGACGTCATCAAGACCGCCGACTGGATCCTCGATCTCGGCCCCGACGGCGGCGTGCGCGGCGGGGAGGTGGTCGCGCAGGGCACCCCCGAACAGGTCGCGAAGGAAGAGCGCAGCGTGACGGGGCACTATCTGGCGCCGATGCTCGCGCGCTGATTCTCCGCGCGAGGAAGGCCCCGCCAAAGATCCTCCCCATCGCAGATGGGGAGGGGGACCATCCGCAGGATGGTGGAGGGGTAAAGCCCCAAGCGCGCGCCCCCGCAATCCCGCTCCCCCCGCTCCCCACACCCCGCGAAAACCCGGAACCTCCTCCGCCCGAGCCCATTGAATCGGCATCGCAAAAGGAGAAAACCCATGAAGAAACCCGCACTTGCCGCCGCCGCGCTGGCGGCTTTCGCCACCTCGGGCTGCGCCGCGCTGCTGGGCGCCGGAGCCGGCGCCGCTGCCGTCACCTGCGCCCCCGACGACGTCGATTGCGTCGAGGAAGTCGAGAACGAAGCCGAGGATGTCGCGGACGATATTTAGGCTCACATTAAGGACGCAAAGGTCCTCCCCATCTTACGATGGAGAGGGGGACCATCCGCAGGATGGTGGAGCGGTGCCGCGTTGCACGCGGCCGAGGCTTATCCACGGCTGACGAGCACGTCCTTCGATAAACTAAGGACAAAGGGATCGATAATTTTTGCCCACGGGCAGTTGGTCAAGGTATTGCGCGACTGAAAGCTAGACCTTCTCTCTTACACGGCGCCCTTACGCATAATCCGATCGCCAAATCTGCAGAGCGCGGTTTGCCATCGAGATCTGTCGCGCGTTTAATCTGGCGGGCGTCCAATCTTCTGGAGCGTATTCCGCGACCTTCTGCGTAAGCCGATATTGACTTGTAGGATAAACTAGCACCTTCTCGCCGTATGGCTTATTTCCAATGTCTCGATTTTTATTAACTTCGAGCAGGGTAAGATTGCCGACACGATATATCGATTGTTCCCAAAGCTCCTCTGGAAACATGATTGTCCAATCCTGTGACGGATTTTCTGGCAAGATATGCTCAATCGAACCGCTATCGGTTTCCGGGTCCCGCGGTATTCCAGAAACATGAGACTCAAGCTTTGCTAGAATGTACCGAACGAGCTTTTTGCTCTGGCCGCTACCGCTCACAGAGAAACTGGAGAAGTCGGATTTAAATTTGTCATCACCGACGTAAATGCGACGCAAGTCCCTCGCTGAATCACTTGCCCTTGTTGACGATCCATCCAAAATATTTTTAGCGCCTTCGTGGTAAATCGGCTCCAAGGTATTTGTATTCAAGTCGCTTATTACATTATATCTAAAAGAAATAATTGATATTAGTTTGAGGAGCTTGACAAATTCTTCGATGGAGTACTTTTCCCAAGCAGCGAATAGCGTTGGCGTCATTTGCCGTACTCGAAATAATTTGAAATCGAGTATATACGGCCGTGCAGAAGGCGTCTCCTGCCAATATCCGTGTGTCGGATCTTTTAGCGCTGCATAAATTTCCGCGCGGGGTTCAAGCTCATCTAGTAACTTAAATACGTCCTGCGGTTCTTTTATTTGCTCTCGGAATATCTTGAATAGCCGTTGAGTCCGAACCTTTGGGTATTTCGTAAGAAGGTGATAGCGGAGAAATTCCGGAAAGCTTGGGGCCGTTACTTTGGCGATCAAGGATTGCCACCGACGATGTAATACGTCACGATCGGTTTTTACAGAAATGCGAGAAAACATGTAATTCTTAAGGAGGTCTGTTGAAGTTAGCTCCAAGCCGCGCGCATTAAGTGTCTCGAAGACTGTATACGCATTTAACTCGTCATCGACACTGATCCGTATAAACATTAGTTGGCGGCCAATCGTCTCAGATAGTAGAGTGGCGAGCCTTTCTCCGTCTTCGCAAAACTCGAGTTGCGATAATTGCTTTGAAAAATATTCGAAGCATGTCCAAAGAAGCTTATTGGATTTTTCTAATCCTCTAGGATTTAGCGGGCTCTTTAGCTGTATTAAGTAGTCTTGGTAAAAGCTATTGTTGTTTTCGTTAAGATATAATTTGCTGGCCTCTATTAACGAGGCAGGGTCCTTTTGCCCAAGGAATATCGACCGCAGCGCTTGAGCGCGCTCTTGGTTTTTATCCCTCTCAATATCGCGGGCAGCTAGATTTTGGAGCCTAGCGATGATAGCGAGGGCAAGTAGACTGATTGTTGCTAGCCTTTGTTGTCCGTCGATAATCTCGAATTCACGGTCCGATTTGGCCTCTACTACAAGAGCCCCTAGGTAATGCTTATCGTCGGGCTTCTGAACGAGCTCCGTTACATCGGTCCATAGGTCTTCCCATTGCTCTTCACCCCACGAATAGTCGCGCTGATAGGGCGGAACGCGAAAGATTCTTCCGTTGCCAATTAGCTCCACGACGTTTGCGGTGTTTGTATCGAGCAAGTTTGCTTTGGCCATGGCGCGATTCATACCTGACGGACTAGCCGCAGCAATGTCAAAGTTTCGAACAAATCATTTTCCTACAGACCCCCACATGCCATAGATGGTTCGATTCGTTCATCCCCACGGAGATCGGATCATGCCTCAGAGTCTTTTTGTTTTCGCCTCAGGCGCCGGCGCGCGCATCCGCGCGCTAGGCTTTCGGCCTGACCGGCCGGCGCGCGGTCGCGCTTGCGGCGCTTCGCGCCGTTTAGCGTTCTCCGCTAGCTGTTCGGCGCTCTCTCGCACGGGAGGCGTGGCATGACCGACACTCCCGATATCGCCCACCGCTTCGACAAATTCACCATGCCTTGCGATAATCCCGATGGCGATGGGGCGGCGGGTAGCGAGCGGTCCGCTGGCGGCCTGAGGTCCCCGCCTTCGCGGGGACTCCCGCAGGATTACGGCGTCCCCACGCAGGACTGGTTGTCGCGCGGGCTCAAGAGCAAGGCCGGGCGGGGGTGGGAGGCGGAGGCGCCGTACGGCGACCCCGACCCCGAACCCGACACCGACGACGATCCCTACTACGGGCTGTCCTACGATTACGGGCAGGACCCCCGCAGCGCCGCGCAGGGTTCCGCCAGCCCCGCCGCCAAGACCCCCTACGACCATTACCCCTCCAGCGCCGCGCTGCTGCAGGCGCGGCAGGCGGGCCGGATGGGCGGCTCTGGTCGCAACTCCGCCGCCCCGCAATGGCCTGGGGGCTGGTTGCCCGGCGATCCGCCGCGCGAAATCGTGCTGGATTCCGACCCTTGGGCGGACCCCTGTTCCGGCCCCGGCGATCCCACGCCCGCCAACTCGAAATTCGGCGCGGCGCAGCAGGTGCGGTTTCTCGATGGCCTCGCGCTCCACGGCAATGTCCGCGCCGCGGCGGCGCGGGTCGGGGTGAGCCGCGACACCGTCTATCGGTTTCGCCGCCGCGAGCCCGCTTTCGCGAACTTGTGGGAGGCGGCGCTGGTCCATGCGCGCGCCGCGGGCGAGGCTGAGCTGGCCTCCCGCGCCTTCGACGGGGTGGCCGTGCCGGTGTTCTGCCGCGGCGAGCATGTCGCCACCTGGCGGCGCCACGATCCGCGCTATCTGCTCACCCATCTCGCGCGGCTCGACCGGCGGATTGCGGCGGGCGGGAGCGGCGAGCGCGAGGCGCAAGCGCGCGCGGAATGTTTCGACACGCTGCTCGCCGCGCGCGCCGGGCAGAGCGTCCCCGAGCACCATTCCCGCGCGGCGCAGCTCGGCGTGCGGCTGGCGGCGGAGGATTGCGAGCACGCCTGGCCCGAAACCGGAACCGCTGCGGGCGAGACGCCGACCGCGCCTGCCGCTCCGGTCTGCGCGGATCTTCCGCCCAGCCGCCTGGGGGTGTTCGGGCTCGCCTGCGAGGAGGCGCTCGAAGCGCAGGAGGCGGCGGTGGCGGCGGGTCGGAAGGACTACCGCGACGCCGCCGCGCGCCACCGCGCCGACGACCGCGCGGTCGAGCGCGCGACCGCCAAGGCGCTGGCGCGCTTCGAGCAATGGCAGGCCGAGGGCCGCGAACTGCTCGACCGCGTGCTGGCTGGGGAGGCTGGGGAAGGGGAGGCTGGGGAAGGGGACGCGGAGGACTTCAGAGCGGACGCGGCGCCGCAAGGTGACGGTTCGGGCGCAGCGCCTGCCTCGCAAGGTGACGCTTTGGCGGCAGGCTCAGTCAGCGATTCCAGTGGCTTGGCGGACGAGGCCGCGAGCGATTTCGCACAACCCGGGCCCCGCCGCGACCCCGTGTCGCAAGTGTCAGCCGCGCCCGGCTCCCCTCGCTCCGGTTCCTCTCGCTCCGGTTCCTCTCAGGCCGGCACTCCCTCCAGCACGACCGGGACATACATGCCGAAACCCAAGGCGGAGGCGGTCGCATCCAGCCCCACCGAGGCGAGCACCGTCAGCAGCAGCAGCAGGCTGAGCCAGCGCCGGCGGACGAAGGGCAGGGCGAGCAGGGCGACGATCCCCGCTGCGGTCGCGATGTCGCCCACCAGCCCGAGCGTCGCGAATTCGGGCGGCGCGGGCAGTTCGGGATATTCCACCTCCGCCAAGGTCAGCGCCGCCTCCTGCGCGAGCGACAGGCCGATCATCCCCAGCACCACGAATTTGCGGTGCGCGAAATAATAGTCGTCGAGATCGGCCCAGGCCTCGGGATGTTCGGGCCACAGCAGGCTGGCGATCACGTAATAGCTGCCGATGAACAGCAGCACGCACAGCACCGAAGCGAGGTTGAACGGGAGCTGGTTCTGGATCTGGTAGATGTCGAGCCAGAAGGTCGAGAGCATCGCGAGGAACATCAGGATCAGCAGCGGGAGCAGGAGGCCGATCCGCTGCGGATTCTGGGGGGGCGGATGGTCGCTCTCGGGAGCGCCCGGAACGCGGCGCCGAGCGCGCAGCTTGAGCATCGCGGCATACCCGCCCAGCGCCTCGGCCATCGCCAGCCCGAGCAGCAGCGTGAACCCCTCGAACAGGAAATCGAAACCCGCCATCGCTCGCGTCCTCCCCCGCGCGATCTATCGCGGGAAGCGCGGGCCCCGGCAAGCCGGAGAATGGTGCGGGGTAGTGAAGGGGGGGTAGTGGGGGAGGTGGTTAGCTGAGGAGCTCGAGCTCGACCGTGCCGTGGCCGCGGTTGACCAGCCCGATCTCCTGCGCGGCGGCGCGCGAGAGATCGATCGTGCGGTGGCGCGAGAACGGACCGCGGTCGTTGATCCGCACCGTGACCGAGCGGCCCGAGCGCGGATCGGTGACGCGGACCTCGCTGCCGAACGGCAGGCTGCGGTGCGCCGCGGTCAGCGCGTGCATGTCGAACCGCTCGCCGCTGGCGGTGCGGCGACCGTGGAACTTGGCGCCGTAATAGGAGGCGACCCCGCTGCCGAGCGACTGCGCATCGTCTTCGACGGCGGCTTCGGGAGCGGGAGCGGGCGGGACCTGCTGGACCACGGGGCCGGCTTCGAACCGGATCGGCGCGGCGGGAGTCTCGCCGGATTGGTCTGCATTGTGATCCACCGGAGTGGCGGCGCTGGCCGGAACCGCGATCGCGGCGGCCAGAAAAAAGAGCTTCAAACTGCGATGGGACAAAACTGTTCCCTCCAATTGTTGCGGCACCTCTCTAGCCCATTGCGGAGGGCTGTGCCGGAACCCCGGCGGCAACCGCCCCATTGCTGCCACAGTTCGTCGCGCTTTGCGGCGGTGCACAGCGGAAACCGAGCGCCGGGTGCGGTTTCCATTTTCCTGCAGCGGTGTGGAGAGCGCATCAGAAACGACCGATTCGCTGCGCGGAAGGATCCGGCGAACGAAGGAGCGAGCGAGCGAAGCGGGAGCGACGGAGAACGGAGAGCGCCGTCACGAGAAGGCGCGGTCTGCGGGGCATAGCAAAATGGGGCCGGCATCGCTGCCGACCCCACTCTCACCGATGCGTGGTCCCGCCGAAACGGGCGCTTGGCATCCGGCGGTTTCCCAGATGCGCACCGAAGCGCGCAATCGGGTCCGTCGCCGGCGCTCGCACCGGCATCCGGGAACACCCTCCTGTTATCCCGCGTGGCCGATCCGGGGCGAACCCCTTCGCAGGCCATGCGCGAAAACGCTCGACGGGCATTTCCGCGACCGGGATTTCCTTATGGCCGGCGCCGTTGGGACCTCGGTTCGGATCAAGGATCCTCCCCGATACCTCGCGGGCATCCGACCGGTCGGCCCGATCCGCAGCGACGCGCCTTTGCGCCTATCCGTCATCGACCGCCGAGCCTGCAGACAAAGTCCTTGTACTCGGCAATCTCGAGACAGGCGTGGACAGACTTCGCCACGTCTTTCCGGTTCGAATTTGTCGAGCGATCTCAGGTCGTTGGACCGTCGATCTCCCGGCATTTCCGCGCCGTTCCGATGGATTGAGACTGCGCCCGCGATGCCAACTCCACAAGCATTCCGAGCCCGGCTTATCCACCGCCGCCCGATTTCGCTGTGGACGCGAGTGGATAACTCAACGCTTCGGCGCAAGAGCAGGTGCTCTGCGCAAAGCTGCGAAACAATATTGCCGAGCTCGTCCGCTATCCCGCGCTGCGATCGCGTTGCGCCAGCAGCCTGAGTCGCAGCGCGTTCAATTTGATGAAGCCCTCGGCGTCCTTCTGGTCGTAGGCTCCGGCATCGTCCTCGAAGGTGACGTGCGCTTCGGAATAGAGCGAGTTCGCCGATTTACGCCCGACTACGCTGGTCGTGCCCTTGTAGAGCTTGAGTCGCACGGTGCCGTCCACCTTCTGCTGGCTGAGGTCCACCGCCGCCTGCAGCATCTCGCGCTCGGGGCTGAACCACAGACCGTTGTAGATCAGTTCGGCATAGCGCGGCATCAGCTCGTCTTTCAGATGCGCCGCGCCGCGGTCGAGCGTGAGCTGCTCGATCCCGCGATGCGCGCGGGCGTAGATCTCGCCGCCGGGCGTCTCGTACATCCCGCGGCTTTTCATGCCGACGAAGCGGTTCTCGACCAGATCGAGCCGGCCGATCCCGTGGCGCCGACCGAGCTCGTTGAGCGCGGTCAGCAGCGCGGCGGGGCTCAGCGCCTCGCCATTGAGCGCCACCCCGTCCCCGTGCTCGAACTCCAGCGTGATGTATTCGGGCGCGTCGGGTGCCTGCTCGGGATGCTCGGTGCGCGAATAGACATAGTCGGGCGTCTCCTCCCACGGATCCTCGAGCACCTTGCCCTCCGACGATGTATGCAGGAGGTTGGCATCGGTGGAGAAGGGGCTCTCGCCGCGCTTGTCCTTGGGCACCGCGATCTGGTGCGCTTCGGCCCAGGCGATCAGCGCGGTGCGGCTGGTCAGATCCCACTCGCGCCACGGCGCGATCACCGTGATGTCGGGCGCGAGTGCATAGGCGGACAGCTCGAAACGGACCTGGTCGTTGCCCTTGCCGGTGGCGCCATGCGCGATCGCGTCGGCGCCGGTCTCGCGCGCGATCTCGACCAGCCGCTTCGAGATCAGCGGGCGGGCGATGCTGGTGCCGAGCAGATAGTCGCCCTCGTAGCGGGCGTTGGCGCGCATCATCGGGAAGACGAAATCGCGCACGAACTCCTCGCGCAGATCCTCGATGAAGATGTTGGCGTCGGGGATCCCCATCGCGCGGGCCTTGTCGCGCGCCGGCTCGATCTCCTCGCCCTGGCCCAAATCGGCGGTAAAGGTCACGACCTCGCAGCCGCGCTCGACGCTCAGCCATTTGGCGATCACCGAGGTGTCGAGCCCGCCCGAATAGGCGAGGACGACTTTACGGGGATGGGCTTCGGAGGTGCTGGGCATGAAGGGCAGTTCCTGAAATACCGACCTGCAAGCCAGGCCCGGGGTGCGCGCGCCCGTTACCAGCGTGCGGCGCGAGCGGCAATCCAAACGGCGCATCACGAGCCGTGCGAAACATTTGGGCGGTTCAAGCGCTGCTATATCTCGAAAGGAACCATTTCATGGCTGCACGCGCCTATTGGCAGGGTCAGATCCGGCTCGCGCTGGTCTCGATCCCGGTCGAGCTTTATTCCGCGACGCAATCGGGAGCCAAGATCAGCTTCCGGCAGATCCACGAGCCTTCGGGCAAAAGGATCGCCTACGACAAGGTCGTCGCCGGGGTCGGTCCGGTCGACCGCGACGAGATCGTCAAGGGCTATGAATTGTCCAAGGGCAATTACGTGTTGCTCGAGGACGAGGAGATCGAGGCGGTCAAGGTCGAGAGCAAGCGCACGCTCGAACTGGTCCAGTTCGTCGAGGCGCATGAGATCGACGCGCTCTATTACGAGAAGCCCTATTACGTCGTCCCCAAGGACGAGCTCGCCGAGGAGGCCTTCATCGTGCTGCGCGATGCGCTGCGCGCAGCGGGCAAGGTCGGGCTGGGGCAATTGTCGGTGCGCGGCGCGGAGAAGCTGGTCGCGGTCAAGCCCTGCGGCAAGGGACTGCTGCTCGAGACGCTGCGCTATGCCGACGAGGTCCGCAAGGGTCAGTCCTTTTTCGGCGAGATCGGCGACGACAAGCCCGACGAGGATCTGCTCGAGCTCGCCACCAGCCTGATCGACAAGAAGACCGCCCCCTTCGATGCGGGCGAGTTCGAGGATCGCTACGCCCAGGCGCTGCGCAAGCTGATCGACAAGAAGGCCAAGGCCAAGGACGGCAAGCGGATCCTCGAGGAGGTCGACGAGCCCGGCGGTGCCGCGGGCGGCAATGTCATCGATCTGATGGCGGCGCTGAAGAAATCGGTCGCCGCCGAGAAGGGCACGGGCAAACCGGCGAAGGGGGCGGCAAAGAGCACCGCGCGCAAGAAGAAATCCGCTTGATCGATGGCGCGCACCGATCCCCTCGCCACCTACAACGCCAAGCGCGACTTCGGGAAGACGCCCGAGCCTTCTGGCAAGGCGCAGAGCAGCTCGGGCGGCGATCTCTTCATCGTCCAGAAGCACGATGCGACGCGGCTGCACTGGGATTTGCGGCTGGAAGTGGACGGCGTGCTCAAGAGCTGGGCGGTCACCAAGGGGCCATCACCCGATCCCGACATCAAGCGGCTGGCGGTGCGCACGGAGGATCATCCGATGTCCTATGCCGAGTTCGAGGGGACCATTCCGAAGGAGGAATATGGCGGCGGGACGGTGATGCTGTGGGATCGCGGGACCTGGGCGCCGATCGCAGGCAAGAGCGCTTCGGATCTCGACAAGGGCCATCTCCACTTCTGTCTTGAGGGCGAGCGGATGAAGGGCGAATGGCTGCTGATCCGGCTGAAGAAGAAGCCCGGCGAGAAGCGCGAGAACTGGCTCCTGCGCAAGCTGCAGGACGACCATGCGCAGGAGGGCGATGCGTTGGTCCAGCGCGAACTGACCAGCGTGCTGACCGGTCGCTCGATGGCGGAGATCGCGGCGGACCGCAAAGGCGAGTACTCGCTGGCGGGCAAGAAGGACGATGCCTTTCTGGCGCAGATGGAAAAGGCCGCCTCGCGCAATGCGGGGAAGGCCAGGACCGCCAAACCCGCCAAACCCGCTCCGCTGCCCAATTTTCGCAAGCCGCAGCTCGCCACGCTGGTCGACGATGTGCCCACCGGCAATCGCTGGATGCACGAGATCAAGTTCGACGGCTATCGGGCGCTGGTCGCGGCGAAGGGCGAGGAGGTCCGGGTCTACACACGCAATGGCAAGGACTGGACCGACAAGTTCGCTCCGCTGGTCGAGAGCTTCGCCGCGCTCGATCTCCCGAGCTGCCTGATCGATGGCGAGATCGTCGCCACCGACGCGGATGGCAACCCCGATTTCTCATCACTGCAGAGCGTGCTCAAGCGCGGGCATGGGGCGCAGGGGAAGGGCGATGATCTGCTCTTCTACGCCTTCGATCTGCTCGAGGCCGAAGGGGAGGACCTGACCGACCTGCCGAATGTGGAGCGCAAGGAGCGGCTCGAAGCGCTGCTCGACCGTGCCGAGCCGCCGATCCATGTCGCCCAGCATGTCATCGGGGCGGGGGAGAAGCTCTACCGCGCGATGTGCGGCGCGAAGCAGGAAGGGATCATCTCCAAGACCATCGACGGCCGCTATGCTTCGCGCCGGTCGAAATCCTGGGTGAAGGTCAAATGCACGCGGCGGCAGGAGTTCGTCGTGATCGGCTGGAAGAAGTCGTCGGCCAAGGCGCGTCCCTTTTCGTCGCTGCTGCTGGCGCAGCATGAGGGTGACGAACTCGTCTACAAGGGCAACGTCGGCACCGGCTTCTCGCAGGACGACATGGAGGAACTGGCGGGCAAGCTGAAGCGGCTGGCCCGCAAGACACCGCCCGCCGAGGTCGACAAGGTATCGAGCCGCGGGGTCTCCTGGGTGACGCCGAAACTGGTCGCCGAGATCGCCTTCGCCGAATTCACCGCCGCGGGAAATGTCCGCCACGGCAGCTATCTCGGTCTGCGCACCGACAAGCCGGCCGAGGACGTCACCCCGGAGCTACCCGCCGATCCCCCGGCGCCCGCCGCCCAGGTCGCGATCAGCAGCCGCGAGCGGGTCGTTTTTCCCGAGAGCGGGCAGACCAAGGGGCAGCTCGCCGACTACTACGAGATGGTCGCCTCGATCATGCTGCCGTTCGCTGCGGAACGCCCGGTCAGCTTGGTGCGCTGCCCGCAGGGGCGAGCCAAGAAGTGCTTTTTTCAGAAGCACGACAGCGGCAGCTTCGGCGACGCGGTGCGCCACGTGCCGATCGTCGAAAAAGACGGCGGCAGCGAGGATTATCTGTTCGTCGAGGATGCGCGCGGGTTGCTGCAATGCGTCCAGATGGGAACGATCGAGTTCCACGGCTGGGGATCGCGCAGCGGCGATGTCGAGGCGCCCGACCGGATGGTGTTCGATCTCGATCCCGACGAGGGGCTCGATTTCGAAGACGTAAAGAGCGCGGCACGCGATATCCGCGACCGGCTCTCCGATCTGGGACTGGTGAGTTTCGCCATGCTCTCTGGTGGGAAGGGCGTGCATGTGGTGGTCCCGCTGACTCCGGGCCACGATTGGAACGCGCACAAGGATTTCAGCCGCCGGTTTGCCGAGGCGCTCAGCCTTGCCGAGCCCGAGCGCTTCACCGCGACGATGAGCAAGGCCAAGCGCAAGGGGAAGATCTTCATCGACTGGCTGCGCAACCAGCGCGGCAGCACGGCGGTGCTGCCCTATTCCGCCCGTGCGCGCAGCGGCGCACCGGTTGCGGCACCGATCGCGTGGAACGAGTTGAAGGCCTTGAAGGATGCGAAGCTGTTTTCGATCGACGATGGCAAGCGCCTGATCGACCGCGCCGCGAGCAAGAGCCTAGCGGGATGGGGCTTCGCCAGCCAGCGCCTGCCCGACCTCTGAGGCACGCGCGGCTAGCGCAGCTGGCTGTCCTTGCTGCCGCGGCGGTTGATCCCCGAGGCGCGCGCGCTGGAATCGAGCCCCGATTGACAGGCGACGCAGCGCTTGACGCCGGGCAGGGCCTCGCGCCGCCGCTCGGGAATCTCCTCGCCGCACTCGACGCAATAGCGCTCGCTCTCGCCCACCGGCATTCGCGACCGCGCCGCCTTGACCGCGTCCGAAATGGTGTCGTCGATCTGATCCTGAACCGCGCCATCGCGCGCCCAACCACCGGCCATGCCGCTTATCTCCTTCCGGCTTCAAGAGAACTACGCTGGCGGAGGCCGCTAGATCCCCGCGTACCACTGATAGCCGCGATCTTCCCAGTAGCCGCCTTCTCCGCCGCCGATGTCGTCGAGGCTCGCCACTGCCATGATCGCGGTAAGATATTTGGCGTGCTTGTAACCCAATTGCCGCTCGATCCGCATCCGCAAGGGGGCGCCGTTGCGGATCGGCAGCGGCTCGCCGTTGAGGCTGTGCGCTACGATCGTCTGCGGGTGGAAGGCGTCGATCAGATCGATGCTCTCGTAATACCGGTCCCCATTGAGTTCATCGGCACAGAGGAACAGGATGTATTTCGCCTCGGGGCGCAGACCGGCAGCCTCGAGCAGCAGCGACAATTGCGGCCCGGTCCATTGCCCGATCGCGCTCCACCCTTCGACGCAATCGTGGCGAGTGATCTGGGTGCGCTGGGGCAGCCGCCGGATGTTGTCGAGCGACAGCGCCATCGGGGTCTCGACCAGCCCGCCCACCGCCAGCCGCCACTCGGCAAAGCCTTGCGTGGCATGGGCTTGATAGGCCGGGCTTTGCGGATCTGTGGTGCCATTGCCGCGAAAGAAGGGCGAGATCTCGCCGGGCGCGAACTCCGGCGCCAGCGCTTCGCGGTCGCGCAGGAAGCGATGCGCGCCCAGGTGCCAGCGCTCGGCGGCGGAAAGCAGTTTCGCTCCCGGCCCGCTCTCGGCGAATTTGTTGCAGCCCGCCAGCAGCGCCGCGCCTGCGGCGACGAGGAAGTTCCTACGGCGCATCGGCTTCTCCATCTTTGCCTTTGCCGCCTGTGATCATGTCGCTGACCTGCCGCGCCGGTCCGGCCAGCATCACCATCACCACATGGACGACGAAGAAACCGAACAACGCGAAGGCGAAGATGAAATGAAGGCCGCGCGCGGATTGCCGGCCGCCCAGCAGATCGATCAGCCAGCCGAAGGTCGGTCCCAGACCCGGGCTGATCGCGATGCCGGTGAAGATCATCATCGGCAGGAAGAGGCCGAACACCAGCCCATAGGCGAGTTTCTGGAAGAAGTTGTACTTGCCCGCGCCGTGGTCGAAGTCGAGCCGGAGATGCGCGGCGATGTCGCGGCGGATGTTTCGCGGCTGCCATTCCTCCGCCGTGGTCGCGATGTCGCGCTTGAAATGGCGGTTCGCCAGCATCGCGACCCAGATGAACAGCAGCATCAGCGCGAAAGGCCAGACCGCCAGATTGTGCCAGTCGCGCGCCACCGCGAGGCTGTAGTATCCCGGGATCGTCATCCAGTCGGGAAAGCGCGGCACGGCCAGCCACGCCTCTTGCGGCATGAAGCCCGCTTCGCCCCAATAGAGCCAGGGGTGGGCATTGGAGATGGTGAGGCCCGACATGAACAGGATCACCACGAGGACGGCGCTGATCCAGTGCCAGATGCGCGTGGTCAGGGCGTGGCGTTTCATGCATTCTCTCCGCTGCGGACCTGTTCGCGGGCAAGATAGATGACGTCGCGGTGCTGATCGAGCAGGTGCTGCCCGCTGTCGACGAACAGCGTCTGCCCGCTTGCGAGCCACCCCTGCGCCAGGAACAGCGCTGCGTTGGCGATTTCGATCGGCGCGGTCTTGCGCTTCAGCAGGTTGAGCCGGTGGGAAATCTCGGTTTCCTCCTGCGCCTGATCGTGGCTGGCGAGGATGGCACCCGGGGCCAATCCATATACCCGGTCCTGCGCCCGCTGGCGCGCCTTGCTCAACATGGCGATCGTGGCGTCGAGCGCGTGCTTGCTCATCGTGTAGCTGAAGAAATCCGGATTCGGATTGCGGATCTTCTGGTCGGTCATCTGGATGACGCGGCGTCCCGCGTCAGCTCCGGGATGCGCGAGAAATGCCTGGGCCATGCGCGCGGGGGTACGGGCGTTTACCTCCATGGCGCGGCGGTTGATCTGCGGATCGAGTGCGCTGGCCTCGTCGGGCTCGAACACGCTTGCGCAATTGACCAGCACCCGCCAATCGTTCCGTCGCTCCGCCAACCGCCCGACCAGCGCCACCGAAGCATCGCCATCGGAGAGGTCACAGGTCACCGTCTCGGCGCTGGACAGATCGTCGGCCAGAGCTTGAGCCGCCTCGCGCGAGCGTCCGTAGTGGATGATCACGTGCCACCCGGCTTCGCCGAATGCGCGAGCGATCGCGGCACCGAGGCGTTTCGCTCCGCCGGTTATGAGAACCGCCGGGGGCATCAGTCGATGGATATGCTGTTGCAAAGCATGGCCGACCTTCAACCATCATCGATAGGCCATGCAAAGCTCTTTCTCGGAACGCCTGCGCGGATGTAGCGCTTTGATTGCAACGGGAGATGGAGCTATGGCGCTCGAACGCTCGATGGGGCTGGGCACCCTAACATTCTACGGAACCGGAACCATACTGGGCGCGGGCATCTTTGTGGTGGTCGGCGAAGTCGTAGGCGAGGCGGGCGTCCTTGCGCCGATCGCCTATCTACTTGCCGGACTGGTGGCCTTCACCACGGCGCTGTCGTTTGCGGAGATGGGGGCGCGGGTCCCCGATTCGGGCGGTCCGATGGAATATGCCGCGAAGGGGTTTGGCCGCGAATGGCTGTCCGGGGCGACCGGTTGGATGTTGATCGTGGCCAATCTGGTGTCCGCCGCCACGATCGTCACCGGCTTCGTCAGCTACCTCGATACCTTCATCGAGGTGCCCGGCTGGATGGCCAAGCTCGGGCTGGTGGTCGCGATCACCGGAGTGTCGATCGCGGGCATGAAGCAGAGCGCCTGGTTCATGACCGTGACGACGCTGATCGGCATGGCCACGCTGCTGTTCGTGCTGTGGGTGACGAAAGACTCTTTGATCGCCGCACCTGGAAAGATCGTTTCGGCGGACGGTCTGGGAACCGGAGCAGCGACGGGTATCTTCGCCGGCGCCTTCCTCGCCATCTACAGCTTCATCGGTTTCGGCGACATGGGTCAGACGGCGGAGGAGGTGAAGGACGTCAAGAAGACGCTGCCGCGCGCCATGATTACCTCGCTGATCATCGTCTTCGCGTTCTACATCGCCATCTCGCTGGCTCTGGTCGGGAGCGACGACATCGAGGGCATCGCCGATGCGCGGGCCCCGCTGGTCGAAGCGGTGACCCAGGAGGGCTGGCCGAAGTTGCCCGTCGCGATCGCCAGCCTGTTCGTCATCGTCAACGGTGCGCTGGCGCAGATCGTTGCGGCCAGTCGCATGATGATGGACATGGCGCGCGACGATCGCAGCGTCATGCCCAAGCAGATGGAACGGGTCAGCGACCGGACCAACACGCCGATCAGGGCAACGGTCGTGTCCGGCGCCGTGGTCCTCGCCCTCGCGCTGTTCTTCCCGCTTGAGACTTTGGCGAGCGGAACCAGCCTGGCGATCCTGCTGGTGTTCGTAGTGGTCAATGCGGCTCTATGGCGCCTTAAGCGCAAGTCACAGCCGGAGGATGTGCCCGATATGTGGTTGGCGGTGCCGATCCTGGGAACTGCCTTTTGCGCGCTGGCGGTGGTCGGACAGGTCGCCTTGTGGGTGCTGGGTATTGGAGGCGGAGGCGGCCACTAGGTGGTGGGCATGCGCGGACCGTAGATCGGCTGGTTCCGGGGCGGAGCGAGGGACGGATGAAACAGGCTAGGCCGAACTGGCCCTCGCTGCCTGGTTCCGCCAAGTCTCGCACAGCCGGTCCAGCGCCGCAATCTCGCACAGTTCGTCGGCGCTTGCCCGCTGCGAAGGATCGTAGAGCCCGGCGAAGAGCCGCGCGACGCTCCAATCCCGGTGCCCGGTCTCGACGCGCCGTATGCTATCCCCGGATCGCGCCTCGCCTTCTTCGACTACGCGGTAATACCAGCCGCAATTGTGGTTCGTAACGATGCGCTTCACCATGCCCTTGCGACCGAAGCGATGCTCGAGTTTCCAGCATGGCTGGCGCGGCTGGCTGACCTCGAGCAGCGCGGAGCCCAGCCGAAAGCGGTCGCCGATATGAACATCGGTTTCGATCATCCCGCTCGCGACGATGTTCTCGCCGAAAGGCGCGTCGCAGCCGAGCACTTCATGGCCGCCCAGCCATTCGCTCCAACCGGCGTAATGCTCGCGAGGATAGTGATGGACCGCCATATCGGGTCCGCCATGGTGCTTGGTGTCGGCAACCATGTCGCCCTCGAGCCCGAAGCTGCGGATCGCGATCGGACCTGCGACGGCGCGTTTGGCGATGGCGCTAAGCTCGGCGCCATTGAACGGCTGCGGCTGGCCGATGCAGAGCGCATGAACCGTGGCCGCGCGAGTCATGGTTTGCGGACCGTCAGCGCGCTCCAGTCGCGCACCACTCCATCGGCTCCTTCGCCGGTGTAAACCGTGGATTCCTCAATCGCGAACTCGGCGCCGCGATAGACTTCCTCCAGCCAATCGCCGGAGGGGAAATTGTGCAACCTGCCGTGGCGATCGCGTCCCTCGCCATTGCCGAGCTTGTAGTTGGCGAAATGCCATCCGCCGGGCCTGAGCGAGCGGTGGATGGCCGACAGCACCGATGGCATTGCGGCGCGCTCCACATGGATCAGGCAGGCGTGCGCCCAGACGGCGTCGTAGGCTTCTTGAGCGTCGAGCTCCTCGAACCGCATCAACCGCGCGCCGACGTCGAATCGCTCGTTGGCCTTCCCGACCATCGCCGGCGTCGCATCGGTGGCGTCGAGATCGAAGCCCCGCTCGCGAATCCGGGCGGAATCCCGGCCGCCGCCGCAACCCAGCTCGAGGATGCGTGCGCCCGATGGCAGGCGATCGAGAAAACGGTCGAGATGGCGGCTGGGCGCCTGGCCGAAACTCATCGTGTAACGCGGCGCCTGCTCCTGATAGAAAGCAAGGGTCGCGGCGTCGGCCATCAGGCGACCGCAGCCTCCGCCGCTTCGCGGTCGCGCTGCGCCCGGCTCTTCTTCTGGGCCGAGGTCTTGAGCTGACCGCAGGCGGCATCGATGTCGCGACCGCGGGGTGTGCGCACGGGTGCCGAAATACCAGCATCGAACACGATGCTGCTGAAGGAGCGGATCCGCTCGGGTGTGGAGCATTCGTAAGCGGAACCCGGCCAGGGATTGAACGGGATCAGATTGACCTTGGCGGGCAGATCGTATTCGCGCAGCAGGCGGACGAGCTCGTGCGCATCCGCGTCGCTGTCGTTCTTGTCCTTGAGCATCACATATTCGAAGGTGATCCGCCGCGCGTTGTTGGCGCTGGGATAATCGGCGCAGGCCTGGAGCAGCTCCTCGATGCCGTATTTGCGGTTGATCGGAACGATCTCGTCGCGCACTTCCTTGGTCACCGCGTGGAGCGAAACCGCGAGATTGACGCCGATCTCCTCGCCGCAGCGCGCCATCATCGGCACCACGCCGCTGGTCGACAGCGTGATGCGGCGCTTGGACAGCGCCAGCCCCTCGCCATCCATCACCAGTTGCAGCGCGTCGCGAACATTGTCGAAATTGTAGAGCGGCTCGCCCATTCCCATCATCACGATGTTGGTGAGCAGCCTGCCGTCAGCGCGATAATCGGCCTCGGTCTCCTCGCCCGCGAAATCCATCTTGCCCTTGGGCCATTCGCCCAGAGCATCGCGCGCGAGCATCACCTGGCCGACGATCTCGCCAGGGGTCAAATTGCGGACCAGGCGCATCGTTCCTGTGTGGCAGAAGGTGCAGTTGAGCGTGCAGCCGACCTGGCTCGAGACGCACAGCGTGCCGCGATCGGCATCGGGGATGAAGACCATCTCGAACTCGTGCCCGTCGCTGGTCTGCAGCAGCCACTTGCGCGTGCCGTCGCTCGAATGCTGCGCCTCGACGATCTGCGGGCGGCCGATCACGAAACGCTCGGTCAGCCAGGGGCGCATCGCCTTGGCAATGTCAGTCATCTTGGCGAAATCGGTAATGCCGCGATGATAGAGCCAGTGGAACAACTGCTTGGCGCGAAGCTTGGCCTGTTTCGGATCGAGTCCGGCGTCCTCCAGCAGCGCGCGAAGGCGGGGGCGTGGCAGTCCGAGCAGATCGATGCGGCCGTCCGCTCGCGGCGTGATGTCGCGCGAGGTCGGGACCGGATCGACCTGTCCTGGAATGGTCATGAGGGTCGTGTCTGTCATTGGAGGCCTTCATATAGGCGTGCGCGAGGATTTGCGAAAGGCTCGCCCGTGCCTCCCCGCGTCAGCTGCCCGATCGGGATCTCCGTTCCTCAAAACCGTCGAAATATTTGCACAGGTCGGCGCACGATAGTTACTGAAATGCAACAGATCCTTGTTGTTTCCTGTTCATGAAACTGCGCTGCCCATCTTCCCGTTGATCAGGTCCACGCGGCAGAACCCGCGGGTTTACGATAACGGAGTATATTCAATGAAATACGCAACAGTCCTTCTGGTCGCAGGTTCGGCTCTTTCGATTTCCGCCCCGGCGATGGCCCAGAGCGCGGTCGACGGCACGTTCACCGGCCCCCGCGTCGAGATTCTCGGCGGTTATGACAGCAGTTCCGCTGGCAGCTCGATCGACGACGATTCGAGCGTCGACAATGATCAGTCGATCGAGGGCGTCGTCTATGGCGGCGGCCTGGGTTACGACTTCAACGCCGGCGGCGTCGTGCTGGGCGTCGAAGGCGAATACACTGGCTCGACCGCCGATGTCGAGTTCCAGGATGGCGACTTCGAGGGTTTCGGTCTGGGCAATGTCGAGACCGGCCGCGACCTCTACATCGGCGCGCGGGTCGGCCTTCTCGCTCAGCCTGACCTGCTGGTCTATGCCAAGGGCGGCTACACCAACGCCAAGTACAACATCCGGTCGACCTTCGGCACGGAGACCTTCGATGAGGATATCGACGCCGACGGTTACCGCGTTGGTGCGGGCGTCGAATATGCGATGAACGAACGCAGCTTCGTGAAGCTGGAATATCGCTATTCGAACTACAGCGATGCCGAGATCGACTATGCCGGCGATGCGCCCGACACGGCGAATTTCGACATCGACACCGATCGTCATCAGGTCGTGGCCGGGGTCGGCTTCCGCTTCTGATCGAAAGAGGTGCAAGGATCGGCGGGTCGCAGCCTCGTGCTGCGGCTCGCCTTTTCTTTTTGGTTCCTAGCCGCGTCTTGCGCAGCCGACGGTCGCGGCATCCATCGCCGATGCCACGCCGCTCAACGCGTAGCTGTCGACGAAGCGGCGCCCGCGCGTGTCGGTAGCGGTCACCCTCATCTGCTTTGCCGATCGCAACGCCGCAGTGATAGCGGCATCCATCCGGCGATCGGCCCCCCAGGCGTTCACGCCGCCGCCGGTCAGTTCGAAGCGTTCGCTACCGATCTGCAACGTCGCCGCGCTGTCGACCCGCCTTGCGCGCGACAGACGGAAATGAACTTGGCCGCGGATCTCGCGCTGCGGCCAGGTGGCGATGCTCGCAAAGGCTTGCGCATCGCGGGAACCGGTGTTCGCGCGCGGGACGGCAATCGCATAGCAGCGTGGCCCCGCCTCGTCCCGGAAGGCGCCCCAGCCATCGAAAACGCCTAGGCTCTCCTTGGCCGCTAGCGGCAGGGCGATGGCGAGCAGAAGAACGAGGAAGCCCAGCCTAGCCATAGGCGATATCGATCACTTCCCATTCCTTCACCCCGCGCGGCAGGCGGACCGAGCGCAGATCGCCGACCGAAGCGCCCTTTAACGCGCGCGCCAGTGGCGAAGACCAGCCGATTAGTCCTTGGGCCGCATCCTGCTCATCGTCGCCGACCAGGGTCACGCATTTCTGTTCGTCGTCCTCATCCGCAAGCGTCACCGTCGCGCCGAAAAAGGCGCGCTGCTTGTCAGGCTGCTCGCTCGGATCGATGACGCGCGCCGCCTTCAACCGCCGCGCCAGATGCGCGAGCTCGCGGTCGATCTCGCGCATCCGCTTGCGGCCATAGATGTAATCACCATTCTCGCTGCGATCGCCATTGCCCGCCGCCCAGCTCACGATCTCGACGATCGCCGGGCGTTCGGTGCCCAGCAGATGATCGTAGCGCGCCTTGAGCGCCTGGTGCCCGAATGGCGTGATGGGGTTGGCGGGCGCGGGCATGGTGCGCCTCCCTAACGCATTCTAGCGGAGGAAGTCACTCACCGTCCGCGCCCGGCCATAGGGCGTCCGATCGGGATAGAGCTGTTCGTAGACCGCCGCGTTCTCGATCACCCGGTGGATGTAGTTCTTGGTTTCGAAGAACGGCACCTTCTCGATCCATTCGAGCCAGCCGATCGCGCCCGTGCGCGGGTCGCCATTGGCGCGGAGCCATTTGTTCACATTGCCCGGTCCGGCGTTGTAGGCGGCGAAGGCGAGCGGATAGCTGCCGTCGTAATAGGAGACGAGCCGCTCGATGTGGTTGCTGCCCAGCCGGATGTTGTAATTCGCGTCCTCGATCAGGTCGGCGCTCATGTAATTCATGCCCGCGCGACCGGCTTCCTCGCGGGCGGTGCCGGGCATCAGCTGCATCAGCCCGCGTGCACCGGCATGGCTGATCGCGTTCTGCGCGAACTGGCTTTCCTGGCGGGCGATCGCGTGGACGAGCGTGAAATTCGCTCCCTGGGGCAGCGTGAGCGTGGGGAAGCCCTGCGCCACGAAGCTGTCCACTCCGTCCGCCGCAGCCGCTTCGGTGACGTTGACGGCGAGGTCGCGGCGCCCGATCTCGCGAGCGAGCTCGGCCACCAATGCGTGTTCTTCGGGCGTATCGGCGGATTGGGCCAGCTCGCGATAGAACTGGATTCCCGTGCTCCACGGTGCGCCCTGAGCAACCTGACGGGTCGCTGCCACCAGCGGCGAGTTGGCGAATTCGCGGCGCTGCTCTTGGGTCGGCGTGGCGACGGCGACGCGCTGCAGCGGCGGTACCGGTCGTCCGAGCTTGTCGAGCGCCAACTGGCCGTAGAAGCGGTCGGGATATTGCGCCGCGAGGTTGAAATAGCGCTCGGCCTCCTGCGTCATTCCCGCGCGCGAAGCCGCGAGCCCGGCCCAGTAGAAGCCCTTGGAGCGGGTTTGCGGGGTCTTGGCCGCCGCACCGTAGCGATAGAACAGGGGGGCGGCGCGCGCACCGTCGCCGAGATCCCACAATGCGCTGGTACCGCCCAGCCACATCAGCGAGGTGTAATCGTCGCGCAGACGATAGGCGCCATCGCTGACGTCGTAGCCGGGGGCGAACAGATCGTCGACCGAGGCGGCTATCCGCGCTGCCTGATCGGATCCGGCGCCGCGCGCGACGCGCAGCATCTCGCCGATCATGGCCTCTCCATCGAAAGCGGGACGGGTGAAGGTCGGACGGCTGGTCAGCAGCGCCGCCGCCTGCGGAATCTGATCGCTCGTGCGATAGTGGCGGAGGAGATTGTAGACATAGCCCGGATCGGACCGCGCATCGTCGGGAACCGCGAGGCCGGCGGAGGAGGGCGTCTCGCCCTGGATCAGCGCCAGCCGCGCCATGGCCAGATCGCGCTGCGCCGGAGAGACGCGCAGGACGTGCCGCGCGGCCCCTTCGCTATCGCCCTGCCACAGCAGCGCGTTCATTCGCTCGTCGTGATCCTCGGCGGTGAAGCGGGCGCCGTAGAGGCCCTGCAGATAGGCTTCAGCGGTGCCGCTCATCGTGCCGCCGCGCCAGGCATCGCGCGCCACTCCGAAGGCTTCGGGGCGGTTCTGGGTCGCCAGCGCCAGCGCGTAGCGCGCCTTCGCGGCATTGGTCACCGGCGGATTGCGATCGAAGAAGGCGACCAGCGTTTCGGGACCGACCGGATCGCTGTCCAGCGCGGCTTCGGCGCGTTGCTGCAACCGGTCCTGCATGGGGAAGCCGGGATAGGTGGTGATGAAATTGGCATAAGTCGCGAACGGCAGGTTCTGCTGTTCGCGCAGATAGTTCCAGCGGTCGACCGCTTCGGCCATCCGGGTGGGCTGCATCGCGACCATGTTCGAGCGAGCGTCCTGCGCAATGTCCATGGACTGCGCAGCCAACGGTGGGGCCAGCGCGGTGCCGGCGAGGAGTGCGAAAGATGTAAGTGTTTTGTGACCCATGCTGGACATAATGCCTCTCGGCTCCTTATCAGGCGCTGAACGATTTACCTCCCAGCGCGCAAGAATTCTGCGTTCATGGGACCAATGCAGGACTTCCGTAAATGTTCTCTGGCTCGATACCGGCCCTGGTGACTCCTTTTCGCGACGGAACGTTCGACGAGGGCGCTTTCCGGCGGCTGGTCGACTGGCAGATCGACAATGGCAGCTCGGCTCTGGTGCCTTGCGGCACGACCGGCGAGGCCTCGACGCTGTCCAACGCCGAGCACCATCGCGTGGTCGAGGTCTGCATCGAGCAGGCCGCGGGCCGCGTGCCGGTGATCGCCGGCTGCGGCAGCAACGACACCAAGAACGCGCTCCTGCACATGCATTTTTCGAAGAAGGCCGGTGCCGCGGCGGCGCTGTGCGTGGCGCCCTATTACAACCGCCCCAGTCAGGCGGGTCTGATTGCGCACTTCAGCCATCTGGCGGAGAACTGCGATCTGCCGATCGTGCTCTACAATGTCCCGGCGCGAACGGTGACAGATATCGCACCCGAAACCACGATCGCGCTGGCGAACAGATATCCCGACAACATCATCGCCATCAAGGATGCCAGCGAGGATCTGAGCCGGGTTGCCGATCATCGCATGGGGATCGGCAAGGAATTCTGCCAGCTTTCGGGCAATGACGAACTGGCGTTGCCGTTCAATGCCGCGGGCGGGAAGGGCTGTATCTCGGTCACGGCCAATGTCGCGCCCGCCCTGTGCGCCGAGTTTCAGCAGGCCTGCGCGGACAATGATCTGGTCAAGGCGCGCCAATTGAACGACCGGCTCTATCCCTTGCATTACGCCATGTTCGAGGACAGCTCGCCCGCCCCGGTCAAATACGCGCTGTCGCGGGTTCACGGCTGGCTGACCGACGAGGTGCGCCTGCCGCTGTGCGCCTGCAGTCCCGAGGCGCGCAAGGCGGTCGACGCCGCGCTGGAGCACGCCGGGCTGGTGTAACATCCCGCCTCTGGGTCTTTCCGGCCAGAGCGCCCCCGGGGGCAACATCGCACCCGGCCCCTTTCCCTTTGCCATCCGCCGTCCTAAGTGGCCGTCATCATGGCCCGTCCCAAGCCCGCCACTTTCGACAAGCAGAAGACCGTCGCCGACAACCGGCGCGTGCGGTTCGACTATCACGTCGAGGACACGCTCGAAGCCGGACTGGCGCTGTCCGGTACCGAGGTGAAGGCGCTGCGCGCAGGCCAGGCCTCGATCAAGGAAAGCTATGCCGAGATCCGCGGCGGGCAGGTCTGGCTGGTCAACGCCAACATTCCCGAATACGCGCATGGCAACCGCGAGAACCACGAGCCCAAGCGCCCGCGCAAGCTGTTGCTGCACGAGCGCGAGATCGAACGCCTGTTCGGCGCGATCGAGCGCAAGGGCATGACGCTGGTGCCGCTGTCGGTCTATTTCAACTCGACCGGCCGCGCGAAGGTCGAGCTGGCGCTGGCCAAGGGAAAGCAGGCGCACGACAAGCGCCAGACGATCAAGGATCGCGATTGGCAGAGGGACAAGGCGCGCCTGATGCGCGACCGCGGCTAGCCGCTTCGCGTTGTACGCACAATCTGTGGGTTGAATTCACGCAGCCGACAGGCCCGTGCCCCTAATCACCCAAGCTCGGATGCTCTTCATGCCGCCAACCTTTTCAGCCCCCTTGCGTCGCGCCATTTGGCGGCACAATGCTGCGGCGAAGCGATGAGCAGTCGGCGATCCAAGACCTTTTTGGCGGACTTTCTCCGCAAGCATATGCCGACGCGCGAGCAGATGGCGCGCAACAAATATCTGCAGCCGATCGGTCACCGCTTCCTCAGCCCGGAGCTGTGGCGGTTCACCCGGCGCTCGGTACCGCGGGGGGTCGCGCTCGGCCTGTTTGCTGCATTCATCGTGCCGTTGGGGCAAATATTCCTCGCTGCGTTCCTCGCGCTGCCATCCCGGGCCAATGTGCCGCTCGCGGCAGCGGTCACCTTCGTGACGAATCCGTTCACCTTCCCTTTCTGGGTGCTGGTGGCCAATAAGGTCGGCGCCACCGTCCTCAATATCGACGCCGCGGTCGGCGTCGGGGCTGCGTCCGAAATTGCCCACGACCGGGGGCCTCTGGCGGAGCTCTTCGAGATGGCGGGCACTACCGCGTTCGGCTTCATCGTCTTGGCGGTCGTGGGCGCGGCCTTGGGTTATCTTATCGCCGGGTTCGTCTGGCGAAATCTGGTGATACGTCGGCGCAAAAAGCGGCTCGATTCTATGGATGGGACGATTGTCCGATCAAAGGCGGAGGACGCATGATGACCGCGAACGAGGACGGTCTTTTGCGCCTGCCCCCGATCCCGCTGCTCATCGGCCTGCTGATTGCCATGGTTCTGTCGGCCGGGTTGCTCTGGCTGATAGGGTCGAGCGGTCTAATCGCGACTGCCTACGCCGGGGGGCTGCTCACTCTCGTGCTGGGCCTGCTGTTGGCCGGTCGCTTGAAGGCCACACAGACCGTGATCGATCTCGCGCCGCCCGATTGGTCGGTGACCCATGCGGCGATCGAGAACAAGCGGACCGCCATTGCGATCACCGATCGTGCGAACCGGTTGACCTGTGCCAATTCCACCTACCGCCACTGGTTCGGTATGGACGCGGAGCCGCAGGCGCTGGCTCTGGACGAGCATGGGCGGGAGGCCGCCAACGCTGCCGCGCGGGCGGCATGGCGCGACGGTGTCGGCGAGGCCGAGGCGCTTCGTCTCGCTCATGGCGAACGGACTTTTCGCGTTGCGGTAGAGCGCAGCGGGCGCGGCGAGAACTATCTGATCTGGCGGTTCAACGAGATCGTCGAGCACCGCAGCTACGACGGGTTGGGGGAGCGCATTTCCGGGCCATTCGGCGCGACGATATCGCGCGCCGGGCTGGAGGTCGCTCTGGTCGCGCCCGATGGCGTCGTGATCGACCACACCCCGGGGCTGGCCGAGCGGACGACCGGCAATGCGGAACGCTCGCTCTCGGGGAAGGATTTCGTCCAGCTGCTTCGTTCCGACGACCGCGACCGGATATATTTCGCCCGCGAAGGGCAGCAGGGATCGCCGCAGACTCTGGTTCACATCCCGCTCGACGAGCCCGGCCGCAGGCAGGTGAGCGGTGCCGACGAGGCGCCGTCGCTGATGTTGTTGGTCGACAGCAGCGTGGGGGTCGGCGGCTCTTGGGAGGGCAGCGGGCGCGCGGCGGTTCCGCAGCTCGAAGCCTTGCTTTCGGCATTGCCGCTGGGGCTGGCGTTGACCGACCGCGACGGCCGCTTCCTGTTCGCCAATAAGGCGTTCTTGCGCGCTATCGATCGGGAAAAATCCGGTCTGCCCCAATTTCCCTCCGACCTTGTCGTCGCCGAAGACAAGGCGGCGATCTCCGACACCGTACGACGCTTTGCCAAGGGCGTCGCGGCGAGCGGCGACATGGCGGTGCGACTGGGGGGCGACAAGGAAGAGCCGGTGAGCATCGGGCTTGCCGGGGTGCGCGGGCTGGGCGATGCGGCGGTCCTCCTGTCCTTGTCCGACTCGACGGAAGAGAAGCGCCTGAGGCGCCAGGTCGCGCAGGCCACCAAGATGCAGGCGGTGGGTCAGCTGGCAGGCGGCGTGGCGCATGATTTCAACAATGTGCTCACTGCGATCATCGGCTATTGCGACCTTATGCTGCTGCGCCACACGCCGGGCGACAGCGATTACGACGACATCCAGCAGATCAAGGCCAATTCAAACCGCGCCGCCTCGCTCACTCGCCAGCTGCTCGCCTTCAGCCGCCAGCAGACGCTGCGCCCGGTGGTGTTGCAGATGCCCGACGTGGTCAGCGAGGTGAGCCAATTGCTCAAGCGGCTGATGGGCGGCAAGGTCGAGTTCTCCGTTCGCCACGATCGCGAACTGGGGCCCGTTCGCGCCGACCCGCAGCAACTCGAGCAGGTCATCATCAATCTCGCGGTGAACGCTCGGGATGCCATGCAGGCCTATGCCGAGCGTAAGGGTCAGCCCGATCTCAAGGGTAGGCTGACGCTGGCGACGCGGCACGTCTCGGCGCGCGACGTGCGCAAGATGGGCATCGATATCATGCCCGCCAACGACTACACCGTCCTCATCGTCCAGGACACCGGCGGGGGCATACCCGAGAACGTGATCAACAAGATCTTCGAGCCCTTCTTCACGACCAAGGAGCAGGGCAAGGGCACGGGGCTGGGGCTTTCGACCGTCTACGGCATCGTCAAGCAATCCAACGGTTTCATCTTTGCCGACAATGTTCCGGGTCCTGACGGATCGCCTGTGGGCGCGCGGTTCACTGTCTATCTGCCGGTCCATAAGGGCGAAATGCCGGCTCCGCGGCAGCGCGAGGAGGTGGACGATGCCAAGGCCAGCGACTGGTCGGGCGGAGGCAATCTGCTGCTGGTGGAAGACGAGGACATGGTTCGCGCTGTGGCCGAGCGCGCTTTGACCCGCGCGGGCTACTCGGTCACCTCTGCCGCCGATGGCGAGGCCGGGCTCGCGGCGGTGGCCAACAGCGGGATCGAATTCGACCTCATCGTCTCGGATGTCGTGATGCCGGCGATGGACGGCCCGGCGATGGCGCGCGCGGTTCGCAGGGTGAAACCCAAGATCCCCATCCTGTTCATGTCGGGCTATGCCGAGGAACAGCTGCGCAACGACATCGATATCGAGAATATGCACTTCATTCCCAAGCCGTTCAGCGTCCAGCAGATCAACGCGAAAGTCGCCGAGGTGCTGAGCGAACAGGGCCAATTCGAGAGCTGAACTTCCGCTCGGACCGAATTTTTACGTTCCACTCTTGTTCTGCCGGAACAAAAGCGGTACACACTCTTTCGTTGATGAGTCGGCAGCGACTCTGGTCAAGCGCAGGAGGGAATGTCATGGCGGCAAGTCTGAAGCTCGTAAAAGACAAGGAAGTCGACGTGGACCGTCAAAAGGCACTCGATGCCGCACTTGCGCAGATCGATCGCGCATTCGGCAAGGGCTCGGCGATGAAGCTGGGCCAGAAGGAAGCGATGAGCATCGAGTCGATCTCGACGGGATCGCTCGGGCTCGACATTGCGCTCGGCGTCGGCGGCCTGCCCAAGGGGCGCGTGATCGAAGTCTATGGGCCGGAAAGCTCGGGCAAGACCACGCTCGCGCTGCATGTCATCGCCGAGGCGCAGAAGGGCGGGGGCACCGCCGCCTTCGTCGATGCCGAGCATGCGCTCGATCCGGTCTATGCCAAGAAGCTGGGGGTCGATATCGACGAATTGATCGTCTCGCAGCCGGACACCGGCGAGCAGGCGCTCGAGATCGTCGATACGCTGGTCCGCTCGAACGCGATCGACGTGCTGGTGATCGATTCGGTCGCCGCGCTGGTGCCGCGCGCCGAGATCGAGGGCGAGATGGGCGACAGCCATGTCGGGCTCCAGGCCCGCCTGATGAGCCAGTCGCTGCGCAAGCTGACCGGCTCGATCAGCCGCTCGAAATGCATGGTGATCTTCATCAACCAGCTGCGCATGAAGATCGGCGTCATGTACGGCAATCCCGAGACCACCACCGGCGGGAACGCGCTCAAGTTCTACGCGTCGGTCCGGCTCGACATCCGCCGCACCGGACAGATCAAGGATCGCGACGATATCGTCGGCAATTCCACCCGCGTCAAAGTGGTCAAGAACAAGGTCGCACCGCCGTTCAAACAGGTCGAATTCGACATCATGTATGGCGAGGGCATCTCCAAGATCGGCGAGATTCTCGATCTCGGCGTCAAGGCCGGGATCGTCGAGAAATCGGGTTCCTGGTTCAGCTACGACAGCATCCGGATCGGGCAGGGCCGCGAAAACGCCAAGACCTATCTGAAGGAGAACCCCGAAGTTTGCGACCGGTTGGAAGCCGCCATTCGCGGCCGCACCGACGAAGTCGCCGAGAAGATGATGACCGGTCCTGACGCGGAGGACTGAACGCATCTTCTCAAGCGGACGCCGCAGCCGTCACCCCCGGCTGTCCCCATAAGCGGTGTCCGGACACGCGGAAAGCCGCCGTGCGCAAGGACAGACCCTCCAAGGCCTCTTGTCGCGGCGGCTTTTCGCTGCGTGTCTCGCTGTGCGTCCCGCCGGGTGTTCAGGCCGCGAGGGCCCGAAGGGCGGCTGTCGGATGATCTCACATGGTAGTGGCCCCGCCGGTGCGGATGGCATAGGCTCGGTCGCGAACCATCACCCGAACCAGCGCCAGCGTCCGAACCAGTCAGGAATCCCAGCATGACCATCACCGTCCACCATCTCAACAACAGCCGTTCTCAGCGGATCCTCTGGCTGCTCGAGGAATTAGGCGCCGATTACACGATCGTCCCTTACCAGCGCGACGCCACCACCAATCTCGCGCCGCCCGAACTCAAGCAGGCGCACCCGCTCGGCAAATCGCCGGTGATCGAGGACGAGGGCCGGATGATCTCCGAAAGCGCCGCGATAATCCAGTATCTGTGCGAGCGGCATGGCGGCGATGCCTGGCTCCCGCCGCGCGACAGCGCGCAATGGGTGGAATACCTCGAATGGATGCAGTTCGGCGAGAGCAGCTTCTTCGTCCCCGTCATGCTCAAGCTCTATAGCGCCCGATTGGGCGAGGCCGCTGCACCGCTGATGCCGCGGATCGAGGAACAGCTCGAGGCGCATGTCCTGTTCACCGAACGCGAACTCGGCGAAGCCCTTCATTTCGTCGGCAACGACTGGTCCGCCGCCGACGTGCTGATGAGCTTCCCCGCCGAGATCGCGGTCATGCAGGGCTATGCCGAGCGCGCGCCAAAGCTGGCGCGCTTCGTCGAGGCGGTCCACGCCCGCCCCGCCTGGCAGCGCGCGCGCGAGCGCGGCGGTCCCTATTTCGCCTGGTAGGGGGGCTCGCCCCCCTCTCGCCGTCCCCGCGCCACCGCGCGCGATCACCGCAATCGCCTTTCCGCGCTTGTCGCTCGGGCGGCGATTGCCTAACTGCGCCTCATGACTTCGACCAACGACATCCGCCGGTCCTTCCTCGACTATTTCGCCGCCGCCGATCATGCGCAGGTGGCGTCCGCGCCGCTCGTGCCGTTCAGCGACCCGACGCTGATGTTCGTCAACGCCGGCATGGTGCCGTTCAAGAATGCCTTCACCGGGCTTGAAACCCCGCCGAGCCCCCGCGCGGCCAGCAGCCAGAAATGCGTCCGCGCCGGGGGCAAGCACAATGATCTCGACAATGTCGGCTACACCGCGCGCCACCACACCTTCTTCGAAATGCTCGGCAATTTCAGCTTCGGCGACTATTTCAAGGAGCAGGCGATCGAGCACGCCTGGAACCTGCTCACCAGGGAATGGGGCCTGCCCGCGGACCGGCTCACCGCCACCGTCTATCATACCGACGACGAAGCCTTCGATCTGTGGCGCAAGATCAGCGGCCTGCCCGAGGAGCGGATCATCCGCATCGCCACCGCCGACAATTTCTGGTCGATGGGCGACACCGGCCCCTGCGGCCCGTGCTCGGAAATCTTCTACGATCATGGCGAGCATATCTGGGGCGGCCCTCCGGGTTCGCCCGAGGAGGATGGCGATCGCTTCGTCGAGATCTGGAACCTGGTGTTCATGCAGTTCGAGCAGCAGGCCGACGGCAGCCGCGAAGCGCTGCCCAAGCCTTCGATCGACACCGGCATGGGGCTCGAACGCATCGCCGCGGTGTTGCAGGGCGTCCACGACAATTACGACACCGACACCTTCAAGGCGCTGATTGCGGCGGGCGAGAGCCTGACCGGCGTCCTCGCGCAGGGCGACAACACCGCCAGCCACCGGGTGATCGCCGATCATCTGCGCTCGACCGGCTTCCTGCTTGCCGATGGCGTGCTGCCTTCGAACGAAGGGCGCGGCTATGTGCTGCGGCGGATCATGCGCCGCGCGATGCGCCACGCGCATCTGCTCGGCACCGCAGAACCGCTGATGCATCGCCTGGTCCCCGCGCTGGTTACCGAGATGGGTCAGGCCTATCCCGAATTGCAGCGCGGCCAGGCGCTAATCGAGGAAGTGCTCGAGCGCGAGGAGACGCAGTTCCGGCGCACGCTCGACAAGGGGCTGCGCCTGCTCGACGAAGCCACCGGCGCAATGGGCGAGGGCGGCACGCTCGACGGCGCCACCGCGTTCAAGCTGTACGACACCTATGGCTTCCCCTACGATCTCACCGAGGATGCGCTGCGCAGCCGCGGCATCGCGGTCGATCGCACCGGCTTCGATTCCGCGATGGCGCAGCAGAAGGCCGCTGCCCGCGCGGCATGGAAGGGTTCGGGCGATTCCGCGAGCGAGGAGGTATGGTTCGACATTGCCGATCGCGAGGGCTCGACCGAGTTCACCGGCTACAGTTCGACTACCGGCGAGGGCGCCGTCATCGCCATCGTCCGCGACGGGGCCGAGGTCGAGAGCGCGAGCGAGGGCGAGAGCGTGATCTTGCTCACCAATCAGACGCCCTTCTACGGCGAGAGCGGCGGCCAGACCGGCGATGCCGGGCGGATCTGGACCCCAGAAGGGCTAGAATTCGCGGTCGAAACCACCAACAAGCCGCTCGGCCGGCTGCACACCCATGTGGGCCGCGTCACCAAGGGCGCGGTGAAGCGCGGGAACACGGTCCACCTCGAGGTCGATGCCCCAAGGCGCGACCGCATCCGCGCGAACCATTCCTCGACCCATCTACTCCACGCCGCGCTGCGCGATCAGCTCGGCGAGCATGTGACGCAGAAAGGTTCGCTGGTGGCGGACGACCGCTTCCGGTTCGATTTCTCGCACCCCAAGCCTCTCACGCCCGAGGAAATCGCGGCGATCGAGGCCGAGGTCAATGCGGAGATTCGCGCCAACGAGGCGGTCCAGACGCGGCTGATGACCCCCGACGACGCGGTCGCCGCCGGCGCGCTGGCGCTGTTCGGCGAGAAATACGGCGACGAGGTCCGCGTGCTGTCGATGGGCACCGGCCGCGAGGGCCGTCGCAACTATTCGGTCGAGCTGTGCGGCGGCATCCATGTCGAAGCGACAGGTGATATCGGTCTGTTCAAGATCGTCTCGGACAGCGCCGTGAGTTCCGGGGTGCGCCGGATCGAGGCGGTGACCGGCGAGGCGGCGCGCCAGTGGCTCGGCGCGCGCGATCAGGCGCTGCAGGCGATCGCCGGCACGCTGCGCACCTCGCCCGACGAGGCCGCGGCGCGGGTCGAGGCTTTGGTCGAGGAGCGCAAGAAGCTCGAAAAGGAACTCGCCGAGGCCCGGCGTGCGCTGGCGCTCGCGGGCGACGGAGCGAGCCCGAGCAGCGAGGCAACCGCGGACGAAGATATCGGCGGCGTGGCCTATTCGGGCAGGGTCATCGAGGGGCTAGACCCCAAGGATCTGCGCCCGCTTCTCGACGAAGCGAAGAAGCGGATGGGCTCGGGCGTCGCGGCGATCTGCGCGGTCAACGACGGCAAAGGTGCCTTCGCAGTCGCGGTCACCGACGATCTCACCGATCGCTTCGACGCTGTGGCGCTGATGCGTGCGGGTGTGGAGGCGCTGGGCGGAAAGGGTGGCGGTGGCCGCGTGGACATGGCGCAGGGCGGCGGTCCGGACGGCGCAAAGGCGGCGGGAGCCATCGCGGCAGTGCGCGAGACACTGGCGAGGCAGTCCGCCTAACTTTGCCCTGAGGTCTTGCTAGCGGCTCGGCGTTTCCTTGGTGACGCCGCTGCTGCCCTGCTCGATGTCCATTCCGCCCGTGTCGCCTGGCTTGCCACGGTCCTTCCCGCTCTGCTGCGGATCCTGGACGTTCTGCGGCTTGAACTTTTCCTTGTTCGGAGTCGGTTTGGTGGGGTCGTTGTCGGCCATTGCGATTTCTCCTTTCCTCCCCAACGCATGGAGCGGCGGAGAGTTCACCGATCGGTATCGCAACCCTCAGGATTGGGCGGTGCTGGTGCGCAGCTTGGGCTTGTAGGCCAGCGCGCCCTCTTCTTCGATCTGGACGCGATATTCGTCGCGCTTCTCGTGGATCGATGCGATCACCGGCCCCATTGCCACGCCGATATCGACCAGCACCGCTTCGCTGAGCTGGAGCGAGGCCTCGAGCGCTTCGGGCACCGCATGGCTGGCACCGGCACGGTAGAGTTCGGCGGCATGCCGCGTGTCGCGTGCGCGGGCGACGATCAGGAGATCGGGATAGTCCTTGCGCAGCCTAGTCACCAGGCGCTGCGCCAGGACCGGCTCGTCCATGGTCAGCACCACCGCCAGCGCGTCTTCGACCCCGAGCTTGCTTAGCGCGACGCCGCGCGCCGCATCGCCGAAGGTGGCGCGAATGCCAGCCCGCTTGGCGTCGGCAACAAGATCGGAATTGGAATCCAGCGCGACATAGGGCTTGCCGTGTTTTTCCAGCATGCGCGCGACGAGGCGACCGACCCGGCCCGCGCCGATGATGATGACACGAGGCTCGCCCGCGTCCTCGGGCGGCAAGTCCGGGACCGCTTCGACCTGACGGCCGATAACTCGGCCGAGGCGCGCAAGAAGCGGGGTAACCGTCAAGCCGATGGCGGTGACGATCTGCCAGAATTGCGCTGTGCCGGGCTGGATCAGCAATGCCGATCCTGCCGCTGCAAGCACGATGAGCGTTGTCTCCGAAGGACTCGCCATCAAGATGCCGGTCTCGGCGGCAGTCGAGCGGCGTGCGCCCATCAACCGCAGCAGCATGCCCGTCACGAGGGCCTTGAACACCAGCACGCCCACCACCGCGGCGGCCACCGCGCCGACGTTTTGCCAGATCGTGGTGAGATCGATGCTCATCCCGACGGTTATGAGGAAGATGCCCAGCGCCAGCCCCTTGAAGGGCTCGATGATCCCCTCGACCTCGGTGTGATATTCGGTCTCGGCGATCAGCAGGCCCGCGATCAGCGCACCGACGATCGGCGACAGGCCCGCGAGCGCGGTGGCCAAGCTCGCCCCGATCACCACCAGCAGGCTGGCGGCGAGGAACAGTTCGGGGCTCTTGGTGCGCGCGGCCTGCGCGAACAGGCGGGGCAGGGCGATCCGCCCGACGACCAACAGCACGGTGATGACCGCCGCTCCGAGCAGCAGCGTATCGAGCAATCCTTCCCAGCCTTCGGCTTGCGCAGTCGGTCCCATGGCGCCCAAAATGAAGATGATCGGGACGATCATGATGTCTTCGAACAATAGCATCGACAGCGCCGCGCGCCCGACTGGGCTGTTGGTGCCCGAGATCGGCAGGACGATCGCGGTGGAGGAGAAGGCGAGCGCCAGTCCGAGGGCCAGTGCGCCGGTCCAGTACTGCCCCATCATCCCGAGAAAGATCGCCAGCAAGGCGCCAATGATCACTAGCTCCAGCGCTCCGAGCCCGAACACCAGCCTGCGCATCTGCCACAATCGATTGAAGCTCAACTCCAGCCCGATCGTGAACAGCAGCAGGATGATGCCGAGTTCGGCGAAGGGCTCGAGCGCCTCCGGATCGGTGATGGTGATGTGGGTGAGCCAAGGTCGCTCGAACACCAGCTGGCCCAGGCCGTACGGCCCGACCGCAATGCCGATCAGGATGAAACCGATGACCGGGGTGATCCGGAACCGGGCGAAGATGGGGATCACGAGCCCCGCCGCGCCCAGAATCACCAGAGCATCGGACATCATCGGGGTTGCTTCGATTTCGCCAGCCATGATCAGCGACTAGCCGCAGCCTTGCCGCCTGTCACCCGGCACGCGTCTCTCTTGCATGCATGTGGGGTGCGGCTGGCTACCCGCCGCCGACGCTCTGAGGTCCCAGCGGCTCGGTGCGGGGCCGGGTCTTGCCGGGATGATCGCCATCCTCGTCCCATTCGATTCGGTAGAGATCGAAGCGACGATCCGCGAGATTGCGCACCGTGCCTTCCGCCCGGGCCCAGGACAGGTCCGCGAGATTGACGTCGCTGATGGTCAGCGTCTCGACGTTCTCGGTCGCCTCGGCTGCGATCCCGTCGCGTGCGAAGGGGAAGTCGCAAGGGGTGAGGATGCAGCTCTGCGCGTACTGGATATCCATGTTGGCGACGTTGGGCAGATTGCCGACATTGCCGCTCAGCACCACGAAGCACTGGTTCTCGATCGCGCGCGCGGCGGAGCAATAGCGGACCCTGAGATAGCCTTGGCGGCTGTCGGTGCAGAACGGCACGAAGATGATCCGCGCACCTTCGTCGGCCAACTTGCGCGACAGTTCGGGGAATTCGGAATCGTAGCAGATCTGCACCCCGATCGGGCCACAGTCGGTCTGGATCACGTTGATCTTGTCGCCGCCGCGGATGTTCCACCAATAGCGCTCGTTGGGCGTGGGGTGGATCTTCTCCTGCTCGTGGACCGAGCCGTCGCGCAGGCAGATATAGGCGACGTTGTGGATGTCGCCGTCTTCCATCCGGGTGGGATGCGAGCCCGCAATGATGTTGATGTTGTAGCGCATCGCGAAGTCCGAGATGTCGGTCTTCAGTCGCGGGGTGTATTCCGAAAGCCGCTCGATCGCCTCCATCGGCGAGAGTTCCTCTTCCTCGAAGCTCAGCAGCATCAGCGTGAAGAGTTCCGGGAAGACGATGAAATCGGCTTCGTAGTCGCTGGCGACATCGATGAAATAGCGGATCGCGCGCAGGAATTCGTCGTAATCCTTCACCGCGCGCGCCTGCAGCTGGCAGGTTGCGACGCGGACCGATTCGACCCCGCGCGGGATGCGCATCTTCACCGGCGTGTCGCGCTCGATATAGGGGTTGCGCCACACCATCTTGACCGCATTGCCCGCCGAACGCTTGTCCTCGGGCAGATAGCCTTCCAGAATCCCGACCGCCTCGAACCCGTTGGCGAGCTGGAAGCGCAGCACAGGATCGTGGATCTTGCCCGCGATCACCTGGTCGAGATAGTCCTGCGGGCCCTCGACCTTGCGCTGGTGGCGGCGGTAGTTGGGCATTCGCCCGCCGAACACGATGCCGGTCAGCTCGCGCTCCTCGGCCAGCGCGCGGCGTTCCTCGTAGAGCCGCCGACCGATACGCACGCCGCGCACCTTGGGGTCGACGCACATCTCGTAGCCGTAGAGCCAGTCGCCGGTCGGATCGTGGCGGCTGCCGTAGCCATTGCCCGAGATCTCGTCCCAATCATGCGGCGCGAACACCACCGGTTCGGGCAATTGCATCGAGGCGCAATAGCCCACGACCTGCTCGTCGAGCAGCGCCACGAAACAGCCTTGCGGGAAGTTGTTGATCTGGCCGCGAATTTCGCTCTGCTTGTAGGCGGGCAGATCGTCATAGGCGCGGCGGACAAGCGCGGCGATGCCGCGGATGTCCTTGATCATCGCCTGACGGACGATCAGCCGCGCCTTGCCGACCTTCTCGCCCGCCTTGCGCGCGGAAGGACGCTTCTTCGCAGCCTTGGCCATCGCGTTCAGCTCCCTGGAAAGGGGAACCGGAGCCTCAGCTCCAGTTCGCCATTTCCTGCTCGAGATTGGTCACGATCGCCTCGAAGAACTGCTCGGTGGTGAGCCAGTTCTGCTGCGGACCGATCAGCAGCGCGAGATCCTTGGTCATCTGGCCGTTCTCGACGGTCTGGATGCAGACCCGCTCCAGCGTCTCGGCGAAGCGCACCACATCGGGAGTTTCGTCGAACTTGCCGCGATACATCAGCCCGCGAGTCCAGGCGAAGATGCTGGCGATCGGGTTGGTGCTGGTCGCCTTGCCCTGCTGGTGCTGGCGATAGTGGCGGGTGACGGTGCCGTGCGCCGCCTCCGCCTCGACGGTCTTGCCGTCGGGGGTCATCAGCACGCTGGTCATGAGGCCAAGCGAGCCGAAGCCTTGCGCCACGATGTCCGACTGGACGTCGCCGTCGTAGTTCTTGCAGGCCCAGACGAACTTGCCGCTCCACTTGAGCGCGGAGGCGACCATGTCGTCGATTAGGCGGTGCTCGTAGCTGATCCCGGCCTTGTCGAAATCGGCCTTGTATTCGGCTTCGAAGATCTCTTCGAACAGGTCCTTGAAGCGCCCGTCGTATTTCTTGAGGATGGTGTTCTTGGTCGAGAGATAGACCGGCCATTTGCGGTCGAGCCCGTAGGCGAAGCTGGCGCGCGCGAAATCGCGGATCGAATCGTCGAGATTGTACATCGTCATGGCGACGCCGGGGCTGGGGAACTCGAACACGTCGATATCGATGTTCTTGCCGTCCTCGCCCTCGAACACCATCCGCAGCTTGCCCTTGCCGGGGATCAGCGTGTCCTTGGCGCGGTACTGGTCGCCATAGGCGTGGCGGCCGACCACGATCGGGTCGGTCCAGCCCGGCACCAGCCGCGGCACGTTGTCGATCACGATCGGCTCGCGGAACACCACGCCGCCCAGGATGTTGCGGATCGTGCCGTTGGGGCTGACCCACATCTTCTTGAGCCCGAATTCCTCGACCCGCTGCTCGTCGGGAGTGATCGTGGCGCATTTGACGCCGACGCCGTATTCCTTGATCGCATTGGCGGCATCGACGGTGATCTGATCGTCGGTCTCGTCGCGCTTCTCGATCGACAGGTCGTAATACTTCAGGTCGATATCGAGATAGGGGAGGATCAGCCGCTCGCGGATCCACTCCCAGATGATCTTCGTCATTTCGTCGCCGTCGAGTTCGACGACCGGGTTCTTGACCTGAATTTTTTGCATGAGTGCCCTGCTTGTCTAGAATGTCCGGGAATATGTGAGTCCCGCGCGCTTTAGCAGAGCGAGGGGAGGGCGCAAGGCGAGGGGGCCGACAGTCTGGCCGCAGTAGGCGGTCGCAGACGCCTATCGGCTCAGCAGTTTGCGATTCCATCCTCGATTCCGTCGTAGATCGACGCAAGATCCTCGTCCGAAATGCAGTAGGGCGGCATGACGTAGACGGCGTTGCCCAGCGGGCGCAGCAACAGGTCGGCCTGGCGGAAGCGCGACAGAAGCGCCGGACCGAGCCGGGACAGGTAGCCATCCTGCGCATCCTCGATCTCGACGGCGGTGATCGTGCCGGCGCGGCGGGGGTTGGCCACCCGGGGATTGCGCGCCAGCTTCTCGAGCTGTGTCGCCTGACGTTCGGCGAGGCCGCCGATCCGCTCGAGCACCGGTTCGTTCTGCCAGATCGCGATGTTGGCTGCCGCCGCGGCGCAGGCGAGCGGGTTCGCAGTGTAGCTGGACGAGTGGAAGAACATCCGCGCGCGGTCCTGCGACAGATGGGCCGCGAAGATCGGCTCGGTCGCCATCGTCACCGCCAGCGGCATGGCGCCGCCGGTCAGGCCTTTCGAGAGGCAGAGAATATCGGGGACGATCCCGGCCTGTTCGCAGGCCAGCAGCGTGCCGGTGCGTCCCCAGCCGGTCATCACCTCGTCGGCGATCAAGAGCACATCGTGAGCCGTGCAGATCCGGCGCATTTCGGCGAGGACATCCGCATCGTAGATTTTCATGCCGCCGGCGCCGCATATCAGCGGCTCGACGATCAGCGCGGCGGGTTCTTCGCGGCACAGGGCGGTGAGTTGTTCTAGAGTCGTCGAGCCGTCGCCGTGCGGAAAGGGCAGCGTTTCGACATCGAACAGCAGCGGCGCATAGGCGGCGTTGAAGACCCCGCGCGCGCCCACCGACATCGCGCCCACCGTGTCGCCGTGATAGGCATGCTCGAGCACCAGGATCTTGTGCCGGGGCCGACCGGTGTTCGCCCAATATCCGAGCGCCATCTTGAGCGCGACCTCCACGCTGGTGGATCCGGAGTCCGAAAAGAACACGCGGGTCAACTCGTTGGGCATCAATTGTAGCAGGCCCTGCGCAACCGCTTCGGCGGGTTCGTGCGTCCAGCCGGCGAAGATGATCTGGTCGAGCTTTCCGGCCTGTTCCGCGATCGCCGCCATGATCGCGGGATGGCAATGGCCATGGGTCGTCACCCACCACGACGAGATCGCATCGACGATTCGGCGGCCGTCGGCGGTGAAGAGCGCTGCGCCCTCGGCGCGGGCTATCCGCGGGATCGGCTCGCCAAGCCCGTGTTGCGTGAAGGGGTGCCAGACGGGTGAAGCACTCACCGGAAGTCCTCCAGCCGGAAACTGGCCGCGAAAGCGCTCGCCAGAGCAGCCGGGGTCAGGGGGTCGAGCAGGGGCAGCCGACCCAGCCTGCGAACGCCGCCGATATGCGCGATGGTGCTCTCGCTCTCCGCGTTGGGGTCTCCGACGAAGGCGATTCCGAGGATCGCGACGCCGCGATTGCGCAGCGCCTCGATGGTGAGCAGGCTGTGGTTGATAGTGCCGAGCCCCGTGCGCGCCACGACGATTGCGGGCAGGCCCCAGCGGGCGAAGACATCGGCGAACAACAGCTCGCGCGTCAGCGGCACCAGCGCGCCCCCCGCGCCTTCGATCACCAGCGGGCGGACCGCGGGCGGCGCGAGCCGGGACGGGTCGATCGCGATCCCGTCGCGCCGCGCCGCCTCGTGGGGGGAACACGGCGTGGTCAGCCGGTAGGCTTCGGGCAGGATGTTCGCCGCCGGCAAACCGCTCAGCGCCGCCACCCGGTCGCGATCGCCGCCGCCGTCCACGCCCGCCTGGACCGGCTTCCAGTAATGCGCCTGCAGTGCACCGGCGAGCGCGGCGGCGAACACGGTCTTGCCGATCTCGGTGTCGGTGCCGGTGACGACCCATGCCGGCCCGCTCATGGCAGGACCTCGGCCAGAGCCTCCGCCAGAGCATCCGCCAGAGCCGCGATATCCGGCTCGTCCGTGTTGAGCGTGATCGAAATGCGCAGGCGCGAGCCTCCTTCCGGGACCGTGGGGGGACGAATGCCGCGCACGTCGAAGCCGCTCTCCTGCAAAGCCTCCGCCAATGCTATCGTCCGCGCCGGGTCGCCGATCACCAGCGGCAGGATCGGCGAGGCGGTGCTGCGGACCCCCAGCGGCGCGAGCAGGTCTTCCGCCTGTGCGACCAGCGCTGCGAGCCCGGTCCGCCGCTCGGGTTCGTCCGCCAGGATGCGCAGCGCCTCGCGCACCGCGCTGGCCATCAAAGGCGAGGGCGCCGTCGAGAAGATGAACCCGCGCCCGCGATTGACGAGGAAGTCGGTCACGACCCGCGGACCGCACAGCAATGCGCCTTCGCAGCCCAGCGCCTTGCCGCAGGTCTTCAGCGTCACGACGTCCGGTCGCCCGTCGAGCGCGGCTGCCAGCCCGCGCCCGTCGGGTCCGAACACGCCGGTTGCATGCGCTTCGTCGATCAGCAGGATCGCTTCGCGACGCTCGGCGATCGCTGCCAGATCCGTCAGCGGAGCCCTGGTGCCGTCCATGCTGTAGAGGCTCTCCACCGCGATCCACGGGCGCCCGGTTCCTCCTCTACGCCGCCAGCCGGCTATCGCCTCGTCGAAGGCACCCGCATCATTGTGCGCAACCGTCAAAGCCCCGCAGCGGGCGAGACGGAGGCCCTCGTGCGCGCTGGCGTGGATCAGTTCGTCGTGAAGGATCAGGTCGTCCGGTTGCGGCAAGGTCGCGAGCAACGCGGAATTGGCCGCGAAGCCGGTCGAGAAGAACAGCGCGGCCTCGCTCCCGAAAAAACCCGCCGCCTCGGCCTCGAGCGCCTCGTGCTCGGGATGGTTGCCGCGCAGCAGCCGCGAACCGCCCGAGCCCACCGGGACGCCCCGCGCGATCGCATCGCCCACCGCGCGCGACAGTCGCGGCGAACCGGCGAGCGCCAGATAGTCGTTTGACGAAAAATCGATCCCCCGGCGCGGCTGCAAACGCCTCGTCCTGCCCTCGACCGCAAGCCGCTCGAGATCGGTCGCCTGGCTCGCGAACAGCCCACGATGGCTGGCAGGCGGCAGGACGGGAGGGTAGGGCGCACGCGTATCGGTCAGCATCGCGGCCCTCTGCATCAGCCGCCCCGGGAACTCAACCGGTCGCGACCCGCGTCGCTCCCTCAGCCGCTTTCGCTCAGATCGCAGCCCCGGCACCGGTGCGCGCGGTGCCGTTGTCGGTCCCGCAATAGCGTCGATATTCCTCGGCGTAGCGCTCCTGCAGCCGGGCCTTGCGTTCCGGGGCCATCTCCTTCGCGAGGTCGGGAAGCCAGCTGTCCTCTTCCTGATAGATATGCTGCGCGACCGCGCTCTCGATGTGCTCGAGCTTCTCCGTCCATTCCTTGCTGCCCGGCGCCATATCCTTGAGCTTGGCGAGCTGGATCTTGGTCATGGCATGCTCTTCATAGGCCATCCCCGCATGGAGCTTGCTGCTCTTGTCGGCGATGTCCGGATAGAGCACGGCTTCTTCCGCATTCGCATGGCCGGTGAGGACCGTGGAGAGCCGCTCCACCGCCTCGTGCGAGGGCGCGGCGTGGGCTTCGCGGAAGCAGGTTTCGATCTCCCGGTGCTGATCCACGATGGGCTGGATCCAGGGCTCGCGGGCGGCGAGCGCATCGATGTTGCGCCGCGCCTCGTTGCGGGATTCCTCGGAAGCGGCAGGCGTAACGGCGGCGGCGATGCGATCGAGAAATGACATGGTGATATTTCCTTGAATTGGTCGGGCGCCCTGGAAAGGTAGAGACAAGACGGATCAGGCGATCTGATCCCTCAACCGTTCCATGGCGGCGAGGTGACGCTCGACCACCGGAGCGGTGCCGGCCGCAAACGAGCGCAACTGGGCGTTGTCGCCGCTGTCCTTGAACCCGTTCATCAGATCGACCGTCTCCTTGTGAGCGAGGATCTGCTGATCGAGATAGGTCGCGTCGAACTTGTCTGCGGGGGCGGCCTGAAGATGGTCGAGCATCGTCTTGCGCCGCGCGTCGATCGAGTCGGGGAGCGCCGGAACGCCTTTGGTCTCGTTCATGATCATCGCCGAACGCAATTGATGCGTGCTGGTCGTGTGATCGGCGATCATCTTGAGGGCCGCAGCCTTTACCAGATCCGATTGGGCGTGCTGGAGGGCCACCTTCGCCGCCGCGATCTCGTACATGTCGCCGATCGCGGCGTTCTCCACGAAGCTGGCCGCCGAGGTCGAACCCGCCGTATTCGCCGCGGCGCGACCGACCATCCCGCCCAGGGCGTCGGAGGTCTTGTCGACCGCGCGGTGCAGGGTGCCGTGCTTCTCGTTGCGCTCGGTCATCATGCGTTCTCCGTTTGATTTTGGGCGGGATGCTGGCCGTGGCCGTGCCGGGCGTGGCGTTCGATCGTCTCCATGTAGATCGTCCCTTCGGCGGTGCCGCTTTCGTCCAGCGCCGCGATCGGGTGGCTGCCCTCGGTCGAGAAGCGGTACTCGCCGCCCAGTTCCTCGCGGTGGCGACGGATCACGTCCTCGCTGGGGACGCCGCCCGCATTGACGGTGGCCTGATAGTCGAAGAAGCGGTGATCCGCCGGAAGCTGGTCGACCGGAATGAATTGCGAATCGCTGGCCGAATTGGTGACCGTGCGGGCCAGCACGTCGCGGACATATTGCTTGTTCGGCTCGAAGGTCATCGGCGCGCTGACGCCTTCCTTGGGGAAGATGTCCGCCGGGTCGATCCGGTCGACTTCCTTCATCATCTCGCAGGCGAGCCGCAGATGCTCGATCTCCATCGCGAGATGGGTTTCCCAGACCTGCTTGATGCGCGGGTTGGTCTCGGTCTCCATGCACGACCAGTAGAGCCAGCACTCGTTGTATTCGTGCAGCGCCAGGTTGAGCAGTTCGGGCGTGCTCGGATCGAGGATCGATTCGTAATGCGAGACGTGCTGTTCCTCGACCATCGCGATCTCGAGATAGAGCGAGCGAGCCATCGGATCTTCCGGGCGATTGCCCGAATTCATGTAGAAGTTCATCGTCTGCTGTTCGGCCGAAACGACCGTCAGCGCGTTGAGGATCGACTGGAAGGAACTGGCCTCGACCGTCATCGGTCGGCGCAGCTCGTCATGCGGGTGGCGGTGATGGAAGATCGTCGGCCGTCCGGGAAGTACTTCGGTCAGATCGCCGGTGATCTCTTCGGCCTTGCGGCGTTCGCCCATCAGATCCATCAGATTGGCGTAGCGATAGAGGTGGTCGTAATCCTCGAGCACGCCGAATTCGTAGACCTGATTGAGATAGGGGTCGGGCTCGTGACGCGCGATCCAGCTGGTGAGGTCGACCGCGACCTGTTCGTAGCCGATGGTGTTGGCGATCGTACTCTCGCTTCCCGGGATCAGCCAGTTCACCGCCTTCTGCTGCTGCTGCTCGGCCTTGCGGACCAGCGCCAGCATCTGCTTGATACCGGTATCGGCGATCCGGCGCGCCGCATTGTGCGAATTGATGATCGCCTCGACCTCGATCCCGTTCATCAGGATCACCCGGCAGCGGGTGTAGGGATGCACATCGCGCGTGTCGTAAGGCTGGCTCGCCAGTTCCGACCAGCTGCGGAACTGGCGCTCGATCGGAATGCCTTTTTCGGTCAGCGGATTGAATGCCATCGGTATCTCCTGCGGGAAGCGATCGTAAATCGCATGGATACCCGAGGAATTGCCAAGTCAGGGAAGCGTTCCGCTCCAATTGATTATCAAATGCGAACAGCGATGTTAACAAAAGTAAGGGTATTTACATAAGTTAGACTATGGATTTGGAGAGTCATCCGCGATCACCCGGCTGTCGCGCAAAGAAAAACCCCGCAAATCCGACGATTTGCGGGGTTTTCGAATGGTGGGCGTAGAGAGAGTTGAACTCCCGGCCCCTGCGATGTCAACACAGTGCTCTACCACTGAGCTATACGCCCACGATATCGAGTGTATCGCGCCCCTGGAAGGGTGCTGCGACAGGCGGGCCATTTAGCGAGCAGGCCCCGCGCGCGCAAGAGGTCATTTGAGGCCCGACTAGAGGATCGCCGAAATCCGGTCTTCGAGCACGCGCTCGACCTCGAGCACCAGATCCTTAAGGTGGAAGGGCTTGGATAGCACCTTGGCCTGCGGCTGTTCGCGGCTGGCCTTGAGCGTCACCGCGGCAAAGCCGGTGATGAACATCACCTTGGTATCCGCACTGAGCTCGTTGCATCGCTGCGCAAGTTCGATTCCGTCCATCTCCGGCATGACGATGTCGGACAAAAGCAGGTCGTAATGCGTCGCCTCGAGGAGAGGCAGCGCCGCGGTCCCGCGATCGACCGCATCGACCGAGAAGCCCGCCTGCTCCAGCGCGCGGACCAGATAGGATCGCATGGCATCGTCGTCTTCGGCGAGAAGGATTTTGGCGCGCTGAAAATCTGTCATGGCCCTTCCCATACGCCATGCTCCTTAAAAAAGCCTTGGAAGTTGTGCACCTGTCCACGGCTGGGGCAGGTCGCCGGCGGGAATGGTTTTGACTTGCGCGCGCGATCCGTTCAGCAATCGGGCATGGCGTCTTCCAGGATCATCGCTTGGCCGCTGTCCGGCACCCACGAAGGAGGCTGCATCCCCGGGACGCAGGATCCCGCCTTCGTCTTGCACGTGCCCGAGCGGTTGACGCTGCCGATCGTGATCGCCGCGCCCCATGGCGGGCGCAACTATCCTCCCGGTATCGGTGCCACCATGCGCGAGCCCGAATGGTCGATGCTACGGCTGGAGGACCGGCTGGTCGACCGGCTGGCGCGCGAGGTCGCCAGGGCAAGCGGTGCGGCGCTGCTGGTTGCGCATGCCCCGCGCGCGCTACTCGACCTCAACCGCGCGTCCGACGATGTCGACTGGTCGATGGTGGAGGGCGCGTCGCGCGCGGAACGAGCCCCGAACGCATCCAATCGCCGGTCGCGCAGCGGCTTGGGACTGGTTCCACGACGGCTTCCGGGGCTGGGCGAAATCTGGCGCGAAGCGCTTGCGCCCGCAGATCTGACCGAGCGGATCGATACGATCCATCACCCCTACCACTCGGCCCTGCGTGGTGTCCTCGAACAGGTCCGCGATCAATGGGGCGCCGTGCTGTTGCTCGACCTGCATTCCATGCCGCCGCTCAAGGCGCGAAATGGCCAGGATCGTCCGGTCGAATTCGTGATCGGCGATCGTTTCGGCTCGTCGTGCAACGATCTGCTCTCCGCAACGGCGCTGCGGCATCTGTCGGCGGCGGAGCGCCGGGTGACGCACAACCGGCCCTATGCCGGCGGCTATGTGCTTGAGCAGCACGGCTCTCCGCGCCGCGGGATCCACGCGCTGCAGTTGGAAGTGTGCCGCACTGCCTACCTCGACGCGGAGCTGCGCGAGGCCGGGCCGCGAATGCCGGGAATGGTCCGGCTGCTGGCGGGTCTGGTGCGGGCGCTGGCGAGCGAAACCGCCGCGCTGGGCGCGGACGGCAGATTGCCCCAGGCGGCGGAGTAGCCGCTCTCTCCCAGAAAAAAACCACCTCGCGCAAGCTGCACGAGGTGGCCAAGGTTCAGGGAGGAGGTGCATGGTAATGCACCCAGCCGGGCAAGCTATGAGGGGGGATGCCGCCCGGCCCGCACAAGATGGCGCGCCTCCCGGAGGATTCAAGAGGCCGGCAACAGGTCGGCGCAGCCCGATCGGCGCACGTCTGCCCCGTCCTGTCGCAAACGGTTCCACACCCGCGCCAACCACAAGGCGCGGGTACTGGAAAATGCCGCCTAGTTGACGGTCTGGGCGGCTGGCGCTGCGGCGGCCGGAGCCGTACCCTGCTGCACCTGACGCGAGAAGATCGTGCGCATCAGGTCGAGCGAGAAGATATGAGCATGGATCAGCAGCATGAGGCCGTTCTGGTTCCAGGTGCGCAACTGATCGCCGCGAATTTCGAGCAGCTTCTCCTGATTGACCATCTGGAAGCCGCGATAGACGTAAGGCCTGTCGGGGTTATCCTGCTGCTGGATCGAGATTTCCCCATCCATCAGCAGATCGTGCTTCTTGAGCTCGTCGATGAAGGCCTTGGTGCGCTGGCCGGACTGTTCGAACTGCTCGCAGAATTCGAGGATTCGCTTGGTGTTGTCCGAGGCCTGGCCTTCCTCGTTGAACAGCGCTTCGCCTTCTTCGAATTCGCCAATGGCTTCGCTGGTCGGATCGAAGCACAGCGAAAGCTCGTCCTTGTCCTGCTGGAGCTTGGCGAGCATGAAGGGGTAGCGGCGGATGTAGGCCGGCAGGTAGACAGGCTCGTTGATCTTGCCCTTGTCGTCGACGAAGGTGTTGACGCCTTCGTTCATGCCCATCAACGCGAGCGGCAGCGGGTTTTCGCCCGAGGAGAAGACGATCGGATAATTGCGCTGCGCCTGGACGAATTCGTCCACGGTAAGAGGGATCGCATGGGCGTTCTTCATGAAGTCCGCGCTGTCCAGCGAACGCGTCCGCCATTTCTGGTGATCGCGGCTGTTGAGCGGCATGAGGTCGTTGTAGAACAGGGGCAGGCTGGGCTGCGGCGCGCTGGCCATGGAGCGTCTCCGGATCGGACTGGAATGTCGGTCGCGCCCCCGGAACGGGTCCCGGGGGAGCGCATGGAAAGCGCGCTTTAGGCGCTGCCGTTCGCGGGTGCAACCCGGACCAATTTGCCCGGATTGAGGATACCTTTCGGGTCGAGCGCCTGCTTAACCGCGCGCATCATCGTCAGCGCCACCGGATCGCCGAGCCGCTCCAACTCTTTCAGTTTGACCTGCCCGATTCCGTGCTCGGCGCTGATCGAACCTCCCCATCGGGTGACGAGATCGTGGACGAAGCGGCTGATCGCCTGGCCCTGATTGCGCTCCCATTCCCCGCGGACCACGCCGGGAGGGGCGAGAACATGGAAATGGACGTTTCCGTCGCCCAGATGACCGAAGGCGATGGCAGTGGATCCCGGAAAGCGGGCTTCGACTTGCGGGATGGCGGCCTCGACGAAATCGGCCATGGCGGCAACGGGTACCGAGACATCGTGCTGCATCGCCGGGCCGATCGCCCGTTCGGCCGGAGCGATCGCATCGCGCAGCAGCCAGAACGCCTCGGCCTGCGTTTCGCTGGCGGCGATGGTGGCATCCTCGATCAGGCCGCGGTCCAGCGCTGCGGCCAGCAGGTTTTCCGCCAGCGGCTGCAAGCGATCTTCCTCGTCAGCTTCCGCGACCAGTTCGATCAGTGCGTGCCAGCCGTGCCGGCCCTGTAGCGGCGCGCGCGCGTCGGGTAGATGGTCGAGCACCGCGGCGAGCGAATGCGCCGGAATTACCTCGAAGCCTTCGAGTTGGCCCGCCGCTTCGGATTGTGCGTGGAGCAGCAACTGCCGCGCCTGCGCGATCGTGCCGAGGCCAGCCCAGATCACCAGCCGACCGCCGATGTCGGGCAGCAGCCGCAGATTGGCCGCGGTCACAACACCGAGCGTTCCCTCCGAGCCGATCAGCATCTGCTTGAGGTCGAAGCCGCGATTGTCCTTCTTGAGCGGCGTCAGCGAATCGAACACGCTGCCATCGGCGAGAACGGCTTCGAGCCCCAGCACCTGCGCGCGCATCGTGCCGTGGCGCAGCACCTGCGTCCCGCCAGCATTGGTCGAGACCAGCCCGCCGATCGTGGCCGAGCCCTTGCCGCCCAGAGTGAGCGGGAAGCGCATCCGCGCCGCCGCGGCTGCCTCTTGGAGGTCCTGAAGGATCACGCCGGCTTCGCAGACGATCTCGCCGGCTTCGACGTCGAGCGTGCGGATCGTATCCATCCGCCTGAGGCTGAGGAGCAAGGCGCTGCCGCTCTCATCGGGGGTCGCGCCGCCGGACATGCCGCTGTTGCCGCCCTGCGCGACGATCGGCACGCCGTGACTGGCGCACAGCCTTACCAGCGCGGCGACCTTCTGGGTGTTGCACGGCGAGGCCAGCCCGAGGCACGCGCCGGTGTAGCGGCCTCGCCAGTCGGTGAGCCACGGCTCGATCAGTTCGGGATCGCGAGTGAAGCCGCGCTCGCCCAGCAGATCGGCAGCAGCGGAGAGAAACGGTCGATTCGCGTCGGGTTGGGCAGCCATGCCGGTCCCATGCCACATACTCTGCTCGACCCGCCACCACTTGTCGCCACCCCCTTGTCAAAGGGCGACGAGGGATTAAGCCGCTATTCAAACAGGGGAGGCCAACAGCGGATTTCATCGTCCGCTCGCCGCAAGCCCGGCGTGGCCAGGGAGCATCGTTTCGACAACGCAATGAATTCGCTTGCCGCCATTCTCGCGTCCTTCGGACTGCTGTTCCCCACTGCTGGCGGACCCTATCGCCCGGAGGCTTCTGAGGACGCAGGCGCGCGCCTGACCGAGCAAGCCGCTCTGGCAGAGACTCCGGAAGGACGCGCGGTGCGCCTGTTGCCGGCCGCGTATCTGCCGCTTCTGACGCCTCAACAGACACCGACCGTCGAACAGGTGCGGATCGAGCGGCGGGTGATCATCCGAATCTCTCCGCGAGCTGGCCCGATGCGCCAGAACCTGACGGCCACGATGGTGCCGCGCAGTTCTCAGCCGCGCTATCTCGAGCGCCCAATGGGCGATTGCCTGCCGGTGCAGAGCATCGCCGGCGTGCAGGCGGAGGGCAGCAATCGCCTGCTGCTGTTCCTGCGCGACCGACGACTGATTTCCGCCACTCTGGAAAAGGCCTGTTCGGCGCGCGACTTCTATTCGGGCTTCTACGTTGAAAACAGTTCGGACGGGCAGCTATGCGTGGATCGCGACCAATTGCACGCCCGCAGCGGCGCGAAATGCGAAGTGGCGCGGATGAGCCAGTTGATCAGAGTGGCCGAGTAGCCGAAGAATCGTTGTCGCTCCTTTCCTCGCCGGGGAATTCTTGACTTTCGCGAGGTTTCCGGCGATGGGCGCGGCGCTCGTGCTGCATTTGCGGACGCAGCGCCAATTATTCCTTTCCACTATCGGACCACGCGAAACCGCATGACATTTGCCGACCTCGGCCTCTCCCCGACCCTGCTCGAAGCGGTGGAATCTGCGGGCTATACCGTGCCCACCGATATCCAGGCCCAGGCCATTCCGCCGATCCTGATGATGAAGGACATCGTCGGGATCGCTCAGACCGGGACCGGCAAAACCGCCAGCTTCGTCCTGCCGATGATCGATATCATGGCCAGCGGCCGACGCCGCGCGCTGATGCCGCGCTCACTGATCCTCGCCCCGACGCGCGAACTCGCGGCGCAGGTCGCGGAGAATTTCGAGAAATACGGCAAGAACCACGATCTCAAGCTCGCGCTGCTGATCGGCGGGGTCCAGATGGGCGACCAGATCAAGGCGCTCAACGATGGCGTCGACGTGCTGATCGCAACCCCGGGCCGGCTGATGGACCTGTTCGAGCGGGGCAAGATCCTGCTCAACGGCTGCGAACTGCTGGTGATCGACGAGGCCGACCGGATGCTCGACATGGGGTTCATCCCCGATATCGAATTCATCTGCTCCAAACTTCCCGAACAGCGCCAGACCATGCTGTTCTCGGCGACCATGCCGCCGCCGATCGAGAAGCTCTCGAAGAAGTTCATGAACAATCCCAAGCGGATCGAGGTCAGCCGCGCGGCGTCCACCAACAAGGACATCACCGCCTTCAAGATCCAGGTCCCGGCGCGCAAGAAGCGCGAGACGCTCGAATGGCTGCTGCGCAACGATCATGTCGAGACCGCGATCGTATTCTCGAACCGCAAGACCACGGTGCGCGAACTCAACAAGCACCTGCAGCGCGAAGGCTTCTCCAGCGGCGAGATCCATGGCGATATCGATCAGGGAACCCGCATCCAGGAACTGGAGCGGTTCAAATCCGGCGCCATCAATATCCTGGTCGCCAGCGATGTCGCCGCTCGCGGGCTCGATGTGAAGGGCGTCAGCCACGTCTTCAATTACGACACCCCGTGGCACCCGGACGATTACGTCCACCGCATCGGTCGTACCGGTCGCGCGGGAGCCAAGGGACGCGCTTTCACCTTCGTCACCGACGAGGATGCCGAGGCGATCGACAATGTCGAGAAGCTGACGGGTCACAAGATTCCTGTGTTCGGCAAGGGCGATGTCCGCGTCGATCTGAAGGACAGTGGTTCCAGCGCGGAACAGGACAAGCCCTCACAGGCGAAGTCCGCCGAAGACAAGCCAGCTGGCGAGAAGCCCCGCCGCGCGCGCAAGCCGCGCGGTGAAACGGATCGCAGCCGGCGGGAAAACCCGCAGGACGCTCCCGCCGAAGAATCGGCCCGCGTCGAGACTGGCGAGGAGCGTCCCGCCAAGCCGCGCCGCGAGCGGGCGGCCAAGGCCGCTAAGCCCGCATCCCGGCCCGCGAAGTCGCAGCCTCGGGACGATGCTGCAGGCGAAGGCGAATGGAACGGGCCCAAGCCCGATTTCCTCGGCGTAGGTTTCCGCTGAGCGCCGTCCGCGGCCGGTAACGCTACTCCGCGAGCTTGACGAAGCTGTCGAGCACCCGCTTGGTACCGGCCTTCTCGAAGGCGATCTCGAGCTTGTTGCCGTCCTGATCGGCGACCGTCCCGTAACCGAACTTGTCGTGAAAGACCCGTGCGCCGATCGCGACATCGCTGCGCGGCTTGGCGGCGAAACTGGCCGCGCTGCGCTTGTTCTCCGCAACCCGGACCGGCTTGCTGTCGTAGCCGGTCGCCAGCGCCCGCTGCCAGCCGGGGCCGCGGGTCGCCGACTTGTCGGGGCGGGCGGTAGAGACATGCGCGAAGGGATCGTCCTGCTCGCTCCAGTTCGCGCGCCATAGGGAGGCGCCGCCGGTGAGCGTGGTTTCCTGCTCCACATGCTCGCTCGGCAATTCCTCGATGAAGCGGCTGGGGATCGAGCTGGTCCACTGGCCGTAGATCCGCCGGTTCGCGGCATGGAGGATGGTGCAGCGGCGCTTGGCGCGGGTGATCGCGACATAGGCGAGGCGGCGCTCCTCCTCGAGGCTGGCAAGCCCGCCTTCGTCGAGCGCGCGCTGGCTCGGGAACACCCCTTCCTCCCAGCCGGGCAGAAAGACATGATCGAACTCGAGCCCCTTGGCGGCGTGCATGGTCATGATGGTGACCTTCTCGCCCTGATCGCGAGCGTCGTTCTCCATCACCAGGCTGACGTGCTCGAGAAAATCGGTGAGGCTGTCGTAATCCTCCATCGCCCGCGCGAGCTCGGAGAGGTTTTCCAGCCGCCCTGCGCTTTCCGGGCCGCGATCCTTTTGCAGCATCTCCTCGTAACCGCTCTCGGTCACGATCCGGCGCAGCAGGTTGGCGGGCGTCTCGCTCTGCGCGTTCTCGCGCCAGAGCAGAAACTGCTGGAGCAGGGCCTTGAGCGAATTGCGCGCGCGAGCGGGCAGTTCATCACTGTCGCAAAGGTCTATCGAGGCGGCGGCGAGCGGCATGTCCGTGCGTTTCGCGTGGCGCCGCATGGCGTCGAGCGTTTTGGCGCCGAGGCCGCGTTTGGGCTGGTTGTAGATGCGTTCGAAGGCAAGATCGTCGGCGGGCTGCTCGATCACCCGCAGATAGGCGAGCGCATCGCGGATTTCGGCGCGTTCGTAGAAGCGGAAGCCGCCGATAATGCGATAGTTCAGCCCGATCTGAATGAAGCGGTCTTCGACCTCGCGCGTCTGGTATTGCGCGCGCACCAGGATTGCCACTTGGTCCAACGATGCGCCTTCGCGTTCGAGCCGCTCGATATCTTCGCCCAAACGGCGCGCTTCCTCGGGACCATCCCAGACGCCGATCGCCTTGACCCGGTCGCCTGCGGGCAGATCGGTCCACAGCGTCTTGCCGAGCCGCTGGCTGTTGGCATCGATCAGACCGGAGGCTGCGGCGAGGATCTGAGGGGTAGAGCGGTAGTTCTGTTCGAGCTTGATCACCGCCGCGCCGGGGAAGTCCTTCTCGAACTTGAGGATATTGGCCACCTCGGCCCCGCGCCACGAATAGATCGACTGGTCGTCATCGCCCACCACGCAGATGTTGCGGCGCTCCTGCGCCAGCAGGCGGAGCCACAGATACTGGACCTGATTGGTATCCTGGTATTCGTCGACCAGAATGTATTTGAAACGCTGCTGATACTGCTCGAGGACATCGCGGTGCCGCCGCAGGATATTGAGCATGTGCAGCAGCAGATCGCCGAAATCGCAGGCGTTGAGCGTCTTGAGACGTTCCTGGTAGAGCGTATAGAACTGCTGTCCGCGACCATTGGCATAGGCTTCGTTCTCGACCGCATCGAGGTCGCCGGGATTGAGCCCGCGGTTCTTCCAGCGATCAAGCAGGCTCGCGAGCTGGCGCGCCGGCCAGCGCTTCTCGTCGAGATCGTTTTCGCGGATCAGCTGTTTGAGCAGTCGCAGCTGGTCGTCGGTGTCGATGATGGTGTAATTGCTGGCCAACCCGACCAGCTCGGCATGGCGGCGTAGCATCTTCGCGCCGATCGAGTGAAAGGTACCGAGCCAGGGCATCCCCTCGACCGCGTCGCCGATGTGCCGTCCGACCCGCTCGCGCATCTCGCGTGCGGCCTTGTTGGTGAAGGTGACGCAGAGAATCTCGCTCGGCCAGGCGCGGCGCGTAGCGATGAGGTGCGCCAGCCGTGCAGTGAGCGCGGCGGTTTTGCCGGTTCCCGCGCCTGCCAGCATCAGCACCGGTCCCTCGGTGGTCAGCACGGCGTCCTTCTGCGGACCGTTGAGGTTTTTCGCATAGGCGGGCAGCGCACCCGGGTCGGCGGGCGGCGAGGAGGTTTCGAGAGAATTCATGATCATGCGAACAGTTAGGGAACGGCGGGGGGCAAGGCAAGGGTAACGGAACCCACGCGCCGATGCTGCGTAGAGAAGGGGGACAGCAATTGTAATCGGAGACGAATCCTATGCGTAACCTTATTCTTGCCGGCGCCGCAGCGCTGGCATTCTCAGCAGCTCCCGCCATGGCGCAGAATACCGCACAGGACATGGATGCAGGTGCCTACAACATGACCCCGGCTCAGCAGCAGATGTTCATGAACTGGGAAGACGACCAGCGGATCGCCTACACGCGCTGGCCCATCGAAGTTCAGGAATACTACTGGACTTTGAACGATAACCAGATGCGCGGCTGGTGGGTACTCAACGACGAGCAGCGTCTGCGTATCGTCGATATGCAGCCGCAGCAGCGTGCCGCAGCCTGGACCTCGATCATGAACCAGATGAGCGGTGCGACGCCGATGCCCGCCACGCCGAGCGCCACGACCACGGCACCCAGGACGGCGAATACCACGGTAGGTAACATTCAGTACCGGAGCACGGCGGTGGTTCAGAATACCCCTGGCGACCAAGGCCCGCCCACCGGCGATGTCCCGATCTGCTCGCCCAACGAGCAGGACAATTGCATCAATGCCTGGGAAGCCGGCAAGCGGGGCCCGGGTGTAACCAAGCCGCTCGGCTATTGGCCGGGCCAGCCCGCCAGCAACATGTAACGTTGGCTAACTGACGAAGAAGGGCGGGACCGTGCAGACGGTGCCGCCCTTTTCTTTTGTCCGGCACTGGCGCATCTGCGTTACGAAACCTCAAGGGATTCGATACGATGCTGACCGGAGGATGCCATTGCGGGGCGATCCGCTACGAGATTTCCGGCGTCCCGCTCAATCACGCGCTGTGTCACTGCGTCGATTGCCGCCGCGCCTCGGGTGCGCCGATGGTCGGTTGGGCGATGATGACACAGGAACGATTGGCGGTGTCGGGCGAGCCGTCTACTTATGCCTCATCGGAGCATGCCCGTCGCCATTTCTGCATCCAGTGCGGAACGGGCCTGTTCTACACCAACGACGCGATGCTGCCCGGGCTGGTGGACGTGCAGAGCGCCACGCTCGATGAGCCCGACGAGCTTCCTGCGCAGGCGCATATTCAGACGGCAGAGCGGCTCGGCTGGATAGCGGAGGCGCACCGTCTGCCCGAATTCGAGCGCTATCCTCCGCAGGAATGAAAGCTAGCTGGCGAGCCGCAGGAAGGTAAGCTTGGCCTTGCCGACGCGGCGTTCCGCCTCGATGTCGAGTTGCTTGATCGATACGATTTCGTTCACGCCGGTTTCTAGAACGATCCAGCTCGAGGCGTCGAACCAGCCGTAGCGCATCATCCGGTCGAGCGCGACCTGGCCAGCGCCGGTGCCATAGGGCGGATCGAGCAGGATAAGGTCGTGTGCCGAACGGGCAGCGCCCAGCGCCATGACCGAGCCGGCCTGAACGCTGGTCCGATCGCGCGCACCGAAGGCGGCAATATTGGCGCGAATGGCCTTGAGCGCCTCGGGCTCCTGTTCGACGAATAGGCAATGCGCCGCGCCGCGCGACAGCGCTTCCATGCCGAGCGCGCCGGATCCTGCGAAGAGATCGCCCACCGAAAGCCCCTCGAAGCTCCCGAGCCGGCTGGTGAGCATGTTGAACAGCGTCTCGCGCGTGCGGTCGGCGGTGGGACGGGTGGTCTCGCCCTTGGGCGCGACCAGCTTGCGTCCGCGCCAGGCCCCCGCGACGATTCTCATGATTTCGGCCTCATGCCTGCGGCTTCGCTTTCTTGGGTTTGGGCAGGGTGCCCATGAAGCGTTCGACATCGGCGTGGCGGATCTGGACCGCCTGTCCGCGCGGGAGGTCGGCGAGCTCGAAAGGGCCGTAGCCGGTGCGCAGCAGACGGTTCACCTCGAGCCCGAGATGTTCGAGCACGCGTCGCACTTCGCGGTTCTTGCCCTCGGTCAGCGTCAGCACGATCCAGCGATTGCGGCCCGAGCCGCGCTCGAGATCGGCTTCGATGCTGCCATAGCGCATTCCGTCGATTTCGATCCCGTGGGACAGATCGTCGAGCTGCGCCTGGGTGATGTCGCCGAAGGCGCGCGCGCGGTAGGTGCGCGGAATCCCCGAGGACGGCAATTCCATCGCCCGCTTGAGCTCGCCGTCATTGGTGAGCAGCAGCAGCCCCTCGGTGGTGAAATCCAGCCGACCCACCGGCATCAGCCGCGGGGTGTCCTTGGGCAGCGCATTGCGCAGCGCGTCGTAGATCGTCGGACGTCCCGCTGGGTCGCGCTCGGCGGTGATCAGGCCCGAGGGTTTGTGGAAGGCGTAGAGCCTGGCTTCTTCGGCGCGGCCGACCGGCTTTCCGTCCACGGTCACGCCGCGCAAATTGAGCAATTTCACCGCGGGCGTGTCGAGCACCTTGCCCTCGATCGCCACGCGACCATCGGCGATCATGCGCTCGACTTCGCGACGGCTGGCGACGCCGGCGCGGGCGAGCAGCTTGGCGATGCGATCACCGGCTTCGGGCAGTCTGTCGGGCATCTGCGCGCCGCTACGCGCTCACTCGGCGGCGCGCAAGGCTTCCGCCACCGTCTCGTGATAGCGCGCGATCCCGCCTTCGAGCGCACCGAGGATCAATTCGGGCACCGCGCCGGTCGCGAGCCCCTGCTGACCGAGCTCGGCGGCGCGGAAATCCTCGGCGGCGAAGACCCCGCCATCGAGCAGCGCCCAGCTACGCTCCCAATGCGCGCGCGCCTTGTCGGTTGCGGGCTCCTCGGGAATGAGCATGAAGTCTTCGACCAGCGTGAGGTCATGCGCCTGGGGCATCATCACCATGATGTTGAGATAGTCGGGACTGGGGATGATCAGCGCGCCGGGGACCAGTTGATAGGCGAAGGTCACCACCCGCCGGAGCGCAGCCATATCCGCCAGATCGACACTGGCCATGTCTTCCAGCCGTCCGACCGCCGAACGGTGGTGCGGGCCGATCAGATCGCCCGAGGTCACGCCATCCTTGAAGAACGGCCCGATGGTCTTCGCATGGAGCCGGGTGACGTGATAGCTTTCGAGGAAGGCGTCCATGATCAGCTTCCAGTTCGCCTTGACCGTGTGGGTCTTGCGCCGGAACAGCACGTGGTCGGCGGTGCCGAAAGCATCCATATCCTCGCCGATTTGGCGAACGTGGCCGAAATCTGCGCCCTCGACCGGGGCGAACCAGATCAGCCCGCCGCTTTCGCAGCTCGGCAGTTCGACCAGCCCATGCGAATCCTTGTCGATGCCGGGAAAGGTGTCGGGCCGGGGCAGGGCGAGCAGGCGACCATCCACCGAATAGGTCCAGGCGTGATAGGGGCAGACGAGCTTCTTGGTGCAGCGCACCTCTTCGCCCTCGACCAGCCGGGTGCCGCGGTGGCGGCAGACATTGAGGAACACATGGACCTGCCCTTGCGCGTCACGGGTGATCAGCAGCGGGCGTCCGGTGGCGTCGTGCGGCACCGCCATTCCGGGATCGGGCAGCAGGGCGGTGGGGCACAGAATCTGTGGCATCCGCTCGTAGAGCGCGGCCTTCTCGCGCGCAAAATGAGCCGGGTCGGTGTAGACGCTCGCCGGGACCCGCGTTACCGGCTGCTCTGGCGGCCTGCCGCCATCGGCGACCTCGCGGGCCAGCGCGAGCTGCCCGTCGGTGGGCCGGTGATGGGGGGATAGCGCGGTGGGATCGCCCATGCGTCCTGTTCCTTTTCCTGCAACCGACCTAGTGTCGCAAAAAATTCACCGATGCGAAAGGACCCAGACGAATGGCCGAAGCTGCCGAACCGGTTAAGCCTTCCAGCTGGAGCGTGCTCAAACTGGCGTTGAAGAACCGCAAGACCGGGTACATGGCGCTGTTCGGCTTTGCCAGCGGCCTGCCCTTCGCGCTGTTTCTCGGCACGCTCTACGCCTGGCTGAGCGAAGCGGAGGTCGATCTGGAGACGATGGGCGTCTTCTCGCTGATCGGGCTGGCCTACGCCTTCCAGTTCCTGTGGTCGCCGCTGGTCGACCGACTCGACATTCCCGGGCTGCGCCGCCTCGGCAAGCGCAAGCAGTGGATCGCACCGATGCAATTGCTGCTCGGGATCATTCTCGTCACGCTCTCGCTGCTCGATCCCAAGAGCCAGTTGGGCTGGTTCAGCCTTCTGGCCGGGATCGGGGCCTTCGCCAGCGCGACGCAGGACATCGTCATCAACGCCTGGCGTATCGACATCGCCGATGACGAAGCGACGATCGATATCCTCTCGACGGTCACCCAGATGGGCTTTCGCCTCGCCGCGCTGGTCGGCGGCGCGCTGGGGCTGATCATCGCCGAGCGGATCGGCTGGCCGCAGACCTATGTCATCATGGGCCTGATCATGCTGGGTATCGGCATCGCCGGCCTGTTCGCTCCCGACGCCGATGTCGACAAGGCTGCGGCAACGACGATGAACGAGGAAAAGACCGCCGAACTCTACGAGGTCGGCGAGATCGAGCCGCGGGTTCGGAACTGGGCGCTGCTGGCGGTCGGACTGCTGTGGGGCTGGGCGATCGTCACCGTGCTGATCTTCATGGTCCGCTCGCTCACCGCGCTGCCGGAAGACCGGCCCGATCCGACGCTTTTCACCGCGACCTACGGCCCGCTGATCATCGCCGCGACGATCATCGTCCCGGCCTTCATTGCCGCATGGCTGGTCAAGCTGAACCGCGACGGCAAGCATGTCATCAAGGAAGGGCGGGTGGCAAAGAAGGCGGACGGGCTGATCCTCGACCAGCTCTACCGCGCGCTGCTGCTGCCGCTGGTCGAGTTCGTCGGCCGGATGGGCTGGTCTCTGGTGCTCGTGTTCGCGCTCGTGCTGACCTACCGGATTACCGACGCGATCTGGGGCACCTTCGCCTATCCCTTCTATCTCGGCGAGCTGGAATACACGCTCGACGAGGTTGCGGTGGCGTCGAAATTCTTCGGCGTCGGGGCGATCCTGCTTGGCCTCGCGCTGGGCGGCTGGATGATCACCGCATTCGGACGGATGTTCACGCTGACGCTGGGCGCATTCCTCGCCGCGGCCACTAACCTGCTCTACGCCGATCTGGCGCTGGGCGGGGCCCGGATGCAGGCGGTCAGCGATGCGATCGGCTTCACCTGGGCAGTGCTGCAGTTTCCGGGCGGAAGCGAGCGACTGGCGCGGCTGATGATCACCATCGGCGGCGAAAACCTGGCGATCGGCATCGCCGGTGCCGCCTATATCGCCTGGCTCTCGTCGATCGTCGCCAAGGGCTATTCGGCGGTGCAATATGCGCTGCTCGCCTCGCTGACGCTGCTGGTCGGTACGCTGGGGCGCGGGGCATTGGGGCAGATGATCGAGGAGCGCGGCTATTACGACGTCTTCATCTTCACCATGCTGATCGGCATGGTGGCGGTGGTGCTGTGCATCCTCGAATGGATGCGCGAGCACCGGGCAGGGCGCAAATCCGGCGTCGTCGCTGCCGATCCTCCACCCCAGGTGGCGAGGAGCCAGTAATTCCTGCGCTCGGGCAAGCCCTCAGTCGGGCAGCGTTCCGTTGAGCCGCAGCACTTCGCCGGCGAGATAGAGCGAGCCGGACACCAGCACCGGCAGACCGTCATCGGGCAGGACGGCGAGCGCGGTGGGCACGTCCGGTGCCGCTCTGGCGGATGGTCCGAAGACGCTGGCGGGGTGGCACTCGTGCCCGGGAACCGGCACCACCGTGAGGCTGGCGATCGAATCCAGCAGAGGCGCGGTGAGCGCGCGCGGGTCCTTGGCATCGAGCATCCCGACGATCAGATGGAGCCGCTCGCCCGCGAAATGCCGGCCAAGCGCTTCGCCCGCGCTCGGGTTGTGCCCGCCATCGAGCCAGATCGCACGGTCCGCGCTTCCCGCGCTGCGTAGCGTGCCGGGCGCAAGCCCTTGCAGCCGCGCGGGCCAGTCGGCAGTGCGAATCCCCTCGGCCATCGCCTCGCGCGAGACGGAGACGAAGTCCTGATGTCGCAGCATGGCCACCGCCAGCGCCGCGTTCTCGGCCTGATGAGCGCCGGGAAGGGTGGGTAGCGGCAGGACGAGTTCGCCATGGCGGTCGGCGTAGTGGAGGCCGGTTGCGGTGGTGCTGCAATGCCAGTCCCGCCCCCGCATCGCCAGCGGCGCACCGGCGCCCAGCGCCGCCCGCTCGATTTCGGCCTGCGCTTCGGGCGGGTAGGACAGGGTCGCCAGCGAGGACCCGCGCTTAACGATGCCCGCCTTCTCGAAAGCGATCCGCGCGAGCGGTATCTGCGGCGTCCCCTCCTCGGGAGCGAGCAGGAATCGTTCGTGATCGATTCCCAGAGCGGCGATCGCGCAGGCGGCGGGGCTCTCGATCACGTTGGTCGCGTCGAACCGGCCGCCCAGACCGACCTCGATCACGCAGACATCCGCCGGAACCCGCGCGAATTCGGCAAAGGCTGCGGCGATGGTGACCTCGAAAAAGCTCGGCGCCAGACCGTGACCTGCGTCGAGCACTTCGACGAGCAGCGGGGCCAGCCGGTCGTCGGATATGAGCTCGCCCGCGAGCCGAATCCGCTCGTTGTAGCGCACCAGATGCGGACTGGTGGTCATGTGCACCCGCTGGCCATCGGCTTCGAGCATGGCGCGCAGGAAGGCGCAGGTGCTGCCCTTACCATTAGTCCCCGCGATATGGAGCACGGGCGGCAGGCGCTTGTGCGGATCGCCCAGCCGCGCCAGCAGCGCGCGGATCGTCTCCAGGCCCAGCCTGCCCTGCGGCACACTCAGCGCCGCCAGCCGGTCGAGCTGCGCCTGAACGGCGGGATCGGAAGAGGTGGCGAAGTCCTTCACGACCTCATCCCAAGCGGCTTGCGATTACGCCGCAACCTTTGGCTGCAGATAGTCGAGCACAGTCGCCAGCCGGTCCCTGAGATCGTGGCGGTGGACCACCATGTCGACCATACCATGCTTGTGCAGATACTCGGCGCGCTGGAAGCCTTCGGGAAGCTGCTCGCGGATCGTGTCCTGGATCACCCGCTGGCCGGCGAACCCGATCAGCGCACCCGGCTCGGCGATGTGGATATCGCCGAGCATGGCATAGCTGGCGGTGACGCCGCCGGTGGTCGGATCGGTCAGCACGACGATATAGGGCAGGCCTGCTTCCTTGAGCCGCCGCGTCATCACGGTGGCCTTGGGCATCTGCATCAGGCTGAGAATGCCTTCCTGCATCCGCGCGCCGCCCGCCGCGGTGACGACGATGTAGGGGCAACGCCGGGTCAGCGCGCGCTCGGCGCCCTGACAGAAGGCGGTGCCCACCGCCATGCCCATGCTGCCGCCCATGAAGCCGAAATCCTGCACCCCGACCACAGCCGGGCGCTCCTCGATCGTACCCGAGCCAACGGTGAACGCGTCCCTGTGCGGGTTCTTGGCGCGCGCCTGCTTGAGGCGGTCGGTGTATTTCTTGGTGTCGCGGAACTTGAGCGGATCCTCGCGCACCTCGGGCTGGGGCAGCACATCGTAGCCCTCGTCGAGCAATTGCCGCAGCCGCTCGTCGGCCCCGATCCGGCCATGATGCTCGCAGCGCGGGCACACCTGGAGGTTCTCGGCATATTCCTGCGCAAAAACCATCTGCTGGCATCCCGGGCATTTGACCCAGAGATCCTTTTCGGTCGCGCGCTTGGGGAGGAAAGCGAGCGAGTTGCGGACGCGATTGAACCAGTTCATGGGGCAAGCCTATAGGGCGCTGGCCCGGAACCGCCAAGACCGGTCGTTGCTACCTGCCTTCGTCATTGCGAGGAGCGAAGCGACGCGGCAATCCATGGACTAGTCGCGCAACTGGGGTGGTGGCTGAGAGGGCAATGCATAGATTGCCGCACGTCCTGACGGACGCTCGCAATGACGAGTACAGAGGCTAACGCGCCGAGTGGACCGCGTCAGCAAGCGAACGAGTGAGTGCCTGCAGATGCTCCGGCGCTTCCGGTCCGTGCTCGGCAACCAGCTCGACCAGCGCCGATCCGACCACCACGCCATCCGCGACCCGCGCGATTTCAGCGGCTTGCTCGGGTGTTCTCACACCGAATCCCACCGCGACGGGGATATCGGTGGAACGCTTGATGCGCGCGACGTTGTCCTCGATCGATCCGATCGCCGCCTGCTGCATGCCGGTGATCCCCGCCACCGCGACGTAATAGAGGAAGCCTTCGCCCCCCTCGATCACCGCCGGCAGCCGCGCGGCATCGGTGGTGGGGGTGGCGAGGCGAATCGGCGCGATCCCGGCGGCGCGAAGCTGCGGGCCGAGCGCATCGTCCTCCTCGGGCGGAATATCGACGCAGATCACCCCATCGACGCCTGCCTTCTTCGCCGCATCTGCAAACCATTCAGGGCCTCGCCGGATCATCGGATTGGCATAGCCCATCAGGACGAGCGGAACCTCCGGATGGCGCTGGCGAAAGCCCGTTGCGATGGCGAACACGTCGGCGGTGGTCGTGCCTGCCTTGAGCGAGCGAATGTTCGCGTTCTGGATCGCGGGGCCGTCGGCCATCGGATCGGTGAAGGGCATCCCCAGCTCGATCACATCTGCGCCGCCCGCGACCAGGGCGTCAAGATTGGCCGCAGTGTCGCCGTCGCCTGCAGTTACGAAGCAGACGAGCGCGGGGTGGGATTTGGCGAAGGTGGTGGAGAGACGGGTCATTTGTTACCCTGCAGTGCGCGTCGGCGGAAAGCCTCTCCGATCATCATCCCGATCGAAGTGCCGATCGCGACGATCCAGATGGTCGTGAATTGCTCCGGCCAACCGAGCAGATAATGCAGCGTCCCGAGGAGGCCGACGGTAACGAAAAAAGCTTCGGTTCCGCGTTTCAGGATCACCCGCGGATTCATATTTCCACTCCCAGCTTCTCTGCCACGGTGAAGATGTCCTTGTCGCCGCGTCCGCACAGGTTCGCGAGGATGATCGCGTTGCGGTCCATCTCCTTCGCGCGCTTCGTTACCGCGGCGATTGCATGCGCGGGCTCGAGCGCGGGGATGATCCCCTCGGTGCGGCACAGCAACTGGAAGGCTTCGAGCGCCTCGTCGTCGGTCACGGCGGTGTATTCGACGCGACCGCTGACCTTGAGCCAGGCATGCTCGGGCCCGATACCGGGATAGTCCAGCCCGGCGCTGATCGAGTGCCCCTCGGTAATCTGGCCGTCTTCGTCCTGCAGCAGATAGGTCTTGTTGCCGTGGAGCACGCCGGGGAAACCGCCGAGCAGGCTGGCGGCGTGCTCGCTGCCGTCGAGGCCATGCCCCGCTGCCTCGACCCCGAGCATCTTCACGTCGGCATCGTCGAGGAAGGGGTGGAACAGTCCGAGCGCGTTGGAACCGCCGCCGATCGCCGCCACCAGCAGGTCGGGCAGGCGGCCGATGCGGTCCTGCATTTGGCTACGCGCTTCCTTGCCGATGACGCTCTGAAAATCGCGGACCATCTCGGGATAGGGATGCGGGCCTGCTGCAGTACCGATGATGTAGAAGGTGTCGTGGACATTCGCGACCCAGTCGCGCAGCCCTTCGTTCATCGCGTCCTTGAGCGTGCCGCGCCCGCTGGTGACGGGCACCACTTCGGCACCCAGCAGCTTCATGCGGAATACGTTGGGCTGCTGGCGGCGGATATCCTCCGCGCCCATGTAGATCACGCAAGGCAGGCCGAAACGCGCGCAGACCGTGGCGGTGGCGACCCCGTGCTGGCCTGCGCCGGTTTCGGCGATGATGCGCGTCTTGCCCATGCGCATGGCAAGCAAAATCTGGCCGATGCAATTGTTGATCTTGTGCGCGCCGGTGTGGTTCAACTCGTCGCGCTTGAACCACACCTGCGCGCCACCCAGCGCCTCTGTCAGCCGCTCGGCGAAATAGAGCGGGCTGGGGCGGCCGACGTAATGTTCGAGCAGATCGTCGAAGTGCGCCTTGAACGCGGGATCGGCTTGCGCCTTGCTGTATTCGCGCTCGAGATCGAGCACGAGCGGCATCAACGTCTCGGCGACATAGCGACCGCCGTAATCACCGAAGTGGCCGCGTTCGTCGGGTTGGGTACGGAAGGAGTTGGGCTTGGTGTCCATCGGGTCCCCATGGCGGTCGTGCCCGACGAAGTCGAGACAGCTTGCGTTTGTCCCTGCGCACCGCGAGTTTACGCGCTCCGCACGGCCTCGCAGAAGGCGCGGATCAGGTCGACGCTCTTCTCGCCGGGCGCGGTTTCCAGCCCGCTCGAGGCATCCACCAGCGGCGCTCCGGTGGTGGCGATCGCCGCGGCGACGTTGTCGGGCGTCAACCCGCCCGCCAGCGCCCAGGGCATGAACGGCTCCCAGCCCTGCAACAGGTCCCACTGGAACGAGACCCCATTGCCGCCGGGCAACGACTTGGCCGGTGCGTCGAACAGCAGCAGATCGCAGCAGTCCTCGAACTGGCGCGCGCGTTCGAGCGTCGCGGCCTCGCGCAGACCGAGCGCGCGCCAGGTTTCGGTCTTGATCGTCTTGCGCACCAGCGCCATCCATTCGGGCGTCTCGGAGCCGTGGAACTGGATCACATCAGGGCGCAGCGCCTCGTAGCAGCGCGCGAGATATTGCGGCTGCATCGCCACGGTCACCAGCACCAGCTTTACGCCCTCGGGGACCCGGCGGCGCAGCTTGGCGGCGTCTTCCAGCTCGATGTGGCGCGGGCTCTTCTCGTAATGGACCAGTCCGACATGGGTCGCGCCGGCATCGATGGCGGCGTCCATCGTTTCGGGCGTCGAGAGCCCGCAAATCTTGATCTGCGTGGTCATGGGTATCCTACAATGTCGCTTCGATGTCTCTCGCCGCCTGCCGGGGATCGGCAGCCCGGCTGATCGGCCGACCGATCACCAGCACGCTCGCTCCGTCGTCGCGCGCCTGGCGCGGGGTGACGATGCGCTTCTGGTCGCCCGCCGCGCTGCCCGCGGGGCGCAGGCCCGGGACGACCAGGAAGCCATCCTTCCATTCGCGATGCACGGCCGCGACCTCGCGGCCCGAACACACGATTCCGTCGAGCCCGGACTCGCGCGCCAGATCGGCAAGGCGCATGACATGATCGTGAGGCGAACCTGCAACCCCGGTGCGCGCGAGATCGCGCTCGTCGAGGCTAGTGAGCATGGTCACCGCCACCACCTTGCACTGTTCACCGGCGGCCGCCTTGGCATCCTCCATCATCGCGCGCCCGCCGCTGGCATGGACGGTGACGATGGCGGGCTCGAGCACAGCCACGGCCTGCATGGCCCGCGCGGCAGTATTGGGGATGTCGTGCAGCTTGAGATCGAGGAAGATCGGCAGGCCGAGATGCGCAATGTCGAGCACGCCGTGATGGCCGTGCGCGTAGAAGAATTCCATCCCCAGCTTGACCCCGCCGATATGCGGCTTGGCGCGCTCGGCGAGCGTATGCGCTTCGTCAAGCCGGGGTTCGTCGAGCGCGAGATAGACTGGATTGCTCATGGGTTGGTCGTCACTGGCGAGGAAGTCGAAGGAGTTGGCGAAGTCGGCGCCGGGCTCAGCGGAACGGTAGATTCAGAGGTTGGCCGCGTAGGCGCCGGGTTGGCCACCGCATCGGGCTGCGTCGGCGCGCGCGAGCGGCTGCCGACCCGCGCCGCCGATTCCAGCGCCGCGATGCGCCGTTCCAGCCGCCATTTGGTACCGCGATGGATCAGCCACATCGGCACCAGCCCCAGCAGGAAGGCGGCGATCGCCAGCGCCGGGATCTTGGTTTCCAGGACGGTGTTGGTCCAGATCGTCACTTCGACCGGTCGCCAGTTGAAGGCCGTAAAGACGAGCAGCATCACCAGAATCAGCACCCATACGAGCGTGCGAATGATCTGCATGGCCTCCATTCCTTCCTGCTTCGAGGCGCCGATGCTAGGCTCGGGCGACGATTGCGTAAAGCCGCAAGCTCAGCCTTCCGGCTGCTCATCGAACACCCGCGCGAACAACGTGTCGACATGCTTGAAGTGATAGTCGAGGTCGAACTTCTCCTCGAGCTCGCCTTCGGGCAGCGCGGCGGCGACCTCGGAATCCTGCTTGAGCAGGTCGAGCAATTGCAGCCGCCCGTCCGAGTCCCACACCTTCATGGCGTTGCGCTGGACGATGGCATAGGCGTTCTCGCGGCTGACCCCGGCCTGGGTGAGCGCCAGCAGTACCCGCTGCGAATGGACGAGCCCGCCCATCCGATCCATATTCGCCTGCATCCGCGCAGGGTACACCAGCAGCTTTTCGATGACCCCCGTCAGCCGCGCGAGCGCGAAATCGAGCGTAACGGTGGCGTCGGGGCCGATAAAGCGCTCGACCGAAGAATGCGAGATGTCGCGTTCGTGCCACAGCGCCACGTTCTCCAGCGCGGGTAGGGCATAGGCGCGGATCATCCGCGCCTGCCCGGTGAGGTTCTCGGTGAGGATCGGATTGCGCTTGTGCGGCATTGCGCTCGAACCCTTCTGGCCGGGCGAGAAATATTCCTCCGCTTCGAGCACCTCGGTGCGCTGGAGATGGCGGATCTCGACCGCCATCCGCTCGATCGATCCGGCGACCACCGCCAGCGTGGCGAAATACATTGCGTGGCGGTCGCGCGGGATCACCTGGGTCGAAATCGTCTCCGGGACCAGTCCGAGTTTCTGGGCGACATAGGCTTCCACCTCCGGATCGACATTGGCAAAGGTGCCGACCGCACCCGAGATCGCGCAGGTGGCGATCTCGGCGCGCGCATCCCAGAGCCGGGCGCGGCAGCGTTCGAACTCGGCATAGGCCTGTGCCAGCTTGAGGCCGAAGGTCACCGGCTCGGCGTGGATGCCGTGGCTGCGCCCGATGGTGGGGGTGTATTTGTGCTCCATGGCCCGGGTCCGAAGCGCGGCGAGCAGCCCGTCCATGTCCTCGAGCAGCAGATCGGTGGCGCGCGCCAGCTGGACTGCCAGCGTGGTGTCGAGCACGTCGGAGCTGGTCATGCCCTGATGCATGAACCGCGCCCAGTCCTGCCCCGAATGCGCCGCGACCTGTTCTGACACCCAGGTGAGGAAGGCGATGACATCGTGCTTGGTGACCGCCTCGATCGCGTCGATCGCCTCGACATCGATTTGCGGGTCGGTGGCCCACCAGTCCCACAGCGCCTTGCCGGCTGCTTCCGGCACCACGCCCAATTCGCCCAGCTTCTGCGTCGCATGCGCCTCGATCTCGAACCAGATGCGATATTTCGCCTCGGGTTCCCAGATGGCGGTCATGGCGGGGCGGGCGTAACGGGGGACCATGGGAAACTCCGGGGGCAGGGGGATCGCTGCGCGGCTAGAAGGCCGCTGCCCGCTTGGCAAGTCGGCTGCATTCGCCAGACGATTGATCTTTGCGAGACTACGGGGCAGTGTCGCTCGAAGCCGGGGTGGGACGCCCGGTCGGGGGAACAGCATGCAATTCAACAGGGTCGCCGCCGCGCTTGCCACATCTTGCGCCGCCTTTATCGTCTTTCCGGCCTACGCCGGGGAGGTTCCGCTCTACGACACGCCGCCCTCCTGGGCCGAGGTCGCCGAGCTGGATGAGATGCGCGAAAGTCGCAATCCGCTGCTGCTGGCGGAAAAGCAGGTGCGGTTGGAAGAAGGGCGGCTGTGGGTCTACACCGACGCTGCGATCAGGCTCGATTCTCCGGAAATGCTGACGCAGATGGGGACGCTTCAGACGGCGTGGTTCCCGGACAAGGGCGATCTGACCGTCCACCGGGTCGAATTGCTGCGCGGCGACGAGGTGATCGACGTGCTGGCCGGCGGCACTCGCTTCGAGGTGCTGCGGCGGGAGGCGCGCCTTGAGCAGCGGGAGCTCAACGGTCTGCTGACTGCGACGATGCCGCTTTCGGGCGCGCAGATCGGCGATGTGCTGCGGATGGCTTTCTCCACAACAGTATCCGATCAGGCGCTGGGTCGCGAGGTTCAATGGACCGACCAGCTGATCGCCGAGCCGATCCCGCTGGAGAATGGCAGGGTAGTCGTATCCTGGCCCGAGGAATTGGACATCGAATGGAAGATCGGCGGTGTCGACGCCGAAATTGTCCCGCAAACCAGCGGCGGATATCGCGTGATCGATATCGATCTGCCGTTGGCCAAAGCACCCGAAAAGCCCGACAGCGCTCCGTTTCGCTATCTGCTGGGTCCGATGGTGCAGGTCACCAGCTTTGCGGATTACGCCGAAGTCTCCGCGGTGATGGCGCCGCTCTATCGCACCCAAGGCACGATCGCGCCGGATAGTGCGCTGGCCGCCGAAGTCGCGGAGATCGCTGCGCAGACCGACGATCCGCTCGAGCGCGCTGCGCTCGCAACCCGTCTCGTGCAGGACAAGATCAGCTATCTCGCGAACGGGATGGCGGGAGGCAATTATCTCCCCCAGTCGCCGCAGGAAACCTGGGATTATCGCTACGGCGACTGCAAGGCGAAAACCTATCTCCTGCTCGCGATGCTACGCGACCTCGGGATCGACGGCGAGGCTGCGCTGGTTCGCAGCAATGGCGGCGATGCGGTGGCCGAACTGTTGCCGATGGCGAGCAGTTTCGATCACGTCATCGTGCGCGCCTGGATCGCAGGCCGGAACTACTGGCTCGACGGGACGAGTGCCGGCACCCGGCTGGCGAACATCGACGAGGTCCCCCGTTTCTTTCACGCGCTTCCGCTGCGCGAAGGCGGCGCGGAGCTCGTCGAACTGGACGAACGCCCTCAATCCATGCCGGACCAGGTGATCCGGATCACACTGGACCAGAGTGCCGGGGTCGGGGTTCCCGCCCTGTTCGATATCGAGATCGTCCGCAGCGGGTCGATGGGTGCACAATTGCGCTCGACCGCCGATCTGGACGAAGGCAAATTGCAGCGCGACGCAGTCTACAAGGTCGTCGCTTCCGAGCTCGGCCCGGTGCAGATTGTCGACTACACGGTTGCCTATGACGACCAGCCCGGTCTGGCGACAATCACCGCGAGCGGGGTGATGACCTCGCCCTGGAAACAGGAGCGCGGCATCTACGAACTCTCTCCTCCGGCCCAGGTGGCGGCGCAGATCGACTTCGACGCCTCTCGTGCCCGCTCGGAATGGCGGGACATTCCGGTGCGTTTGAACGGCCCCTATTACGTCGCGACCGAGCTCGAGATATTGCTCCCGGAAGCGGGCGAGGGCTTCACCCTTCGCAATGCCGAGCCAATCGAACAGGAGATCGGCGGGGTCGAAGTTCGTTCGGATGTGACGCTGACGGGAGAGAGGTTGACGCTGAGTCAGTCGCGACGCGCCTATCGTGAAGAACTGCCCGCCTCGGAACTGACGGCGGTCAAGCGCCAGTTGGCGCAACATCTGCGGGCACTCCCAATCGCCCGCGCGCCCGCCACCACACGGCGTCAGTGGGATTACGGCACCGACCGATCGGCGCTTGCCGCTCTGGAAGAAGCCTACGCCGCGCTAATCGAGGATGCGGAGGAATTCGACAGCTCCGCTCTGATGAACCGCGCCGCCTTCCGCAGCGGTACGTTCGATCACGCAGGCAGCATCGCGGACTATGATGCGGCCATCGCCATGGACCCGACAGCCGATCTCTACTTCGCCCGCGCCAGCGCTCGCTTCATGCTGGGCGAATTGGAGGCGGCCCTGGAGGATCTTCGCCTGGCCGAAGATAGCGAGCCGGACGGCAGCACCTATTCCAGCCAGATCGAGATGCTTGGTCTGCTCGGCCGTGGTGAGGAAGCCCGGGCTCTTGCCGAGGATTATGCCGCTTTTGCCGAAGCACCGCACGAGGCGGACGAGGTTCTCGGCGTCGCCTTGGGATGGGCTGGAAATCCTCGAGAGGGAATCGAACTGATCCGTTCCACGCTCGCCGCCAGGCCGGGCGATGGCGATCTGCTCAACACGCTGTGCTGGGAGAGCGGCAAGTGGAATCTCGTGACCGCCGAGGTTCTCGAAACCTGTGTCGGGGCGGTCGAGAAATCCGACTTCTCGCCGTCCGCGCTCGATAGCCGGGCACTGGCGCATTATCGCCTCGGCAATTACGAAGCGGCTCTGACCGATGCGAACGCAGCGCTGGGCGAATACCGCGAGATGCCCGACACCCGCTTCCTCAAGGGCCTGATCCTGATCGCCATGGGAGACAGAAAGGCCGGACAGGCCTCGATCGCGGAGGCCAAGATCATGAAGCCGAGCGTCGAGCGTCAATATGCCGCCTGGGGGCTGACGCCCTAGCTACTGGCCTCTCGAACCCTTGGTCCTAGATCAGGCCCTTCGCCCGTAGGGAAACATGGCTGTCGCCCCCGACGATCACATGGTCGTGGACGGTGATGTCGAGATGGCGACCGGCCTCGGCGATGCGGTTGGTGATGTCGATATCGGCGCGGCTGGGTTCGGGGCTGCCGCTGGGGTGGTTGTGGACCAGGATCAGCGCGGTGGCGCCGATGTCGAAGGCCTTGCGGATCACCTCGCGCGGATGAATCGCCGCCTGGTCTATCGAACCTTCGCTGGCGAGATGGTCGAGCACGAGGCGGTTCTGCGAATTGAGGAACAGCACCCGCACGCGCTCGTGGTTGAGATGCGCCATGTCGAGCGCGAGGTAATCCAGCAGCGCCTGCCAGCTGCCCAGCACCGGCGCGTTCTGCACCCGTCCCCTGGCCATACGCCGCGCCGCGAGCGAAACGCTCCGTAAGGCTGCGGCACCGGCGTCGCCGACACCCTTGACCTGCTTCAATGCCGCCGGCTCCGCGCTAAGCACCGCGGAGATCGAACCGAAATGCGCGATCAGCGCCTTCGCCGTAGGTTTGGTGTCGCCCTGGCGTGCCGCAGCGAAGAGCAGGAATTCGAGCAATTCGTAGTCGGCAAGCGCATCGGGGCCACCGGCAAGCAGCCGCTCGCGCAGCCGGGCGCGGTGACCGCTGCCGGGATGGCCGCTGCCGGGGTGGATCGGTTTTCTGCCCGTCTCCTGCGGCAATCCCTTTGCTCCGCTCGACGTTGATCGACGCTGCATTGCCTTTCACCGGGCTTGCGCGCAAGGGCAGGCAAATGGACGGGGCCGATACCCAAGCGACCGCAGAGGCGGAGCAGCCTCGCGAACGGCGGTCGCGTTGGCGCAAGAAACGCTGGATGGGTCCGCTCGGCATCGTGCTGGCGATGCTGCTGGCGGTGCTCGCCACATGGCTGATGCGCGAACGCATCGCGGGCGACATCATCGAGGACCAGCTCGCGCTCTACGACATCCCTGCGAGCTACGACATCGCCGAGATCGGCGCGCAGAGGCAAATCCTGACCAATATCGTGCTGGGCGATCCGGCGCAGCCCGATTTCACCGCCGAACGCGTGGAACTGCGCCTGCGCCACCGTTTCGGCACCCCCACGATCGAGCGGGTTATCCTGTTCAAGCCGCGCCTCTACGGGGTGCTGCGGGGATCGACGCCGAGTTTCGGATCTCTCGATCCGCTGATCTTCGCCGAGACCGACGGGGAGCCGGGGCTGCCCGAGCTGAATCTCGCGGTGCGCGACGGGCGTGGGCTGCTCGAGACCGCTTACGGTCCGATCGGCATCAAGCTGGAGGGCGAGGGCCGGATCGACGACGGTTTCTCCGGAATCGCCGCCGCCGCCGCACCCGCGCTCGATCTGCCCGGCTGCGCGCTGCGCCAGGCGAGCGTCTATGGCAGGCTGACGACCGCTGATGGCGAACCCGCCTTCACCGGTCCGGTTCGGCTTGGCTCGGGAGCGTGCGGTGCGCTCACGCTGGCGCAGTTCGCAGCGGGTGTGCGGGCGAAGGCGAGCTCGGATCTCAGGGATTTCAGCGGCCGCGCATCGCTGCAGTCGAGCCGAATCGCCGGCAGCGGCTTTTCGGCGAAGGGGCTCGACGGGACCATGCGCGCAAGCTGGCGCGATGGCATCTTCGCCGCGAACCACACCCTGGCGCTTCGCGGCGTCGATACGCCGCAAGTGTCCGGTGCGCTTCTGACGCTGGAGGGCACCGCGCGCGCGACATCTGGCTTCGCGAATGCGACCTGGAGGGGCGATGTCGAGGCGAATGGCCTGCGCCCCGGGCGTCAGGCCGAAGCGGCACTGTCGGGACTGGCGGGGACGGGGGCGGGCACACTGGTCGAGCCGATCGTTCGCCGGATCGCTGCGGCTTTGCGGCGCGAGGCGCAGGGAAGCGCTTTCACCGCAGACCTGACCGCGCGTCGGAAAGAGGGCGGGATCGCGCTGTTTATGGCACAAGGCGAATTGCGGGGGGGCAGTGGCCGGAAACTCGTGTCTCTCTCGCAGATCCAAGCCAGCCAAGCAGGGGAGGCTCCGGCGCGGTTCTCGGGAAATTTCGCCATGGGCGGTTCGGATCTGCCCACCATGAGCGGCCGCATGGAGAGCGGCGGTGCCGGCGCGTTGGTTTTCCGGCTGGCGATGGCGCCCTACGAGGCGGACGGTTCGGAGATCGCCATCCCGCGGCTGGCGCTGGCCCAGCGCGCCGATGGGGGCTTCGACTTCACCGGCGAGGCCCTGATGAGCGGCGCGCTCCCAGATGGCTCGGGGCGCGAGTTGCAGTTGCCGCTTTCGGGGCGGTGGTCGCCCGGTCGCTCGCTGGCGCTGTGGCGGGAATGCACGGACATCCGCTTCGCGCAGCTGCAATTCTCCAACCTCAATCTCGATCGGCAGTCGTTGACTGTGTGCCCGCCGCCGGGTCGCGCAATCGTCGAGAACGGACCGCAAGGCGTGCGGATCGCGGCGGGCGCGCCCCGGCTCGATCTTGCGGGCAGGCTGGGCGCCACGCCGATCCGTCTGTCCGCCGGCGCGGTCGGTTTCGCCTATCCCGGGGTCCTCACCGCACGTCGGATCGATGCGTCGCTGGGCCCGGCGGACACCGCCAGCCGCTTCGCCATAGATAACCTCGATGCCCGCTTCGGCGATGTGATCGGGGGTCGGTTCGCCGACGCCGACGTCACGCTCCACGCGGTACCGCTCGATATTCGCGGCACCAGCGGCGAATGGCGCTATGCCGAGGGACAGCTGGATCTGACCGGCGGCAGCTTCCGGCTGGTCGATCGTGCGGAGCCCCACCGATTCGAGCCGCTCGAAGCGCGCGAAGCACGGCTCACGCTCGTCGAAAACATCATCACCGCCTTTGCCGAATTGCGCCATCCGGGCAGCGACCGGGTGGTGACCGCGGTGGATATCCACCACGATCTTTCGACCGGTCGGGGCGAGGCGGAGCTTGCCGTGGCGGGGCTGCGATTCGATCGTCAGCTACAGCCCGACGATCTCTCGCGGCTGGCGCTGGGCGTGATCGCAAATGCCGATGGCCTGATCGCGGGTACCGGCCGTGTCGAATGGGACGAGGCCGGCGTCACCAGTTCGGGGGTTCTCGAAACCGAGGAATTCGATTTCGCGGCTGCCTTCGGTCCGGTGCGCGGAGCCAGCGGCAGGATCGTGTTCACCGACCTGCTGAGCCTGACCACGGCTCCCGATCAGCGATTGAGCATCGGATCGGTCAATCCCGGGGTCGAGGTCACTGATGGCACGCTGGATTTCGCGCTTCGCGATTGGACATTGCTGTCGGTCGAAGGCGGGCGCTGGCCGTTCATGGGGGGCGAACTCATCCTGCGCGAGGTCGATCTCAATTTCGGGATCTCGGAACAGCGGCGCTATGTCTTCGAGATCGTCGGGCTCGATGCGGGGGTCTTCGTCGAACAGATGGATATCGGCAATCTGGCGGCGACGGGCATTTTCGACGGCACGGTCCCGATCGTCTTCGACGTCTCGGGAAACGGCCGGATCGACGAGGGCGAACTGGTCTCGCGCGCGCCCGGCGGCAACATCTCCTATGTCGGCGAGCTTACCTACGAGGACCTTTCGCCGATGGCCGATTTCGCCTTCGACGCGCTGCGCAGCCTCGACTATTCGCGAATGCGCCTGGTGATGGAGGGGCCGCTGACCGGCGAAATCGTCACGAGGGTGCGGTTCGACGGGATCAGCCAGGGTGAGGGCACCGCGAGCAATTTCATCACCCGGCGGCTGGCGCGTCTGCCCTTGCGGTTCCGGATCAACATCCGCGCGCAATTCTATCAGCTCATCAATTCGATGAAATCGCTCTACGATCCCGCAGCGGTGCGCGATCCTCGCGAACTGGGGCTGCTGTCCGACGACGGCAGCCGGTTGATCCGGCGCGAGATCACCGGCGAGGAAGCGGGACCGGAAGACGACCCGGACGATCCGTTCGCGGCGGAAGTCACCATTCAGGAGCAGGAAAGCGAGTGAGCGCTATGACAGGGCAAGAATTGACGGGCCGCGCGCGGCTTGCGACACCCGGCATCATGCAGCGGGCATGGGCGCAGGGGGTGGACAGCCAGCGGGGCCGCAAGGCGGGCGCAATCGGAAAGGCGTTGCCGATCTTGGGCGCGCTGGCGCTGGGAGGATGCATCACGGTCAACGCGCCCGAGGACGCGATCGTCATCGAGCTCAACGTGAACATCCGTCAAGAGGTGATCTACCGGCTGGCCGCCGATGCAGGCAATACGATCGAAGAAAACGCGGACATCTTCTGATCCGCAGTGCTAGACCGACCCGCGCGACATTCGCACCAGAGGTGACATGATGAACAGACTGACCAAATCGGCGCTGGGTTTTGCCGGCGCGACGCTCGCCCTCGGCGCGCTTGCTGCGCCTGCTTTCGCGCAGCGCGATCCCGCCTACGACAACGCCCGCTCGGCCGGCCATGTCGGCGAGAAGATGGACGGCTATCTCGGGATCGTGGTGCCGGAAACCGAGGCTCTGCGGCGGATCGTCAACAGCATCAACATCAAGCGTCGGGCGGTCTATTCGGACAAGGCGCAGGCCGCCAATGCGACGCTCGAGGAATACGCTTTTGCCGCCGGATGCCAGGCGATCCTCAAGACCGTCCCGGGGGAAAAGTACCAGGCGCCCGACGGCAGCTGGCAGACCCGCGGTCCCGGCGCACCCCAGCGCGATCCGCGCTGCCCCTGAACGACGCGGCGCAGCCGGGTGGTGCCGGCCCGCCTACGATAGGGCTTCTCACGGGCGCGCCGCGTGTTGACTCGTTTCCGACCCCCGCCTAAGGGGTCGGCGCCCTCGGCGGGCGGCTTTGCCCGTGCTGCGCATTCCCATCAAACGGAGGCTGGCATGAGCGACGAGAAGCCCGCAAGAGAACCCATCGGCGAAGATGCGCGGATCGACGCGCTCGAGGCGCGGCTCAAGGCCGCACGCGAGCGGGAAGAACAGCGCAACAAGCCGCGGAGTTCGGGTGCCGATGCGAATTACAGCAGCGGCAACCGCGTTCTGGCCGATTTGCTCGGCGGGATTCTCGGCGGTCTGGTGCTCGGCTGGTTGTTCGACTGGCTGTTCGGCACCTTGCCCTGGGGCCTGTTGACCGGACTGTTCCTCGGGATAGTCGTGGCCTTCAGAAACGTCATTCGTTCCGCGAGCAGGAGTTCGGACGAGCGTACCCGTGACGGGAACGCACCGAACTCGGGACCACAGGATTAGGGATTTTCTTCAAGTGGCAGAAGAAGCCAAGGTCGATCCGATGCGCCAGTTCACGATCGAGCCGCTAGGCGGCACGTCGGAATGGGAAGTCGCGGGCTACGCCATCCCCTTCACCAACAGTGCACTGTGGATGCTGATCACCACGGTGGTGCTGTTCGCGTTCGTGCTGCTGGGCATGAAGCGCGAACTCGTGCCCGGGCGCTGGCAGATGATGGTCGAGAGCCTGACCGGGTTTATCGACGACATGCTTGAAGCCAATATCGGCAAGGCCGGGCGCAAATACGTGCCCTATGTGTTCAGTCTGTTCATGTTCATCCTGTTCGCCAATCTGCTCGGGCTGATGCCGCTGGGCGTGGTGGGCGTGCACCCCTTCACATTCACCAGCCATTTCACCGTTACCGGTATCCTCGCGGTCATCTCGTTCTCGATCGTACTTGGGGTCGGTTTCTGGAAGCACGGGCTCAAGTTCTTCGGTCTGTTCGTGCCGCACGGCACCCCGCTGCCGATGATCCCTTTCATCGCGCCGATCGAGTTCATCTCCTTCATGGTGCGCCCGTTCAGTCTCGCACTGCGACTGTTCGTCGCGATGATGGCAGGTCATATCCTGCTCGAAGTGCTGTCCAGCTTCGTCATCGACGGCAGCAACGCAGGCTACGGCTTCGCCCTGCTGGTCGGCGTACCCAGTTTCATCCTGATGATCGGCATCTGCGCGCTGGAATTGCTCGTCGCCGGCATCCAGGCCTATGTCTTCGCGCTGTTGACTGCCCTGTACATCAACGACGCCGAGAACCTTCACTAAGCCTCAAGAACCACCTACGACGTTCACACGAAAGGAATATCTCATGGAAATGGAAGCAGCCAAACTGCTCGGTGCCGGCCTCGCCGCAATCGGAGCCGGACTCGCTTCGCTCGGCGTCGGCAATGTCTTTGCCAAGTATCTCGAAGGCGCTCTGCGCAATCCGGGTGCCGCCGACGGCCAGCAGGGTCGCCTGTTCATCGGCTTCGCCGCCGCCGAACTGCTCGGCCTGCTGGCCTTCGTCGTCGCGATGATCCTGATCTTCGTCGCCTAAGACACGAACACAATCGGGCGCGGGCCGGGGTTCTTGCTCCGGCCCGCGGCCGCTGCAAGAGCACGCCTCATGCCCCAGATTGCCCAAGCCGCCGAAACCTTCTCCAGCCAGCTGTTCTGGCTGCTGGTGTTCTTCGGCCTCACCTTCTTCGTGATCGGTCGCGGCATGGTGCCGCGGGTGATGGAAACCGTGTCGATGCGCGACAAGCAGATCTCCGACGATCTCGCTGCCGCGCAACTCGCGCGTGACCACGCCGATGCGGAAGAAGAGGCATGGCGTGAACGTGAGAATGCCAATCGTGCGGCTGCGCACGACCTCGTCGTCAAGGCCAAGGCCGATGCGGCGAGGAAATCCGAACAACACCTCGCCGAGGCGCAGGAGCGGCTCGATACGCAGCTGGCCGAGGCCGAGCAGCGGATCGAGACTGCGCGGACCGAAGCCATGAACGAGGTCGAGATGGTCGCCGCCGATGCCGCGCAGGACATCGTCCGGCGGCTGGCCGGGGTCGAGGTAAGCCGGCCGGTTGCAACCCAGGCCGTTAAGGAATCGCTTGCTCATGGCTAACGCTCCCGAAGTTTTCGCCACCGAAGCCGGCGCGGCCTACACCGAAATCGACGCCGGCGCGGCCAAGCACATCGAACCCACGCTGATGGGGCTGGCGCCCTACCAGTGGGTCTCGATCGCGATGCTGGTGCTGCTGCTCATCGCCTTCTTCGGCGCCAAGGTGCACAAGACCATCGCCGGCGGGCTCGACAGCCGGATCGCCGCGATCCGCGAGCAGCTCGACGAAGCCAAGAAGCTGCGCGCGGAGGCCGAGGCCCTGCGCGACGAATACGCCGCCAAGATCGCCGACGCACAGAAGGATGCCGAAGCGATGCTGGCCAATGCGCGCACCGAGGCCGGTGCGGTCCTCCAGCGGGCGGAAGAAGATAGCGCGGAAATGGTCGCGCGTCGCCAGCGGATGGCGGAGGACAAGATCGCCGCCGCCGAACGCGATTCGATCGAAGACGTGCGCAATCGCGCTGCACGGGCGGCGACCGCTGCCAGCCGCAAGCTGATCTCCGAAAAGCACGATGCCGCCAGGGATCGCGAACTGGCCGACGAGATCATCTCGGGACTGTAGGCTTTACGGTTCGAGGACGATCTTACCGACGATCTCGCCGCGCTCCATCGCCTGAAAGGCTTCCCGCCAGTCGGCGAGCTGCAGAATCCGGTCGATATGCGGGGCGATTTTGCCGGCGCTCGCCAGTTCGTCGATGGCCGCGGCGATCTGCCGGCCACGTTCGGGAAAGCGGCGGGCATATTCGCCGGCGCGCACTCCCACGACAGAGAACCCCTTGATCAGCGGTATGTTGACCGCGATCTCGGGTATCCGCCCGGCGACGAAGCCCACCACCAGCAGTTTGCCGCCGAATGCGACGCAGCGCGTGCTTTCATCGAAGACATCGCCGCCGACTGGATCGAAAACAAGATCGCAGAGGCGGTCTCCGGTCAGTTCGGCCACTTCCTCGCGGAACCTGCCGGTGTTGAGGATGGTCGCGTCGGGCCGGGCGATCGCCCCCAGCGCGTCGCGCTTGTCGCCCCGGTGGGTGGCGGCGATCACCCTCGCTCCCAGCGACCGCGCCAGATCGCAGGCCGCCAGACCGACCCCGCCGCTGGCCCCATGGACCAGCACCGCCTGGCCCGCCTGCAATTGTCCCAGTTCGACCAGCGCCACATAGGCGGTGTGGTAGGCAGCGCCCATCGCGGCAGCCTGCGGATAGGATAGGCCGTCTGGCACGGGACGGAGCGCGCCGGGGGGCAGGGCGGCGTATTCGGCGAACGCTCCGGTCTTGGCGCCGCCCATGACACGATCGCCGGCGGCAAAGCCGCTCTCGGCGTCGGCTTCGACGACATCGCCCGCCATCTCGAGACCCGAGACGAACGGCAGCGGCGGTTTGAACTGATACTCGCCGCGCGTCATCAGCAGGTCGGGATAGTTGAGCGAGGCGGCGCGGACCCGCACCAGCACTTCGCCGCGGCCCCGCTCCGGCCGCGGGATATCGGCCAGCGCCAGTCCGGAAAGATCGGGGCTGAGCGCGGTTACCCGGAGCGCCTTCAAGAGCGGACACCCACCGCCTGATCCAGGCTAGAAATTGTCCTTGCCTGCGCGCAGCGCGGCGAAGGTCTGCGCCGGGTCTTCTCCCCCCCATCGTGCCTGCAAGGCGGGCTCGTCCGCGCGCAGGAAGGGGTTGGTCGCAAGCTCGCGGTCGAGCCGGGTGGGAACGGTCGGCTCGCCGCGCGCGCGCTTGTCGTCGATCTCCTGCGCATAGGTCTGCAATGCCGTATTGCCGGGATCGGCGTGGAGCGCGAAGCGGGCGTTGGCCTGCGTGTATTCATGCGCGCAATAGAGCACCGTTTCGGCGGGGAGCGCCTTGATCCGCTGGAGACTGTCCCAGAACTGCGCCGGCTCGCCCTCGAACATCCGCCCGCAGCCCAGCGCGAAGACGCTGTCGCCCACGAAGGCGATGCCGTCCGCGGGCAGATGATAGGCGATGTGGCCATTGGTGTGGCCCGAGACGTCGATCACCCGCGCCTCGTGTTCGCCCAGCATCACCACATCCCCCTCGGCAATTTGGCGATCGATCGGTGCCAGCCGCTCGACTTCCTGAGGCGCAATCACGGTCGCGCCGGTCGCCTCGACGATCGCCGCATTGCCGCCCGCGTGATCGGGATGCCAGTGGGTGTTCCAGATCTGCGTGATCGTCCAGCCCTTGGCCGCAGCCTGGCGGAGGTATTCCGCGCCGTCGGGGGTGTCGATCGCCGCGGTCTCGCCGCTGGCGGGATCGTGGAGCAGGAAACCGTAATTGTCGGTCAGGCAGGGGAATTGGTGAATCTGGAGCATGGCGCAATTCTACGCGGCCATTCCCAAAAGGAAAGGCCCGCCTTCCCCGATGGGGAGGGCGGGCCTTGCCGTTCATTGTCGTGAGCTTCTTACGATTCGTCGGACTTCTTCAGCGCGGCACCGAGGATGTCGCCGAGCGAGGCGCCCGAGTCGGACGAACCGAACTGCGCCACGGCTTCCTTCTCGTCGGCGATCTGACGCGCCTTGATCGAGAAGGTCGGCTTCTTGGAACGATCGAAGCCGGTGACCAGCGCATCGATCTTCTGGCCGGTCTGGAAGCGGTCGGGACGCTGCTCGTCGCGGTCGCGGCCGAGATCCGAACGCTTGATGAAGCCGGTCGCGCCGTCTTCGCCGACCTGCACTTCGAGCCCGCCATCGCGCACTTCGAGGACGTTGACGGTGACCGTCTCGCCCTTGCGCAGCGAACCGGTGGCGGCGCCTTCGCTCGGCGCACCCTTTTCGAGCTGCTTCATGCCCAAGCTGATGCGCTCCTTGTCGACGTCGACGTCGAGCACGATCGCCTCGACCTCTTCACCCTTGCGGTGAAGCGCCAGCGCGTCTTCGCCCGAGATGCCCCAGGCGATGTCGGACATGTGGACCATGCCGTCGACGTCGCCGGGCAGGCCGATGAACAGGCCGAACTCGGTGGCGTTCTTGACTTCGCCCTCGACCTTGCTGCCGACCGGATATTTCTCGGCGAAATCGTCCCACGGATTGCCCTGGGCCTGCTTGAGGCCGAGCGAGATGCGACGCTTCTCGCTGTCGACCTCGAGCACCATCACGTCGACTTCCTGCGACGTGCTGACGATCTTGCCCGGGTGGACGTTCTTCTTGGTCCAGCTCATCTCGGAGACGTGGACGAGGCCTTCGATGCCGGCTTCGATCTCGACGAAGGCGCCGTATTCGGTGATGTTGGTCACCGTGCCGGTGAGCTTCATGCCGATCGGGTACTTGGCGCCGACGCCGTCCCACGGATCGCTTTCCAGCTGCTTCATGCCGAGGCTGATGCGCTGGGTTTCCTCGTTGATGCGGACGATCTGGACGGTCACGGTCTGGCCGATCTCGATCATTTCGCTGGGGTGGTTGACGCGCTTGTAGCTCATGTCGGTGACATGGAGCAGGCCGTCGATACCGCCCAGATCCACGAAGGCACCGTAATCGGTGATGTTCTTGACGACGCCGTCGATGACCTGCCCCTCGGCGAGATCGTTGATAAGCTCGCTGCGCTGTTCGGCGCGGGTTTCCTCGAGCACGGCACGGCGCGAGACGACGATATTGCCGCGGCGACGGTCCATCTTGAGGATCTGGAAGGGCTGCGGCATTTCCATCAGCGGGGTGATGTCGCGGACCGGACGAATATCGACCTGGCTGCCGGGCAGGAACGCCACGGCGCCGTCGAGATCGACGGTGAAGCCGCCCTTGACGCGGCCGAAGATGCGGCCCTCGACGCGCTTGCCTTCGCCGAACTCGCTTTCCAGCTTGTCCCAGGCGGCTTCGCGGCGGGCGCGGTCGCGGCTGAGCATCGCTTCGCCATCGGCGTTCTCGACGCGGTCGACATAGACTTCGACTTCGGAGCCGACGGCCAGGCCGTGCTCTTCGGTGCCGCGCATGAACTCCTTGAGATCGACGCGGCCTTCGCTCTTGAGGCCGACATCGATGGTCGCCATGCCATTGTCGATGGCGGTGACAGTGCCCTTGACGACGCGGCCTTCGAAGCCGCCTTCATCGGCAGAGCCGAGTTGCTCGTCGAGCATTTTCGCGAAATCGTCGCGGGTGGGATTGGGCGCAGTTGCCATGCGTGGGGTGGTCCTGTTCATTCGAATTTCCGGCCGCCGGTTCTACCGGGGTCTTTTCTCCACCGAGGCGGAATTGCCATCGGTGGGCCAAGAGGCCGTCGTTTTGCGCGGGGCCGGTTGCCGTCGCGCAAGCTCTCCGAGCGGAACGGGATGGCGGCGAAAAAGCGAGCGGCGGGGCGCGGGGCGCCCTCGGAAACATCGGTCCTGTCGCTTGACCTGCCGCGGACCTATTCTGTCCGTCGAACGGCGGCGCGCTTAGCCGAAGCGGGTGCTGTAGGCAAGCGAAATGAGGCGGGTGGCGGGATGGTCGGACACATCTGACACGGGCATCGCGAGACTGTTTGGCGACCCGTTGTTGGAGTGCCCCAACGGCAATCCTAATCCCGGCGCCTTCAGCGCTTCGCGTCGCCCATTGCGAAAGTCACAGCCTCGATCGCGGCGGCGATCGCCTCGTCGCGGTCGAGCGCGCTGGTGTCGATCACCATCGCGTCCTCGGCGGGGCGCAGCGGGGCGACCGAACGGTTGCGGTCGCGTTCGTCGCGGCGGCGCAGATCGTCCTGGATCTCGATCAGCGCAACCTTCACCCCGCGCTCGCGCATTTCGAGGAAGCGGCGGTGCGCGCGCGCCTCGACGCTGGCGGTGATGAACAGCTTGGCCGCGGCTTCGGGAGCGATCACCGTGCCGATGTCCCGTCCGTCGAGCACCGCGCCGCCATCTTGCGTGGCAAAAGCGCGCTGACGGGCGAACAGCGCCTCGCGCACTGGCGGGTGGACGGAGACCCGGCTCGCAAGCCCGCCGGTTTCCTCGTCGCGCAGCACCGGATCCTCGAGCAGCGCGTCCTCGAACCGGCAGGCGGCCAGCGCATCGTCGGGATCGCCGGGATCGCCCCCGGCCAGCAGCACCTGCCGCCCGACTGCGCGGTAGAGCAGCCCGGTGTCCAGATGCGGGACTCCGAAATGCGCCGAAAGCGCTTTGGCGATGGTGCCCTTGCCGCTGGCAGTGGGGCCGTCGACGGCGATGATCATGATCTACTCCTGTGGTCGCGAACCGCCTTTGCCAAGCCCCACAGCGCGATCGCTGCCCAGAATCCTTCCAGCACCAGGCTGGGCCAATTCGTGTGGACCACCAGCGATACCGTCAGCAGCGCCGCCCCGGCGAGATTGGTGCCATGCAGGAGGAAGGGGTTGGGTTCGGGTTTCCAGGTGAGATAGGCATAGGCGGCGATGATGCAGGCCATACCGAGAAAGCCGACGAAAGTGGCGACATCGGGGTGGATCATCGCCGCCATCACTGCGCGGCCCGAGCCAGCAGCTTGAGAAAGCCCGGAAAGCTGGTGGCGATTGGCGCGGCATCGTCGATTGCGACGCCATCGGTGCTGGCAAGCCCCGCCACCGCCATGCTCATTGCAATCCGGTGATCGAGCCGAGTGGCGACCGGCCCGCCACCCGCGAGCGGTCTGCCCGCCGAGCCTTCGATCACCAGCCCGTCCGCGCGCTCCTCGACGCCGGCGCCCACTGCGCTCAGCGCCGCCGCCATGGTCGCCAGCCGGTCGCTTTCCTTGACGCGCAACTCCTCCAGCCCCGAAGTGACCGTGCGCCCCTCGGCGAGCGCGGCGGCGACGAACAGCACGGGGAATTCGTCGATCATGCTGGGCGCGATAGCGGAATCGACCTCCACCCCCTTGAGCGCGGAATGCCGCACCCGCAGATCGGCCACCGGTTCGCCGCCCACCTCGCGGCACTCGAGTTCCTCGATCGATCCGCCCATTGCGCGCAGCACGCGGAAGATGCCGTCGCGAGTCGGATTGAGGCCGACGTTCTCGATCACCAGATCGCTGCCCGGCACCAGCAGCGCCGCAACCGCGAAGAAGGCGGCGGAGGAGGGATCGCCGGGCACGGTGAGCGTGCAGGGGGTCATGTCGCAGGGTCCGTGGATCGCGATGGTGCGCGCGCCGTCCCCATCCTCGGTGTTATCCTCGCCGATGGTTACATCGACCCCGAATGCCGAGAGCATCCGCTCGGTGTGATCGCGCGTCGGCACGGGTTCGATCACCGTGGTGATCCCCGGCGTGTTGAGCGCCGCGAGCAGCACTGCGCTTTTGACTTGCGCGCTGGCGACGGGGAGCCGGTAGGTGATCGGCACCGCCGGATGCGCGCCTTCCATAAGGATGGGCAGCCGGTCGCCGCCGCGCGCGGTAAAGCTCGCGCCCATCTGAGAGAGCGGCGCGATCACTCGCGCCATCGGCCGCGCGGAAAGGCTGGCATCGCCGGTGAAGCTGGCCTGGAAGCCGTGGCTGGCGAGCAGGCCCATCAAGAGTCGGGTCGAGGTGCCGCTATTGCCCATCTCAAGCGGAACAGCCGGTTCGAGCAACCCGCCGACGCCGACGCCATGGACCCGCCAGCGCCCGGCCTCGTCCTTCTCGATCCTAGCGCCCATCTGCTGCATCGCGCGCGCGGTGGCATGGACGTCCTCGCCCTCGAGCAGACCGTCGATCAGCGTCTCGCCGATCGCCAGGCTGGCGAACATCAGCGCGCGGTGGCTGATCGACTTGTCGCCCGGAACGCGGATGCGACCGGTGAGCGGGCCCTGGGGGACAAAGCGATGGGTGGAGAAGCGGTGAGCGGACACGCGCGGCTTTCGCTTGGTTTGGAGGGCGCGCGAGCAAAGCAGGCTTGCCGCGCGCCGAGGAGGGCGGGTAGGCGCCGGTCTTTGACAGTGGCATCGCCATCTGGCAAGGCGCGCGCGCAGTCGATCGCGCGCCCGATATCCCGTCTTGATTCTGGGTCAGCGCGATCCCATCACGTATGTAACAAATCATTCAACCTCGCCGCGACCGGCGGGGTCCAGCCAAGGATTACACATGGTCAAACCGGAATGGGGCACCAAGCGGACCTGCCCGAAATGCGGCACCCGCTTCTACGATCTGGGCAAGGACGAGCCCGCGACCTGCATCGAGTGCGGCGAGGAATGGAATCCCGAACCGGTTCTCAAGTCCAAGCAGCCGATTCCCTTCGAGGAAGAGAAGAAGGAGAAGGAAGGCGAAGCCGACTCCGATCTGGCCGATGACGATCTGGAAGACATCGACGAGGACGACGATTCGCCCGACAACGAGGTCGATCTCGGCGGCGACGACGATCTCGGCGTGTCCAAGGGCAAGGGCGACGAAGACGCCGAAGAGAGTTGATTTAGCGGTTGCAAAAGGGGAGCGTCCTGCATAAAGGGCGCTTCCCGCAAGGATAGTGCACCCGCAAGGGCGCGATATCCGCGAAGTGATTGGGGCCTTAGCTCAGCTGGGAGAGCGCAACACTGGCAGTGTTGAGGTCAGCGGTTCGATCCCGCTAGGCTCCACCATTTCCCATCACGCCGGGTTCCGGCGAGATGGCGAAGACAGAAAAAGTCGGCTCTCTCTATAATGAGGACCGCACGCTGGCCGACGAGGTTTCGTCCGCCGGCGTTTTTCGCTTATGGTCGGGGCATCGCGCGCGGCAGCGCCCGGTGCATTCGAAGAGGAGTTGGTGCAGCATGTTCGACAATCTGTCAGATCGGCTCGGCTCCGTCTTCGACAAGCTCAAGGGCCGCGGCGCGCTGTCCGAACAGGATGTCCGCGACGCGATGCGCGAAGTGCGGATCGCGCTGCTCGAGGCCGATGTCGCGCTCCCCGTGGTGCGCCGCTTCATCGATGCGGTCACCGAAAAGGCGATCGGCCAGGACGTGCTGCGCTCGGTCACCCCGGGGCAGCAGGTCGTCAAGATCGTCAACGACGAGCTGATCGAGATGCTCGGCGGCGAAGAGCCCGCCACGCTCAATCTCGATGCCAAGCCCCCGGTGGTGATCATGATGGTCGGCCTCCAGGGCTCGGGCAAGACCACCTCCACCGCCAAGATCGCCAAGCTGCTCAAGGAGAAGCACGGCAAGAAGGCGCTGATGGCCTCGCTCGATGTCAATCGTCCGGCGGCGCAGGAGCAGCTTGCGGTGCTCGGCCAGCAGGCCTCGGTCGCGACGCTGCCGATCATCGCGGGCCAGCAACCGGTCGATATCGCGCGCCGCGCGATGGAAAGCGCCCGGCTGCAATCCGCCGATGTGCTGCTGCTCGACACCGCGGGCCGGCTGCATGTCGACGAAGCGCTGATGGCCGAGATGAAGGCGGTCGCCGGGGTGTCCACCCCCACCGAAGTGCTGCTGGTGGTCGACAGCCTGACCGGGCAGGACGCGGTCAATGTCGCCAAGAGCTTCACCGACGAGGTGCCGCTGACCGGCGTCGTGCTGACGCGGATGGACGGCGATGCGCGCGGCGGCGCGGCGCTGTCGATGCGTTTCGTCACCGGCAAGCCGATCAAGTTCGCCGGCACGGGCGAGAAGCTCGACGCGATCGAGGCTTTCGATGCCAAGCGCGTGGCGGGCCGCATTCTCGGGATGGGCGATGTCGTCAGCCTGGTCGAAAAGGCCGCCGCGGCGGTCAATCAGGAAGACGCCGAGGCGCTCGCGCGCAAGATGGCCAAGGGCCAGTTCGATCTCGACGATCTGCGGATGCAGTTGCGCCAGATGCAGAACATGGGCGGGCTGGGCATGCTCGCGGGCATGATGCCGGGAATGAAGAAGGCCAAGGCGGCGATGGCTTCCAGCGGGATGGACGACAAGGTGCTCGTCCACATGGACGCGATCATCGGTTCGATGACGCGCAAGGAACGCGCGAACCCCGCGCTGCTCAACGCCAAGCGCAAGAAGCGCGTCGCGGCGGGCAGCGGGCGGCAGGTGCAGGAGGTCAACAAGGTGCTCAAGATGCACCAGGAGATGTCCCGCGCCATGAAGCAGATCAAGAAGATGGGCGGCTTGAAGGGCCTCGGCGCGCTGTTCGGCGGCGGAGGCATGGGCGGTATGGGTGGCGGTATGCCCGGATTGGACGGCCCCGGCCCCGGCGGACTCCCCGGCATGGGCGGGGGCAGCAAAAGCGGCCCGAGCGTCGATCCGAACACCCTCCCGCCAGACCTGCAGAAGCTCTTAAACAACAAGTAAATTCAATCATTTCCCTTTGAAAGGTACGATCCAATGGCAATTGCACTTCGTCTCAGCCGTGGCGGCGCCAAGAAGCGCCCCTATTATCGCATCGTGGCGGCCGACAACCGTTCGCCTCGCGACGGCAAATATCTCGAGCAGATCGGCGTCTACAATCCGCTGCTCGCCAAGGACGATCCCGCCCGCGTGACGATCAACGAGGACCGTGCGCGTCACTGGCTCGAAGTCGGCGCGCAGCCGTCCGACCGCGTGGCCCGCTTCCTCGACGCCGCGGGCGTCCGCGAGCGTGCGGCGCGCAACAACCCCAACAAGGCCAAGCCGGGCGAGAAGGCCACCGAGCGCGCCGAAGAACGGGCGGCCAAGGAAACCGAGCGCAAGGAAGCCGAAGAGGCGGCCAAGGCCGAAGCCGCAGCCAAACCTGCCGAGGAAGCCAAGGCTGAAGAGGCACCCGCCGAGGAAGCCGCTGCCGAAGCACCTGCCGATGAGGGCGCTGCTGCCGAAGCCACCGATCTCGCCGAAGAAGCCAAGACCGAGGACAAGGCGGAGGGCTGAGCCTTCCGTCCGAATCCGCAATCCGAGCCTGACATGTCCGACAAGCCCGTCACCCTTGCCGCCGTCACCGGTGCGCATGGCGTGGCGGGCGAAGTCCGTCTCAAGCTGTTCGGCGACGGCTGGGAAAGCCTCAAGCCGCACAAGGCGTTCAACGGCGGCGCGCTGACGCTCGCCAAGGTCCGCAGCGACGGCAAGGGCGGGGCGGTCGCCCGTTTCGCCGAAATCGCCGACCGCAACGCTGCCGAGGCGCTGCGGGGCACCGTGCTGACGGTACCGCGCGCCAGCCTCCCGCCGCTCGAAGAGGGCGAGTTCTATTTCTCCGATCTGCTCGATCTGGCGGTGGTCACCGATACCGGCGAGCCGGTCGGTCGGGTCAAGGCGGTCGAGAATTTCGGCGCCACCGATGTTATCGAGATAGAACGACCCGACGGGAAGGCCTTCATGGTCCCGCTGACGCGCGAGGCGGTTCCCGAGTGGGACGGCGAGAGGTTGATCGTCGCCGAGGGTTTCGTCGATTAGGAACTCCCGCCGAAACCGCTGCGTTGGGCGGATATGGCGATCTTTTCAAAAGCCCTAGTCTTGAGTTCCGCCGCGCTCCTTCTGGCGTGTTCGGAGGCCGGCCCCTCGTCTCCCGAGGTCGCTCCGCCGACGGTCGGCCAGGGCGAACCTGCAGCAGGCACCCGGCCGGCGGATCGGCCTCGCCCCGTCACGCTGGAGGGCAGGGTGGAGAGCGGCGTAGAATGTTCGCTCCTGCGAACGCCCGACGGCGAAACCTGGTCCTTCAATGCTCCGGACGGTGCCGACGAGATCGCCTCTGGCGACTACGTTCGGGTAACTGCCGAGATCGCCGACGCAAGCTTCTGCCAGCAGGGTCGCGGCACCTTGATCGTCGAGGCGATCGAGCGCGCCGATCCGCCCGCCAGAGATCGCGACCCGGCCCGCGCCGGGGGAATCGCCGTCACCTCGGAATATGTTCGCGGGAACTGGGTGGCGAAGGGAGTTGGCGCCGATTGTTCGCGGCCCGACTTCGCCGTCACGGCCAATTCGCGAGGGATGAGCATCATCGAGACCCGGATCGACGGGCTGCCCGAAACCGGCGTGGTCGATGTCGGCTCGACTCCCGGCTTGCAATGGGACGAGCCGATCCCGACGCTGCCGATCGAAACCCGAGGCCCCGACGGGCTCGCCGTTATGCCGCCCGACAGCGGTCAGGAGGTGACGCTGGCTGGCCACCCGATCCGAGGCGATGGCGTTGTTTTCGTGAAGTGCAGCGACTAGCGGCGGATTGGACGCTTCGCCGCGAGATGGTTGCGGATCGTCGTCGCGGCGACCCCGGCCTGGCCCATGGCGTGACTGATCTGGTCGAGCCCCACCACGACATCGCCGGCGGCGAACAGGCCGGGGACGCTGGTTTCCAGATGATCGTCGACCTCGATGCAGCCCGCCTCGCTGACACCGGCCCCGCACGCCACCGCGAGCCCTGAACGGATCCGCGATCCCAATGCGGGATAGATGCTGTCGAAGCGCAGTCGGCCCTCGGCGGTGTCGAAGCCGATCCCCTGCATATCCATCCCGAACTCGCCGCAGAGCCCGGCCACGCGTCGGATCCCCGCCTCGTCCAGCGCCGCGCTGCCTTCTTCCGACAGATCGTGGTCGCCATGGGGGCACACCAGCGTCAGATCGCTCGTGTAGCCGCGCAGGAACAGCGCCTCGGCGGTGCCGTGATCGCCGGTTCCCAGCACCGCGACACGCTTGTCGGTGACCTCGTAGCCGTCGCAGACGGGGCAACAGCGGATCAGTCCGCGTGCCAGCGCCTCGTCGTGGAAGGCGTCGTCCATTCCCTCGGGGCGGTTGTTCACCACCCCCGTGGCGAGCAGCACCGAGCGCGCGCGATAGCGCTCCTCGCCGCAATGGACGAGGAATACGCCGCCTTCGCACGATAGATCGGTCACCCGCTTCGGCTCGCGCAATGCACCGTATTTCGCCGCCTGCTCGCGCATCCGGTCGAGCAGTTCGTTGCCGTTGATGCCCTCGGGAAAACCGGCGTGGTTGTGGCTGGTCGGGATCCAGCTGGCGCGACTGGTGCCGCAATCGAACATCCGGATCGAAAGATGATACCTGGCCAGATAGATCGCCGCGGTCAGTCCGGCGGGGCCTGCGCCCACGATTATGCAGTCGTCGATCTCGTTACTCATGGCTCGGTGAACGCGCGGGATGGCAAATGGGTGCCCTTGGAGCTAGGCGGACCCACGTGAGAAGATTGTCGGATTTCGAAATGAAAGACAGTTTGCAATGAGTTTCGCCGCCAGCATCCTGACGCTCTACCCGGAGATGTTTCCCGGGCCGCTCGGGGTGTCGCTCGCCGGGCGCGCGCTCGAGCGGGGGGACTGGTCGTGCGAGACGCTGCAGATCCGCGATTTCGCCACCGACAAACACCGCACCGTGGACGATACGCCGGCGGGCGGCGGCGCGGGGATGGTGCTCAAATGCGATGTGCTGGCAGCGGCGGTGGATCATGCGGTGGCAAAATCGCGCGACAACGGAACGGGGGAAGCAGTTCCGATCCTCGCCATGACCCCGCGTGGGAAACCGATAACGCAGGAGCGCATTCGTGAGATCGCGTCCGGACCGGGTGTCGCTATCCTGTGCGGGCGGTTCGAGGGTTTCGACGAGCGCCTGTTCGAGGCGCGGCCGGAGATCGAGCAGGTGAGCATGGGCGACATCGTGCTCTCGGGCGGGGAGCCGGCCGCGCTGGCCATACTCGATGCTTGCATTCGGCTGCTTCCCGGAGTAATGGGCGCGCCTTCCAGCGGGGCCGAAGAGTCGTTCGAGAACGGCCTGCTCGAATACCCGCAATACACCCGACCTCAGCAATGGGAAGGGCGCACGATCCCTGAAGTGCTGCGGTCGGGGGATCATGCGAAAATCGCGGCGTGGCGCAAGGCACGCAGCGAGGACCACACACGGTTACGCAGGCCGGACCTTTGGGAGCGTTACAGTGACGCTCGGGACCGACCTGCCTCTGGCGCGCGGCGAAAAGACTAGAAAGACCAGGCATATGAACCTGATCCAGCAGCTCGAGGCGGAAGCCATCGAGAACCTCGGCAAGGAAATCCCCGAATTTCGCGCGGGCGACACCGTTCGCGTCGGCGTGAAGGTCGTCGAAGGCACGCGCGAGCGTGTCCAGAACTTCGAAGGCGTCGTGATCGCGCGCTCCAACCGCGGCATGGGTTCGAACTTCACCGTGCGCAAGATGAGCTTCGGCGAGGGCGTGGAACGCGTCTTCCCGCTCTATTCGCCGATCGTCGATTCGATCACCGTGGTCCGCCGCGGCATCGTGCGTCGCGCCAAGCTCTATTACCTGCGCGGTCGCACCGGCAAGCGCGCCCGTATCGCGGAACGCCGCGACAACGCCCCCAAGGCGTAAGGCTTTCGCCATCGCTCTACGAAAGGCGCTCCGGTCTCGTCCGGGGCGCCTTTTGCGTTGGGCGCGGCCCTGCACCTTTGCAAACGCACCTTTGCAAACCGGACGAATTGTCGTCATTGCGAGCGACCGAAGGTTGCGCGGCAATCCGGGGCGCGCCCTGGATTGCTTCGCTTCGCTCGCAATGACGAGGTTCGAATTGACATGCGTTCAATGCTGCTTGCCGCCGCCGCGCTTTGCCTTGCCGCTCCCGCAGTCGCGCAGGACCGCGCGATGACCACCGCTCCCGAGCTGACGTTCGAGCGCGTTTTCGCCAGCCCCGGTCTCGACGGGCCGAGCCCGCGGCAGGCGAAGCTGTCGCCCGATGGCCGCTTCCTGACGCTGCTGCGCAACCGCGAGAGCGATCGCGAGCGCTACGATCTGTGGGGCTACGACCGCACCAGCGGCGAATGGCGGATGCTGGTCGACAGCGAGGCGCTGGGGACGGGGCGCGAATTGTCCGAGGACGAGAAGATGCAGCGCGAGCGCGCGCGCGTCGGCAGCCTCAAGGGCATCATCGACTATCAATGGGCAAGCGACGGCTCGGGTGTGCTGGTCCCGCTCGATGGCGACCTCTATCTCGCGCGGCTCGATGGCAGCACGCTCCGGCTGACCGACACCGAGGAAAGCGAGCTCAACCCCGCGCTGAGCGAGACGGGTGAATACGTCTCCTTCGTGCGCGACCGGCGGCTGTGGGTGGGCGCGGTTGGCGGCGAGGCGGCACCGGTCACCCCTGCCGAAGCCAGCGAGGCGGTGCGCTGGGGCGAGGCGGAGTTCGTCGCGCAGGAGGAAATGGGGCGGCTCACCGGCTATTGGTGGAGCCCGCAGGACCGGCGTATCGCGGTCGAGCGGTTCGACGAGAGCGCGGTCGGCGTGGTTACCCGTGCGGCGATCGGTGCCACCGGGACCAAGGTCTATGATCAGCGCTATCCGGTGGCGGGCAGCGCCAATGCGCTGGTCGAACTGTTCATGATGGACCCCGATGGCGGCAACCGTGTGCAGGTCGATCTTGGCGAGGAGACCGACATCTATATCCCGCGCGTCGACTGGGCGCCCGATGGCAGCGCGCTCTATGTCCAGCGCCAGAACCGCGACCAGACCGTGCTCGACATGCTGCGGGTCGATCCGGCGACGGGTGCGAGCGAGGTGCTGTTCACCGAAAACGCAGCGGTCGAGGACTACTGGATCAATCTCTCCGACAATTACCAGTGGCTCGACGACGGCTCGCTGATCTGGTGGTCCGAGCGCGACGGCTTCGGCCACCTCTATCGCTATGCCGATGGCGAGTGGACGCAGCTCACGAGCGGCGACTGGATGGTCACCAAGCTGGTCGGGGTCGATCAGGTGGCAGGCCGGGTCTATTTCCAGGGCACGATGGACGATGTTCTGGCGCAGCAGGTCTATGCTTTCGATCTCGAGAATCCCGCCGCGATCGAGCGGCTAACCGATCCCGCTTTCGTCAATTCGGCGAGCATGGACTCCAAGGCGCAGACGCTGCTGGTGAGCCGGTCGAAACCCGACCAGCCGACGCAAAGCTATATCGCCGACACCTCGGGTCAGCGGCTGACCTGGATCGAGGAAAACGCTCTGGGCGGCGAGCATCCCTATGCGCCCTTCCTCGGCGGGCATCGCGCGCCCGAATTCGGCACGATCGAGGCCGAGGACGGCAGCACCCTGCACTGGAAGATGATCCGTCCCGAGATGGAGCCGGGGAAGCGCTACCCGGTCTATTACTATCACTACAGCGGCCCCGGCCCGCAGGTGGTGCAGCGAAACTGGAGCGCGCCGCTCGAGCAGGCGATCGTCGATCGGGGTTATATCTATTTCGCACTCGACAACCGCGGTTCGGCCAATCGCGGGGTCGCGTTCGAACAGCCGATCTATCGCGGGATGGGCGGGGTCGAGGTGCGCGACCAGAAGGCGGGGGCGGAATTTCTCAAGACGCTGCCCTTCGTCGATCCCGACAAAATTGCGATCGATGGCTGGTCCTATGGCGGCTATATGACATTGAAGCAGCTGCAGGCCGATCCCGGCCTCTATGCTGCGGGCATCGCGGGCGCGCCGGTAACGCGCTGGGAGCTCTACGACACCCATTACACCGAGCGCTACATGGGCACCCCGCAGGCCGATACCGCCGCCTACGCCGCCGCGTCCGCAATCCCGAATGCCGCAAGGATCACCGACCCGCTGCTGCTGATCCACGGCATGGCGGACGACAATGTCGTGTTCGAGAACGCCACCGAGGTCATCGCCGCGATGCAGGAGGCCAATGTGCCGTTCCAGATGATGCTCTATCCCGGCTACACCCACCGCGTCTCGGGCGAGCAGATCTCGCCGCATCGCTACAACACGGTGTTCCGCTTTCTCGAGCATCATGGGGTGACCCCGCCGGAGTGATCGCCCACTCGCACGGGCTAAGGTTGTGAATGGCACGGGCGTCGCTATGTCCCGCGCTGAAGATCTAGAGGAGACAGCATTTGGGTTATCGTGTGGCAGTCGTCGGTGCGACCGGGAACGTCGGGCGCGAGATGATGCAGGTTCTCGCCGAACGCGAATTCCCCGTCGACGAGATCGCGGCGGTCGCGTCGAGCCGCTCGCACGGCACCGAGGTCGAATATGGCGACACCGGCAAGATGCTGAAGTGCAAGAATATCGAGCATTTCGACTGGGCCGGCTGGGACATCGCACTATTCGCCGCGGGCAGCGGTCCGGCGAAGGAATACGCGCCCAAGGCTGCGGCCGCAGGCTGCGTGGTGATCGACAATTCCTCGCTCTATCGCATGGATCCCGATGTGCCACTGATCGTCCCAGAGGTGAACCCCGAGGCGATCCACGGTTATTCCAAGCGCAACATCATCGCCAATCCCAATTGCTCGACCGCGCAGCTGGTGGTGGCGCTCAAGCCGCTCCACGATGTCGCGCGGATCAAGCGCGTGGTGGTGGCGACCTACCAGTCGGTCTCGGGCGCGGGCAAGGAAGGCATGGACGAGCTGTTCCAGCAGAGCCGTGCGATCTTCGTCGGCGATCCGGTGGAGTCGGTGAAATTCACCAAGCAGATCGCCTTCAACGTCATCCCTCACATCGACAGCTTCCTCGACGACGGTTCGACCAAGGAAGAATGGAAGATGGTGGTCGAGACCAAGAAGATCCTCGACCCGAAGATCAAGCTCACCGCGACCTGCGTGCGGGTGCCGGTGTTCGTCGGCCATTCGGAATCGGTGAACATCGAGTTCGAGCGCGAAATGACCGCCGAGCAGGCGCAGGACATCCTGCGCGAGGCACCGGGCATCATGCTGATCGACAAGCGTGAGGACGGCGGATACGTCACGCCCGTGGAGGCCGCGGGCGACAGCGCGACTTATATCAGCCGGGTGCGCGAGGACCCGACGGTCGAGTTCGGGATCAATTTGTGGTGCGTCTCGGACAATCTGCGCAAGGGCGCGGCCCTGAACGCGGTGCAGATCGCCGAACTGCTCGGCCGCGAGTGTCTCAAGAAGGGGTAGGGGCAGGATGAGCATGCGTTGGACGATGATCGGGGCGGCTGCGCTCGCACTTGCGGGCTGCGGCGAGAGCGCGCCCGAGGAGGCTGCCGAAGGCGCGGACCTCGCCCTGCAGGAAACGCCCAACCTTCCCGCCGATCCGGCCGGCGTCGTCCGGCTGCGCGGCGACGGGCTCGAGGTCACCGGGCCGCTCGGGACCATGCTGACCTTCGGCAGCCTGCGCGCACCCGTCGAAACGGAAATGGCCAAGGTTTTTGGCGAGGCGCGCGATGCGGGGACCAACACCGAATGCGGCGCGGGCCCCATCGCGTTCACCGAATATCCCGGCGGGCTGTCGCTCAATTTCCAGGAAGGCGCGCTGGTCGGCTGGTCGCTGCGCGACAGCGATGCTGAGGGCGCCGATATCGCGACCGCCGAAGGGATAGCGCTCGACAGTAGCGAGGCCGAACTGGCCGAGGCCTACGAGGTCGAGATGATCGCCGACAGCACGCTGGGCGAGGAGTTCACCACCCCCGCTGGCATCTTCGGTTTCCTGACCGGCGAGGGCGCGACTCGGGAAGTGGAATCGCTCCACGCGGGGACGAATTGCTTCTTCCGCTGACCTGCGCGAGGAGGCCGCGATGACGCTGACCGCCGAACTTTATTTCAGCTTCCGCTCGCCCTACAGCTATCTCGCCGTGGGCCGCTATCGCGCGATGGCCGAGACCTATGATCTCGACATCGCGCTGCGCCCGGTCTGGCCATTGGCGATCCGCCAGCCCGATTTCTTCGAGCGCAACCATCCCAACTGGCTCGGCTACACGATGCGCGACATGATGCGCGTGGCGCAGTTCCACGAGATTCCTTTCGGGCCGCCGCGCCCCGATCCGATCGTCCAGGACACCGCGACAAGGAAAATCGCCGAAGACCAGCCGCATATCCGCCGGATCACCCGGCTTGGCCAGGCAGCGGCGCGGCGCGGCAAGGGTCTCGCCTTCGCGCATGAGGCCGGGCGGCTGATCTGGGGCGGGGCGGAAGGCTGGAACGAGGGCGAGCACCTGGCCCGAGCCGCAACCCGCGCCGGTCTCGACCTCGCGGAACTCGACGCGGAGGCGGAACGGGACGCCGAGGTGCTCGATGCCGAGATCGCCGCCAACCAGGACGCGCTCGAAGCCGCAGGCCACTGGGGCGTGCCCACGCTGGTGTTCGACGGCGAACCCTTCTTCGGCCAGGACCGCATCGAGATGGTGCGCTGGCGCATGGAGCAGCGCGGGCTGGCGAAGCGATGAAGTGGGATGCCTTTTTCCAGTATCTCGAGCGGTTCAATGCGATCGTCTTGTTCTGTTTTCTGGCGTTTGCCTCGGTTGCGACCGCGCTGTGGTTTTTCACTCTCGGGGCCGATGGCTTTGATCAGGGGTATCACGACCCCTACGCCGAACAGGGTTTTGCAAACCAGACGAAGTATGAAGGAGAGGAAATCGAGCTCGAGGACGGCTTGGTCGTGAAGTATCAAATCGAAGACGAGGACGAATACGATCTCGATGTCGCTGGATCGAACATCTCTCTAACGAACATGCAGACGGGCGACTCGCATCTGGTTCTCCCCGCAGATAGCGCCCAGATCATCTTGCGCTGGCAAACCATCGGCAGGGAAGGCGAAAATGACGAACACCCTTCCGCCTATCTCGCGTTCACCGGGACGGAGGAGGATTACGCTGCAGGCCTACTCGACGTGGTGGTCGGACGGCTGTCGGATTTTGAGCAGAGAACGCTCGCGCAGCGAGTGCATTTCGTGGACGCGCCGCGCATGATCGACAAGTCGACTCTCTCGATGATCGTATGGACGACACCCGATGACGCCCGCTTTTGGCTGGTCGATCTCGCAACGCTGGAGAAGACACTGGACAGGAAAGTCGAGGTGCCGGCTCCTGGCCGGATCATGAATTCCGGCGCCACCAATGACGATGTTGCCAGCTCTCGCGCGGCCCCGACCAATACTTTTTCCGCAGAGCCTTTTTGATGACCACCGAACGTTTCACCAGCTTCGACGGCATCGAGCTCGCGCTGCACCGGGTCGGCGAGGGGCGGCCGCTGGTGCTGCTCCACGGGTTGTTCTCGAGCGCGCAGATGAACTGGATCAAATGGGGTCACGACCGCGCCATCGCGGAGTTGGGCTACGAAGTGCTGATGCTCGATTTCCGCGTGCATGGCGACAGCGCCTCGCCGCGCGCGCCCGAGGCCTATCCGCCCAACGTGCTGGTCCGCGATGTCGCGGCGTTGGTCGGACATCTCGGGTTGGGGGATTACGATCTGGGCGGCTTCTCGCTGGGCGCGCGGACCTCCCTGCATGGCGTGGCGAGCGGTGCGCTGGCGCCGCAGCGACTGATCGTCGGCGGGATGGGGACTGCAGGGTTGGGCGAATGGCAGAAGCGCGCGGCGCATTTCAAGCGGGTGATCGACGAGTTCGACACGATTGCGCGCGGCGATCCTGCGTATTTCTCGGTGCAGTTCCTCAAGTCGCAAGGCGTCGACCGGGTGGCGGCGCGGCTGCTGCTCGACACCATGCCCGATCTCGATCTGGCGCAATTGGCGAATGTGGCCATGCCGGTGCTGGTGGTCTGCGGCGACGAGGACTGCGACAATGGCTCGGCGGAGGAATTGGCGGCGCTGTTGCCCGATGCGACCTACGTCGAGGTTCCCGGCACCCATATGGGCAGCGTGACCAAACCCGATCTGGGGCGGGCGATGGCCGAATGGCTCGGACCGGCCCAGAGCGCGGCGCGGCGCTTGTGAGCATCGCTCCGCGCAGGTAGGCTGGCGCCCATCGCAGACCGACGCGGCAGCGTGCCGAATCAGGGGAGCATCACGACCGTGCGTATCATTCCGACCCTCGCTTTAGCCTGGGCCCCCGCTGCGCTGGGCCTGGCTGCCTGCGCGCCGATCGCTGCGGATGCACCGACCGTTGCCGACGCGGCAGCGCAGGGCGGCACGCTGTTCGTCGCCAACAAGTTCGGCAACACGCTGACCAAGATCGATCTCGCCACGGGCGAGACGGTGCTGGAGGTTCCGAGCTGCACCAATCCGCACGAGCTGGCGACCTCGCCCGACGGCGCGCATGTTGCGCTCGCCTGCTACGGCGGCACCAGCGTCGATATCTTCCGCACCAGCGACCTCGCCCGCCTGAAGAGCGTCGAACTGGGCGCCAACGCGCGCCCGCACGGCATCGTCTGGCACGCCAATGGCGCGCTCTACGCCACCGCCGAAGGGCGCAAATCGGTGTTCTGGATCCGCGACCCTCTCGGCAAGGCCGAGACCTTCGAATACGGCACCGGGCAGGAGGGCAGCCACATGCTCGCCATTTCGCCCGATGCCCGCCACGCCTGGACCGTGGACATGGGGTCCGGGACGGTGACGCTGGTCGATCTGCTCACCCGCCGCGCGCCGCTGTCGGTCGCGGTCGGGGTCGAACCCGAGGGAATCGCGCTCGCCCCCGACGGCGAGACGCTGTGGGTCAGCGCGCGCGGCTCGGACAAGGCCTTCGCGCTCGATCCCATGAATCTGGAAATCCGCAGCGAGCTCGCCACCGGCGCGTTCCCGCTGCGGCTGGCGATCCGGCCGCAGGGCGATGTCGCGGTCACCTCGGATCTCGCCGACGGCGGGCTGACGGTGATCGATCTGGCGCGTGCCGAGGCAATCCGCTCGATCCCGGTCGCCGGCCCGGAGGGCGCGCAGGAGCGGATGCAGGTCACGGTGATCTGGTCGCAGGACGGGGAACGGATTTATGTCGCCGAGACCGGCGACGATACCATCGCCGAGGTCGATTACGCCAGCGGACGGGTGCGGCGGCGGCTCGAGGCCGGCGATGGCGGCGACGGGCTCGCGGTTCTGCCGTGAAGCAGAAGGTGGAGCCTCTCCCGGCGGTCGGCTGGCGCGAACTGGTGGCGCTGCCCGAACTCGGCCTGACGGCAATCCCGGCAAAGATCGACACCGGGGCGCGCACCTCCTCGCTCCACGGCACGATCCTCGAGCGGTTCGAGCGCGACGGCGAGGCCTATGTCCGTTTCGCGGTCGATTATGCGCGGCAGCACGTCCGGCAGGTGTGCGAGGCGGTGCATGTCGACTGGCGCGGGATCACCAGTTCCAATGGCGAGACCCAGCGGCGGATGATCATCAAGACCCCGATCCGGATCGGTGATGTCGAATTTCGCGCCGAGATCAGCCTTGCCGATCGCTCGGACATGAAATTCCCTATGTTGATCGGTCGCTCCGCTCTACGGCGCCATTTCCTCGTCGATTCGGGCCATTCCTGGCTGCAGACCCCCGGTCGCGAAGTCGCCGTTGGCCACAAACCGTGAGGGTCCCCCGATGAAAATTGCCATGCTCGCGCGCAATGCGAATCTCTATTCGCACCGACGACTGAAGGAGGCGGCGGAGGTACGCGGCCATCAGCTCGACATCCTCAACACGCTGCGCTGCACCGTGCATATCGCCAGCCACCGCCCCGAGGTGTTCTACAATGGCGAGCCGGCCGAAAGCTACGACGCGGTGATCCCGCGCATCGGCGCCTCGATCACCCAATACGGGCTCTCGATCCTGCGCCAGTTCGAGATGCGCGGCACCTGGTCGCTCAACGAAAGCGTCGCCATCGGGCGCAGCCGCGACAAGCTGCGCAGTATGCAGATCCTCGCCAAGCATGGGCTCGGCCTGCCGCTCACCGCCTACGCCAACGATCCCAAGCAGGCAGAGGAGATCATCAAGGCGGTCAAGGGACCCCCGGTGGTGATCAAGCTGCTCGAGGGGACTCAAGGCATCGGCGTGGTGCTGGCCGAGACCATGTCCTCGGCCAAATCGGTGATCGAGGCCTTCCGCGGCGCGAACGTGAACATCCTGGTGCAGGAATTCATCAAGGAAGCCGGCGGCACCGATATCCGCGCGCTGGTGGTTGGCGGCAAGGTGGTCGCCTCGATGAAGCGCACCGGGGCACCCGACGATTTCCGCAGCAATCTTCACCGCGGCGGCAGCGCGCAGCTGATCAAGATCACGCCGGCCGAACGATCGACCGCGGTCAGCGCGGCCAAGCGGATGGGGCTCAACGTCTGCGGCGTCGACATGCTGCGCTCGAACCACGGCCCGGTGATCATGGAGGTCAATTCCTCGCCCGGGCTCGAAGGCATCGAGAAGGCGACCGAGAAGGATATCGCCGGCCAGATCATCGATTTCATGGTTTCGCATGCCCAGGCAGGCAAGACCAAGACCAAGGGGGCGGGGTAACGTCCGAAAGGGAGGAAATGCGTGTGACACGGTCGAGCAGACTCGAATGGGGGCTGAGGCTGGCGCTGGGGATTGGCGCCGCGGGGTTGACGATCGCGGCACCGCTGGCGGCGCAGACCGAAACCTCCCGGCCTGCCGTCGCCGCAACCGAAACCATCCTGCGCGTCGCCGGGGTCGGCAGCATCGCGGCACATCCCGAAGTGATGACCGTGACCGTGGGCGTGGTCACCACTGGCGAGAGCGCCGCTGCTGCGCTCGATGCCAACAACCGCAAGCTCGCCCCGGTGATCGCGGTGCTCCGCGCTGCGGGAATCCCCGCCGAGCAGATTCAGAGCTCCGATCTTTCGGTCGAACCGCAATTCGCCGATACCCGCAACGCGGTGGTCGATCGCATCCTGGGCTTTCGCGCAAGCAGCGCCGTGACGGTGCAAAGCCGCGATCTGGGAAGCGCCGGCGATCTGGTCAGCGCGCTGTTCGATGCGGGGGCGAATTCGATCAGCGGACCCGAGTTCGCTGTGGCCGAGGAAAACGTCGAACGGCTGACGCGGCTCGCCGAGGCCGAAGCGCTGCGCGAAGCGCGTGCGCAGGCGGATGCGACTGCGGCTGCGCTGGGGATGCGGGTCGCCCGGGTGCTGTGGGTGTCGGACAGTCAGGTCCAGCTCGGTAAGGGCAGCGGCTACATCATTGTCACCGGCTCGCGGATCGCCCGGACCCCGATCGAGCCGGGCGAGATCACCGTGGAGGCAAGTTACAATCTCGAATTCGCGCTGGTGCCGCTGCCAGCACGCTGATCCTCCGAACCGGAGCTTGTTCGCCTTGCCGCGCATGAGACGCGTGGCAGTTTCCGCTCTTTGCGAAAGGAGGGCGCGATGGGCGATTTCTCGGTCGAATTCAAAAAGCGGATTTCCGCGGCCATGCTGGCGGACTTGGCCGGTTCGGTGCCGCTGTCGGTGCAGGGGCAGAAGCAGAAGGGCAAGACCTATGCCATCGAAGCACCGTTCGACACCGACAAGGCCTCGCTCAAGAGCCTGCGCCAATCGATCGAGCAGGTGACCGGCAAGGACAGTATCGAGGGGCTCGAGGCGCAGGACGGATGAGGCGCCGCAGGGCTCGGCCGCCCGCCCGCACTCAGCGGAACGGGGGCTCGTTGAAGGCGCGCAGCTTGCGGCTGTGCAGTCGCGGTCCTTCCTCGCGCAGCCGACGGCATGCGGTCACTCCGATCTGGAGATGCGCGGCGATCGCCTGTTCGTAGAACTTGTTGGCCTGTCCGGGCAGCTTGATCTCGCCGTGGAGCGGCTTGTCGCTGACGCACAGCAGCGTGCCGTAGGGCACGCGGAAGCGATAGCCCTGCGCCGCGATGGTGGCGCTCTCCATGTCGATACCGACCGCGCGGCTGAGCGACAGCCGCCGCGCCGAATTGGTGTAGCGCAGCTCCCAATTGCGGTCGTCGGTGGTCACCACGGTCCCGGTCCGCATCCGCCGCTTGAGATCCGAACCGTGTTCGCCCGAGACTTCCTCCGCCGCACCGGCCAGCGCCTGCTGGACTTCGGCGATCGCGGGGAGCGGGATCTCGGGGGGAAGCACCGGGTCGAGCACGTGATCGTCGCGCAGATACGCGTGCGCGAGGACATAGTCGCCGATCTTCTGGCTCGGGCGCAGCCCGCCGCAATGGCCGATCATCAGCCAGGCTTCGGGACGCAGCACCGCGAGATGGTCGCAGATCGTCTTGGCGTTGGAGGGGCCGACCCCGATGTTGACCAGCGTGACCCCCCCGCGACCTTCGCCGACGAGGTGATAGGCGGGCATCTGGTGGCGCCGCCACGCGGTGTCGGACAATTGCGCGCTGGCGTTGGCGGTCTGCTCGGACAGTCGCAACCCGCCTGCGCCGGCGAGTTCGGTATAGCCGTCCTTGCCCAGCTGCGCGCCTGCCCAGTCGACGAACTCGTCGACATAGCGGTGGTAATTGGTGAACAGGATGAAGCGCTGGAAATCCTCCGGCCGCGTGCCGGTGTAATGCGCCAGCCGGGCAAGGCTGAAATCGGTGCGCAGCCCGTCGAACAGCGACAGCGGGATGGGATCGTCCGGGCTTTCCAGCTCGATTCCGTCGGCCAGTTCGTCGCCGATGTCGGCGAGATCGGTGGAGGGGAAATGGCGCGCGACCTCGTTGGGATCGACCCCGGCCAACTCGGCGCCCGCCTGCCCGTCAAGGACGTAGGGGAAAGGGATTTCCTGCTGCGAGGAACCAACCTCGACTTCGACCTCGTAATTGGAGGAGATCAGCTGGAGCTGTTCGGTGAGATAGTCGCGGAACAGCGCGGGGCGGGTAACGGTGGTGGTGTAGAGCCCGGGAGCGTTGAGCCGGCCGAAGGCGCGGCTGCGATCCTCGGGCTGGTCGCCGCCGCGAAACCGCAGCCGCAGTTCGGGATAGGTGTAGGACCCGTCCTTGCGCCGCTCGGGTGCGGGCAGAGAGCGGTCGCGTCCGAAGGCCATCACGTCGCCGCGAAGCCGCTCGACCGCCGCATCGTAGATCGACTGCAGCTTGTCGAGGATGTGGTCGGTCGTTTCCATAAATGTTCCTCTTCGCCCGGCCTTATTCGCCTGACGCCTAATCCGCCAGCCTGACAGCCGAATGATCGCGTGTCTTACAAAAAGGGCGCGGAGACCGAAGCCGCCGCGCCCTGATTGGTGTCCTGAGACTGCGATCAGCCGTTGTCGGCGTCCGGGTCGGTCGCTTCGATCAGCGCTTCGCGACGGGTCATTTCGTCGGGAGTGCTGACACCATCCTCGAGCATGTCGGACGGAATTTCGCCCGGCTCGAGATTGGGATCGATGCGGTTCGATTCGGCCATCTTCTCGATCTCGGCCTGATCGTCCTCGAATGCCTGGGCGAGGACGTCGACGCCCTGGCTCTGCAGTTCGGCCTCGTCCTGCGAACGGGCGACATTGGCCTTGACCGTGATGTGGACCTCGGGGTGGAGCGCCACGGTCACTTCGTGCATGCCGAGCATCTTGATCGGGCTGCCGAGGATGACCTGCTTCTTGTCGACATCGTGGCCCTGGGCTTCGAGCCCGCTGACGATGTCGCGCACATTTACCGAACCGTAGAGCTGGCCGGCGTTCGACGAAGCGCGGATCAGCACGACTTCGGCACCGGCGATCTTCTCGCCAGCGGCCTCGGCTTCCTTGCGGCGGTCGGCGTTCTCGGTTTCGAGCCGCTCGCGATTGGCTTCGAAGACCTTCTTGTTGGTGGCGTTGGCGCGCAGCGCCTTCTTCTGCGGGAGCAGGAAGTTGCGCGCGAACCCGTCCTTGACGGAGACGACATCGCCGATCCCGCCGAGATTGCCGATGCGTTCGAGGAGTATGATATCCATGTCTGTTCTCCTCAGCGCACGATGTAGGGCAGCAGGCCGATCTGGCGTGCCCGCTTGATGGCCTTGGCCAGCTCGCGCTGCTTCTTGCCGCTGACGGCGGTGATGCGGCTGGGGACGATCTTGCCACGCTCGGACATGAAGCCCTGGAGCAGGCGCACGTCCTTGTAGTCGATGACGGGAGCGCCCTTGCCCGAGAACGGGCAGGACTTGCGGCGGCGGAAAAACGGACGGGCCATCAGTTGCGCTCCTCGCGGTCGCTGCGACGCTTCTTGTCGCGCTCGTTCTTGCGCATCATCACGCTGGGGCCTTCCTCGTGCTCGTCGACGCGGATGGTCATGTAGCGGATCACGTCTTCGTTGATGCGCGTCTGGCGCTCGAGCTCGTGGACGACTTCGCCGGGGCCCTCGATGTTGAGCATGACGAAATGCGCCTTGCGGTTGCGGTCGATCTTGTAGGCGAGATTCTTCAGGCCCCAGGTCTCCGTCTTGGTGACGCGGCCTTCGTTCTGCTCGACGATTTCGGTTGCATTGGCGGCCAGCTGGTCGACCTGACTCTGGGAGAGGTCCTGACGCGCCAAGAATACATGCTCGTAGAGAGCCATGTCTTGGTCCTTTCACTAATGCCGATCGCTGGCTTGTCCGCAGCGGTTCCGCGGGGCCCCTCCGGCTTTCTTCGAATCCCTGCACAGGCAGGGAAGCGGCGCACATAGCGCGACGGGTGCAGAAAGCAAGGCTTGTCGGGATGCACCCGGCAGGGCAGGGGCTGGGCGTTTCCAAATTTGACAAAGGATTCTCGATGCCCGGTGGACTGGTCGCACTGCTCGACGACGTATCCGTGATTGCCCGCGCCGCGGCGGCGTCGGTCGACGATATCGGCGTTGCCGCCAGCCGGGCCGGGACCAAGACCGCAGGCGTGGTCATCGACGATGCGGCGGTGACCCCCTCCTACGTGACCGGCTTCAACCCGGCGCGCGAGCTGCCGATCATCTGGGAGATCACCAAGGGCAGTCTCAAGAACAAGCTGCTGATCCTGCTTCCGGGCGCGCTCCTGCTGAGCTTCTTTCTGCCGTCGGCGATCATCTTCATCCTCATGGCCGGCGGGGCCTATCTTTCTTACGAAGGTGCGGAAAAGGTGATGGAGAAGCTGGGCGGTGCCAAGCACGGCAAGACGCTCGACGACCCGATCGAAGATCCGACCGCGTTCGAGAAGCAGCGCGTCGCCAGCGCAATTCGCACCGATCTGATCCTCTCGGCGGAGATCATGGCGATCACTCTCAACGAGGTCGCCGCCGAGGATTTCGTGACCCGCGCCGGGGTGCTGGCAATCGTCGGCATAGCGGTGACCGTCTTCGTTTATGGCGCGGTGGCGCTGATCGTGAAGATGGACGACGTCGGCCTGCATCTTTCCCGAAAACCTTCGCACCTGGCACGCAGGGTCGGTTGCGGTCTGCTCAAGGCCATGCCGGTGTTGCTATTGGTGCTGTCCTTCGTGGGGACCATAGCGATGCTCTGGGTCGGCGGCGGGATCCTCCTGCACGGCGTGCACGAACTCGGTTGGCATGCTCCTTCCGACTGGGCGCATGATGCGCAGTTGGCCGTCGAGACCGCCACCGGCAGTCTGGCGGGCATCCTCGGCTGGGCGACCTACGCCGCCCTGTCCGCACTGGTCGGACTGGTGTTGGGCGCAATCATCGCGCTGGTGCTGCACAAGCTGCTCGGGATCGGAAACGAAACGGCCGATCATTAGTACGACCGCGCAACAACAGGAACTGCGGAAAACCGCTGGCCATCCGGTTTCCCGATTTGGTACATTGACGACAATGGGAGGAAAGTCAGGCAGCGCGACTGCCAGACACGGCTCTCCATTCGCAGGGGAGAGCCGGTGAGGCTATATCGCATTCTTGGGAGGATAGCCTGTGCTCTGGGCCTGCTCTGTGCGGTGCCGAGCGTCGCACAGGCCCTTCCGCTCAAATCCCTGACCTGCACCGGCGGCGCCGAAACCGCTCGCGCCGCTTTCGACCTTTCGCGCGGGCAGCTGGAATGCAGCGGCAGCCGATTCGGATATCGCCATCGGTTCGTAAGAACTTCGGTCCAGTTCGACGGGCTCGTTCTTCACAGCAGCAAGGAACTGGTGTGGCAGACTGTCGCTTCTGACTTCGCGTCGATGCTGGTCCGCTTCACCTATGCCGACGGCACCCAGCGACTGGTCGATGTCGATCGCCAGATGGCGGCGCGCAACTGGTTCGCAGGCAACCGTTTCGATGTACCCATCCCCGACGAGACCGCACCCTTGTCTGCGGTGGATACCGTGGTGGAGCGTCCCTATTCCGCGGCAACCACTGCCAAGGCGCGAATCCTGACGCAGGCTCGCAGTGCCGAGATGCACTATCTGCGTTCGCTGGCCTATGTGCTGGTCATCGGCCTTCTGGTCCTGCCGATGATCTACGACCTTCTGTTCTTCCGTATCCTTCGCCAGTCCTTCGTCTTGTGGCATCTCGGCATGGTTGGCGCGATGACGCTCTACACCCTGCTGCAATCGGGCCTGATCTTCGAACTCGTACCGGATTTGGAGTTGGGCCTGCGCTGGCGAGCCACCGCTGTGGCCTTCGTCCTGGCGCTGTCGAGCGCGGTGATGGTGGTGCGCGGCCTGATCGAGGACCGCTTCCTGAGCAGGCGGATGAGTGCGGCCCTGATCGCTGCCGCGCTGATTCCCGTGCTGGTAAAGATCGTCTCGCTGATCGGCGGCGAGGCCCTGCGGATCACGGTCAACAGCTGGCTTATGGCCAGTCTTATCCCCAGTGCGCTGATCGTGACGACTGCGGTGACGATGGGGCTGGCGCGCGGCAGCCAAGGAGCGCGCTGGGCAGCGCTCGGGCTCTCGGTGCTGATCGCGGTCGGATTGCTGCGCTTGCTGGTGGGCATCGGTCTGATGGACTTCGGCTTTGCGCTCGAGGATGCCACCTTCCCGGCGATGGTCGTGCTTGCCATCTTCACGTCGCTCGGTGTCGGCGACCGCTTCCTGGCCCTGCGGCACGATCGCGACCAGGCCCGTACGCAGGCGGTCCGGTTGGGCCAGATGGCGAACACCGACGGACTCACCGGTCTCGCGAATCGCCGCGCCTTCGACATGGTTGCGCGTCTGAAGACGGGGCAGGGTCTGCTGCTCGCCGATATCGATCGCTTCAAGGCGGTGAACGACGAATACGGGCATCAGATCGGCGACGCGGTGCTGTGCCGGGTTGCTGCGATCTTGCGCGACGCGCTCAACGAGCAGCCGGGGGCGCAGGTCTATCGGCTCGGTGGGGAAGAATTCGCGGTCGTGGCCGACATCTCTGACGGGCAGGAACTGATGCAATTGGCCGACAGGCTGAGGCAAACCGTACTCAGTATCGAGGGGCCGGAAACGCCTGTCGATCTGCCCTCGGTGACGATCAGCATCGGCGCTGTGCTGGGGCATGGACAATTGATGCACCAGGCCTTCGCCGACGCCGATGCCGCGCTCTACCGGGCAAAAGACAGCGGCCGCGATCGCAGCGTCTTGTACAATGCGGGAACGGTTGCAAACGGCTACGGACGGCTCCCCGACGCGAGAGACCCGGCCTAGCGGATCGCGCCCGGCGGATCGCGATCGAGGGGCCGCGCCCGACCGTTCGCGCTTAGGCCAGCCGCTGGTAGAGTTCCCGCGCGAACACCGCGAGCGTGTCGTCGCGCGCGCCCATCACCACGATCCGGTCTCCCGGGCGCGCCAGTTCTGCCAGCCGTTCGCCGACATCGGCGCGCTGCGCAACATGCTCAGCCGCGCCGCCTGCCTGCTCGATCAGCCGGACGATCCGTTCGCTACCTTCGCTGCGATCGACGGTCCCGCCGAAATAGACCGGATCGCACAGGATCACGCGGTCCTCCGCGTCGAGCAGGTTCGCGAAGGTTTCCGCCAGTTCATCGCCCATCTGCCGCAGCGGCCCGTAGCCATGCGGCTGGAAGAAGGCGAGCACGCGGCCCTTGTGCGCTTTGAGCGTCCGCAAGGTCGCCGCGCATTTTTCCGGATTGTGGCCGAAATCGTCGATCACGGTGATGCCGCTGGCGGAGACGCCGACCAGCTCGAAGCGGCGCGCCAGCCCGTCGAAGCCCGCCAGCGCCTCGACCGCGGCGGCCACCGGGACGCCCGCAGCCGCCGCTCCCGCGATCGCGGCGAGCGCGTTGGCAAGGTTGTGCCGGCCCGGCAAGGCGAGCCGGAGCGCATGTTCGCTGCCATCGTGGCGGTCGACGACCATGGCCGCCTGGCGCATCGGTCCTTCCGCGATGGAACCCGGGATCACGCCGATCTGCGCTTTCTCCTGCGCGATCCCGAAGGTGATCGCCTCGCTGGCATGCGGCAGCAGCGCCAGTGCCTCTCTGTCGTCGGCATTGACCACCGCGATCCGGCTGCGGCTGAGATAATCGCCGAACAGCTGGCGCAGTTCCTCCATGCTCTTGTGGTCGAGGCTGACGTTGAGCAGCACGCCCACCGCCGGGCGATAAAGCGCGATCGAGCCGTCGCTCTCGTCGACCTCGCTGACGTAGAGGCTCTGGCTACCAACGACCGCGCTGGCGAAGGGGCGCTCGGGCGAGACGAAATTCTTCATCACCGCGCCGTTCATGATCGTCGGCTCGCGGCCCGTGGCGTGGAGAATCCAGCCGAGCATTCCGGTGACGGTCGATTTGCCGCTGGTCCCCGCCACCGCCAGCCCGGCGCCGCTGGTGTTGAACAGGATCGAATTGAGCTCGGCGCGGGTGAGGCGCAGGCAGTCGAGCGCCCTTGCTCGGGCGATCTCGGGTACGCTGTCTTCGACCGCCGCCGAGGCGACCACGATCTGATCGCGCGAGACGATCCCGCTCCCGTCCTGCGGATGGAGGATGAAGCCCTGCTTCTCCAGCGCGGCGAATTTCTCGGGTGAATGGCCCTGGTCGAAACTGCGATCGGACCCGGCCACCGATGCGCCGCGGCCGCGCAGGATCTGCGCCAGCGGCAGCATCCCCGAGCCGCCGATCCCGACGAAGAAAAAGGGGCGGGCCAGCAGTTCGTCGGGGGTGGGAAAGTCGCTCATCCTGCGATCCGCTATTGGGTTGTGCCGGCGATGACAAGCCGCGAGAGGCGCGCTAGAACGCTCGGCGATGACCCGGATCGCCATCTGCGCCCCCGCTACCCCGATCAAGCGCAAGCTCGCCCAGCGGGTCACGGCGCTAGCGGCGGAGGGCTACCCGCAGCTCGAACTGAGCTTCCACGAACAGTGCTTCGTCAGCGAAGGGCACTTCGCGGGTTCCGATGCGATCCGCCTTGCGGCACTGCTCGAATGCGCCAACGATCCCGGCTTCGATGCGGTCTGGTTCGCCAAGGGCGGTTACGGCTCGAACCGCATCGCCCGGGCGGCGCTGGCGGGAATAGACGAACACGCCGCGCGCAAGAGCTATCTGGGCTATTCGGATTGCGGCACGCTGCTGGGCGCGCTCTATCGCGCGGGAATTGGCCAGCCGGCTCATGCGCCGATGCCGGTCGATCTGAAACGCGAGGGCGGCGAGGCTGCAGTGCGCCGCGCGCTCGACTGGCTGGCGGGCGATCCTTCCGGAAAGGAAGAGAGCGTCGGCGGCGAGCCCGTGGTCGCCTTCAACCTGATGACGCTGGCCATGCTGGTCGGGACCGAATTCATGCCGCCGCTCGCAGGGCATGTGGTGATGATCGAGGAAGTCGCCGAGCATCTCTATGCGGTCGACCGGATGATGTTCCATGTGACCCAGCACCTTCACGGCATCGCGGGCATCCGGCTGGGCGAGGTGTCGAAGGTTCCCGAGAACGACCGCCCCTTCGGCGCCGATGCGGTGGAGATCGTGCAGGACTGGTGCGCCCGCTCGGGCATTCCCTATCTCGGGCGCGCGCAGATTGGGCACAGCGCCGATAACCGGATCGTCCCCTTCGGCCTTGTCGAACCGGCGGGCGCCGCATAGGGGCCTTGCCCCCAGAGGAGAACCGGCATGAGAGCATTCATTTTTCCCGGCCAGGGGAGCCAGAAGATCGGCATGGGCGCCGATCTCGCCGAAGCCAGCGCGCATGCGCGAGAGGTCTTCGAGGAAGTCGACGACGCGCTGGCGCAAAAGCTCTCGGCGGTCATGCGCGAGGGGCCCGAGGACCAGCTCACGCTGACCGCCAACGCCCAGCCCGCGATCATGGCCAACGCCATCGCCACCTTGCGTGTGCTCGAGCGCGAATTCGGCGTCTCGCTGGCGGAGACCGCCGATTGTGTCGCCGGCCATTCGCTCGGCGAATACACCGCGCTCTGCGCCGTGAATGCTTTCACGCTGGGCGATACCGCGCGGCTGCTCAAGCTGCGCGGCGAGGCCATGCAGGAAGCGGTACCCGTCGGCATCGGCGCGATGGCCGCGCTGCTCGGCGCCGATATCGACAAGGCCAGCGCGCTCGCCGAGGCTGCCGCCGAGGGTGAAGTCTGCGAAATCGCCAACGACAACGATCCCACGCAGGTGGTGATCTCGGGCCATACCGAGGCGATCGAGCGCGCCATTGCGCTGACCAAGGACCACGGCATCAAGCGCGGGATCAAGCTGCCGGTCTCGGCGCCGTTCCATTGCTCGCTGATGCAGCCCGCGGCCGAGCGGATGGCGCAGGCGCTCGAGCGCACCCCGCCGCAGGGTTTCGCGCTGCCGCTCTACGCCAACGTCACCGCCGCGCGCGTCACCGATCCGCAGGAGGAGCGCGACCTGCTGGTCCGCCAGGTCACCGGCCGAGTCCGCTGGCGCGAAAGCGTGCTTGCCATGCGCGCGGACGGGGTGGAGCATTTCGCCGAACTGGGCGGCAAGGTGCTCGGCCCGATGGTCGGGCGGATCGCCCCCGAGGCGCGGGTCACCAGCCTGGTGACGATGGCCGACCTCGAAGCTTTTGCAAAGGAGTGCTCGTGATGTTCAGTCTCGAAGGAAAGACCGCCCTCGTCACCGGTGCCAGCGGGGGGATCGGCTCGTCGATCGCCTATGCGCTGGCGCGGCAGGGCGCGCGGCTGGCGCTCTCGGGCTCGAACGGCGGCAAGCTGCGCACATTTCGCGAGCAGTTGATCGAGGAAGTCGGCGGCGACCATGTCGAGGTCACCTGCAACCTCTCGGACACCACGCAGGTCGAGGAACTGGTCCCCGCCACCATCGACACGCTCGGCAAGATCGACATCCTCGTCAACAACGCCGGCATCACCCGCGACAATCTGGCGATGCGGATGAAGGACGAGGATTGGGACGAGGTCATCCGGATCAATCTCGAAGCCGCCTTCCGGCTGATGCGCGCCGCCGCGCGGCCGATGATGAAGGCGCGCCACGGCAGGATCGTCTCGATCACCAGCGTGGTCGGCACCACCGGCAACCCCGGCCAGATGAACTACGCCGCCGCCAAGGCCGGGCTCACCGGCATGTCCAAGAGCCTGGCGCAGGAACTCGCCAGCCGCGGGGTGACCGTCAATTGCGTCGCGCCGGGTTTCATCCGCACGGCGATGACCGGCGAACTGCCCGACGCGCAGAAGGAGGCGCTCAACGCGCGGATCCCGATGGGCCGGATGGGCGAGGGCGAGGATATCGGCGCAGCGGTGGCCTATCTCGCCAGCGACGAGGCGAGCTATGTCACCGGGCAGACGCTGCATGTGAACGGCGGGATGGCGATGCTGGGCTGAGATGCCGGGTCGGTCCTTGTGCACTGGCCGGGTGAAATGGATTTCAGCCGCTTTATCCCCAAGCAATACCGCGCATTAGCGGTTGAACCTTGCCCGGTCTGGCAGCCCCGCTAAGGTCGCGCTGACATATTCCGGCGCTGGTGGGGCGATTCCGGCCTGTCCCGCGCCCTTCAGAGGGACGATAGTCGATACCATGAAGGCCACCATCGAACGCGCGACGCTGCTGCGCTGCCTCTCCCACGTCCAGTCGGTCGTGGAGCGGCGCAACACCATCCCGATCCTCTCGAACGTCCTCATCGAGGCGGGCACCGACAGCTCGCTCAAGGTCATGGCGACCGACCTCGATCTGCAGGTCGTCGAGCATATGGCCGCCGCCAGCGTGGACGATCCCGGCGCGATCACGGTCTCGGCGCATCTGCTGTTCGACATCGCCCGCAAGCTGCCCGAAGGCAGCCAGGTCAGCCTCGAAACCGCGGAAAACCGCATGGACGTCAAGGCCGGCCGCAGTCGTTTCAAGCTGCCGACGCTTCCGCGCGACGATTTCCCGATGATCGTCGAGGGCGATCTGCCGACCAGCTTCGCGCTTCCCGCCAAGGTGCTGGCGGAGATGATCGACCGCACCCGTTTCGCGATCTCGACCGAGGAAACGCGCTATTATCTGAACGGCATCTTCCTTCATGTCTCGGACGAGGACCAGCCGGTGCTGAAAGCCGCCGCCACCGACGGTCACCGGCTTGCGCGCTTCACGCTGCCGCGTCCCGAGGGTGCGGAGGGCATGCCAGACGTCATCGTCCCGCGAAAGGCGGTCGCCGAATTGCGCAAGCTGCTCGAGGAAGCGATGGACGGCGAGGTTCAGATCGATCTGTCGGCCAGCAAGATCCGCTTCACCTTCGGCGGCGCGGGCGGCGTGGTGCTGACCAGCAAACTGATCGACGGCACCTTTCCCGATTACAGCCGGGTCATCCCGACCGGGAACGACAAGCTTCTCAAGGTCGATCCGCGCAGCTTTTTCCAGGGCGTCGACCGCGTCGCGACCATCGCCACCGAGAAGACCCGCGCGGTCAAGATGGGGCTCGAGAAGGACAAGGTGACGCTCACCGTCACCAGCCCCGACAACGGCACCGCGGCCGAGGAGCTGTCGGCGGAGTATTCCTCCGAGCCCTTCGAGATCGGCTTCAACGCCGGCTATCTGAAAGACATCCTCAGCCAGATCGACAGCGACACGGTCGAGCTCCACCTCGCCGATGCCGGCGCGCCGACGCTGATCCGCAAGAGCGAAGACGCGCCCGCGCTCTACGTGCTGATGCCGATGCGGGTGTGACGGTCGGCTAGGCCGGGCGCTCGACTGGCCCGGCCTCGCGGGTGCCGAGCAGCAACCGTTTGAGCGCGCGTCGCGCCGGGGCATCGACTGCGCGATCCAGCCACAGCGCGAGAAAGGGCAGGGCGACCAGCATGGCGGTTTGGAATCCGGCCGCTGTCGCCCAGACGAGCAGCGGGAGGTGGATGCAATAGAGCGGGTAGGACAGCCCGCCCAAGATGGCGGCGGCGCGGGTTTGCGGCACTTCCCAGCAGGTCGCCAGCCAAGTCAGCGCGGGCACGACGAACAGGATTACCAGCAGGCCGGGCAGATTATCCTGCGTCACCAGCGCGCAGATGGTCACGAAGCCGAGCGGCAGCGCCCAGGCGATCGATGTCGCGCGACGTCGCGGCCCGTGCTTTCGCCAATGGTACAGCGCCACTCCGGTACCGAAGGCGAAGCCCAGCCGCGCCAGACCGGGCAGCAACACGCCCCATTCGGCGCCGAAGCTCAGCAGTTTGTCGGGACCCGAGGCGAACCACACCAGAATGGCTGCGCTGGCGAGGATCGAGGTGGCGAGGCCGCGCGCTCCAATCCGGCCCCAAGCCAGCGCCAACACTGCATAGGCCGCCATCTCGAGCAGCAACGACCAATAGGGCGGGTTGGCCGGATAGAGCATGCTGGGCGACAACGGATGGGGCAGCAGAAACAGCAACCCCGCATGTCCGCCATGCAGAACGATCCCTAACATCGCGCCCAGCGCCAGCATCGGCCACAGCCGCGCGATGCGCAACCGCATGAAGGTCCCGAACCCGATCCCTGCGGTCAGCCGCGCGGCATAGGAATGAGCGATGACAAAGCCGCTCAAGGCGAAGAACAGATCGACCGCGAGATAACCGCCAGGAACAGCCAGCCGCGCAGCGGGGTCGAGATGGAACAGCATTACCGCGATCGCCGCGACCCCGCGCAGCGCGTCGATCGTGGCGAAGCGGCCAGCGGACGGGGCGGAGAGGGCCGGACGCTCGAACATCGAGCCCCTGTTAGCGGTGGATTCTTAAAACCAGCTTAGAGCGGGTTGCTACCCGATCTCCACCGCGATCTTGCCGAAGTGCTTGTTGGCTTCCTGATGGCGGAAGGCATCGGCGAGTTCCTGCATCGCGAAACTGTCGCTGATCACCGGGCGGATGCCATTGGCCTCGATCGCGGCGATCAGGTCGAGCTGCATTGCCCGGCTGCCCACCGTTAGCCCCTGAACCTTCAGGTTTTTCGAGAACAGCAGCGCGGTCTGGACCGGGCCGGCCATCCCGGCCAGCACTCCGAGCAGCGCGACATGGCCGCCGATCCTGGTCGCCAGCATCGACTGATCGAGCGTACCCGCGCCGCCGATCTCGACGACGCAGTCGACGCCGCGCCCGCCGGTCAGTTCCAGCGCCCTTGGGCCCCAGGCCTCGACTTCCTTGTAATTGATCAGATGATCCGCTCCGAGTTCCTTCACCCGTTCGAGTTTGGCGTCTGAGGAACTTGTCGCAATCACCGTCGCACCCGCCGCTTTCGCCAGTTGCAGCGCGAAGATCGAGACACCGCCGGTACCTTGGACCAGCACCGTGTCGCCCGGCTTGAGCGAATAGTCGACGAACAGCGCTCGCCAGGCGGTCACTCCGGCGCAGGTCAGGGTAGCAGCCTCGGCATGCGAAAAGCCGGTGGGGGCGCGGGTGAAGGACGCCGCCGAGGCGGTCACATGCTCGCGGGCGTAGCCGTCGATGCCGTCGCCTGGAACGCCGGTAAAGGCGGAGCTGAGCGGCGCGCCATCGAGCCATTCGGGGAAGAAGGTGCTGACGACGCTGTCGCCGACCGAAAACTCGGTCACGCCATCGCCGACCGCGGTCACCTCTCCTGCTCCGTCGGACATCGGGATGCGGCCCTGCGGCGTGGGGATCATCCCCCTGACCACCGCATAATCGTGGTAATTCAGCGAGCTAGCTTTGAGGGCCACTATGATCTCGCCGGGGCCGGGAGCCTTGGCGTCGTCGATATCGACATATTCGAGCGCTTCGAGCGTGGAGGGCGTCGCTCCCGTGCGGATGGCCTTCATTCGGCGGCCTCCGCCAGCTCGACCCGCTGCGGACCGCGGATCAGCCCGCCGGGCGTGGCCCCGGTCCATGCGCCCTCGCGGAAGGTGACGGCGCCGTGTTTGATCGTTGCCACATAACCCTCGGCCTTCTGGAGCAACCGCTTGCCGCCCGCGGGCAGGTCGAAGGCCAGCCAGGGCTTGCCCAGCTTGAGCCGCTCGAAATCGATGATGTTGAGATCGGCGAGATAGCCCGGCGCGATGATGCCGCGATCCTCCAGCCCGTAGAGTCGTGCGGTATCGGCGCATTGGCGCTTGATCGCATTCTCGAGCCCGATCGTGCCGCGCGCCCGATCGCGCACCCAATGCTGGAGCATGAAGGTGGGTGAGGCGGCATCGCAGATCGTCCCGCAATGCGCGCCGCCATCGGAGAGCGAATTGACCGTGTCGGAATCCTGCTGGAGCGTCTCGAGGAAGTCGAGATTGCCATCGGCGTAGTTGAGGATCGGCAGATAGATGAAGCCCTTGCCCTCGTCGCTGCACAGCAGATCGTAGGCGTATTCCTCGCCCGTTCTGCCCGCCGCCTCCGCGCGCGCGGCGATACTTTCCTCGGGCTGGGGCTCGTAATCGAAATCGGAATCCATCTGATATTGCATCGCCCAGCCGCCGCACACCACCATCACCAGCGGCAGGATATCCTGATTGACCTGCGACATGTCGTTCTGTTCGGACAGCAACTGCGCCTTGAATTCGGGATCGAGCAGCTTCGCGCGCTGTTCCTCCCACGGCAGGGTCTCGATCGCCTGGAAGCTCGGGCGGAACCGGAACGGATGGACCGTGCCCTGCCACGCCATCACGATGCCATTGCCGCGCAGCGCGATCTGCGCGACGATATTGGCGCCATTGTCGTTCTCGGCGCGCATCGCGGCGATCTGCTCGTCGAGCGGCATTTCCTTGGCGATCGATTGCAGCGCGGCAAAGGTGACGGGAAGGCCGGTCTCGCGGCTCATGGCGCCCATCCAGCCGAATTCGTCCCACTCGCGCTTCATGTCGCTGGCCATCTCGAACACGCCGTGCCCGGCGCGCCCCATCGCACGGCCGATTTCGATCAATTCCTCGGCGGTGGCGGTGGTGCCCGGGACGACCTCGCCGTCGATATCGCGGTGGATCACGGTGCGGCTGGTCGAGAAGCCGAGAGCGCCGGCGCGCACGCCTTCCTCGACAATCTGCGCCATGCGCGCGATGTCGTCGGCGGTCGGGACCGCCCCGGGCCGCTCGCGCTCGCCCAGCACATAGGCGCGCACCGCGCCATGCGGGACATGAGTCGCGACATCGACCGTGCGCGGCAGTTCTTCCAGCGCATCGAGATATTCCGGGAAGCTCTCCCACTTCCACGTCATGCCTTCGGCCAGAGCGGTGCCGGGGATGTCCTCGACGCCTTCCATCAGCCCGATCAGCCATTCGTGCTGGTCGGGCCGCGCGGGCGCGAAGCCGACGCCGCAATTGCCCATCACCACGGTGGTGACCCCGTGCCAGCTCGAGGGCGCCATTTCCTGGTCCCAGGTCGCCTGGCCGTCGTAATGGGTGTGGATGTCGACGAAGCCGGGCGTCACGAGATGCCCTGCGGCATCGATTTCCTCCGCCGCATCGCCGGCGACGCTGCCGACCTGCGCGATCAGGCCGTCCTTGATCGCGATGTCTCCGGTAAAGCGGCTTTCTCCGGTGCCATCGACGATGGTGCCGTTGCGAATGATCAGGTCGAATGCGGGCATGTTGTGCTCCTCTCTCCGCCGAGGAAGGTTCCACATTGCAACCGATGAGTCCAGCCGGTTGTCGGCGGGATCGCGCTAGGCGGTGCTACTGCTACGCTCGGGCATGCGGACGAACAGCAGCGCGGTCAGCCCGATGGCGAACAGGATCGAGATCGAGGCCATGCCGATCCGCTGATCGGTGAACCACAGCGTGAAATACTCGACCAGCAGCGGCCCCATCCACACCGTGATCGTGCCGGCGATGGCGTAGAGCCCGAAGAACTCGCCGCTGCGCCCTGTCGGGGCAAGGGTCACGAGCATCGATCGGCTCGAGGAGATGCTCGCGGTGGCCGCGACCGCGACCACGCTGATCAGCGAGAGATAGACCACGTCGGACAAGGTCCGGAACGCCAACCCGTCCCAGACGGTGTAGTTGGCGATCAAGCCGAAGGCGAGGCTGTCGCGGGTGATGCTCAATTGGACGACCAGCGCGGCTACCATGGCGACGATCTCCACGATCAACGCGCGCTTCACCCCGAGCCTGGTGTCGAGCCAGCCGCCCAGCAGCCCGCCGCAAAAAGCGCAGGCCGAGGCGAAGATCGCGTAGCAGAGCATCTCGAGAAAGCCCCAGCCCAGGAACAGCGCGACATAGACCGCGCCCAGCGCCAGCAGCGCCGCCATCGCATCGGCATAGAACATCCGCGCGATCAGGAATTTCATCAGCTCGCGATATTGCGCCGCCTCGCGCAGAGTGCGCAGGACGCTCCTCGACCCGTCCACCAGCGCCGCGCGCCAGCTGGCTCCGGGGACACCGGGGTCCCTGGCGTTGAGGAAGAAGGGGATCGAGAAGAGCATCAGCCACACGCCGCAGATCGGTCCCGCAAGACGCATGTGTTCGAATTCGCCGACATCGATTCCGAACAGCGGCGCGGCGAAGGGCCAGCCGGTCAGCGCGGGGAGCACGAACAGCATCACCAGCGCGACGAAGATCAGTGTGGCGGCGAGATTTCCGAGTCCCAGGCCGAGCCCGGAAATCATCGACAGCCGGTCCGGTCGCCCCGCGACGCTGAGCATCGCGTTGTGGGTGACCTCGGAATAGGTGAAGGCGACATAGGCCACCACCAGCAGCGCCATGATTGCCGGGATCGGCAGGCCTTGGCCGCCGGGCCTTGCGAACCACAACAGGCACGAACTGATCGCGATCGTCGCCAGCGCGACCGCCAGCACCGGTTTGAGCCGCCCACCGCGATCGAGCGCGGCACCGAGGAAGGGGGCGGTCAGCGCGGCGATGATACCGGCCCATTTGGTGACCGAGGCGATCGTCGCCTGTCCCTGGGCATTGGCTGCGGCCAGCGCGGCTTCGGGACCGAGATCGGCCAGCGCCCCGCTCGCCAGCAGGTCCGCGCCGATGATGTCGCGCGCGAAATAGGGCGCGAAGACATAGATGACGATCAGAATGTAATAGGGATTGCGCGCCCATTCGAACACCGCCCAGGCGAAGCCCGCCCGGTCGAGCGCGCCGCCTTCGCCCCGGGAGAGACGAGGTGTTGGGTGAGAAGCTGCGGGAAATCCCCCCGAGAGCGGTCGGACGATCGGATCGGGCTGGGCTGATTCCATCGTATTCCTTCGAAATGTTGCCGGAGGTCGACGCGCCCCATGAAGATTCAAGCCGCGCGCTTCAGCTCCGCTGCGGATGGCGGAGCGTCGAGGAAGTCGCGCAGGCAGGCTACGGACTGGCAGGCATGCGTCAACAAGAACAGGTGACCGCCCCCCTCGAATACCTCCAGCCGCGAGTTCGGGATCGCTGTGGCCAGAATGTTGCCGTTGATCGGCGGCACTATGGTGTCGTCCGCCCCCATCATGATCAGCACCTCCTTGTTCAGGAGAGGCAGCGCCGGGAGGTTGGTCCACCCCGCGATCGCGAAGAGTTGATAGGCGTAACCGACGGGGGAAGGCGGCTTGAGCCTCCCGATATGGTCCGCCTCGATGCCTTCGCGTCGGGCCATCCCGCCATAGAGCGACATGAAGAGCTCGTTCAAAAACCTTGGATCGGCGTACCGGCTCGGATCGATCAGTTGGCCAAGGGAGGCGGGATCGCCCGGCACCATCGGCATGCCTGCCGTGGTCGCGGCCAGCACGAGGCGGCGGGTGCGCCCGGGATGCTGGAGCGCGAATTGCTGCGCGATTGCGCCGCCCCAGCTGATTCCCATCACATCGACCTGGTCCAGCCCGAGCCGGTCCAGGATTTGCGCGGCGGTCCAGCTGATGGTCGCAGGGTTGTAGGGTATTGCGGGATCCGGGCTCTCGCCGGTGCCCGGCATGTCGAACATCACGAACCCGCGCTCGGTCAGCCGCTCGGCCAGCGGGGAGAGTACCTCGATATTGGCACCGATGCCGTTGAAGAACAGGATCGGCGGGTGATCGGATGGCTCGCCCAGCCGCCAATGCGCAACGCGCAGGATGCGACCGCCGGCCCGGACCATTTCGATGGTGGCGGTCATGGTATTCGACGCAAATCGGGTCACGCGGTCATCCTGGGTTGCTTGTCGAGCTGCCCCATCGGCCAATCAGCCGCGCGCGGCAATCATGCTGGCGACATCGACGAATTTTTCGCGCGGCGCGCCCTCGCGCGCGGCGGCGATCTCCGCCTGCTCGATCTTCTTCCAGTCGTTGAATGTGACCACGTCGATCCCGCGCGCTTCGGCCAGTTCGTCGAAGCCCTCACGACCGCGCCTACCTTCGCCGGCGCCGATCTCCTCCGCCACCAGATCGATCACCGCATACCCATCGGGCCGATTGGTTCCGATGGTGCCCGAGGGACCGCGCTTGGCCCAGCCGACACAGTAGAGTCCCGGCCCGATCCGGCCATCTTCGTTTGAGAAGTGGCCGGCGCGCTCGTCATAGGGCACCTTGGGGATGGGCGCGGTGCGATAGCCGATACAGCTCACCACCAGATGGGCCGGCAGTTCGTAAGTCTCGCCGGTGCCGACCGGGCGCCCTCCCAACACCGCGGTGCGCTCGACCCTGACGGCGCGGACCTTCCCGTCTTCGCCCAGCAAGGCCTGCGGACTGCAATAGAAGTCGAAGTCGATGCTGACCGGCTTACCGGCGCGATCGCGGTCCGGGATTGCCGCGAAGCTGCGCAGAAGGGCGACCGATTTGCGCAGACCCGGGTCGAGCATGGCGTCTTCGTCGATCGGCGGCAGATCGGCCGGATCGACGCGGGGGCTGGCGCGTTCGAGCTGCGCCAGTTCGCCAAGTTCCTTGGGTGTCATGAGGATATTGTGCGGACCGCGACGGCCCAGGATGGTGATGGTCTCTATTCGGCTCGCAGTCAGCGCGTCGAGCGCGTGCGCGACGATGTCGGAAGCGGCGAATTCGCGCTCGGTCTTGGCGAGAATCCGTGCCACGTCGAGCGCGACGTTGCCCATCCCGATGACGACGGCATGGCGACCGGAGAGATCGGGATCGAGCCCTGCAAACTGGGGATGGCCGTTGTACCAGCCTACGAAGCCCGCGCTGCCAAAGACGTTATCGAGATTTTCTCCGTCGAGGCCGAGCGAGCGATCCTCGGGCGCGCCCGTGGCCAGAATGACGGCATCGTAAAGCGCCTGCAATTCGGCCACGGAGATATGGTCGCCGACAGCGACATTGCCGACGAAGCGGACATGGTCGGTCAGCGCGGTTTTTTCGTAGCGGCGCGCGACGCCTTTGATCGACTGATGATCGGGCGCGACCCCGGTGCGGATGAGGCCGAAAGGCACCGGCAGACGGTCGAAAATATCGATCCGAGCCTCGTCGTCCCAGCGCTTCTGGGCCGCTTCCGCCGTGTAATAGCCTGCGGGTCCGGAACCGATGATCGCAATATGACGCATGTTCGAAACTCCGGACGCGAGCATGGCGGGAGTGTCGGGCGCTGGCAAGCGCAAGCGCGAGCCGCGGGTGGTTATCCATTCGTCAAGAATTCCCGGCTAGGCCCATGCGTGACAACAACGGTTCGCGACCGGCAGCATGCAAATCAGGAGGCCTTGGCACATGGCCATGGGCGGTTTTTTCTCGCGCGTATCGCGCAATGCAGGAGCGAACGACGGGGCGGGTTCGATGCGGCAGGCCGTTCCCCTCGGGGACGACGAGGCCGCGCGCCGGCTCGAATTGCTCGATACCTTTGAAAAGGCCGGGCTCGGCTGGTTCTGGGCAACCGACGCCGATGGCCGTCTGACCTATCTGACGCATTCGGCCTGCGAAGCGCATGGCTGGGCGCCCGAGGACATCCTCGGTACGCCGTTGACCGAACTGTTCACCACCGATTCCGATGGCACCGAGGAGCGCGAGGGGCGTCCCCTCGCTTTCCTGCTCGGCGCGCGCAATTCCATCTCCGAACTGCCGGTGTCGGTAACCCGGGCAAGGGATACCACGTTCTGGGAGATCGCCGGCAAGCCGCAACACGATGATTCCGGCGAATTCACCGGTTACCGCGGCAGTGCCAAGAACATCACCTCCAGTCGCGAAAAGCAGCGCGATGCCGAGCGCATGGCGCAATTCGATTCGCTGACGGGTCTGTCCAACCGTCGCCGTATGGAGATGCGGCTCGACAAGACGCTTAAGTCCTATCGCAATTCCAAGCAGTGCTGCGCACTGATGATGCTCGATCTCGACCGCTTCAAGCAGGTCAACGATACGCTGGGCCACCCTGCGGGCGACGAATTGCTCAAGCAGTTCGCGGCGCGGTTGCAGCAGATGGTCGGCCACATGGGCGATATCGGCCGCGTCGGGGGCGACGAGTTCCAGATCATGCTGCCCAATATCGACGATCGCGGCGTGCTGGGGGATCTGAGCAGTCAGCTGATCCAGATGCTCTCGCAGCCCTATTCGATCAACGGCTTGCGCGCGATCGTCGGTGCTTCGATCGGCGTGGCGATCGCGCCTTATGACGGTCTCGATTCCGAGGAGATCGTCAAGGCCGCCGATCTCGCGCTCTACAGCGCGAAGGGCAGCGGACGCGGCAAATACCGGTTCTACTCGAGCGATCTGAAGGACGGAGCCAATCATCGCCGCCAGGTCGAGGAGGACCTGCGGGACGCACTCGTCAAGAACGAGATGGCGATGCATTACCAGCCGATCATCGACGTTTCCACCAACGAGGTCTCGTGCTTCGAGGCGCTGATGCGCTGGGAGCATCCGGACAAAGGCTTCATTCCACCGGCCGAGTTCATTCCGGTCGCCGAAGAAATCAACGAGATCAAGGCGCTGGGCGACTGGGCGCTGGAGCGGGCCTGCCGAGACGCCGCGGCCTGGCCGGTGCCGCTGCGCGTCGCGGTCAATGTCTCGGCGATCCAGTTCGTCCACGACGATTTTTCCGGCATCGTCGAGCGGGTGCTCAAATCGACCGGTCTCGACCCCAACCGGCTCGAGCTGGAAATCACCGAATCGGTGTTTCTGGGCGATACCGGTCGCACCCAGCGCATGTTCGAGGAGCTCAAGGCGATCGGCGTCAGGCTGGCGCTCGACGATTTCGGCACCGGCTATTCTTCCCTGAGCTATCTGCGCACCGCGCCCTTCGACAAGATCAAGATCGACCAGAGCTTCGTGCGCGGAGCGACCGAGTCGGGCAACAACAACCGTGCCATCATGAGCGCGATCGTCGGCCTCGCCGAAGCGCTCGACATGCAGACCGTGGCCGAAGGGGTCGAGACCAAGGACGAACTCGAACTGGTCAAGGAACGCGGCGCGAGCCATGTCCAGGGCTACATCTTCTCCGCTGCCCTGCCCAATGACGATGTGATGGCGCTGCTCCAGACCGGCTCGCTAGAATACGAAGCACGTGGCCCCGAGAAATATCGCGCGGATCGTCGTACCGTGTTCCGCCGCATCGGCGTGATCATCGAGGATTACCGTTATCGCGCGGTGATGCGCAATCTGTCGAAGACCGGCGCCATGATCGAAGGTCTGGCGGATGTCCCGGTCGGGACCGCTTGCGTGCTCGATCTGGGCGGCGGGCAATTGGCTGTAGGCACGGTGCGGCGCTCGCGCGGGGCGGTCCAGGGGATCGAGTTCGAACACCCGTTGATCAGCGACGGCGCCGAAGGCTGGTGCACGCGCCACCGCGTTTCGCCTTACGAGATCGAGGCAGCGGGCCGACCGCTTACCGCGCTGCCGCAGGATGCCTACACCATGCTGTTCGGCGATCAGCAGGCGAGCGACCCGGGGGGGCGGAAGTTCGCCGAGGTCGAAGTCGGTCCTCCGCGCGCGGCAACCGGGACCCGTCAGGCGGCTTGATCCGAGGGCGCGCATTCCTTCCCAATCTGTCGCTTGGCGCGCGGTGCCGGCGCGGCTATGCGCGGGGGCGATGACCGACCTTTCCAAGATCCGCAATTTTTCCATCATCGCGCATATCGATCATGGCAAGTCCACGCTCGCCGACCGGCTGATCCAGCATTGCGGCGGGCTGACCCTGCGCGAGATGAGCGAGCAAGTCCTTGATAACATGGACATCGAGCGCGAGCGCGGGATCACCATCAAGGCCCAGACCGTCAACCTTCGCTACACCGCCGAGGATGGCGAGACCTACCACCTCAACCTCATGGACACGCCCGGCCATGTCGACTTCGCCTATGAGGTCTCCCGCTCCCTCGCCGCCTGCGAGGGCGCGCTGCTGGTGGTCGACGCCGCGCAAGGGGTCGAGGCGCAGACGCTTGCCAACGTCTACCAGTCGATCGAGCACGACCACGAGATCGTCCCCGTGATCAACAAGATCGATCTCCCCGCCGCCGACCCCGACAAGGTCAAGGCCGAGATCGAGGACATCATCGGCCTCCCCGCCGACGACGCGGTGCTCACCAGCGCCAAATCCGGCATCGGCATCGCCGAGGTGCTGGAAGCCGTGGTCAAGCGCATCCCGCCCCCCGTGGGCGACCGCGAGGCACCGCTCAAGGCCATGCTGGTCGACTCCTGGTACGACCCCTATCTCGGCGTGGTCATCCTCGTCCGGGTGATCGACGGCGTGCTCAAGAAGGGCCAGGGCGTGCGCTTCATGCAGGGCGGCACGCAGCATCTGATCGACCGCGTCGGCGCCTTCACCCCCAAGCGCGTCGAGCTCCCCGAGCTGGGCCCGGGCGAAATCGGCTTCATCACCGCGCAGATCAAGGAGGTCGAGCAGGCCCGCGTCGGCGACACCATCACCACGGTCAAGGGCGGCGCGACCAAGGCGCTGGCGGGCTACAAGGAAGTCCAGCCGGTGGTGTTCTGCGGGCTGTTCCCGGTCGACGCCGCCGAGTTCGAGAAGCTGCGCGAGAGCATCGGCAAGCTGCGGCTCAACGACGCCAGCTTCTCCTACGAGATGGAAAGCTCCGCCGCGCTGGGCTTCGGCTTCCGCTGCGGGTTCCTCGGCCTGCTGCATCTGGAAATCATCCAGGAACGGCTGACCCGCGAATACGATCTCGACCTCATCACCACCGCGCCCTCGGTGGTCTATCGCATCGCATTGGGGCACACCAAGAACGAGGACGCCAAGGTCATCGAGCTGCACAATCCGGCCGATTACCCCGACCCCAGCCGGATCGAGATGATCGAGGAGCCGTGGATCAAGGCGGTGATCTACACCCCCGACGACTATCTCGGCTCGATCCTCAAGCTGTGCCAGGACCGCCGCGGGATCCAGACCGATCTCACCTATGTCGCCGGCCGCGCGCAGGTGACCTACGAGCTGCCGCTCAACGAGGTGGTGTTCGACTTCTACGATCGCCTGAAAAGCATCAGCCGCGGCTACGCCAGCTTCGACTACGAGCAGATCGGGCTGCGCGAGGGCGATCTCGTCAAGATGAGCATCCTCGTCAACAACGAGCCGGTCGACGCGCTCAGCCTGATCGTCCACCGCGCGGTCGCCGAGGAGCGCGGCCGCGGCATGTGCGAGCGGCTCAAGGACCTGATCCCGCGCCACCTGTTCAAGATCCCGATCCAGGCCGCGATCGGCGGCAAGGTGATCGCCCGCGAAACCATCGCCGCGCTGCGCAAGGACGTGACCGCCAAATGCTACGGCGGCGACATCAGCCGCAAGAAGAAGCTGCTCGACAAGCAGAAGAAGGGCAAGGCGCGGATGCGCGAGTATGGGAACGTGAGCATTCCGCAGGAGGCGTTCATTGCCGCGCTGCGGATGGGGGAGGAGTAGGTTTCCTCATCAGCGCAGAATGAGGGCAATGTGGGAGGATCAGAAAACAGTCCGGGGGACTGTTTTCCCGACCACACCGATGCGTGAGTATGGCAATGTGTCGATCCCGCAGGAGGCGCTTATTGCGGCGCTGCGGATGGGGAGGAGTAGGATGTTACTTAGCGAGAGGCTGCCAGTCGACTAATGGACGAAAGCGCTGACTACAATTCTGAGCTTCAGGCCGCTCTGGCGGGTGGCGACCTGCTAGCGTATTTGACAAACGTGTCATTTCGCGCAGCTGAAAACGTAGCTTCTGCACTAGTCCGACTCATGCAAGGTAAAGAAACTGAGCTATACTCCCAAATCAACGCTAAAACACTCTCCGACTTGACCCGAGAAAAGTCGCGCAGCGTTGAGCAAGTTTTGGCCGAAGTGTTGCCCAAGCTTGATGGTGAGCTTTCAGAGTTGCTTGGAATTAGCCATGCGTTGATAGATTTGTGCGAACAGCCGGGATCGGAACACAGTGCTATTTCGATGTTCGAGAAATGGCTGGAGTCTCACGCTTCGAAGAGCGAAGAAGCCCTCAGCGCTTTGGAGTCTGACACCCGTGATAGCCCACTCCTGCTAAGCACTTTACTGGCATTTGCCAAAGTGAACGCTGGCGAAGCGGTGAGCCGAGCTGTTGCGATCTGCGATGACCAGCGTCCTGTCATGCGCCGCCACGCCGTAATGGCACTCGGTTATATGGAGCTATGCGGCGAACACCTACAATCGGCTAATGACTTTCTCGTGGAGCGCTCTGGCCCCGAAACTATGGAACTTGATCGCGCGAACGCGATAAGCGCTATTCATCGCCGTTTGCAGGGCATCGAAGACCAAAAAGACAAACCCCCGCAATTGTTCGAGGCTCTGCAGTCAGCGTGCAACAACCCGTCGCCTGCGGTCGTTAACGAGATTGTCCGTGGGTTGATACTCGAAAAAATCAAGCATCCACCCTCACTCAAAGCGAGCATCTTCGACCTAATGTCCGATGTTCGGGCGGATCAGCCACAGACCATCGATTTGATCGATATGGTACTCTATGGGCTTGATCTTGATGCTGAGCGTGACTTGGTGTTGCGCGTTGTAAGTGGGATGCTGACCAATGGCCCGAAGGCCATTGGGATCGATGCACTTGATTCAACGAAGCACAAGTTAGCAGCGGAACCTCCGAGCGTTCTTGGTTGGTATATCGTTGAGCTGTTGCTTGATGGACGCCAACCTTTGGGCGAGGCGGCGTCGAGAATTTTCCCTCCGCTTGATGTAAAGCTCTATGCCTTCGATCTAGCCCCGCACAACCTTTCACAGAATGAAGTCTTCTATCTCGTTCGGAAGGTCTATGCGTATTTGATGCTTGATCGTGGTCCAGCGGTCTCCTTGCTCGCGGCGTGCCTCAAATTCCTTTCAGGAGAGGTGCTCAAGGCAATGGAAGGCGAGATTGCGTCATTCTGGCTTGAGAATTACCCCGGCGACATCGCCATGTTCGAGAGGGTGCTCGACACGTCACCGGAATTGAAGCCATCAGTGAAGCGGCTCAAGAAGGCGAAAGATGCATACCTGAAAGGCCTGTCTGATGGCCGAGGCAATGATGCCTTCAAGCCTTCACCGCCTGAGCGTCAAGCCCAATGGGATCGTAGGCGCAAAGAGCAGCATGAGATAGCGAAGCAAGCGCACAAATCGTCGGTCTTCCTATCGTTCATCCACACCAAAACGATGCTCTATGGGCGCGGTGCGGTTTCTTATATCTACGGGACCGGGGCGGATGAGCCGACCAGGCATGAAATGCTTTACCAATCGCACGAAACTTCGACACCTATTCCCCGAATGGATTTGCACTGCCCGGAAAGGCTTGCCTATTTGCGGTTGCGCTTTCGAATGGAGGAACGGCCCAAATGAAGGCACTCCTCAAACAATACCTAACATCGCTCAAGGAACGCGATGAACTGGATGTCATATTGCCAGACATTCTGAGTGAAGTCGGCTTCAACGTGATTTCTCGCCCCAAGAGAGGAACGAAGCAATATGGCGTCGATGTTGCCGCTATCGGCACATGGCCAAAGACTGGTGGCAAAGCGCTTTACCTGCTTTCAATTAAATCGGGCGATCTGAAGCGCACAGATTGGGATGTAGGCCAGCAAGCGCTCCGCCCATCACTCAACGAAATACTCGATTACTATATCCCGAAGCACATTCCGAAACGCTATCAGGACCTCCCGGTCGTTATCGCCATGTGTTTTGGCGGCGATATCCATGAGGATATTCGTCCGACGGTCGATAGCTTTGTCGATAAGCATACTGTTGCTCAGCAGATCGAGTTCGAGGAATGGAATGGAGATCACCTTGCGGACCTGATCGCAACGGGGCTCTTGCGTGAGAAAATATTCCCGAAGGAAGTCCAATCGAACTTCCGCAAGGCGGTTGCATTCGTTGATGAACCTCAAGTTTGCCTGACGCATTTCTACGGCGTCCTTGCCGGTCTTGCTTCTCAGGACTTCAAAACAAAGGCCGCCCGCCTAACGGCTGTACGCCAGATTTACCTCGCAGCGTGGACTATTTTTGTTTGGTGTCGCGACGTGAAGAACCTGGAAGCAGCCTACCTTTGCAGTGAGCTAGCGGTGCTTTGGACATGGCATTTCACGCGCGACCAGTTTGAGAAACAGTCAAAGGTCGCAACGGAGTTAGAGAGCGCGGTCAACAAGATCATTCAGCTCCAGCGGAGTATCGGCGGGGCTTACCTCGAAGAGCACGTTTATCCTCTAACCGAGGCCAGAGATGCCCTTGCATCATCGGTTCCATCTTCTTCGGCGCTGGATGTAAATCTGAAGCTCTTCGATGCGATGGGAAGGGTGGCGCTACACGGATTCTGGATATTGTTGACGCGAAATCGGCTTCCAGACGATACTGCTGATGAGGTTCTTCAGCAGTTCAGCGCGGAGATAGAGCGTGTCGAGCGAACGCTTATCAATATGGTTGAGAAAAACCCAGTCTATTTCACGCCGGTCAAAGATGACCACGCTATCGAAATCATGATGGCATGCCTGTTTCTTGCCCATCAGGATCGTCACGATTTCATTCATAAGTGGGTTGAGCAGATCACATACGCGACTATCATGGCCTATCGGCGTGGCGGGTATTATCCTTGCACTTTGCAGGAATACACCGACTTAGCGGAGCACCCGCAGCCTTCTGACGAATACCGAAAAGAAGTAACCGCCGGTTCGATCCTCTATCCTACCCTCGCGATCTGGTTGGCGATTGTTCGTCACGAGCAAGCCCTCAGCGACCTCGCTGATTTCAGTGCTAACAATATGGAGCATTGCACGTTTCAGCTTTGGCTTCCAGACTCCGCGACCGAAGAACACCTGTACCGGAACTCCGCGCGGCATGGCGTTGGCCTTGATGGCTTCGATCTCGAAAATGGGTCTGAGAAGGTTATTGAGTTGATCGACAAAGAGATCCAGGCGAGTCGAGCATTCTACGAGCTGTCAGCATCACGAACTAACCTTTGGCCGATCATTATGATGGCATGCCGACAGTACCGTCTTCCATTGCCGCCGCATTTTTGGACTCTGGCTCCCGTTGAATAAAAGGAGGGCGGCCTGCCATCTGCGCGTGAGTGGGTTTCCGAGGACGGAACTCGTATCTCCGGCTCAGACCGCCACCCGCCGTTCCGCGATTGCTGGGGCAATCGCTCCATGCGTCGCATGACATCGAACGGGTTTAGCTACCGCCGACCCGCCGGCCGGGTTGCGCGATGCGCTGCGCGCACCCGCTTCTAGCGCGTCGTTTGCGGCGCAAACTTTGGCGCTAAGCGCCTTCGCTCACTCCCACCCCTCATCCTTGAGCCCATGTCGGCGCGGGCCGGGCTCTTGCTCGGGCTCCTCCTCCTTTTCTCCCCAGCCGGGCGGGGGGAGGCGGATCGCTTCGGACTCGCCGGCGGCCGCGCGCGCGGCGGCGCCGTGGTAGTCGGGGTGCTCGGGGTCGTGCCACGGGTCGTAGCCCGCAGCGCGGTCCTCTTCCATGATCCTATTGTGCTCGTCGAGCGCGGCGCGGGCGCGCGGGCTCATCCGCCGCATCCGGTTGGTGTGCATAGTGTCGATCCAGGCGTCGATCCGCTCGTAGCTTTCCTGCTCCTCCTCGGTGTCGCGCAGCGCGCGCTCGGCTTCCCAGGTCTCGCGCCATTCCCTGTGCCACTGCTTCTTGAGCCGCGCGAGTTCCATCCGGTCGAGCGCGCTCAGCCCCCTGGCGCGGCCCTCGCTGAAGCGCTGGGGCGCGCGGTTGCGCAGGAGGAACATCAGCAGGCGGTCGTTGTGGACCGTGCGGGAGCCGACGAGCTTGCCGTAGGAATAGACCGGGACCTCGACCCCGTGGAGCGCGCGCTCCATCGCGACGTCCTCGATCCGCTGGATGCCGAGATCGAGCGCGGCAGCCCAAGCGGCGCGGAACTCGCCTGCCTCCGGGTGGCGGCGCAGCAGATAGGCGCCGTGATCGGCGCGCCCGACCGCGCGGCAGGCGCTCGACACGCTGCCGGTGTCGGCCAGCGCCTCGATGAAGGCGCATTGCACCGCGGGGGTCCAGCCGTTGGAGCGCTGCTTGAGCCGCGGGACGGGGGCGAAGGCGGGGAGCGTGCCGCGCGGGGAGTGCGGGGCGAGCGGGGCGGGGGTTTCTGGCGAGTCGGGGGCGGGCGGGGGCGAGTCGGGGGCGGTCATCCACGAGGATGAAGCAGATTTGGGGCGTGTAGGAAAATGCGGGGTTTTTTGTTTTTCGCACGCCCATCCGGGCGCGCGGTGTCCTCGGCCCTGGCGGGCCTGCGGGCGGCCGGTCGGCCTTGCGGACCCTTGCGGGTCCGTGCTCCGCCACCAGGCCGATGGCTTGTGCTGGGACGACGCCGCAGGCGTCGCAAGGGCGACCGCCCACCCGAGCCTATGCGAGGACAAGCCTAAGGGGCCGGATGGCCCCGCCGGCGCCTGAGGCTAGACAAAAAACAAACCCGTCACGGACGGGTTTGCCCGTCCCCATGCACCAGATATTTGAAGCTGGTGAGCTGTTCGAGCCCGACGGGCCCGCGGGCGTGCATCTTGCCCGTCGCGATGCCGATCTCGGCACCCATGCCGAATTCGCCGCCGTCGGAGAACTGGGTCGAGGCGTTGTGCATCACCACCGCGCTGTCGATCGCGGTCATGAAGCGGCGCGCGGCCTCGGCATCCTCGGTGAGGATCGCGTCGGTGTGGTGCGAGCTGTGCTGATCGACCCAGGCGATGCCCTCGGCGAGGCCATCGACGATCTTCACGCTGGCGATCGGGCCGAGATATTCGGTGTCCCAGTCCTCCTCGCTGGCGCGGGTGAGGCGCGAGTCGATCGCGACCGCCTCGTCGTCGCCGCGCAATTCGCATTCGCCCACCATGACGTCGGCGAGCAGCGGGATGACCTGCTTGGCCACCGCGCGGTCGACCACCACGCTCTCGGTCGCGCCGCACACGCCGGTGCGGCGCAGCTTGGCGTTGCGGATGATCGCGACCGCCTTGTCCACGTCGGCGGCTTCGTGGACATAGCTGTGGCAATTGCCGTCGAGGTGGAGCAGCGTGGGAACGCTGGCCTGGTCGCGGACCAGCTCGACCAGCCCGCGCCCGCCGCGCGGGATCACCAGATCGACGAATTCATCGGCCTGGAGCAGCGCGGCGACCGCGGCGCGGTCGGTGGTCTGGACGGTCTGCACCGCATCGGCGGGCAGCCCCGCGGCCTTCAGCCCGGCCTGCATGCAGGCGACGATCTCGCGGGTCGAATGCCGGCTCTCGCTACCCCCGCGCAGGATCACCGCATTGCCCGATTTGAGGCACAGCGCGCTGGCATCGGCGCCGACATTGGGGCGCGATTCGTAGATCATCCCGATCACCCCGATCGGCACCGCGACGCGCTCGATCTTCAAACCGTTGGGGCGGTCGAACTGCGCGAGCTGGCGGCCGACCGGGTCGGGCAGCTCGGCGATCTGCTCGAGCGCGGATGCCATGCCCTCGACTCGGTCCTCGGTCAGCTCGAGCCGGTCGATGAAGCTCGCGTCCTTCTTGCCCGCGACGCTGGCGACGTCCTTGGAGTTGGCCTCGAGCAAAGCGGGCATCGCCGCGCGCAGCGCCTTGGCGGCCTCGGTCAGCGCGGTGTTCTTGGCCTCGGTGCTGGCGGTGAGCAGCTGGCGCGCGGCGGCGCGGGCGCGGCTGCCGAGCTCGTGGATATGGAGCTGCGGGTCGAGTGTCTGGTCGTTCATCGGTTGTGTCCTTGCTTAAGGAGGAGGGAAGGGGACGGGAGCGGGCTGGTCAGCGCAGCTCCACCGCCCGGTCGTAAGCTGCGGCGAGCGTGTCGCGCAGCCTTGCGGAGATCAGCCCGTCGCCATTGAGCGCGTCGAGCCCGGCGGCGGTGGTGCCGCCCTTGCTGGTGACCGAATTGCGCAGGGTTTCCAGATCCGCCGCGCCATGCGCCTCGGCCATGGCGACCGCGCCGCCCATCGTGCCCAGCACCATCGCGCGCGCCTCGTCCTCGGAGAAGCCCATCTCGACCGCCGCTGCGACATAGGCGCGCGTGATCTCGAAGACGTAACCGGGGCCCGAGCCCGCGACAGCGGTCACCCGGTCGAGCTTGTCCTCGCCATCGACCGTCACGGTGGCACCCGTGCGGCGCATCATCGCTTCGGCATGGGTCAGCGGCGCAGCCTCGGCGCCATCTGCGGCGTAGAGCCCGCTCACCCCGCGCCCGACCGCGGCGGGCAGGTTGGGCATGACCCGCACCACCGGCGCGCCGCCCATCGCCCGCGCGATCCGGGCGGCGGAGGTGCCTGCCGCGATCGACAGGACATAGCCGCCCGGCGCGAGGTGATCGCGGTAGGGCGGAATTAGATCGTCGATCATCTGCGGCTTGATCGCGACCACGACGACATCGAAGCGCTCGTCCTCCAGCGCGTCGCGATCGGCAAGCAGCCGCGCGCCATCGGGTGCCTGTTCGAGGCCGGGGTCGACGATGGTGAAGTCCTCGTCGCCCGTCATCCAGTGGTCGAGCAAGGCACCGCCCATCTTACCACAACCGATCATGAGTACTCTTGAAAAAGTGATAAGTCGCTCCTTGCGATTAGGGGCCATTAAGTGAATATTTACTGCCGAGCGTAAAGCTCTATAAAGAAGATAATGTGCCTTCGCCCGCCCCGACAATTCAAAGTGCGCGGAGGGTGAAGAGTTTTCAACCTAGCGGGTTGTGCGCTGCACCATCGCTATCTATGTGGAAACCTCATTGCTTTCAACCCGGTGGATTTTGTCGTGACGACCCAACGCAGCGTAGTCGTAAAGATCGGTTCGGCCTTGCTGGCCAACCAGGACCTGCTCACCCCGCGGTTCGGCTTCCTCCAGCGCCTGCTCGAGGACGTGAACCGGCTGCGCGCGGATGGCTGCAACGTCATCATCTGCTCCTCGGGCTCGGTGGCGCTGGGGCTTCGTCTCGTGGGGGAAACGCCCGAAAGCGCGGGAGTATCCGACAAGCAGGCGGCGGCGGCCTGCGGGATGCCGCTGCTGCTCAACGCCTATCGCCAGGTCGGCCACGAATACGGTTTCGAGATCGCGCAGGTCCTGCTGACGCTGGGCGATTTCGAGGATCACCGCCGCTTCCTCAACACCCGCAACACCGTCCATCGGCTGCTGAAAGCCGGGGTGGTGCCGATCGTCAACGAGAACGACACCATCACAACCGAACAGATCCGGGTCGGCGACAACGACCGGCTGGCGGCCAAGGTGGCGCAGATGATCGGCGCCAAGGATCTGATCATCCTGACAGGCGTCGACGGGCTCTACGATCGCAATCCCGACGATCCCGACGCGGTCTTCATCCCCGAGGTCGAGGACGTGTCGCAATATATGGATGCGACCAAGGGCAAGAGCTCGCTGGGCACCGGCGGGATGGAGACCAAGCTGCTGGCCGCGAACATGGCGCAGGAAGCGGGCTGCACCACCTGGATCGCGCAAGGGGAGGTCGATCGTCCGCTGAGCACCGTGCTGAGCGGCGAGCGCCGCTCCACCAAGGTCCTGCCGCATCCCAATCCGCTGTCGGGCTGGGACAGCTGGATCGCCAACCGCTTGCAGATGGCGGGCAGCCTGTCGGTCAGCAAGGGCGTCGCCAAGGCGCTGGCCAGCGGCGAGCGGCCGATCTGCCGCGAGGACGTGGTCTCGATGGATGGCGATTTCGCGCGCGGCGACGTGCTCCACATCTACGACGGCACCGGGATCGAGCGCGCGCGGGGCCTGAGCGATTTCTCTTCCGAGGAATTGCGCGTGCTGATCAACAATCCCGATACCGAAGCGGAGCAATTGCTGGGCTATCGCACCAAGGGCGAGATCATCCGCAGCTCCAATCTGGTGATGCTGGAAAACCGCCATCTGCTGTGGGATGCGCCCGAAGGGGTGAACTGAGCCGGCGCTTGCCTGCGCTTGCGCCGCCGAAATGCAGCTTCCGTGCATTAAGCGCCGCCGGGTCCATACCTTCACTTGGCGTTCAGCGCGGCGCTGGCTATAGGCCTGCCCCATGACCACAAAGCCGATCCTCGCCGCCGCGCTCGCGGGCGCCACCCTGCTCACCGGCGCCTGCGCCTCCACCGGGAGCGGCGAGCGGGACACCGCCTATGTGGCCCGCGATGTCGAATCGCTCTACACCGTGGCCAAGCAGCGGCTCGACCGCAACCAGCCGACGCTGGCCGCGGCGCTGTTCGACGAGGTCGAGCGCCAGCACCCCTATTCGCCCTGGGCCCGCCGCGCGCAGCTGATGAGCGCGTTCAGCTATTACGCCGGTGCCGATTACAACAAGGCGATCCAGTCGGCGCAGCGCTTCCTGACGATCCACCCGGGCAACAAGGATGCGCCCTACGCTTATTACCTGATCGCGCTGAGCTATTACGAGCAGATCAGCGACGTCCAGCGCGACCAGAAGATCACCGAACAGGCGCGCACCGCGCTGACCGAGGTCAACCGCCGTTTCCCGCAGAGCGAATACGCCGCCGATGCGCGGTTGAAGCTCGACCTGGTGGAAGATCACCTCGCGGGCAAGGAAATGGAGATCGGCCGCTATTACCAGAGCAGCGGCCGCTGGATCGCGGCGCAGATGCGGTTCCAGAACGTGGTCGAGAACTTTCAGACCACCAGTCACGCCCCCGAGGCGCTCTACCGCCTGACCGAAACCAGCCTGGCGCTGGGGATTCCCGAGGAAGCGGTCAAATACGCGGCCGTGCTGGGCGCCAACTACCCCGGCAACAAATGGTACGACCGCGCCTACGAACTGGTGCAGGACCACGCAGCGGGCGTGACCGCGAGCTGATCGGCGAAGCCGGGGGCGGGGGACGCAGCTTCCCACCCCGACCGTCGTCCTCTGACTCACCCCTTCGTAATTGCGAGCCGCCGCAGGCGGCGCGGCGATCCATGGACGAAGCTATCCGCCTTGTCAGGCGAAGGAGACCACTCGCGCACTCAACCATGGATTGGCGCGTTCCTACGCTCCTCGCAATGACGAGAGCGGGTTTCCGGGGGCGAGCGGCGGCCCAGATAAGTCGGGCTCTCCGCTGGCCCGGAGGGTAGCGCGTCGATAAAGTCGGGCCGGAAGCGGAGCGACCGCTTGCTGCGATTCCGTGCCAAAAGCTGCCCGTCGCCAAACGACCCAGTTGCGGACAATAGGTATGCGTGCCACTTTCCTCGAAGGTGGTAAGGGGAGGTTGATGAGCGAGGACGGACGCAATTCGGTTTATCTCTGGTTGGGCACCTTAACGTTGTTTGGCGCCGTCTGGGCTTCCCTCCATTTCGATTTGTTCGAGGGAATCTCTGACACTTGGCTTTGGCCTGTCTTGACGGTGACGATTGTCGCGAACTTAGTTCAGACGGTTTGGGGCTTCTGGCAGCGCCGTGCCTCCAATCCGAAAAATCCAAATCGCCTTTAGCGACCGCTTTCCACCCACTATCGGACCTTCGCGCCGCGACGGGCGACCACCGAAAGTGGACTGACGGCTTGCCGCGATCCCGTGCCAAAAGCGGCCTGACGGGAAACGACCCAGTTGCCGACAGAGCTAAACTGCGCCATTCTTCTCTAACGTGGTGCCATTTATGGGTGATAGGGGATCCCGTATGCTCAATCGATTGCCGCCACGCTTACATTGGTTCCTTCGCAGCATGTTCTTTGCAGCACTAGGCTTTCTAGCTGGGGTCGGGGCTTTGGCTATATATTCTGGCGATGCGGACGGAACGAATTGGTGGCTACTCATACCGTTCAGCATTGGAGCTGCTCTAGCCGCGATTTTTCGCGAAGTGCCATCTCATATCCTGCGTGCTCATCAACAGGCCATAGGTGAACCCTAATGTCTGCTTTCCACCCAAATGTCGCCATTCGATGGGGGCCTTGGCTTTCCCGTAAGCGGACAGGCAGCTTGCGCAGGCGATTGGGAAAGAGCTGCCTGTCGGGTCGCGACCCACTAATAGACATCGGTATCTCTAAAGTGCTTTCATGGATTCCGAGATGCATGACCGGACCGCTCCGTAGAAAGAGACGGCTTTTTCGTCTCCTTCAATCTTCCAAATTAAGTCTTCGCTAGTGAAGCAAGAAATCTGCAAAACAAGGTCGTCCAAATTCTCAACCCAAGAGTCTCCATTCGGGATGTATTCTCCGGACCTGTCTCTGAAGTCCAACTTCCATCCACCCGGCATTTCCTTATAAAATGAGATAAATGTCGGTGGATCAGTCATGTTGGATTGAGCGATGAATGTTGACGTTGCCATCAGATGATGAGCTTCCCCGTTTTGACAACATCGGTTTGGCAGGAGTCAGGCTGTAGGACAACTTCCGCTTTCCACCCAAAGTCGGACATTCGTGCCGCGACGCGCTTTCACCGAAAGCAGCCGGGTGGGGCACCATGATCCGCCAAAAGGTGCCCGGCACGGCGAGGATCAGCCGGCTTTCCGCCCACAATTCGTCACCCTTTTTTCACCCATCTTCCTCGTCATTGCGAGCCACCGCAGGCGGCGTGGCAATCCATGGGTGGAGCCTTCCGCATTCGCGACCGTCGCGACCATGGGCGGCGCCCCGCCATGGATTGCCGCGTCGCTGCGCTCCTCGCAATGACGAGGCGGAGGTGCGGAGCGAGGAGCAAGCGGCGCTCTGCCCTTCGCGCCAAAGCGCGTCGGTCCCTCCGCCCTCGTCAGTCGCGGGTTCGATTGGCAACGCCCTCGCGCCCTTCGCCGCTTGTCTGCAGCCCGGCCAGAAGCTTCGTTTGCGCCTTGTCTCGCGGAATGATCCCCAGTTTTCCGTTGGATTCCAGCACGACCGCCATCACCCCGTCGAGCGAGGGCTGGCCGCTTTCACGCGCGGCGGATTCCAGATCCGCGCGGGCGACCCCTGTCTCGCGCATGGCGTCGTTCTTGCAAGCTCCGTCGAGGAACAGCAGCACCGGCTGGGCGGTGATCAGGCGGCGCAGCCGGGGAATGCGCAATTGCAGTCTCGCTACGACATATTGCAGCAGCACAAGCAGGGTGATCGCGGTCAGCAGTTCCACGAGCGCCACATGCCGCGCAGTGAGCGCGCGGCCGAAGGTGGCGCCGATCGCGATGGTGATGACGAAATCGAAGGAGTTCATCTGGCTGAGCGTGCGCGCGCCGCTCACTTTCAGGATGGCGACGATGGCCAGATAGCCGAGCGTGCCCACCACCAGGATGCGTGCGAGCGGCTCCCAGCCGCCGAACAGGAATACCGGATCCGCCATGGTGATTAGAAGGCGAGGCCTGCCGGTTCGTTCCTGCCGACCTTGTGAACAGCGCGCGTTTGCGGTCGTGACGAGGGGGCGGCGAGCGGCTAGAAGCGGGAGCGATGCTGACCCGGCTTTCCATCCGCAATATCGTGCTGATCGAGGCGCTCGAGCTGGAATTCGGGCGCGGGCTGGGCGTGCTCACCGGCGAAACCGGGGCGGGCAAGTCGATCCTGCTCGACGCGCTGGGGCTGGTGCTGGGCAATCGCGCGGAAAGCGCGCTGGTCCGCGGTGGGGAAGACAAGGCGAGTGTCACCGGCACTTTCGAGTTCGCCACGCTACCGCCGCCCGTGGCCGAGGCGCTGGACGACGCCGGGCTCGAGCTCGAGCCGGGCGAGCCGCTGCTGATCCGCCGCCAGTTGAAGGCCGATGGCGGGAGCAAGGCGTGGATCAACGATCAGCCCGCGGGCGTCGCGCTGCTGCGCGAACTGGCGCCGCATCTGGTCGAACTGCACGGCCAGCACGACGATCGCGGGCTGGTCAATCCGCGCGGCCATCGGCTGCTGCTCGACCGCTATGGCGGGGCGGATGCTGCCGCGCTGGCTGCGGCATGGAGCGCATGGCGAGGGGCGCAGGAGCGGCTGGAACAGGCGCGCGAGCGGCTCGATCAGGCCAAGACCGATCAGGATCTGCTGCTTGCGCATCTGGCGGAGCTGACCGCGCTCGAACCGCAGGCCGGCGAGGAAGCGCGGCTCGCCGGGACCCGCGCGGCGATGCAGAAGGGCGAGAAGCTGTCGGGCGATCTCGAGGAACTGCGCCATATCTGGGAAGGCTCGGATTCGCCGCTGGCGGCGCTGCGCGTGGCGGCGCGGCGGCTCGACCGGATCGCCGAGGAACACCCGCTGCTGGCCGAGGCGCTCGCGGCGCTCGACCGCGCGGTGATCGAGGCGGGCGAGGCCGAGGAGCGGCTGCAGCGCGCCGCCGAAGCGCTCGATCACGATCCCGCCGCGCTCGACGCCGCCGAGACGCGGCTGTTCGAGCTGCGCGCGATCGCCCGCAAGCATCGCTGCGAAGTGGACGAGCTCCCCGAGACGATGCGGAGGATGCGCGCCGCGCTCGATGCGATCGAGGGCGGCGAGGCCGAACTCGATGCGCTCGAGGACGCCGCGCGCCGCACCCGCGAGCGCTACGAGACGCAGGCGCGGGGCTTGCACGATCTGCGGGTCGAGGCGGCGCTGCGGCTCGATGCTGCGGTGGCGGGCGAACTCGCCCCGCTCAAGCTCGACGCCGCCAGTCTGCGCACCGCGGTGGTGGAACTGCCCGAGGAGCGCTGGGGCGCGCATGGCATGGACGGGGTCGAGTTCCTGATTTCGACCAATCCGGGCGCCGATCATGCTCCCTTGGGCAAGATCGCCAGCGGCGGCGAATTGTCGCGCTTCATCCTGGCGCTCAAGGTGGCGCTGGCCGAGCAGGGCGGCGCGGCGACGGTGATCTTCGACGAGATCGACCGCGGGGTCGGCGGCGCGGTGGCATCGGCGATCGGCGAGCGGCTGGCGCGGCTCGCAAGCGGCGGACAATTGCTCGCGGTCACGCACAGCCCGCAGGTCGCCGCCCGCGGGACCACGCATTACATGATCGCCAAGAGCTCCGACGGCACCGTCACCCGCACCAGCGTCGCCCGTCTCGACGAGGCCGGCCGCCAGGAAGAGATCGCGCGGATGCTCAGCGGCGCCGAGGTGACGCCCGAGGCGCGGGCGCAGGCGGATCGTCTGCTGGAGGGGGTGTGATGCGGCCGGGCGAGATTGTTTCTATCGCATTTTTCTTTGGTGCAATCGCTGGACTCACAGCGATCTCGTCGAAGAAAATAGGCGAGGCGGACAGGGAAGCGGCCTTGGCGGCGGCGATCAAGGCTGAATTCCATTGGGTTCCGGGGTTTTCCGTTTACTCCAAAGACCACGATCCATCGACGATCGACACTCTTTGTCTCGAAAGCCGAGAGGCTTACGATCTGAAATCGCTCTCCGGGCATTTGTCGGACACCATCTTACGACCTGTCCCTGTCAGTTTGTGCCGCCGGGAAATCGAGGAAGGCGATTTTGGAATGTTTACAGCTGTTTTTCATCACTTTGGACCCAGAGATGAAAGCGCAGCGCATCTTAAGGTCGCGCAGATCGAATGCCAAACTTCATCGTCATGCACGATCGATATAGACGGTTTCGGCGGTGGCAATCGACATTTTATCGAGCGTAAGGGCCAGGATTGGCAGGTGGTGAAGAGCCAAATGCTCTGGGTCGTATGAGCGCGCATTTAGACCCCACCGAAGCCCAGGCCGCCAACGAGTTGATGCGGCTCGCGCGGGCGATCGCGCGGCACGACCGGCTGTATCATGCCGAGGATGCGCCCGAGGTCAGCGATCAGGAATACGACGCGCTGGTGCGGCGCAATGCCGAGCTGGAGGCGGCGTTTCCGCAGCTGGTGCGCGAGGATTCGCCTTCGCGCAAGGTCGGGCATGCGGTCGCCGCCTCGCCGCTGTCCAAGGTCACGCACGAAGTGCGGATGATGAGCCTCGACAACGCCTTTGCTGCCGAGGAGGTGGGCGAGTGGCTGGCGCGGGTGCGGCGGTTTCTGGCGCTGGCGGAGGACGCGAAGCTGGCGATCACCGCCGAGGACAAGATCGACGGGCTGTCCTGCTCGCTGCGCTACGAGAAGGGTATGCTGGTGCGCGCGGCGACGCGCGGCGACGGACAGGTGGGCGAGGACGTCACCGCCAATGTCGCGCAGATCGGCGATATCCCGCAGCGGCTTGCGGGCGATGGCCCCGAGGTCTTCGAGGTCCGCGGCGAGGTCTATATGGCGCGCGCCGATTTCCTCGCGCTCAACGCAGCGCAGGAGGAAGCGGGCGCCAAGCTGTTCGCCAATCCGCGCAACGCCGCCGCGGGCTCGCTGCGGCAGAAGGACGCGAGCGTCACCGCCGCGCGGCCCTTGCGCTTCTGGGCACATGGCTGGGGCGCCGCGAGCGAGGTGCCGGGCGAGACCCAGCTCCAGGTGATGCGGCAGATCGAGCGCTGGGGTCTGCCGGTCTCGCCGCTGTTCGCGCGGGTCGAAAGCCTCGAGGCGATGCTCTCGCATTACGCGAAGATCGGCGAACAACGCGCTGAATTGCCATACGAAATCGACGGTGTGGTCTACAAGGTCGATCGGCTCGACTGGCAAGGGCGGCTGGGCTTCGTCGCCAAGGCGCCGCGCTGGGCGCTGGCGCATAAATTCCCCGCAGAGCGCGCCGAAACCACGCTGGAAAGCATCGATATCCAGGTCGGGCGCACCGGCAAGCTGACCCCGGTCGGGCGGCTCGCCCCGGTGCTGGTGGGCGGGGTGACGGTAACCAATGTCACGCTCCACAATCGCGACGAGATCGCGCGCCTCGGCGTTAGACCGGGCGACCGGGTGCTGGTCCAGCGCGCGGGCGATGTCATCCCGCAGCTGGTCGAGAACCTGACCCCGGAGGCCAAGCGCACCCCCTACCATTTCCCCGATCATTGCCCGAAGGAATACGGCGGGTGCGGCAGCGAGGCGGTGGCCGAGGAGGGCGAGGTCGATGTCCGCTGCACCGGCGGGCTGATCTGCCCGGCGCAGCGCACCGAGCGTTTGAAGCATTTCGTCAGCCGGGCGGCGCTCGATATCGACGGGCTGGGCGAGAAGACGATCGACCAGTTTTTTGCGCTCGGCTGGCTCGAAAGCCCTGCCGATATCTTCCGGCTGAGGAAGCGCCGGGCGGAGATCCTCGCGCTCGAGGGCTGGCAGGACAAGTCTGTGGACAATCTGTTGGCAAGTATCGAGGCCAAGCGCGCGCCCGATGCCGCGCGGCTGCTGTTCGGGCTCGGCATCCGCCATGTCGGCGCGGTGACCGCGCGCGACCTGTTGAAGGGGCTGGGCGATATTCGCCGCCTGCCGGAAAAAGCCGCCGAATTCGCCGCCTACCGCGAGGCGAACCCGCGCGGCGCGGAGGAAAAGGAAAGCCCGTTCAACAGCCGCATGGTCGAGGCCGTGAAGACCATCTTCGAGGTGCGTGCCGACGGGATCGGCACCGCGGTCGGGCACGCGCTTGCCGATTTCTTCCACGAGCAGCACAATCGCGCCGTGTGGGACGATCTGCTCTCCGAAGTCTCGCCCCCGCGCTATGAGGTCGAGACCAGGGACAGCCCTGTCACCGGCAAGACCGTCGTCTTCACCGGCAAGCTGGAAACCATGAGCCGCGACGAGGCCAAGGCGCAGGCCGAACGGCTGGGCGCCAAGGCTGCGGGCTCGGTCAGCGCCAAGACCGATCTGGTGGTGGCCGGGCCGGGCGCGGGATCGAAGCTCAAGAAGGCCGCGGAGCTCGGCATCGAAGTGATCGAGGAAAGCGAATGGGCGCGGATCGTTGCTGCCGCCCAGTGATCCCGCCCGAACTCGCGATGCGCCGCAAGCTGCCGGAACTTCTAAACAAATTGACGCGAGCGGGAACGCTACGCCCGTGCCACGTTGGACTCGTGTGACACCATGGATACGTTTTCTCGCCCTGTTCCTGCCCGTCCTGATGCTGGCTTTGTTGGTCGCCTGGCTTCCGCGCCTCGTCGGTGACGAGCAGGAGGATGCGAGCGAGCCGGTCGTGGTGCCGCTCGTCCTGACGCCCGCCGAACGCGCGCTGCAGGAGGAGCTGGTGGAACTGGCCGATGGCTTCGATGGCGAGGTCGGGCTGGCGGTGCAGGACGTTTCCACCGGGCGGATTCTCCATGCCAATGGCGATGAACTCTATCCGCAGCAAAGCGTCAGCAAGTTCTGGGTGGCGCTCGCGGCGCTGGGCGAAGCCGACGAAGGCGATTTCGATCTCGCCGAGCAGGTGACGCTGCGCCGCGAGGACATGACGGTGTTCCACCAGCCGCTGCGCGAGATCGTCCGCGCGCGCGGACGCTTCGACACCGATTACGGCGATCTGCTCGACCGCGCGCTCACCCGCAGCGACAACACCGCCAACGATCGCATCCTGCGCCGGATCGGCGGGCCCGAGACGGTCCAGGACTTCATCGACGATGCCGATCTGGAAGGGATCCGCTTCGGCACCGACGAGCGCACCAAGCAGAGCGCCATTGCCGGGCTCGAATGGGACCAGGACTACTCGATCGGCAATGCCTTTTTCGACGCCCGCGAGGAGGTCCCCGATGCGGTGCGCGCGGCCAGCTTCGAAGCCTATCTCGCCGATCCGATCGACGGTGCCTCGCCGATCGCCATCGCGCATGCGCTGGGCCAGCTCGCGCGCGGCGCATTGCTGTCCTCGGTCTCGACCGAGCTGATCCTGTCGACACTGGAGCAGACCCGCAGCGGCCCGCGCCGATTGAAGGGCGGGGTGCCGGCGGGCTGGACGATCGCGCACAAGACCGGAACCGGCCAGTTCTACGGCGGCGAGCAATCGGGCTACAACGATATCGGCATTCTCACCTCGCCCGAGGGGCGCGAATATTCGGTGGTGGCGATGATCCGGCGTACCGGTGCGCCCACCATCGCGCGGATGCAGATGATGCAGGAGGTCGTTCGCGCGATGGTGCGCTACGACGAGGCTGCCTATCCGGACAGCGGCGACGAACCTCAGGGCGACGAGGTCAACACGGAGCCCTGAGGTCTCCCGTCAGTCGTTGGGCATCAGGTGAATTTCGCGCACCGCCGAGGTCTTGCGCTGCGAGAGCGCGAAGACCACCGCATCGGCGACATCTTCGGGCTGGAGCTTTTCGGGCTTGGCCTCTTCGAAGAATGGCGTGTCGACCATGCCCGGCGAGATCACCGTGCAGCGGCCGCCCCATTCGCGCATTTCCTCGGCGAGATTGCCCGCCAGCCCGTGAACGAACCACTTGGTCGCACCATAGACCGAGCCCTTGAGATGGTCGCGGCCCGCTTTGGAGCCGGTGACGACGAAATGGCCTTGTGTCCGACGCAGATGCGGCAGCGTGGCGTGCGCGGTCTGCAATACCGCGAGCACATTGAGGTGGATCATTGCGTGCCATTGCTCGGGATCGCCTTGCTCGACGCCCGGCTTGCTCACACCCATCCCGGCATTGGCGAATACGGCATCGAGCCCGCCGAACTGATCGACAGCCTTGGCGACCGCATCGTCCAGCGCGGCGCGATCGGTGATGTCGCATTCCAGCGCCAGCGCGGAATCGCCGATCTCGCCCGCCAGCTCTGCGAGCTTGTCGCCCGAGCGCGCCAGCAGCGCGACGTTCCAGCCGGCTTTGGCGGCGGCGCGGGCGCTGGCGGCGCCGATCCCGCTGGAGGCGCCGGTGATGAGAAGTGTTCTGGCCATGTGGGTCCCTTTCCGGATGTGGCGTCGGAAGCGGAATGGGCGAGGGCGGAGGCTTGTTCCTGTCAGAGCGGGACGCCGGCTGCCGGATCGGGCTCGTCGATCCATTGCATGACCCCGCCCGCCAGCGGGGTCCACACGCCCATCGTCATGCCCGCATGGGCGAGCGCATCGCCGATCCACTGGTTGCAGGTGTTGGTGAGCGTGTACCGCCCCAGAGCGTCGTAATTCTGCGCGCCGATCTCGTAGCTGGAATAGCTGCGCGGCTTTACGCCGCGGGGCAGCGCCGGGAGCGCGGCCTCGATCCGCGCGACCAGCCGCGCGTATTCCTCCGGGCGCAGCGTCACAGGACGATGATGCTCGGAGGGCATCGGGCGGACGTAATGCCCCACGCGCATCAGCCCCTCGCCGCCGTACAGCACGATGCGGATCACCGTCGCGGGTTTCAGATCGCTCCAGGTCGGGGTCTCGAGGAACACCTCCTTCTCGCCCCAGCTCACCGCCATATGGGTGGGCAATTGCCCGTCGAGCGCGCGCGGCTGCCCGGCGGAGGGGAAGGTGGTGCGCCAGTCCTTCACCGCGCTGACCACCGGCATGACGATCCCGGTGTGGACGCCATTGGTCTCGACCATGATGGTCACGCCGCGCTCGGGCTCGCTCCAGCCGGGATTGCGCGGCAGCGCGGCGCCGATCCAGGCGGCGAGCAGGAAGGCGGCGGCGATGAGCAGCGGAGCCAGCACGACCCCTGCCAGCCAGATCCGCCAGCGCTTCAGCGGGTGCGGCTGTTGCGCAGCCAAAGGATCGACCAGTCGCCGCGCACCAGCCGCCGCGCCAGCCGCATCCCCTGGCGGCGGTAGGCGGCGCGGACCTCGGCTTCCTGCGTCTCGAGCAGACCCGCCAGCACCACATGGCCGCCGGGCGCGGTGGCGGCGGCGAATTCGGGCGCCAGCGCGATCAGCGGGCCGGCGAGGATGTTGGCGATCAGCAGATCGTAGGGACCGCGCGCGCGCAGCAGCGGATCGCCCATCCCGTCGGCAATGGTCGGCATCAGCTGACCGGGACCTTCGCCCAGCGGGATAGCGTTGCTGCGGGCGTTGGTCAGGATCACGTCGAGACAGACCGGGTCGATATCCGACGCGGTGGCAAGGGCGCGCGGCCACAGCTGCATCGCGGCGAAGGCGAGCAGCCCGGTCCCGGTGCCGATATCGGCATGGTTGCGCACCACCAGCCCCTCGCGCTTCATCAGGTCGAGCATCGCGAGGCAGCCTGCGGTGGTGGCGTGCTGGCCGGTACCGAAGGCCTGGCTGGCCGGGATCGCAAGGTTGACGGCGCCGGGATCGGGCGCGTGATCCGGGGTGTGGACGTGAAAGCGGCCGGCACGGATCGGCTCGATCCCCTGCTGGCTGCGCGTGACCCAGTCGGTCGGAGGCAGCTTTTCGACGGTGAAGGTGGGCGGATCGTCCTCGAACAAGGCATTGATGGCGCGCTTGTCCGCAGCGGTGGGGCGGCGCGGCAGCCACGCCTCGATCATCCACTCCTCTGGCCGCGGCTCGGCGATCTCGTGCGCGGAGAGGACGATATCGGGATCCCATCCCTCGTCCTCCGCCTGCCGATCGAGCGCGGCACTCGCCCGCTCGCGCGAGACTGCGCCCGAGATTTTCCAGCCGTCACTCATGGTTCGCTCCCCGCCTCATCAGCGCACATAGCTCGCGCCATTGGCGTCCAGCGTGGTGCCGGTCATGCTGGGCGGGGCGTCGAGCGCGCAGAAGGCGATCATCGCGGCGATTTCCTCGGGCTCGGCGACGCGGCCGAGCGGGATGTCGGCGAGCAGGCCGGGGCCGCCGCGGCTGTCGAGATAGTCGCCCGCCATCGCGGTGTCGGTGAAGCCGGGCGCGATCGCGAAGCTGAGGATGTTCTCGCCGGCATAGGCGCGGGCGATGGTCTTGTGCAGCGCCAGCATCCCGCCCTTGCTGGCGGCATAATGCCAATGCGCCGGGCTGTCGCCGCGATGACCCGCGCGGCTGGCGACATGGACGATCCGCCCGCCGCGCGTGTCGCCCTTGGCGGCGCGCTCCTGCCAGTGGCGCACCGCGAAGCGCGACAATTGCGCCGCGGCGGTCAAATTGATCCGCATGGTGTCCTCGAACGCCGCGAGCCAGTGAAGGTCGGTCGCGTCGATCGGATTGGGGGCGAACAGGCCGGCGTTGTTCACGAGCACATCGATTTCGCCGCCCGCGCGGGCAAGCGCCGCCTGCCACAATTCGTGCGGCGCGAAAGGCTCGGTGAAGTCCGCGGGCACGGTGTCGGTCGCCGAGCTGGTTGTCGCCTGGCCGACGACCGTGGCGCCGCGCGCCTCGAGCGCCGCCTTGGCCGCCGCGCCGATCCCGCGGCTCGATCCGGTGAGCAGGATGCAAGTCATGCAAGCGCCTATTCGCAAATTTGCGCCATTTGTCGAGGGTACCCGCCTTGTCTCTCCCGTCATGTCCGCTAAAGGAGGGCCTCCAATTTCCATCGACCGGACAAAAATCATGGCCGACCGCCCGCTTTCGCCGCACCTCTCGATCTGGAAATGGGGCCCGCATATGCTGGTCTCGATCCTCCACCGCGCCACCGGCGACGGGATGGCGACGCTCGGGCTGGCGCTGGTGCTGTGGTGGCTGGGCGCGCTGGCGGGGGGGGCGGAAAGCTACGCCATTTTCGCGGGCGTGATGGGCAGCCCGCTCGGGATCGTGGTGCTGGTCGCATTGAGCTGGGCGTTCTTCAATCACATGAGCTCGGGCATCCGCCACTTCGTCATGGACATCGGCGCGGGCTTTGAAATCGACAGGAACAAGACCGGAGCCTTCGTCTCGATCGCCTCGGGCATCGTCCTGACGATCCTGTTCTGGGCCGTCGTTCTCCTCACCTGAAAGACACGTTGAATCATGGGCAGACGCACAACACTCGAACGCTACGGCAGCAAGACCACCGCCATCGGGCGGGTTCGCGGGCTCGGCTCCGCGCATGACGGCGCGCATCACTGGCTGATGCAGCGCTTCACCGCGATCGGCAATCTGGTGCTGGTGAGCTTCCTGCTGATCAGCCTGGCGCTGCTCCCGGCGTATGATTACCTCGCCATGTTCGCCTGGGTCGCGCAGCCGCTGGTCGCCACCGCGCTGGCGCTGCTGGTCATCAGCGTGTTCTGGCACGCGCGGATCGGAATGCAGGTGATGATCGAGGATTACGTCGACACGCCGGGCAACAAATTCGCCGCGCTCGCCGCGCTCAATCTCGTCGCGGTCGGGGGCGTGGTCTTCGCCCTGTTCAGCATCGCCCGCATCGCTTTCGCAGGAGTTGCCTGATGGCCAATCCCGCTCCGCAGACCGGCTCCGCGCCGGGTCGCGGCTCGTCCAATGCCGCCTATCCGATCATCGAGCACACCTATGACGTCGTCGTCGTGGGCGCGGGCGGATCGGGGCTGCGCGCCACCATGGGCGCCGCCGAAGCCGGGTTGAAAACCGCCAATATCACCAAGGTCTTCCCCACCCGCTCGCACACCGTGGCGGCGCAGGGCGGCATTGCCGCCAGCCTGGGCAACAACACTCCCGATCACTGGTCGTGGCACATGTACGACACCGTCAAGGGTTCCGACTGGCTCGGCGATCAGGACGCGATCGAATATCTCGTGCGCGAGGCCCCGCAGGCGGTCTACGAGCTCGAGCATGCCGGCGTACCCTTCAGCCGCAACGAAGACGGCACCATCTATCAGCGCCCCTTCGGCGGCCACATGCAGAACATGGGCGCCGGCCCGCCGGTGCAGCGCACCTGCGCCGCGGCCGACCGCACCGGCCACGCCATGCTCCACGCGCTCTATCAGCAGAGCCTGAAGTACTCGGCCGATTTCTTCATCGAATATTTCGCGCTCGACCTGATCATGAAGGACACGCCTTCGGGCAAGGTCTGCGTCGGGGTGATCGCGATGTGCATGGACGACGGCACGATCCACCGCTTCCGCGCGCATTCGGTGGTGCTGGCGACCGGCGGCTACGGCCGCTGCTACTACACCGCCACCAGCGCGCACACCTGCACCGGCGATGGCGGCGGCATGGTGCTGCGCGCCGGGCTGCCGATGCAGGATATGGAATTCGTCCAGTTCCACCCGACCGGGATCTACGGCGCGGGCGTGCTCATCACCGAAGGCGCGCGGGGCGAGGGCGGCTATCTGACCAATTCCGAGGGCGAGCGCTTCATGGAGCGCTATGCGCCTTCCGCGAAGGATCTCGCCAGCCGCGACGTGGTCTCACGCTCGATGGCGCTGGAAATGCGCGAAGGGCGCGGCGTCGGCGCGGAGGGCGATCACATCTTCCTCCACCTCGACCATATCGATCCCGCGATCCTGGCTGAACGCCTTCCGGGAATCACCGAGAGCGGCAAGATCTTCGCCGGCGTCGATCTCACCCGCCAGCCGCTGCCGGTGACCCCGACGGTGCATTACAACATGGGCGGCATCCCCTGCAATTATCACGGCGAAGTGATGGCGGGCGATCCTTCCGATCCCGAGAAGATCGTTCCGGGCCTGTTCGCGGTGGGCGAGGCGGCCTGCGTCTCGGTCCACGGCGCCAACCGGCTGGGTTCGAACTCGCTGATCGATCTGGTCGTGTTCGGCCGCGCGACCGGGCACCGGCTGAACGAGCTGATCAAGCCCGGCGAAAGCCATGACGAACTGCCCGCCGACAGCGCCGATCTGGCGCTGACCCGGCTGGATCACTTCCGCCACGCGAATGGCGGTTCGCCCACCGCCGAGGTTCGCGCCGAAATGCAGAAGGGCATGCAGAAGCACGCCGCAGTGTTCCGCAACAGCGAATTGCTGGCGGAAGGCGTCGAGGCGCTCGCGCGGGTCAACAAGCGGATGGAGGACATTCACGTCACCGACCGCTCGCTGATCTGGAACAGCGATCTGATCGAAACGCTCGAGCTCGACAATCTCATGGCGCAGGCCAATGTCACCATCGCCTCGGCCGAGAACCGCAAGGAAAGCCGCGGCGCGCATGCGCATGAGGATTTCCCCGATCGCGACGACGCCAACTGGATGAAGCACACCATCGCCACCTTCGACGGCTGGGGCGGCAAGGGCGGCAAGATCGAGATCGGTTACCGCCCGGTGCATGAGTTCACGCTGACCGACGATGTCGATTATATCGAGCCCAAGGCGCGGGTGTATTGAGGCGACTGCCTCGAATGACATGACTTCGAAGACGGCCGGGGCGGAAACGCTCCGGCCTTTTTCGTTTACTGCAACCAGCGAGGATTGCCGCTCTCGACAGCGGTGTTTACAAGCGTAGTCCGATCGTCTACAAATGTAATCGAGAGGCCGTAGCAAGAGATTCGATCATGCCGAGCGACCCGTCCGGAGAGCGCATATCCGATGCCGAACATGCGGTGATGGAGGTGTTGTGGGACCAGAGCCCGCGCTCCGCCACCGATGTCTGCGACGCCATTTGCGAAACGCGCGATTGGTCGATCGCTACCGTCAAGACGCTGCTGTCGCGGCTGGTGGTCAAGGGCGCGCTGGCGACCGAGCCCGAAGGGCGCCGATTTCTCTACCGTCCCCTGATTGCCCGCTCGACCTATGTCGGCGGCGAATCGCAGCGGCTGGTCGATCGCCTGTTCGGCGGACGCGCGTCCTCGCTGTTCGCGCAGCTGGCGCAGAGCGAGGCGCTCACCGAGGAGGATCTCGCGGAGATGGAATCCCTGCTCAAGGAGTTGCGTCGATGACCCAATATCTGCTCGACACGCTGGTATGGACCGGGGCGCTGATCGCTCTGGTGCTGCTGCTGCGCCGTCCCGTGGCGCGGCATTTCGGGGCGCAGGCGGCTTATGCGCTGTGGGCGCTGCCGCTGCTGCGGCTGGCGATCCCGCCGATTATCCTGCCCGCCTGGCTTGGTCCCGCCGAGGCCGTGCCGTCGCCGTCGGTCGCAATGGTGTCGCCCGAATCCGCTGCCAGGCCCGCGGCCGATTTCTCCGCTCATGCCGATGGGTTGGCCACGCCCGTTGCCACGCTGCCTTCGCCGATCGACTGGCTTACGCCCTTGCTGGTCCTCTGGCTGGCAGGTGCCGCGATATTTGTGGTACGCCGCTTCGCGCTGTACTTCGCCATGCGAAGCGAATTGCTCGCGGGCGCGAAGCCGGTGGGCGAGGCGGGCCGCGTGCGGCTGGTCGAGACCCCGGCGACGCTCGGACCGGTGGCCTTCGGCGTCTTCGATCCGGTCGTCGCGCTTCCCGAAGGCTTTATGGCGCAGCACGATCGCCGCAGCCGCGATCTCGCCATCGCCCACGAGCTGGCGCATCACCGTGGCCACGATCTGCTCGCCAACGTGCTGGTCCAGCCGCTGTTTGCGCTGCACTGGTTCAACCCGCTCGGCTGGTTCGGCTGGACCGCGATGCGGCGCGATCAGGAGGCCGCCTGCGACACCCGCGTGCTGGCTGCGCGCAGCCGCGAGGAACGCGCCGCCTATGCCGCGATCATCGCCGGTTTCGCCACCGCAGCCGGTGCCGCGCCGCGGCTCGCGCTGGCGGCGCCGATGGCCTGCCCGGTGCTGGGCGACAAATCCATCATTCACCGTCTGAGGAGCCTGACCATGTCCGACATCTCCCCCCGCCGCCGCTTCGCCGCGCGCGCGCTGCTGACAGGTGCGGCGCTGGCGCTGCCGCTGACCGCCTCGATCAGCTACGCCGAGACCGCCGTACCCGAGGCTCCTGCAGCCCCCCAGGCACCGCCTGCGCCCGATGGGCCGATTGCGCCCGCTGCACCGCCCGCTCCCGATGCGCCGCTTGCACCCGCCGCGCCGCTTACACAGCCGCCTGCGCCGACACCGCCTGCGCCACCTGCACCCCCCACGCATCCGGCCGCCTCCGACAGGTCGATGGAGTTCAGCATCGAACGCCATATCGAAGCGCGGGTCGAGCGCGAGCTGGACGCCGCCGAGATCGCAGTGGAGCAAGCCGAGTTCGAGGTGGAGCGGATCCGCGAACACGCGCACGACCGCGCCGAACTGCGCGCCGAGATGGCCGAACTGCGCCGGGAACTCGCTCATGACGGCGAAATGCGGCGCGAGGTCCGGCTCGCCGCAAGCGAGGCTCGGGCCGCGGCGCCCGAGGTGGTGATGAGCTGCCAGCGCGGCCAGACGGAAGTGGTCCGCAGCGGCACCACACGCGGAGGCCGCGAGGCCCTGTTCGTCTGCAAATCCGCCGCGCTGAAAACCGCGCGCGCATCGATCGAGAGCATGCGTCGGACGATCCGCAGCGATCGCAACCTATCGGCGGCGGAGCGCGCCGAGGCGCTGCGCGCGCTCGACGAGGCGCTGGCGGAGATGCGCGCAGAGGGCTGACGCCCCGGCGCGCGCGTCAGCCGATCTGCGTGATCGCGTCGCAGGCGCGGTCGTCGCCGCCAAGGCCGAGGCGGAGAGCCTCGCTGCGCTGGCGGCTGGTGCCGTGGGTGAAATTCTTCTCGCTCACCCTGCCGCCGGTCAGACGGTCGTCGCCGATCGCCGCGGCGGCCTGCAGGCCTTCCTCGATATCGCCCGGTTCGATGAGATTGCGGTTCTTGCCCGCCCAGACCCCGGCATAGCAGTCCGCCTGCAGCTCCATCAGCACCTGCAGCGCATTGCCATCGCCGGATGACTGCTGCTGCGCGCTGCGGATATGACCGGACACGCCGGTCAGTGTCTGAACGTGGTGGCCGTATTCGTGCGCGAGGACATAGTAGCGCGCGAAATCGCCGCTGTTGCCCGCCATTCGCGCGAGCTCGTCGTAGAAGCGGGTGTCGATATAGATCGTCTCGTCGGCGGGGCAGTAGAACGGGCCCATCGCCGCGCTGCCGCTGCCGCAGCGGGTGTTCACTGTGTCGGCGCTGTAGAGATCGAGCGTCGGCCTGCGGAAGGCGGCGGCGAAACCCTGTTCCTCGAAGGTGCGGCTCCAGGTGCTGTCGAGCGATTCCAGCGCGTTGCAGGCTTCGGTCGCATATTGGCTGGCCGAGCACACCGCTTGCGCGTCGGTGTCGACGGCGCTTGCCTGCGAGCTTCCCTGCTGGACGTTTTCCACCGTGGCGGCGGTTTGGATCGGATCGAGCCCGAAGACGAAATAGCCCAGCGCCGCGAGGATGATCGTCCCGCAGCCCAGACCCCCTGCCTTGCCGCCGGGCATTCCGCCCCGGCCGCTCGAGCGCACCTTGATGTTGTTCGCGTTGAACGGATTGAGCCGCATGTCCTACTTCCCCGGTGATGTTCGTCGCTGGACAGCGCGACCCGCTTGCGCGATGCGGCTTGCAACATTGATCAACGTTTGGAGGCCGATTTGTTTCTCGAAGGAAAACGCGCGCTTGTCACCGGGTCGACCTCGGGCATCGGCCTCTCCATTGCGCGAGCGCTGCGGACCGAGGGGGCCGAGATCGTGCTCAACGGTTTCGGCGACGCAGGCGAAATCGCCGCGCTGTGCGAGGAGCTGGGCGCCAGCCATTCGGGTGCCGATCTCACCGATGTCGCGCAGATCGAGGCGATGATGGCCGAAGCGGGCGGAATCGACATTCTCGTCAACAACGCCGGGATGCAGCATGTCGCCCCGGTCGAAGAATTTCCGGTCGCCAAATGGGACACGATCATCGCGCTCAACCTGAATGCCGCTTTCCACACCATCAGGCTCGCGGTGCCGGCGATGAAGCAGCGCGGTTGGGGCCGGATCATCAACACCGCCAGCGCGCATTCCAAGGTCGCGTCGCCGTTCAAGAGCGCCTACAACGCCGCCAAGCACGGGCTCGACGGACTGACCAAAACGGTCGCGCTGGAACTGGCCGAACACGGCGTCACCGCCAATTGCATCAGCCCCGGCTATGTCTGGACTCCGTTGGTCGAGAACCAGATCCCCGACACCATGGCGGCGCGCGGACTGACCCGCGAGCAGGTCGTGAACGACGTTCTTCTGGTCAAGCAGGCGACCAAGAAATTCGTCCAGCCCGCCGAAGTCGGCGCGCTGGCGGTGTTCCTGTGCCGCGACGAGGCGCAGAACGTCACCGGCGCGAACTGGAGCATGGACGGCGGCTGGACCGCGGAGTAGCCGCAATGGGCTCGTTGCAGCTCGTCATGCTCGCCCTGTGCGCGGCAAGTCTGGCAGTGAGTATCGCGACTTTCGTCATGGCCGCACGCGAACCGGACCTGCGCTGGAAGCCTGCGTGGGCGCTGTTGGCACTTGTCGGGACGGGCGGTGCGGCGATGGTGTGGTCGGCACCCGGCAGCGTGTACTGGTTCTTCGGAGTGGCGGTCCCGACCGCATCCTACGCTTCCGTCGATGGCGGCTGGCAACCGGCGATGGTGCGCTGCCTGTTCCCGACGGGAGCGTTGATCGTGTTGCTCCGCCTGTATCTTCATCGTGCCAGGAGGCTGCGCTCGACTCGGCCGACCGAGCCCGTTTCCAGCCGCCCGACGCGAAGCGACGGTCGCGAGGCGTGAAACTCGGAACTTGCTGGCGTGCAACCCGTTCATTACACAAATCCTGCCGACGAACGGCAGTCACGCACGGCCGGCTTCGCAGTTCGGCCAACAGGAGGAAAGATTATGAAAAAGCTCGCACTTGCCATCGCCATTCCCGCCCTGTCGCTCGCGGCTTGCGGCGAAGACACTGCCTATGAGGAAACCGGCGATGCGCTCGAAGAGCGTGCCGATGCCGTCGAAGACGTAGGCGACGATCGTGCCGCGGCGCTCGAAGAAGCCGCCGACGAGGCGCCGACCGATGCCATGGAAGACCGTCTGAACGCCCGCGCCGAGGCGATCGACGATACCGGCGACGAGGCCGCCGACCGCATCAACGAAGTCGCCGACGAAATGGAATAAGCCGCATTCGGGGTGCGAACCCTGATCGCGATAGGAAAGGGCTCCGCCGAGGCGGGGCCCTTTTCGTTTGTGCAGTTCGTTTACGCGGCACGTTTGCGCTACACGTTTCTGCAGCACGCGCGCGCCGCACGCCCGCCTGCCACTAGCGCCCGTCACAAACCGTCGTTACATGGGCCGCCACCTTCCCTCCCGCAGGCGATTCTCAACGTGGCACATCTCGACATTCCCCTCGGCCTGACCTTCGACGACGTGCTGCTGCGCCCCGCCGAGAGCGATATCCTGCCTTCGATGGCGAACACCGCGACCAGGCTGACCCGCGCGATCGGGCTCAACATTCCGGTCATCTCCAGCGCGATGGATACGGTCACCGAGGCCGACATGGCGATCGCCATGGCGCAGATGGGCGGGATCGGCGTGCTGCACCGCAATCTGCTGGTCCCCGACCAGGTCGCCTCGGTGCGTGCGGTCAAGCGCTACGAGAGCGGCATGGTGGTCAACCCGATCACCATCCATCCCGATGCCACGCTGGGCGAGGCGCAGGAGCTGATGGCCGCCAACCGCATCAGCGGCATTCCCGTGACCGACCGCGACGGCAAGCTGGTCGGCATCGTCACCAACCGCGACGTTCGCTTCGCCGAGAACCCGCGCCAGCCGGTGCGCGAGCTGATGACCACCGACGATCTCGCCACCGTGCCGCTGGGCACCGGTCAGGAAGCCGCGCGCCGGCTGCTCCACCAGCGGCGGATCGAGAAGCTGCTGGTGGTCGACGACCACGGCAAATGCGTCGGGCTGATCACGGTCAAGGATATCGAGAAGGCGGTCGCCTATCCCAACGCCACCAAGGACGAGACCGGCCGCCTGCGCGTCGCCGCGGCGACCACGGTGGGCGATGCCGGATTCGAGCGCACCGAGGCGCTGATCGATGCCGAGGTCGATGTGGTGGTGATCGACACCGCGCACGGCCACAACAAGGAAGTCGCGCGCGCGGTCGAGCGGGTCAAGAAGCTGTCCAATTCGGTCCAGGTGATCGCAGGCAACGTCGCCACCGCCGAGGCCACCAGGGCGCTCGCGGGCGCGGGCGCGGATGCGATCAAGGTCGGGATCGGGCCGGGGTCGATCTGTACCACCCGCGTGGTCGCGGGCGTCGGCGTGCCGCAGCTCACCGCGATCATGGAATGCGCCGAGGAAGGCGAGAAGCACGGCGTCCCGGTTATCGGCGATGGCGGGCTCAGGACCAGCGGCGATGCCGCCAAGGCACTGGCTGCGGGCGCTTCCTGCGTCATGATCGGCTCGATGCTCGCGGGGACCGAGGAAGCGCCGGGCGAGACCTTCATCTACCAAGGCCGCAGCTACAAGAGCTATCGCGGGATGGGCAGCGTCGGCGCGATGGCGCGCGGCAGCGCCGACCGCTATTTCCAGCAGGACGTCTCGGCGCAGAAGCTGGTCCCCGAAGGCATCGAGGGTCAGGTGCCCTACAAGGGTCCGGCGAGCGCGGTGGTCCACCAGCTGGTCGGCGGGATCAAGGCGGCGATGGGCTACACCGGCGCCGCGAGCATCGAGGAATTGCGCAGCAAGGCGCAATTCGTCCGCATCACCGGAGCGGGTCTGACCGAGAGCCACGTCCACGACGTTGCGATCACCCGCGAGGCACCGAACTATCCGACGCGATGAATCCTCCCCATTTCCAATGGGGAGGGGGACCACGAAGTGGTGGAGGGGTATTTTGATGAAACGCAAGGCAGACCCCTCCACTGGCCTGCGGCCGGTCCCCCTCCCCAAGCTGGCTTGGGGAGGATCATGACGCCCGCCGCTCGCGTCCAGACCGCGATCGAACTGCTCGACGCGATCATCGCCGCCGCGCGCGGCAAGGGTGCGCCCGCCGACCGAATCCTCGCCGAATGGTTTCGCGCCAACCGGTTCGCCGGTTCGAAGGACCGGCGCGCGATCCGCGAACTGGTCTATCGCACGATTCGCGCCTGCGGGCCGGTTCCCGCCAGCGGGCGCGGGGCGATGCTGCGGCTGGCCGAGACCGATCCTGCCATCCCGCCGCTGTTTGACGGGTCGCAATACGGCCCGGCTCCCATTGACGCGGGCGAAGAGCCGGCGGCAGGCGGAGTGGCCCCCGACTGGCTGGTCGAGCGCCTCGCGCGTTCGGGGGTCGAGGGCGAGCGAGCCGAGGCGCTACTGGGCCGCGCGCCGCTCGATCTGCGTGTCAACGCGCTCAAGGCCGAGCGCGCCACGCTCGACCTGCCCGAACCGGCAGAACCCACCGCCGCGCCGCATGGGCTGCGCGTCGCAACCGGAACTGCGGTCGAGCGATGGCCGCAATGGGCCGACGGGCTGATCGAGGTGCAGGACACGGGCTCGCAGCTCGCCTGTCTGGCGCTGGCTGCGCAGCCCGGCGAGACGGTGGTGGATCTGTGCGCCGGGGGTGGGGGCAAGACGCTGGCGCTGGCCGCCGCGATGGACAATCAGGGCCGGCTGATCGCCGCCGACACGGATCGCAACCGGCTTTCGCGGCTCGCCCCGCGCGCCGAACGCGCCGGGGCCAGCCTGATCGAGACCCGGCTGCTCGATCCGGGCCGCGAGCTGGAAGCGCTCGGCGATCTCGCCGGTCTTGCCGACGCGGTGCTCGTCGATGCGCCGTGCTCGGGCACCGGCACCTGGCGCCGCAATCCCGAGGCGCGCTGGAGGCTCGACGAGACCGAACTGGCGCGGCTGGCGCAATTGCAGGCGCATATCCTCGATCTGGCGGTTGCGCTGCTCAAGCCCGGCGGAAGGCTGGTCTATGTCACCTGCACGCTGCTCGACGCCGAGGGGGCGGATCAGTTCGAGGCACTGCTCGCGCGCCATCCGCAGCTCGCGGCGCAGCCGCTCGCGCTCTCGCTGGGCCGCGAGCGGGGGCAGGGCACCCGCCTCACTCCGCTGCACGACGGGACCGACGGATTTTTCATCGCCTGTGCAGCTTCGGCGTGTTAATCCCGCCGGATCATGGCTGACCAGGCCCATTCCCGCCGTATCGGCACCCCGGAGACCATCATGCGCTTTGCCCCCGCCGCCGCCGCCCTTTCGCTGGCCCTCGTGATGACCGCGAGCGCGAGCATGGGTGCCGACCGCGAACCGGCCCCGCGCGCCGCGATGCTGATCGCCGAGGGCCGCGCCGCGCTCGAAGCGGGCGACACGCAGGTGGCGATCGACTCCTTCGAGGCGGCGCTGACGGTCGATCCGGGCTATACGCCGATCTTCCTCGAACTGGCGCGCGCCGCGCGCAGCGACGAGCTGCAGGGCAAGGCGATCCGCTATTATCGCGAGGCGCTGACCCGCGATCCGGGCAATCTCGCCGCGATATCGGGCGAGGGTGCGGCTCTGGTCGAGAAAGGCGCGGTCGAGAAGGCGCGGCTCAACCTGGCCAAGCTGGAGTCGCTGTGCGGCGAAGCCTGCCCCGAGACGCAGCGTCTGGCGCAGACGATCGCGCAAGGCACCAAGCAGCGCGTGCTGACCGCCGAAATGGTCCTGCCCGATACCGAAGTGGTTCAGTCCAACTGATCTCGGCAGGTCGCGCAGGCTCGCGGTTCAGACCAGTTCGCGGAAGGCCTCCAACACGGTGCGATAGACCCGCTTCTTGAACGGCACGATGAGCTCGGGCAATTGCTCGGGATCGACCCATTTCCAGTCGCAGAATTCGGGCGGATCATGCGCCTCGAGATCGATATCGTCATCGCTGCCGGTGAAGCGCGCGAGATACCAGACCTGCTCCTGCCCGCGATATTTGCCGCCCCACAGCTTGCCGATCAGCTCTTCGGGCAGATCGTAGCGCATCGCCTCGTCCATCCGCTTGAGCAGGGTGACATGCTCGGGCCTGGCGCCGGTTTCCTCGCCCAGTTCCCGCAGCGCTGCTTCCTCGAGATCCTCGCCTTCGTCGACGCCGCCCTGGGGCATCTGCCACCAGTCGCCTTCCTTGTTGTCGATCCGGCGCCCGACGAAGACGCGGCCTTGGGCGTTGACCAGCATCACCCCGACGCAGGGGCGATAACCCAGCTTGTCTTGCGCATCCTTCATCGGGTGAGACGCGCCAGCTTGACCTTGATCGCGCCGAGGAAGGCCTCGAGATCGGCCTGCCCGCTGGGGATCGCCTTGCGCAGCGTGACGAAGCCGTGGATTACGCCGGGAAATTCGAAATAGCTCACCTCGGTCCCCTGCTGGATCAGATGCGCGGCGTATTCGCGTCCGGAATCGCGCAAGGGATCGAGCCCGGCGGTGCAGATTACCGTGGGCGGAGTGTTGGAACAGTCGCCGACCATCGGGGTGTGGCGCGGGTCGCTGGCGTCGCCGCCATATTGCCGGGTGAACCACGCCATCGCCGCGCCGGTCAGCAAAAAGCCTTCGTTGAACAGCGCGAAGCTGCTGTGCTCGGTGATATCGCTCGCCACCGGGTAAATCGGCGCCTGCACCAGCACGGGCACTGCAGCGGGGGTGTTGACCAGCTGGTTGGTGGTGACGATGGTGAGATTGCCGCCGGCGCTGTCGCCGCTGATGACCAGCCCGGTGACCTCGCGGCCCAGCTCGGCGGGAGAGGAGGCGATCCAACGCGCCGCCGCCTCGCAATCGTCGGGCGCGGCAGGGAAAGGGTGTTCGGGAGCGAGCCGATATTCGACCGAGACCACCGGCAGGTCGAGCTGGTGGGCGATCTCGCTGCACAGCGAATCGTAAACCTCGATATCGCCGATCACGAAGCCACCGCCGTGGATGAACACCACGCAGGGTCCGGCCTTGCGGCTTTCCTTCGTGTCGTAGAGCCGCAGCGGGATATCGCCCTCGGGGCCGGGGCAGGTGAGATCGCGGTGCACGGCGAGCGCGCGATTATCGGCTTCGGCGACCGCTTTCATCGCCCGCATCTGCTGGCGGCCATCGACCGCGCCGACTTCCTCGACGCCCTTGCCGCCCATCTGCTCGAGCATGTCGAGAAATCCGCGCACATCCTCGCGCACGTAATGTTCGCTCTTGTCCATCGCCGGTCTCCCTGTTCCCTTTCGCGAAGGCTTAGCGTCTCGACCGGGCTTTGCCAGCCGCGTTTTTGTCGTCGGCGGAGAAAAACTTGATTGCGGGAGCAGGGGGCGGCTCCTAGGTCCCGACTATCGAATGACACCAGCGTCGGATGCGACGCGCGACAAGGAATTACCGGATGGCTACTGCCGCCACCGCGCCGCAGGACGGCATTTCTGACACTCCCGAAGCGGTCGTGGTCCGGTTCGCCGGCGACAGCGGCGACGGCATGCAGCTGACCGGCGGACAGTTCACCCTGTCCACCGCGCTGGCGGGCAACGATCTGGCGACCTTCCCCGATTTCCCCGCCGAAATCCGCGCGCCGCAGGGCACGCTGTTCGGCGTCTCGGCCTTCCAGATCAATTTCGGCAGCCGCGAGATCAACACCGCGGGCGATGCGCCCGACGTGCTGGTGGCGATGAACCCCGCCGCGCTCAAGGTGAACATCGCGGCCTTGAAGCCGGGCGGGCTGGTGATCGCCGACACCGGCGCCTTCACCAAGCGCAATCTCGACAAGGCGCATTACGACGCCAACCCGCTCGAAGACGGCAGCCTGGCCAAATACGACCTGCTCGCCTTCGACATCAGCGAGAAGACGATCGAGGCGGTCAAGCCCTATGGGCTGGGCAACAAGGATGCGCTGCGGTCCAAGAACATGTGGACGCTGGGCCTCGCGCTGTGGCTGTTCGATCGTGATCGCACCCCAATTCACGATTGGCTGCGGGCCAAATTCGCGCGCAAGCCCGATATCGCGGATGCCAATATCGCCGCGCTCGACGCCGGTCACGCCTATGGCGAGACGGCCGAGCTTTCCGGCCCGCTCAAGCAATTGCACATGCCCCCGGTGCCAAGCGAACCGGGGCTCTATCGCACCGTTACCGGCGCCGAGGCGGTGTCGCTCGGGCTGGTGGCGGGCGCGCAGCTGGCGCAACTGCCGCTGTTCTTCGGCGGCTATCCGATCACCCCTGCAAGCGCGATCCTGCACCATCTCGCGGGCCTGAAGGAATTCGGCGTCACCACCTTCCAGGCGGAAGACGAGATCGCCGCGATCTGCGCCGCGATCGGCGCGAGCTACGCCGGGAGCCTCGGGATCACCAGTTCGTCGGGTCCGGGCATCGCGCTCAAGACCGAGGCGATGGGGCTGGGCATCATGACCGAACTGCCGCTGGTGGTGGTCAATTCGCAGCGCGGCGGGCCTTCCACGGGGCTGCCGACCAAGACCGAGCAGAGCGATCTCTATCAGGCGGTCTACGGTCGCAACGGCGATGCGCCGATGCCGGTGATCGCGGCGCGCAGCCCGTCGGATTCCTTCGAATGCGCGATCGAGGCGTGCCGGCTCGCGGTGAAATACATGACCCCGGTGATGCTGCTGACCGATGGCTATATCGCCAATGCCGCCGAGCCATGGAAAGTGCCGGACCCTGCAGATTTCACGCCGTTTCCGGCCGAGTTCCTGACCGAGCCGCGCGGCGAGCAATTGCTGCCCTACAAGCGCAACGACGTCGGGGCACGCCCGTGGATCAAGCCCGGTACGCCCGGCATGATGCATCGCATCGGGGGGATCGAGAAGCACGAGCAAACCGGTAATATCGACTATTCGCCCGACAACCATCAGCGGATGACCGATCTGCGCAAGGCCAAGATCGAGAACATCCCGGTGCCCGATCAGGAGATCGCGCTGGGCGAGCCCGGCGGGACCCTTGCGGTGGTCGGCTGGGGCTCGACCTACGGGCCGATCCTCCAGGCGGTTCGCCGAAGCATCGCCAAGGGGCGCAAGGTCGCGCATATCCACGTCCGCCACATCTGGCCGCTGCCCGCGAATCTGGGCGAGCTGCTGCGCGGGTTCGACCATGTGCTGGTGCCCGAAATGAACACCGGCCAGTTCAAGACCGTGCTGCGCGACCAGTTCCTGATCGATGCCCGTCCGCTGACCAAGACCAGCGGGCAGCCGTTCCAGATCGCGGAGCTGGAAGAAGCGATCGGCAAGTTCTTCGACGGGATCGAAGGCAATGAAGGCGGCGAAGTCGCCGTCAACGAGCAGCAATTGCCCAATCTGGAATCCGGCCATGACGACGGCAGCCAGCCCGATGCGCCGTTCCACGGCGACGGGGCCGCGCTGCCGGGCACGGGAAATCCGAACAAGGCGGTAAACCAATGAACGACATGAGCCCCATCACCACCACGCTCAAGGACTGGGAAACCGACCAGGAGGTGCGCTGGTGCCCCGGTTGCGGCGATTACGCGATCCTGAAAGCGGTCCAGCGCACGCTGCCGCAGCTGGGATGCGATCCCAAGAACACGGTGTTCGTCTCGGGCATCGGCTGTTCGAGCCGCTTCCCCTATTACATCGAAAGCTATGGCTTCCACACCATCCACGGCCGCGCGCCGGCGGTGGCGACGGGGATCAAGCTCGCCAATCCGGCGCTCGACATCTGGCTGGTGACCGGCGACGGCGACGGGCTCTCGATCGGCGGCAACCATCTGATGCATGTGCTGCGCCGCAACGTGAACATGCAGATCATGCTGTTCAACAACGAGATCTACGGCCTCACCAAGGGCCAGGCCTCGCCCACCAGCCGCGAGGGCACGCGCTCGCCCTCCACCCCGATCGGCAGCTACGACCATCCAGCCCGGCCCGCCGCCTTCGCGCTGGGCAGCGGCGCGCGCTTCGTCGCGCGCGGGTTCGACGTGTCGAAGAAGCTCCCCGAAGTGCTGATCGCCGCGCATGCCCATCAGGGGGCGGCCTTCATCGAGATCTTCCAGAACTGCATCGTCTACAACAAGGACGTGTTCGACGATTTCGCCGCCCCCAAGGGTGCCGAGGATCGCCAGCTTTGGCTGGAGGATGGCGAGCCGATGCTGTTCGCGGGCGGGACCAAGGGGCTCGCGCTCGACACAGTCGATCTGCAGCTCGCGGTGGTCGATGTCATCGACGGCGACTGGCAGGCGGCAGGCGTGGTGGTCCACGACGTTCGCAACCGTTCGCTGGCGCATATGCTGGTCGAGATGCCCTTCGGACCGTTCCCGATGGCGCTGGGCGTGCTCTACGACCATCCGCGCCCGACCTACGAAGATGCGGTGATCGCCGAGCGCACCAAGGCGAGCGAGGGCAAGCAGGCGGATCTGGCGAAGCTGCTCGGGACGGGGCAGACCTGGACCGTTGATGCGGCGGGGGAGCCGGTCTGAGTTTGGTTCACACGAAGGCACGAAGATGTCGGACCCAGTCGATATCGAGGCGCTCGCCACCCAGGTGATCGATTGCGGCTTTCACCTGCATAAGGATCTCGGGCCGGGTCTACTGGAAAGTGCCTACGAGCAGTTGATGGCGGCGGAACTGGCGCGGCGCGGGATTGCGGTCTCGCGGCAGGTGGCCATGCCGCTGACATACAAGGGCGTTGTCGTAGACAACGCATTCAAGATCGATCTGCTGGTCGAACGCACGCTGATAGTGGATCTCAAATCGATCGAGCGGCTGGCGCCGGTCCACGGCAAGCAGGTGCTGACTTATCTGCGGCTGATGGGCCTACCGCTCGGACTGCTGATGAATTTCGGGCAAGCCACCTTCAAGGAGGGCCTCCGACGGATGGCCAATGATTACTGGCGGCCGTTGCGTTGAACTCGACATCTTCGTGGCTTCGTGTGAACCCGACTTCCTATGGATAATCTCACCCATTCGCTTGTCGGCGCGTTGATCGGGCAGGCGGGGCTCAAGCGTAAAACGGGGCTCGCGATGCCCGCGCTGATCGTCGGCGCGAACCTGCCCGATGTGGACGCAGCCTGCTTCTTCTGGCTCGACGGGGTGGAGCATCTCGGTTTCCGCCGCGGGATCACCCACGGGCCGATTGCGCTGGTGCTGTTGCCGCTGCTGCTTGCAGGCGGGCTGTGGTGGTTCGACCGCTGGCAGACCGGGCGAGGCAAGCGCCCTGACAAACGCCTGCCGATCCATTTCGGCTGGCTCTACGCGCTCGGCCTGATCGCCTGCCTGTCTCATCCTGCGCTCGATTGGCTCAATGTCTACGGCATCCGTCTGCTCGAGCCGTTCTCCAGCACCTGGTATTATGGCGATGTGCTGTTCATCATCGATATCTGGTTGTGGCTGGTGATGGGCTTTGCGACCTGGTTCTCGCTGCGGCGCGAGAAGCGCGGCGGCGAATGGCGCCGGCCCGCGCGGGTCGCGCTCTCCGTGGCGGCGCTCTATATCGGGCTCAACGGCTGGATCACCGCGCGCGCCGAGGCGGGTCTGGTGTCGAGCCCGGTCGGGACCGATGTCGTCATCGCCAGCCCGCCGCCCTTCTTTTCGCTCGCTCGCGAGATGATCTCCGGAGGCACCGGGCTCTATATGACCGATCGGCGCACGCTCGCCGGGGTGCCGCTCGATGGCTGCGATTTCACCCAAGCCCGGCGCGACAGCAGGGATATCGACGCCTTCCTGTTTTGGTCGCGGACTCCCTTCGTCGAACCGCGCGAGGACGGCACGCTGTGGCTGCGCGACGCGCGCTTCTCCGATTCCAGGGCGGGCGACCGCTTTTCGGTGCAGATTCCAGCCGGGGCCTGTCCGCAGGTGCGCACCGCGCCATGAGCGCTCCGCAGATCGTCTGGCTGCGGCGCGACCTGCGACTCGCCGACCAGCCCGCGCTGCATGCCGCCGCGCAGGCCGGACCGGTGATCCCGGTGTTCGTGCTCGACGAAGCCCGCGCGGGCGATCACGCCTATGGCGGTGCGGCGCGGGTTTGGCTGCATCACTCGCTCGACAGCCTCGCGCGCAGTTTCGGTTCGCGGCATTCGCGGATCGTTCTGCGCCGCGGCGATGCGCCGCAGATTCTCGCCGCCATCGCCGCGCAGACCGGGGCGCGCTGCGTCCACGCCATCCGCCATTACGAGCCTTGGTGGAAGGAGGCCGAGGACGAGTTACGCGATGCGCTGGGCGAGGATGCCGCGCTCGAGCTCTACGACGGCAATTACCTGCTCCCGCCGGGTGCGGTGACCACCGGATCGGGCGATCCCTACAAGATCTACACCCCATTCTCGAAGTCGCTGCTCGAGCGGATGCCGCCACGCGACACGCTGGGCGAGCCCGGGACGATCTCCTCGCCCGAGGCATGGCCCGAAAGCGACGATCTGGACGATTGGAACTTGCTTCCGACCGACCCCGACTGGGCGGGGGGGATCCGCGACTTCTGGCACATCGGTGAAGGCGCTGCGCAGGAGCGGCTGGCGCAATGGAGCGAGTCGGTCGCGGAGTACGACGAGGCGCGCAACCTCCCCTCCGAGGACGGTTCCAGCCGGTTGTCTCCGCATCTCCACTGGGGCGAGATCAGCCCCGCGCAGGTCTGGCATGCGCTCAAGGGGCGGCGCGGACAGGGCTGGCAGACCTTCGCCAAGGAACTGATCTGGCGCGATTACGCGCAGAACGTGATCGACCAGTTCCCCGATTACGCGCGGACGGGCTATCGCGAAGGCTATGACGAGGTCTGGCGCAATCCGAACCGCGGCCATCTGATCGCGGAGGATCTGCGCGCCTGGCAGCGGGGCATGACCGGCTATCCGATCGTCGATGCCGGGATGCGCCAGCTGTGGCGTACCGGCTGGATGCACAACCGCGTCCGGATGATCGCTGCGAGCTTCCTCGTGAAGCATTTGCTGATCGACTGGCGGCATGGCGAGCAGTGGTATTGGGACTGTCTGGTCGATGCCGATTACGCCAACAACGGCGTCAACTGGCAGTGGATTGCGGGCACCGGAGTGGACAGCAACATGTTCGTGCGGATCATGGCGCCGCTGACGCAGAGCGCAAAATTCGCCGCGGGCGATTACATCCGCGAATTCGTCCCCGAACTGGCGCATCTCTGCGATGCCGATATCCACGATCCGCCCGATGGCGAGCGCGGCAATTATCCGGCGCGGATCGTCGAGCACCGCGAAGCGCGCGAACGGGCGCTGACCGCATATCGGGACAGCCGGGGCGAGTAGCTTGCCTGTCGTGCAAGGCCGCGCGATAGGAACCGGCGATGGACATGCAGACCGCCCGAGCCAACAGCGAACCGCGCCCAGCCAATCTGGGTCAGAGCGAGCGGGGGCGCGAATTGCTGCAGGGGGCGCAGCGTTTCGCGCGCAAGCCCGGCCTGCTGGCGCGGCTGACCGCGCCGACGCTGGGCCGGCTGCTCGACCGGATCGACGCCGCGCTGACCCGGGGCACCATCCACGGCACGCTTCCCGACGGCAGCCCTCGCAGGCTCGGCGGGCGTGCACCGGGGTTCGAATGCACCGTCGAACTGCGCAGCTGGAACGCTCTGGTGCGACTGGCTTCCAACGGCTCGGTCGGCTGGTACCAGGCCTGGGAAGCGGGCGAATGGTGGAGCCCCGATCCGGTGCCGCTGTTCGCGCTGTTCATGCAGCATGCCGAGCGGCTGGGCGACACCGCCCGCGCCAAGGGGCCGTTCCGCCACGCGCTTCGGCTGGCGCATCTGTTCAACCGCAACACTCCTGCGGGCGCGCAGAAGAACATCGCGGCGCATTACGACCTCGGCAATGATTTCTACGCGGCCTGGCTCGATCCGACGATGAGCTATTCCTCGGGGGTCGATCTGGGGAATGGCGAATTGGGGGATGGCGATCTCGAGAGGGCGCAGCGGCGCAAGTGGAGCGCACTCGAGCGGCGGCTGGACGGGGCCGGGCGGGTGCTCGAAATCGGCTGCGGCTGGGGCGGGCTGGCGGGGCACCTTGCGCACAGCGGGGCCGATGTGACCGCGATCAGCCTCTCGGCGGAGCAATTGGCCTGGGCGCGGAAACATCACCCTCGCGGGGTCGATTTCCGGATGCAGGATTACCGCGCCACCGACGGGCGCTACGACGCGGTGGTCAGCGTCGAGATGGTCGAGGCGCTGGGGCGCGAATACTGGCCGACCTTCATGGATTGCCTCGCGCGCAATCTGAAGCCGGGCGGGCGCGCGGCGATCCAGTACATCTCCATGCGCGACGATCTCTTCGATGCCTATGCCGCGAGCGCGGATTTCATCCAAGCCTATGTTTTCCCCGGTGGGCTGCTGATCCGCACCAGCGAGTTCCGGCGCCTGGCCGAGCAGCGCGGGCTGCGCTGGACCGACCAGCGCGATTTCGGGCAGGATTACGCCGAAACGCTGCGATCGTGGCGCGCGCGCTTCGATACCGCCGTCGCCGAGCACCGCTTGCCGACCGGCTTCGACGCCAGCTTCGTCGAGCTGTGGCGCTACTATCTGATGTATTGCGAGGGCGGGTTCCGCGGGGGCGGGATCGACGTCCATCAGGTCACCTTGATCAAGGAAAACGAGGGAGAGAGACGATGAGGAAGCGGATGATTTCGAGCGCGCTGGCGGCAATGCTGCTGGCGTCGTGCGCCAGCGTGGAGACGGCCACGCCGCCCGCCGCTGGCGCGATGCTGGCCACGCACGGTGCGGCGGTGCTGCGCACACCCGCGGTCGAGCGCCCGCCCGAGGAATTGCAGGTGCTGTTCTGGGACGAAGCGGCGCGCTCGGCGCGGTTCCGCGACATGGAGAGCTGGTTCGCCGGCCACGAAGTCGCGGCCGATCCGCAACCCCGGCCGCTGCCGGAGGGCGCGCCGCTCCCCGATCCGCTCGCCGCCGAAATCCGTGCCGCCATGGCCACCACCGATGCGGTCGGGGTGATGGTGCTGAAGGACGGCCGGGTGCGCTTCGAGGATTATGCCGCCGGCTTCGGCCCCGAACAGCGCTGGACCAGCTTCTCGGTCGCCAAGAGCTTCACCTCGACCTTGCTCGGCGCGGCGCTGCGCGATGGCCATATCGCCAGCCTCGACGATCCGGTGACCCGCTATGTGCCCGGGCTCGTCGGCTCCGCCTATGACGAGGTATCGGTGCGCCAGCTGGCCACCATGACCTCGGGGGTCGCGTGGAACGAGGATTACACCGACCCCGCCAGCGATGTCGCGCAGCTCAACCGCTTTGTGCTCGAATACGGTCCCGATGCCATCGTCGCGCAGATGAAGGCGCTGCCGCGCGAGGCCCCTCCGGGCGAGAAATGGGTCTACAAGACCGGCGAGACCAATCTGCTCGGGCTGCTGGTCGAGAACGCCGTAGACATGCCGCTCGCCGCCTATGCCAAGCAGAACATCGTCGATCCCGCGGGCTTTGCGGGCGATATGTTCTGGATGACCGATCCGCGCGGCGGCAATGTCGGTGGCTGCTGCCTGTCGCTGCGGCTCGCGGATTATGCGCGCTTCGGCCAGTTCGTGATCGAGGGCGGCGGCGAGGTCGTGCCCGAGGGCTGGTTCGCGAAAGCGGGCGCGCAGCAGGTCGATTTCGGCGGGCAGGGCTTCGGCTATGGCTATCAGTGGTGGACCTATCCCGGTGGCAATTTCGGCGCTCAGGGGATTTTCGGTCAGTCGATCACGCTGGTGCCCGACAGCGATCTGGTGGTCGCGGTGGTCAGCAATTGGCCGACCGCCACCAGCAGCGATCTGCGGCGGCAGTGGCTGGGGATCGCCGCCAGCCTGGCTGAGCTCGACTGAGAAGACAAAGCGGCGGCGGGGATCAGCCTCCGTCGCCGCCATACCGCGCGACGATGTCGCTATGGACGATCGGGCTGAGCAGTTCGGTGAAGGCGCAACCGACGGTGCAATCCTCCCACCAGATCACCTGTGCGGGCAGCGAAGCCAGGCCGGGCATGGTCAGCCAGCACAGCTGGCCCTCGTGCATCCGGTTGATCGCCGCGGCGGAGAAGCCCGAGATCGACAGATCCTGCACGGTGGTGCGAAAACCGCGCCCGCCCGAAGCGCGCAGCTGGGCGGGAATGGCGAGCCGCGAACGAGGGCCGCAGCGATCCTCCTGCGCAGCGCGCTGGTAGCTGTCCTCGAAAGCTCTGGTCGTCATGGCAGCCGGTCCCGATCCGCAAAGGGCGAGGGCGGCGGATAGGGCCGCCCTCGAGTGCGGAGGTTGTCGGCGAAGTTGATTGCCAAACCGGTAGCGCGATTGGTTAATCGGGCTCCGCGACCCTCTCGCGGTGGGGCGTGTCGTAGCCGTTAACCACCAGCTCGACGATCCGGCTCGCGACCACGCCCGGCTGCTTGACCGTCTTGGGATCCTCGCCGGGATAGGCCTTGGCGCGCATCGCGGTGCGCGTGGCGCCGGGATCGAGCACGGCGACGCGGATATTGCCGATCTTCTCGACCTCGCGGGCGTAGGATTCGAGCAGATTGTCGAACGCCGCCTTGGTCGATCCATAGGCCGACCAATAGGCGCGCGGTCCGGCGCCGACGCTGCTGGTGAGGCCGATGACGCGGCCCGCCTCGGCGCGCTTGAGCAGCGGATCGAAGGCGGTGAGCAGCGCCTGGGTGGCCAGAATATTCACCGTCACCGCGCGTCCGAATTCCTTGCGGTCGATCTGGGTTACAGGGCTGAGCGCGGGCAGATAGGCGGCGGAGATGACCAGAATGTCGAGCACGTCCCAGCGCCCGGCGATCGCCTGCGCCAGCCGGGCGATCCCGTCGCTCTCCTCGAAATCGACCGGCGCGATGGTGGCGCTGCCGCCGAGCTCGTGGATGCGGTCCTCGACCTGCTCGAGCGCGCGGACATCGCGCCCCGTCAGCACCACATGCGCGCCGGCCTCGGCCAGCGCCAGCGCGGTGGCGGCGCCGATCCCCTTGCTCGATCCGGTGACGAGCGCGGTCTTGCCCGCAAGCGGCTGTGCGCGATCGGTCATCAGGCGACCTTTCCGACCGGCAGCGACAGCTGCCCCTGGGCATCGTCGCGCTTGGCGAGATCGGTCAGCGAGGTGGGGTAGTCGCCGGTAAAGCAGGCGTCGCAGAATTGCGGGCAGGCACTGTCGCGCGGCTTGTCGCCGACCGCCCGATAGAGCCCGTCGATCGACACGAAAGCGAGGCTGTCGGCCTTGATGAACTGCCGCATCGGTTCGAGATCCATCCGCGCGGCGAGCAGTTTGGAGCGTTCGGGGGTGTCGACGCCATAGAAGCAGCTGTGCGCGGTGGGCGGGCTGGCGACGCGGAAATGCACCTCGGTCGCCCCGGCGTCGCGCATCATCTCGACGATCGAGAGGCTGGTGGTGCCGCGTACGATCGAATCGTCGATCAGCACGATCCGCTTGCCTTCTACGAGGAAGCGATTGGCGTTGTGCTTGCGCTTGACCCCGGCGTGGCGGGCGCCGTCCGACGGCTGGATGAAGGTCCGCCCCACGTAATGCGACCGGATGATGCCCAGTTCGAAGGGCAGCCCCGATTGCTGGGCATAGCCGATCGCTGCGGGAACCCCGCTGTCGGGAACGGGCACCACCAGATCGGCCTCGCAGGGGCTTTCCACCGCCAGCTGTGCGCCGATCGCCTTGCGCGCCTCATAGACGCTGCGCCCGGCGAAGATGCTGTCGGGACGGCTGAAATAGACGTGTTCGAAAATGCAGGGACGCGGCGAGTGGCTGCCGAAGGGATGGAGCGAATCGACATTGCCGTCGAAATCGACCTTGATCAGCTCGCCCGGCTCGACCTCGCGCACCAGTTCGGCACCCATCACGTCGAAGGCGACGCTCTCGCTGGCGAAGACGGTGGCATCGCCGATCCGGCCCATCACCAGCGGGCGGATGCCCATCGGATCGCGGCAGGCGATCATTCCCTGCGGCGTCATGACGATGAGCGCATAGGCCCCTTCGAGCAGGCGCAGCGCGTCGATCAGCCGGTCGGTGATGGTGGGATAGCGGCTGGTGGCCACAAGGTGGATGATGACTTCGGTGTCGCTGGTCGACTGGAAGATCGACCCGCGCCGCACCAGATCCTCGCGCAGCGTCCCGGCGTTGGAGATATTGCCATTGTGCGCCACCGCGAATCCGCCGCCCGCCAGATCGGCATAGAGCGGCTGGACGTTGCGCAGGCCGGCGCCCCCGGTGGTCGAATAGCGGACATGGCCCGCGGCCATCATGCCGGGCAATTCGGCGATAGCGTCCTGACCCGAAAAATTGTCGGCCACATGGCCCAGGCCCCGACGGCTGTAGAATTCGCGCCCGTCGAAGGAGGTGATCCCGGCCGCCTCCTGGCCGCGATGCTGCAGCGCGTGGAGACCAAGCGCCGTCGCCGCGGAAGCGTCGGTCGCGTTGATCGCGCCGAACACGCCGCATTCCTCGCGCAGCTTGTCGCCGTCCGCATCGTGGAAGGGATGGGTAAAGTTCATCGCTCGCCTAATGGAGTGGCCGCTCCGATGGAGTGGTCCGTTCGCTCGCCCTGCCAATGGCGATGTTACGCGGCGATTACAAGGCCAGCGCGACGGATCGTGCAACGCTTGGCCCTGTAGTGATCGGTCGGGCAGTGGCGGCGGAACGCCCGGCGGTGGGTGCGACGGGCAGGGATTTCATTGCAGCGAAAGGAAAGCCTGCCTAGAGCGCTGCACTCCTGCAACCGCACGGTGAACACCCGATCTTGCTGCTCTCTCCCTTCGAATGGACCATCGCCAAGCGCTATCTGCTGCCCGGTAAGAGCGAGGCCTTCATCGCGCTCGTCGCCGGCATATCGGTGGGTGTGGTGATGCTGTCGGTCGCGATGCTGGTCATCGTGATGAGCGTGATGAACGGCTTTCGCGCCGAATTGCTCGACAAGATCGTCGGGCTCAACGGCCATGCCATCGTCCAGGCCTATGGCGGGCGGATGGACGATTGGGAGGATATTCTCGAACAGGTGCGCTCGACTCCCGGCGTGGTAGAGGCCTCGCCGCTGATCGAGCAGCCGCTGCTGACCAGCTTCAACGGCCGGGTCGAGGCGATTCTGGTGCGCGGCAACACCGCCGAGGACATCGCCGATATGGCGCCCAAGGTGGTGAGCGGCGATATCAGCGCGCTGCGACCGGGGTCGAACAACGTCGCCATCGGAGTGCGGCTGGCGCAGAACATCGGCGCGCGGGTCGGCGACACGATTACCATCATCAATCCGCAGGGCCGCTCCACCCCCTTCGGCACGGTCCCGCGGCAGGTCGGCTATACGGTCGCGGCGATCTTCGAGGTGGGGATCTACGAATACGACCAGGCCTTCGTCATGATGCCGATGGCCGATGCCCAGACGCTGCTGCTGATCGGCGATACGGTGGGCATGATCGAGGTGACGGTCGACGATCCCGACCGGGTGGGCGAAATCCTCGCGCCGGTCGCGCAGGCGGTGGCGGGCAGGGCGGTAGTCTCCGACTGGAAGACGATCAATTCCACGCTGTTCGAGGCGCTGCAGGTCGAACGCGTCGCGATGGCCTTCGCGCTCAGCTTCATGGTGCTGGTCGCCGCCTTCAACATCCTCTCCAGCCTGGTGATGCTGGTCCGCGCCAAGACCCGTGACATTGCGATCATGCGCACCATGGGGGCGACGCGGCGAAGCCTGCTCAAGATCTTCGTCACCACCGGCTTCACCGTCGGCGCGATCGGTACCGTGGCGGGGCTGATCCTCGGCACGATCGTCCTCTATTTCCGCCAGCCGATCGTCGAGTTCATCGGGCTGGTGACCGGTCAGGATCTCTGGGACCCCGAAGTGCGCTTCCTCTCGACGCTGCCGGCGCAGGCCGATCCGATCGAGATCGCGCTGATCGTGCTGCTGGCGCTGGGGCTGAGTTTCCTCGCCACGCTTTATCCGGCGCTCAAGGCCTCGGGCACCGATCCCGTGCAGGTGTTGCGTTATGAATAGTCCGGTTCTGGAATTGCGCGGGCTGACCCGCAGCTTCGAACAGGGCGGGGTGCGGATCGACGTGCTGCGCGGTGTGAACATGGCGATCCAGCCGGGCGAGATCGTCGCACTGCTCGGCCCGTCGGGCTCGGGCAAGTCGACGCTGTTGCAGGCGGTCGGGCTGCTCGAAGGCGGTTTCGGCGGCGAGATCCGCATTGCGGGCAAGACGGTCGACCAGAAGGATGCGCATGCGCGCACGCTGCTGCGTCGCGACCATCTCGGCTTCGTCTATCAATTCCACCATCTGCTGCCCGATTTCGATGCGCGAGAGAACGTCGTGCTGCCGCAGATGATCGCGGATCGTTCGCGCGCCGAAGCGGAGTCTCGCGCCGAGGAATTGCTCACCGCGCTCGGGCTGGACCATCGCCTGACCCACCGGCCCAGCCAGTTGTCGGGCGGCGAGCAGCAGCGCGTCGCGGTGGCGCGCGGGCTGGCCAACCGCCCCAAGTTGGTGCTGGCCGACGAGCCCACCGGCAATCTCGACGAGGCGACCAGCGACAAGGTACTGGCGCAATTCCTCGAACTGGTCCGCGGCGAGGGCAGCGCCGCGCTGGTGGCGACTCACAACGAGCGGCTGGCGGCGAAGATGGATCGCGTGCTGCGGCTGCACGAAGGCCTGCTCGAGTGACGGACCCAGCCGGCGGACCCACATTGTCGTCTGGGCGTTGATCCGTCGAAAAGGAGCAATGCATGACCGACCACCCGAGCACCTACAACGCCCGCGACACCCACCGCGCCGGAATCCAGTGGGACGACCGCGCCTCGCTTCACCAGGTCGGCGAGAACAACGGCCTCCTCGACGGCGCCAAGGCGTTGCGAACCGGTACTTTCGCCGAGATCGTCCGCCACATGATGAACCTGCCCGAGGAAACGCGTCGCCGCTATTACATCGAGAAGGCCGGCGACCGCGAATACCGCGCCGACGAAGTGGCCGAACTGGCGCAGCGCAACGATTTCCCACCCCCGGAATGAGCCACCAACCATGACCAATATCGCGGATTTCACCGTCATCACCAATCGCGGCGAGCCGCTCGATCTGGTGGAAAAGCAAGGCAGCGTCCTGCTGGTGGTCAACACCGCGAGCAAATGCGGGTTCACCCCGCAGTATGACGGGCTGGAGGAACTCCACCGCAGATACGGGGAGCGCGGATTTGAGGTGCTCGGCTTTCCCTGCAACCAGTTCGGCGGTCAGGAACCCGGCGATGCGGACGAGATCGCGCAGTTCTGCAAGGTCAATTTCGGCGTCAGTTTCCCGCTGATGGCGAAGGTCGATGTCAACGGACCCGGCGCCAGCCCGCTGTTCGACTGGCTCAAGGGGGAGGCCAGGGGCGTTCTCGGTTCCAAAGCCATCAAGTGGAATTTCACCAAATTCCTGATCGACCGCGACGGCACGGTGGTGAAGCGCTATGGCCCGAGCGACAAGCCCGCGGCGATCGCAGCGGATATCGAAGCGCTGCTCTAAGCACGGGCGCAGGAGAACCGCATGCTCGATGCCTTCAACGACTGGCTCCTGGCGCTCGGCGCGCAGTACAATGTGAACCCCTATGTCTTCGGGGCGATCTATGTCGGTGCGATCCCGTTCTTCTTCGCCTCGATCGCCTGGCTGGTGAAACGCGCGCGGGCGGGCCGCTCGACCGTGGTGCCGACGCTGCTCGCCGGCTTCTTCTTCGTCTCCGCCTACCTCTATCTGGGAATCTACGGACAGGACATCCCGCTGTGGGTGTGGATATTCCTCGGCGCACTGATCCTCTACGGCGCCTGGTCCACAGTGCGCGATACGCGCGCCAAGATCAGGTCCACCGACGAGGTCTGATCCTTTCCGGCGATGCCGGAAAAACTCCCCCGCTCCCTTGGCTAATCCACCCCGGCAGCGCATATCCGCGCCATGAGTTTTGCCCCCTTCGTTCCGCTGCGCGTCCTCTCCGCCTATTCCATGCTCGAGGGCGCGATCGAGCCCAAGGCGATGGCGAAACTGGCCAAGGAACGCGGCTTCCCGGCGATCGCGCTCGCGGATCGCAACGGGCTCTACGGCGCGGTCATGTTCGCCAAGGCCTGTCTCGACGAAGGTATCCAGCCGATCATCGGGACGCTGCTCGGAGTCGCGCGTAGCCGCGAGGACGGCAGCACCGGCAAGCAGGTCGATTACCTCCCGCTCTATGCGCAGGACGAGACCGGCTACGACAATCTGTGCCATCTCGTCAGCAAGGCGCATCTCGCCCGCCCGCTCGAATTCGAGCCGCATGTGGTGCTCGAAGATTTCGAGGGCCGCACCGAGGGGCTGATCGCGCTCACCGGCGCGAGCGAGGGGGCGGTGACCCGGCTGCTCGCCGAGGGGCAGACCGGCCATGCCGAACCCCTGCTCGACCGTCTGCAGGCGCTGTTCCCGGATCGGCTTTATATCGAACTCGCGCGCCGCGGCGATCCGGTGGAGATGGCCGCCGAGGAGGCGCTGATCGCGCTCGCCTATGCGCGCGACCTGCCGCTGGTCGCCACCAACCCCGCCAATTATGCCGAGCCGCATATGCACAAGGCGCATGACGCCATGCTCTGCATCGCCGGCTCGACGCATGTCGATGCCGAGGACCGGCTGCGCTCCAATCCGGAAAGCTTCGTCAAATCGGCGAGCATGATGGAGGAGGGCTTTGCCGATCTGCCCGAAGCCATCGCCAACACGCTGGTGATCGCGCAGCGCTGCGCCTTCGCGCCGCCCAACCGCGCGCCGATCCTCCCCAGCCTCGCGGGCGATGTCGAGGGCGAGGCGCGGATGCTCGCCGCCGATGCCCGCGCCGGGCTCGAGGCGCGGCTGGTGCCCTATGGCGCGATGAGCGAGGAGGAGCGGCGCGTCTATCTCGACCGGCTCGATTACGAGGTCGGGATCATCAACCAGATGGGCTTTCCCGGCTACTTCCTGATCGTTGCCGATTTCATCAAATGGGCCAAGGAACAGGACATTCCGGTGGGTCCGGGACGCGGCTCGGGCGCTGGCAGCCTGGTCGCCTGGGCGCTGACGATCACCGATCTCGATCCCATCAAGCTCGGCTTGCTGTTCGAGCGCTTCCTCAACCCCGAACGCGTGTCGATGCCCGACTTCGACATCGATTTCTGCGAAACCCGCCGCGGCGAGGTGATCCGCTACGTCCAGGACAAATACGGCCACGACCACGTCGCGCAGATCATCACCTTCGGCAAGTTGAAGGCGCGCGCGGTGCTGCGCGACACCGGGCGCATCCTGCAGATGAGCTACGGCCAGGTCGACCGGCTCTGCAAGATGGTGCCCAACCATCCGACCGATCCCTGGACGCTGCCGCGCACGCTCAACGGCGCCGCCGATTTCCGCCGCGAATACGAGAACGACAACGATGTGAAGCGGCTGGTCGATCTGGCAATGCAGCTCGAGGGCTTCCCGCGCAATTCCTCGACCCATGCCGCGGGCGTGGTGATCGGCGACAGGCCGCTGGCGCAGCTGGTCCCGCTCTACCGCGACCCGCGCTCGGACATGCCGGTGACCCAGTTTGACATGAAGCATGTCGAGACCAGCGGGCTGGTGAAATTCGACTTTCTCGGCCTCAAGACGCTGTCGGTGCTCAAGAAGGCGACCGACCTGCTGGAGAAGCGCGGTGTCAGCATCGACCTCGCGCTGCTCGAGCTCGACGATCCGGCGGTCTACGAGCTGATGAAATCGGGCCACACGGTCGGCGTCTTCCAGCTCGAATCCGAAGGCATGCGGCGCACGCTGACGGCAGTGAAGCCGACCAATTTCGGCGACATCATCGCGCTGGTCTCGCTCTATCGCCCCGGCCCGATGGACAACATCCCGCTGTTCGGCAAGCGCAAGGCGGGCGAGGTGCCGATCGAATATCCGCACCCCAAGCTCGAAGAGATTCTCGCCGAAACCTACGGCATCTTCGTCTATCAGGAGCAGGTGATGCAGGCCGCGCAGATCCTCGCGGGCTATTCGCTCGGCGATGCCGACCTGCTGCGCCGCGCGATGGGCAAGAAGGTCCAGGCGGAGATGGACGCGCAGCGCCAGCGCTTCGTCGACGGCTGCAAGACGGTCTCGAGGATCGATGCCCGCAAGGCCAACGAACTGTTCGACTTGATCGACAAATTCGCCGGCTACGGTTTCAACAAATCGCACGCCGCGGCCTATGCGCTGCTCGCCTATCAGACCGCCTGGATGAAGGCGCATTACCCGGAAGAATTCTTCGCCGCCTCGATGTGTTTCGACATGCATCAGTCGGAAAAGCTCGCGGTGTTCGTCGACGATGCGCGCCGATCGCCGCTGCGACCGGGCGGGGTGACGATCGCGCCGCCCTGCATCAACGCCTCGGTCGCCGAATTCGGGGTCGAGCAGACCGACGACGGCTATGCGGTGCGCTATGCGCTCGCCGGCATCCGCAATGTCGGCGGCAAGGCGATGGATGCGATCTGCGCCGAGCGCGAGGCCTCGGGGTCGTTCGAGAGCCTGTCCGACCTGTTCGGACGGCTGCCCAAGGGCTCGATGAATTCGCGCCAGCTCGAGGCGCTGGCCTGCGCGGGCGCACTCGATTCGCTCGAACCCAACCGCGCCAAGGTGTTTGCGAATGCCGACCTGCTGCTGGCGGTCGCCGACGCTGCCGAGCGCGAACGCTCGAGCGGACAGGCGGCGCTGTTCGGCGGCGAGGACACGCAGCAGGGCGAGACTTTGCGGCTCAAGGAGGTCGAGCCCTGGCCGCGCGCGACCATGATGGCGCATGAGCGCGACAATTTCGGCTTCTATTTCTCCGACCACCCGGTCCAGGCCTGGCGCCAGGTCGCCTCGGCCAATGGCGCGCGCAGCTATGCCTCGCTGATGACCGGCGGCGCGCCTGCGGGCGGACGCGCGCCCGCGGTAATGGCGGCGATGATCGAGAAGGTGAACAAGGGTACGACGCGCCGCGGGAAACCCTTCGTCCGCGCCGATTTCTCCGATGCCTCGGGCCAGTTCAGTGCCGCCTGCTTCGAGGAGAGCCTGGTCGAGAATTTCCTCCGCTGGGCCGAGGACCAGACTTGCCTGCTGTTGCAGGTCGAGCTCGACAGCCCGAGTCCCGACGAACCCCCGCGGATCACCGTGCGCGGCGGGGTGCCGCTGGAACAGGTCTCCAGCAGCGCAAGAATGATGCTCAGCCTCGACGTCACCGAGGAAGCCGCGATCGCGGCGCTCCAGCTGGAGCTGGGCGAGAGCGGGGGCACCGGCGAGGTCATCGCTACGCTGCGCACCGGACTGGCGATCGAGCCCACGCTGAAGCTGGGCAGCGGCTTCAAACTCGACGGCGAACTCGCCGAACGCTTGGCAAGCGTGCCCGGGCTTGCCAATGTGCATCTGACCACGCGGCGCGGTGGGGGTCATCTCCGTCTCGTCGCCTGAGCGCATGCCCGCCAATGGGCAGCGAACACGGGAGAGAGATGCGAATGTTCGGAGCCATGCAGGACTGGACCATGCGGGTGACGCATGTGATCGATCACGCCGCACGCGAAGCGGGAAGCCGCGAGATCGTGACCCGCTGGGCCGATGGCAGCGAGACCCGGACCGACTGGAACGGCATTCGCCGCGACGCGCTCAAGATGGCGCAGGCGCTCGAGGCGCTGGGGGTGAAGCCGGGCGACAGGGTCGCCAGCCTGGCGATGAATCATTCGCGCCATCTGGTCAGCTGGTACGGCGTCGCCGGGATGGGCGGGGTGCTCCACACGGTCAACCCGCGGCTGTTCGAGGATCAGCTCGAATATATCGTCAACCACGCCGAGGATAAGGTGCTGTGCTACGACGCGGCATTCCAGCCGATCGTCGACATGATGAAGAGCCGCTGGACCACGATCGAGCACTACATCTGCTACGATTCGGGCGAACACGCCCCCGCCTTCGAGGACTGGATCGGCGCGCAGAACGGTGACTACGCCTGGGTCGAGGGCGACGAACGCGATCCGTGCATGCTGTGCTACACCAGCGGCACCACCGGCCACCCCAAGGGCGTACTCTACGAACACCGTTCGACCGTGCTCCACGCGCTCGCCGGACTGCAGCCCGCCGCGTTCAACTTCAGCGCCTCGAGCGTGATGCTCCCGGTGGTGCCGATGTTCCATGCGGCGAGCTGGGGCCTGCCTTATGCGGGCGCGATGGCGGGGATCAAATTCGTGTTCTCGGCGGTCAACGATCCCGCGGTGCTGTGTGATCTGATGGAGCGCGAAGGCGTCACCGACAGCGCCGGGGTCCCGACCGTCTGGCTCGCGACTTTCCAATATTGCGACAGCGAGGGCAAGGACCTGCCCAGGCTCAAGGCGGCGACCATCGGCGGCTCGGCAGCGCCGCGCTTCATGATCGAGCGGCTGATGAAGAACGGCACCCGCGTCCAGCACGCCTGGGGGATGACCGAGACCAGCCCGATCGGCACCGTGGGCGGGCCGACGCACGATTGGGACCAGCTCAGCTTCGAGGAGAAGGTCGACAAGACCGCCATGCAGGGGCGCCCGACCTTCGGGGTCGAACTGCGCACGGTCAGCCTCGACGATCCCACGCATGTGCTGCCGCGCGACGGCGAAAGTTCGGGCGCGCTGCACATCCGCGGACCGTGGGTGATCCGCCGCTATTTCCGCGCCGAGGAAGACGCGTTGACCGCCGATGGCTGGTTCGACACCGGTGATGTCGCGATCCTGCACCCCGACGGCACGATGCAGATCACCGATCGCACCAAGGACGTGATCAAGTCTGGCGGCGAATGGATCAGCTCGGTCGAGCTCGAAAACGCCGCAGTCGGCCATCCCGCGGTCGCCGAAGCCGCCGCAATCGGCATCCATCACCCGAAATGGGACGAGCGCCCGGTGCTGTTCGTGGTCAAGAAGGCGGGCCAGGAGGTGACCGGCGGCGAGGTGATCGAATTCCTCGCCGACAAGGTCGCCAAATGGTGGCTCCCCGATGCGGTCGAATTCGTCGACGACATCCCGCACACCGCCACCGGCAAGATCAGCAAGAAGGATCTGCGCGACCGCTTCGCGGAGTACCGGCTGGAGGAGTGAACGTATGTCGTTGTTCTCCTCGTCATTGCGAGGAGCGCAGCGACGACGCAATCCATGGCGCGGCGGTGCCGAACCCGCGGCCCATGGATTGCCGCGCAGCCTGACGGCTGCTCGCAATGACGGAGTGAATGATGGCCAGTGAAACCTATATCGACCCCAGCCGCGCCAATTTCGACGCCTTCAAGGAACTGCCGCGCGACCGGCCGATCCACATGCTCAACCTGCTGCACTATCGCGACGTGGCGGAGTACCCGACGGGCCACGAACACGCCGGAAAGGGCTGGGACGGGCGCCGCGCCTATCAGGAATACGGCGCCACTTCGGGCCCGATCTTCAAGCGCGTGGGCGGCACCATCGTCTGGCGGGGCGTATTCGAGACGGTGGTGACCGGCCCCGAGGCGATGCACTGGCACGATGGCTTCGTCGCGCAATATCCCACCGCCAGCGCCTTCCTCGAGATGGTCACCGATCCCGAATACCAGAAAGCGGTGATCAACCGCACCGCCGCACTGACCGACAGTCGCCTGGTACGCTTCTCACCCGGCGAGGCGGGAGAGGGGTTCGGGTAATCTCGGCTGCTAGTGAGACCTCCCGATACGCTGAGCAGGAGAACTATCCGGCTCGGCGGAGCGCGACCGATTCATCGGGTCCAGCAACCGCGGAAGACGGCAAGTCGGCCCCGCGCAGGTGGGTCAAGTATGCGCTCAATTCCCTGGCCATCATGAGCGTGTCGAGGCGGACTCCCGCAACACCCGCTTCGATCCAGCGAATCCGGCCCGGCAGTTCCATGCCATCGTGTTCGACAATGATTTTGTCGTCGGCCACAAAATCGGAATCGCCGAGCCCGCTGACCCGGCATCCTTCGCTCGAGAGTTCAACCAGCAGGCCGCCGCAGTGTCGTCCATCGACGGGGCTCCGCAGGCGAATGGACCGGCGCACTGCATAGCGCCTGTGCGCACGAATTGTCAGGATCATCGATTGCCCCCTTGTCGTCCCTTCCGACCAAGGTCGCGCGATTCGGTTAAGATGTGGTTTCCTCACGGTTCAGCATCTGCGGCCCTTTGCCGCCGAGTCTGAAGCGGATCGGAGCTCACCACCACACGCGGTCCTAAAGCAACCGCATCTGCCCGCCGACCTCCGGCGCCCGAAACCGCGTACAATCCAGCTCGAACTTCGCCTTGCCGATACCGGCGCGCTTGCAGGCGAGGCGGAAGCGGGCGCGGAACAGGTCGGCCCAGACGCCGGTGGGTTTCATTCGGGTGAAGAAGTCGGGATCGTTGTCCTTGCCGCCGCGGATCGAACGGACGATGCCCATCACCTTGTCGCCGCGCTCAGGGTAGTGGACGCTGAGCCATTCGCGGAACAGCGGCGCCACCTCGTGCGGCAGCCGCAGCGGGATCCAACCGCAGCTGGCGATCCCCAGCGCCGCGGCGCGCTGGACGATCTCTTCCATGAACTCGTCGGTGATCGCGGGGATCACCGGGGCGATCGAGCAGTGCGTCGGCACCCCCGCCGCCGCCAGCTTTCCCAAGGCCGCCATGCGCTTGGCAGGCGAAGCGGCGCGCGGTTCGAGCTTGCCCGACAGCACCGGGTCGAGGCTGGTCACCGAAATCGCCACCGCCACCAGCCGCCGCCGCGCCAGTTCTTCGAGCAGATCGAGATCGGCCAGCACCCGGTCGGATTTGGTGGTGATGGTCACCGGGTGGCGGGCGTCGAGACAGACTTCCAGCAGCGCACGGGTGATCCGGTAGCGGTGCTCGATCGGCTGGTAGGGATCGGTGTTGGTCCCCATTGCGATCGGCCCGGGTCGATATTTCGGCTTCGCCAGCGTGGCACGCAGCAAATCTGCGGCCTCGGGCTTGGCGAACAGCCGGGTCTCGAAATCGAGCCCGGGCGAGAGATCGTGATAGGCGTGGGTGGGCCGCGCGAAACAATAGACGCAGCCATGCTCGCAGCCGCGATAGGCGTTAATGGCGCGGTCGAAGGGGATGTCGGGCGAGCGGTTGAACGACAGGATGGTGCGGGGCCGTTCCTCGGTGACCTGCGTGCGCAGCTTGACCGGCGGGCCGCCTTCGGCTTGCGCCAGCGCCGCCATATGGTCGCGCCAGTCGCCATCGGCCTCGCGCGCGGCGAGGCCGAAGCGGCTCGGCACGTTGCGCGATTGCGCCCCGCGGCCGGGGACCGGCGACTCACTGCTGGGTTCCATGAATGGGAACATACACGGAACAAATGCCCAGGTCGAGCCTCAACCCAGCATGATCTGCAGCGCCGCGCCGCCCGTCCACAGTCCCAGCAGCAGCACCGATTCCCAGCCGATACCGCCCGGACCCCGCCGTTCGCGCTGGAGCAGCCCCGTCAGCAGCACCGCGGTCATCACCACCACCAGCGCCATCCAGAATACGGTGCGCTCGGAGATGGCGTTGTAGATGCTGCCGTCGCGATAGGCGATGTCGCTGGAGGCGATGAACAGCGCGTCGAACATATTGCCGCCGATGATCCCGCCGATCGCCAGCTGCAGCGCGCCGCGGCGGACCGCGGCGATGGTGGTCACCAGTTCGGGCAGCGAGGTGACGATCGCGGTGCCCAGCGCGCCGACAACGCCTTGCGAGATGCCGAACCGGCGCGAGAGTTCGATTCCCGCTTCGCCGACCAGCCAGCCGGTAAAGCCGATCACCACCATCAGAACGGCGAACAACCCGCCGATCAGCCACAGCGAGCGCAGGTCGGTCGCTTCATCCGCCTCTTCGTCGCGGGTGTCGGCGGTCAGTCGCGGGAGCCACATCGGCCGCTGGTGCGTCCGGTGCGCGCCGTGCAGCCCGACGAGGTAGACGCCGACCAGCACCGGGGTCAGCGGATGAATTCCGAGGATGGTATAGGGCGGTGCCGCCCAGGCCATGATCGGCAGGGACACGAGAAGGATCAGCGTGGCCGCCTGGTCCAGATTTACCGGGCTGGCGGCGGCGTGCTCGAGATTGATCCTGCGGTAGAAGATATCGGCCAGAGCCAGAAACATCGTCTGCGCGGCGATCCCGCCCATCGCATTGGCGACGCTGAGGTCGGCGGCACCGCTCGCCGCGGTGCTGGTCGAAGTGACGATGCCCGAGATGCTGGTGCCCGCGCCCAGCAGTACCGAACCGATCAACGCCTCGCCGAACCGGGTGCGGTCGGCGATGGTGTCGGCATAGCCCGCCATCTTCGTGCCCAGCAGCGCGATGATCAGCGCACAGCCGGCGAAGATCAGGCAGACGGTCAGCGTCGAATAGGATGCGATGGCGAGCAAACCTGTCCCCCTGTGGCGCCGCGCCGCTGCCCCGCGACCGCGCTTCGTGCCGCTAGCGCTCGCGCAGCCGCGGCATCAGCTCGACGAAATTGCACGGGCGATGGCGGCTGTCGAGCTGCTGGACCAGGATCTTGTCCCAGCCGTCCTTCACCGCGCCGTTCGAACCCGGCAGAGCGAAGATGTAGGTCCCGCGCGCCAGCACCGCGCAGGCGCGGCTCTGGACGGTGCTGGTGCCGATGCTCTCGTAGCTGAGCCAGCGGAACAGCTCGCCGAAACCGGGGATCGCCTTGTCCGCGACCTGATCGAGCGCTTCGGGGGTGACATCGCGGCCGGTCAGCCCGGTGCCCCCGGTGGTGATCACGGCATCGACCTCGGGATCGTCGATCCAGCGATGGAGATGCGCGGCGATTGCGTTCTTGGAATCCTTGCTGATCTCGCGCGCGGCGAGAACATGACCCGCCGCCTCGATCCGCCCGGCGAGCAGATCGCCCGAACTGTCGTCGGCGAGGCTGCGCGTGTCCGAGACGGTCAGCAGCGCGATGCGGACGGGCTTGAAGGGGAGGCTTTCGTCGATCGGCATCTCAGCGCTCCTGCGGGAAGGTCGGCCACTGGTTCTGCGCCAGCGCGGTCCGGCTGGGTGCCTCGGCATCGGCCTGGCGCAGGTACATCCAGTAATTGCGCATCACGATCGCGACATAGGACCGCGTTTCCCAATAGGGGATCGATTCCATCCAGGTCAGCGGATCGCCCTGATCGCGAACCTCGTCGTTCCAGCGCGTCACCGGGGTCAGCCCGGCGTTGTAGGCCGCCATCACCTTAGGCAGGTGGCCCCGGGTCGCACCCGACTGGCTGAGCGCCTCGAGCGCGCGCTGACCGAAAGCGAGATTGGTGGCGGGCTCCTTGAGATCCGCCGTGTCGGCGTTGAGATTGATCGAGCTAGCGTATTCGCGCGCCGCGATCGGGCGGATCTGCATCAGCCCGATGGCATTGGCCGGGCTCACCACCCGCTCGCGGAAATTCGATTCCTGCAGCGCGTGCGCGAAAGCGAGCGCGGGATCGACCTGCCAGCCGCCGCGCGGGGTCTGGTAGGTCACCGGCCAGCGCAGCGAGGGCGGGGGCGCGGTCCCGGCGGGCGCGTTATAGGCCATGAAGCTTTGCGCTGCGGGCAGGCCGAGCGCGCGCGCCAGCCGCGCCAGCGCGGGGAATTCGTCCGGCTCGCCGATCCGCGCCTGATGGGTAAGCGCTTCGGAGGCCTGATCGCGGCGCCCGATCTCGGCGAGCATGACCGCAAGCCGCGGTGCCTGATCGTCGCTCAACCGCTGCCATTCGGCGGCCGTGAGATCGGGGCGGGTGTGGTCGGCGGGAAGCGCCTGCCCGAGCTGTTCGCGCGCCAGCATGCCGTAGAGCGTCTCGGTGAAGCGCGCCGCGCCGCGCAATTGCTCGGCCGCCTGCTCGGGCTCGCGGCAGCGGATCAGCGCGCGGCTGGCCCAGTAATGCGCGGCCGAGGTCAGCTCGGGATCGGTCGAACCCGTCGCTGCGCCGCGAAAGCCGTAGCCTGCGGTGGCGCAATCGCCCAGCCGCCAGGCGGCGAGCCCGACCACCCAGTCGCCCTCGGCGACCCAGGGTCCGCTGCCCTCGGCCACGGTGCGCGCCTGCGCCAGCGCTTCGGCATCGCGGTTCTCGATGTAATAGCTCCAGGCCACCCGCTGGCGCCATTCGGCGCGCGCCTGCGGCGACAGCGAGGCGTCGATTCCGTCGAGCAGCAGTCGCGCGCCGTCCGGATCGTCGTTGCGGATGCGTTCCAGAATGGCGCTGCCGACGCTGGCCGGCATGGTGCCGTCGTCCACCGAGCGCGGCAGCGTCCGGCGGGTCAGCCCCGGCTGGCTGCGCAGTTCGCGGCCGCGCGGCAGGACGGGCATCTCGACCAGCCCGCGTGTCGCCGCCAGTCGTGCGATCTGGTCGGCCTGCGGCAGGTCCGAATAGCGCGAGAGCCAGGCCGAAAGGCGCTCGAGCGGGATTCGCGGGCTTTCGGGATGGAGGAAATATTCGGCCAGCGCCGCGCCGTGGAGCGGGCCGTCGCCACGCTCGCCCAGCATGATTTCGGCGCGGTCCCAATTGCGCGCGTCGATCGCCTCGAACAGCGAGGCGTAGAACAGCCGGTCCTGGTTCGAGAGCAGCGCCGGCAGCGCCGCCGACTTGCCTTGCGAAAAATAGGCGATGCTCGCCTCGTTCGCCTGCGCCGGTCCGGCGACGCTGACAGCAAGTCCGGCGGCCATCGCGGAGGCGGCGAGGAAAAGGGTCTTAGGCATGGGCGCTCCACTCTAGCCATTTGGTCCAGAATTGCTTGCGATGACCGGGCATCCGCGCCAGCCGATCGAGCCGTGGCGCGATCATCAGCGGAATGGCGCGGCCCCCCAGCTGCAGCGCGGGAGCGGGCTCGCCGTTCTCTGCGAGCAACGGCGCCAGACCGCGCCCGAACACCAGCAGCCGCTGCGGTGCGGCCAGCGCGATATGATGGCGGGTGAGATCGCCCAGACCCTGGGCGGCCAGCGCGGTCCAGTCGGGCAGCGGCGCGGGGCGGGGCAGCGCGCTGGCGCAATAGGTATCCTCCTCGGCCAGCCCCATCGCGCGCAGGATGGCAGCGAGCAGCCTTCCCTGAGGCCCGCTCAGCAGCCGCTCGTCATCTTCGCCCTCGGGCTGCGCGACCAGCAGCATCAGCTTCGCGCCGTGCACGCCGCGCGGGGGCACCCGCCCGGACGGACCGCGGTCGTCGAGATCGGGCTGGTTGAGCCAGAAATCGGCAAAACCCTCGAACTTGTCCGGATAGCTCTCCCGCGCTCCGCCGATCCGCGCCCCCCTTGCAACTTCGAGCGCGCGCTGGATCGCGCTGCGCTGCGGTGGGGCTTTCACAACCGGCTCGATCTTGGGCGCTGGCACCTCCTCGGCGGCTTCCGCGCGCGCCAGCCAGTCGGTCGCCTCGTCGGCGAAGTCGCAGTCGACGCCCGCTTCGCGCCACCAGGCGAGCGCGCCGGCGAGCGCCTCCCGGCTCGAAAAATCCTGCAAATGCATGGCGGTCATGGTCATCCTGCGTCCTGGCAGGGTCTTGACCTGTCGCGCCCCGCCAATCAAGGCAGGGCAAAGCGCAATGCGACGAAAAGAGAGACTTATGAGCGAACGTGAATCGATGCCCTGCGATGTCGTCATCATCGGTGGCGGCGTAGCGGGCCTGGCCGCGGCGATCCGGCTCAAGCAGCTGAACGAGGAACTCGAGGTCGTGGTGCTCGAAAAGGGCAGCGAGATCGGCGCGCATGTGCTTTCGGGCGCGGTCGTCGATCCCAAGGCGCTCGACGAGCTGCTGCCCGAATGGCGCACGATGGACTGCCCGATGGCGCAGACCCCGGTGACCGACAATTGGCACTGGGTGATGAGCAAGACCGGCAAATGGGACATGCCGCATCTGCTGATGCCGCCCTTCATGTCCAACGACGGCAATTACACCGGCTCGCTGGGCAATCTGTCGCGGTGGCTCGCCGAACAGGCCGAGGCCCTGGGCGTGATGGTCTTCCCCGGCTTCCCGGCCTCCGAAGTGCTGTTCGACGACAGCGGCGCGGTTGCGGGGGTGCTGACGCAAGACATGGGCATTGCCGAGGACGGCTCGCACAAGCCCGACTACCAGCCGGGGATGGAAATCCTGGCGAAATACACGCTCTTCGCCGAGGGCGTGCGCGGCAACCTCACCAAGAAGATGAAGGCGCGCTTCGATCTGGAAGCCGATTGCCAGCCGCAGATCTACGGGCTCGGGGTCAAGGAATTGTGGGATGTCGATCCCGCCAAGCATGTCCCGGGCCGGGTGATCCACACGCAGGGCTGGCCGCTGTCCGAAAGCCACAGCTGGGGCGGCGGGTTCATCTACCACCAGGCTGACGGCCAGGTCGCGCTCGGCTTCGTCACCGCGCTCGATTACGAGAACCCCTACGTCTCGCCCTATCAGGAATTCCAGCGCTGGAAGCACCACCCCCAGATCGCCGAACTGCTCGAGGGCGGCAAGCGGGTCGCCTATGGCGCGCGCGCGATCAACGAGGGCGGCTGGCAGTCTGTCCCCAAGCTCGCCTTCCCGGGCGGCGCGCTGATCGGCTGCGCCGCGGGCTTCGTCAATGTGCCGCGGATCAAGGGCAGCCACACCGCGATGAAGAGCGGGATGCTCGCCGCCGAGAGCGTGGCCGCAGCCATCGCCGCGGGGCATGAGAAGACCGAGCTGGCCGATTACGACGCCGCCGTGCGCTCGAGCTGGATCGCCGAAGAGCTCAAGAAGGTGCAGAACGCGCAGCCCGCGGTCGCCAAATACGGCGCCGATATCGGCACCGTGCTCGCGGGCATCGACATGTGGATGCGCACGCTCAAGATCGGTCTTCCGATCTCGATGAAGCACGAACCCGATTACACGCATCTGCAGCGCGCGGATCTCTACAAGCCGATCGACTACCCCAAGCCCGACGGCGTGCTGAGTTTCGACCGGCTGACCAATGTCGCCTTCAGCTACACCAATCACGCCGAGAACCAGCCGGTCCACCTCAAGGTCTGCGACATGGAGCTGCAGCGCCGCAGCGAGTTGGAGGTCTTCGCTGGTCCCTCGACCCGCTATTGCCCCGCGGGCGTCTACGAATGGGTGCTGGAGGACGGCAAGGAGCCGGTCTTCGTGATCAATTCGCAGAACTGCGTCCACTGCAAGACCTGCGACATCAAGGACCCCAACCAGAATATCGAATGGGTGACTCCCGAGGGCGGCGGCGGGCCGAACTATCCGAATATGTGAGGCGGGTCCGGTCCCACTCCTTCGGGCGAAATTCTGCGATGCCTGGGGGCACCGGTAGCTAGGAGCGAGTTGATGGCGCGCGGTCTAATCGGTCTATCGGCGCTGCTGATCGTCAGCGTCGGCGGAGCGGCCCTTGCTCAGCCAAGCAAGAGCGACAGCGCACCCGCCGCCATAGAAGTACCAAAAATCGAACAGGAGGGCGTCTGGCAACCCACCCCTGGCGGCACTCAAGTGCCGCTGTGGGCCGAGGATGTCGTTCTGGCAAAGCCGGACTCCGGCGACCATCCCGAGACGACCGGCAACGGCTCCCCCCTCGTCGGCGGCAGGAAATGGCATTGGGCGACCTATGTTACCCGACCGACCATGACCATCTACCGGCCCAAGGGGACCAACACCGGCACGACCATCCTGGTTCTTCCCGGCGGCGGCTTCTACGCCGTGGCGACCGATCTGGAAGGCACCGAGATCTGCGACTGGGTGGTCGCGCAGGGCATGACCTGCGTCTTGCTGAAATACCGCTCGCCGCAGGTCTGGCCCAAGAAAGACGGTGTCGGGCAGCGCCCCGAGATGCTCTTGCCGCTCCAAGACGCGCAGCGTGCGATGGGCTTGCTCCGGCACCGAGCTTCCGAATACGATATCGATCCGCACAGGATCGGCGTCATCGGGTTTTCTGCCGGCGGCTACCTCGCCGCGAATATGAGCAATACCGACGAGCGCACCTATCCGCTGGCCGACGCTGCCGACCGCCAGTCTCCGGTGCCCGATTTCGCGATCATCGCCTACACTGCGCGGCTCTGGGAAGAGAGCGACGACAAGACGGATCTTACTCTGGCACCTTGGGTGGAGATCAGCGCGCAGGCGCCGCCGACATTGCTGATCCATGCGATGGACGACCGGGTCGACAACATCCGCCACCCGATGGCTTACGCTTTGGCCCTGAAAGAGGCAGGAGTAAGGGTGGACATGCGGATTTATGCCGAGGGCGGTCATGCGTTCGGCCTGCGACCGACCGAGCATCCGATCACGACGCAGTGGCCGGGACACGTCGAGCAATGGCTGCGCAACATCGGAATGCTCTAAAAGCGCGCGAAGCCGCTCTGCCAAGCGCCTTGGGCGAAGCTGCGGCTTCGGAAACCACCCACCTGAAGACAATCCCGCCCGCCGTTGCTAGGGCGCACCGATGATCCGCGAAACCGCCTACGCCAAGATCAACCTCGCGCTGCACATCCGGGCACGGCGCGAGGATGGTTATCATGAGCTCGAGACGCTGTTCGCCTTCGTCGATGCCGGCGATGTGCTGACGGCGCGTGCGGCCGAGGCGGACACGCTGGAGCAATATGGCGAATTTGCCGGCGAGCTCGGCACCCCCTTCGGCAATCTGGTGATCCAGGCGCTCGGCGCTCTGCCGCGCCCTGGCGGCCTAGCGATCCAGCTCGAGAAGAACCTGCCGGTCGCCGCGGGGCTGGGGGGCGGCTCGGCGGATGCCGGGGCGGTGTTCCGGATCGTGCGCGAACGCTTCGGTCTGCCCGAGGACTGGCGCGAGCGCGCCGCGAAACTGGGCGCCGATGTCCCGGCCTGCGTCGAAAGCCGGACCTGCATCGGGCGGGGGACCGGAACCGAACTCGAAGCGCTTGCCGACGACAGCCTTGCCGGTGTTCATGTGTTGCTGGTCAATCCGCGTGTGGCGCTGACCACCGGACCGGTGTTCGCGGGATGGGACGGCGTGGATCGTGGGCCGCTCCCAAAAGGGTCGGCGCGCGCCATCTCGCTGGCGGGACGCAACGATCTGACCAAGCCCGCAATTCGGTTGTGCCCGGTCATCGCCGACGTCCTCGCGGCACTCGAAAACACCGTGCCGGTGCTGGTCCGCATGTCGGGCTCGGGTGCGACATGCTTCGCGCTCTACGACAGTGAGGAAGCGCGCGATGCCGCCTCCGAAACAATCGCCACCGCCCATAGAGAATGGTGGCAGATGACGGGGATGCTGAGATGATGATCGACGACAAGCCCTATCGTCAGGTCGGACAGGCGAGCCCGGACGGGATCGTCTGCCTCGCCGATCATGCTTCGAACTTCGTCCCCGAGGACATCGACCTTGGCATCGATCCCGCGCTGCTGGGCGAGCATATCGCAGTCGATATCGGAGTGGAGGGCGTCGCCGATCGGCTCGCGCGCCAGCACGGCATCCCGGCGCATATCGCCTGTGTCAGTCGGCTGGTCTGCGACTTCCACCGCCGCGAGGACGAGCCCGCAGTGGTTCCGGCCGAGAGCGACGGGCATCTGATCCCCGGCAATATCGGTGCCGATATCGAGCGGCGGCTGGCGACCTATCACCGGCCCTATCACGCGGCGCTGGGCGAGTTTATCGCCGACCACTCTCCGCGACTGCTGCTCGCGCTGCACAGCTTCACCCCCAGCCTCGCCTCGCGCAAGGAGGAGCGGCCCTGGGAGGTCGCGTTGCTCTACAACCAAGACGACCGCGCGGCGCGCCACGCGATCAGCCTGTTCGCCGAGCACGGGCTGACCGTGGGCGACAACCAGCCCTATTCGGGAAAGCAGCTCAACGCGACGATGGATCGCCATGCCGAGGCGCGCGGCATACCCTATCTCACCATCGAGGTACGGCAGGATCAGATCGCCACCGAGGCGGGGCAGGCGCGCTGGGCCGCGCTGATCGCCGATGTCGCAAGCCGGACGCAGCTCGCGCTTGACAGGGCCTAAGAAAAGCTAGCCCGCGGGGCCTTGCCATCCTCCGTCACCCCAGCGAAAGCTGGGGTCTCTGGCCGCACGAGATCCCAGCTTTCGCTGGGATGACGAGGATCTTATGCCGACATTCGACAAATCCCGCCTGCCCAGCCGCCATGTCTCGGTCGGTCCCGAGCGCGCGCCGCACCGGTCCTATTATTACGCGATGGGGCTGACCGAGGAAGAGATCGCGCGGCCCTTCGTCGGCATCGCCAGCGCGGGCAACGACAGCGCGCCATGCAACACCACGCTCGATCCGCAGGCGAATATCTGCCGCAAGGGGGTCGAGGAGGGCGGCGGCATGCCGCGCCGCTTCAACACCATCACCGTCACCGACGGCATCGCGATGGGGCACCAGGGGATGAAGAGCTCGCTGGTCAGCCGCGAGGTGATCGCCGATTCGGTCGAGCTCTCGGTGCGCGGCCATTGCTACGACGCGCTGGTGGGCTTCGCGGGCTGCGACAAGAGCCTGCCTGGGATGATGATGGCGATGCTGCGGCTCAACGTGCCTTCGATCTTCGTCTATGGCGGCTCGATCCTGCCCGGCACCTACAAGGGGCACGATGTCACCGTGGTCGACGTATTCGAGGCGGTTGGGCAATATGCCTCGGGCAATTGCCCGCTCAAGGAACTGACCGCGCTCGAAAAGGTCGCCTGTCCCGGCCACGGCGCCTGCGGCGGCCAGTTCACCGCCAACACCATGGCCTGCGTCGGCGAGGCGATCGGTTTGTCCTTGCCCAACAGCAACATGACTCCCGCTCCTTACAAATCGCGCGAGGAAATAGCGGTCGCCGCCGGCCGCCAGGTGATGGCGCTGCTCGAGCGCAATCTGCGCCCGCGCGACATCTGCACCCGCGCTGCCTTCGAAAATGCGGCGCGCGTGGTCGCGGCGACCGGTGGCTCGACAAACGCCGCGCTCCACCTCCCCGCGATGGCGCAAGAGGCGGGGATCCAGTTCGACCTGTTCGATGTCGCCGAGATCTTCAAATCCACGCCCTATATCGCCGATCTCAAACCTGGCGGGCGCTATGTCGCCAAGGACATGCACGAGGCGGGCGGGGTCTATATGGCGATGAAGACGCTGCTCGACGGCGGCTTCATCGATCCCGAGCCGATGACCGTGACCGGCAGGACGCTGGGCGAGAACATCGAGGAGGTCACCTGGAACCCCGACCAGAAGGTGTTCTACGCCTTTTCCGATCCGATCACCCCCACGGGCGGGGTCGTCGGGCTGAGGGGATCGCTCGCGCCCGAGGGGGCGATCGTCAAGGTCGCCGGGATGGAACGGCTGCAGTTCACCGGCCCTGCACGCTGCTTCGATTGCGAGGAGGACGCCTTCGCCGCGGTCGAGGCGCGCGACATCGCCGAGGGCAGCGTGATCGTGATCCGCTACGAAGGGCCCAAGGGCGGGCCGGGGATGCGCGAAATGCTCTCGACCACCGCCGCGCTTTACGGGCAGGGGATGGGCGAGAAGGTCGCGCTCATCACCGACGGGCGCTTCTCGGGCGCGACGCGCGGCTTCTGCATCGGCCATGTCGGTCCCGAGGCGGCCGAGGGCGGTCCGATCGCACTGATCGAGGACGGCGACACCATCGCCATCGACGCCGAGGCGGGCACGATCGATCTGCTCGTCGATGCGGCGATACTGGACGAACGCCGCAAGGCGTGGCAGCCGCGCCGGCATGATTACCAGTCCGGAGCCTTGTGGCGCTATGCCCAGAACGTCGGAGCCGCACGCAGCGGCGCGGTCACGCATCCCGGCGGGGCGAGCGAGACGCATATGTTCGCCGATATCTAGCGCTTTGCTGCTGGCGCTCGCGCTGGCGGCCTGCTCCGACGTGCAGGAGCAGGCGGTCGAGGGTGCGGTGACGATAGATTGCGCGGTGGGCCCCGGCGCCGAGATGGGCGCGGACTGCATGGTCGAGCGCGTCGGCGACACGCTGGTGATCCGCCACCCCGATGGCAGTTTTCGTCGCCTGAACGCCGCCGACCTGAGTGCGGCGGATGGTTCGAATGCGGCGCAGGTCGTCGAGGATGACGAGAGGGTCGAAATCCGCATAGCGGGCGACCGCTATCGCTGGCCGAAGGGGGCTTTCGACAATGGCGAGTGATGCGGTTCTGACCGTTACGGAAATGCGCGCCGCTGAAGCCGCTGCGGTATCGCAAGGCACCAGCGAATGGGAACTGATGCAGCGCGCCGGAGAGGGGGCGGCGGATTATGTCTGGCGGATCGCGGCGGGGCGCGGGGTCACGGTGCTATGCGGCCCCGGCAACAATGGCGGCGACGGCTATGTCATCGCGGAGGTCTTGCGGGCGCGCGGACTCGATGTTGCGGTGGTCGCGCCGGTCGAGCCCGGGACCGAGACTGCCACCACGGCGCGCAAGAATCATCAGGGCGCCGTGCAGACATCTGTCGCCGGTCTCGCCAAGCCCGTCATGGTCGATTGCCTGTTCGGCTACGGCCTCTCGCGTCCGCTCGAAGGCGCCTTCAACCAGGTGTTCGCCGAGGCAACCGCGTCGCACCCCTATCGCATCGCGGTGGATGTCCCCAGCGGGGTCGCCAGCGACAGCGGCGAGCTGCTCGGCGAGGTGCCGCGCTGCGATCTGACGCTGGCGCTGGGTGCCTGGAAGCAGGCGCATTTCCTGATGCCTTCGCTTGCCGTGATGGGCGAGAAGCGGCTGGTGCCGATAGGGCTCGATTTGCCTGAGGATTCAGCACGCCTTGCCCCGCTTCCCGCGCTGTCGCCGCCCGCCGCCAACTCGCACAAATACACTCGCGGCCTGCTGGCGATCGTCGCCGGCGCGATGCCCGGTGCGGCGATGCTGGCTGCGCAGGCGGCGCTGCGCAGCGGCGCGGGCTATGTGAAGCTGATGAGCGAGCATTCGCACCCCGACGCGCCCGCCGAACTCGTGATCGAGGGCGGCGATCTTGCCAAGAGCCTCGATGACGAGCGGATCGCTGCCCTGCTGATCGGCCCCGGGCTCGGCCGCGACAACGGCGCGCGAGACCGGCTCTGCGCGGTGTTCGACACGCGCGTGCCCTGCGTTCTCGATGCCGATGCGCTGCACCTGCTCGATCCCGACCTGCTCGAAGGCTGCGATGCCGCGCGTCTGTTGGTCACGCCGCACGAGGGCGAGCTGGCGAAGCTGTGCGAAGCCTTCGGCATCGAGGAAGAGGGCAAGCTCGACCGCGCCCGCGCGCTGCACGAATCCACCGGTCTCGCGGTGCTGGCCAAGGGTCCGGACACTATCCTGATGGCGGCCGAGGGCCTGCGCTTCTTCCCGCGAGGCTCGAGCTGGCTCTCGGTCGCGGGCACGGGCGATGTCCTCGCCGGGATCGCCGCCGCGCGGCTGGCCGCCCATGGCGATCCCGCGCTGGCTGCGGAGGAAGCCGTGCATCTGCAGCACGAAGCCGCGGCGATTGCCGGTCCCGGCCTCACCGCAGGACAGCTCGCCCACGCCGTCCAGCCAGCCATGGAGCGCTTTTTGTGAGCGACACCGACACCATCCTCCGGATCGCCGCCAAGGGCGACGGGGTCACCGCCGACGGACGCCACGCCGCGGGCGCCGCGCCCGGCGATGTCCTGCTCCCCGATGGCACGCTCCAGCCCGGCCCTCACCGCGCCACTCCGCCCTGCCGGCATTTCGCGCGCTGCGGCGGCTGCCAGCTGCAGCATTGCGACGAGACCGCGCTGCGCGATTTCGTCACCGACCGGGTGGCGCATGCGGCGCAGGGGCAGGGGCTCGAGGTCGGCGAGTTGCTCCCGACCTATCTCTCGCCTCCCGAAAGCCGCCGCCGCGCGACGCTCCACGGCTTGCGGACGCACAAATTCATGCTCGGCTTTCGCGAGGGCCGTTCGCACCGGCTCGTCGATATCGCCGAATGCCCGGTGATGCGCCCCGAACTGTTCGCGATGGTTGCCCCCTTGCGCAAGCTGCTTGGCCCGATGGCGGGGCGCAATCCGGTCGATGTTGCGCTCACGCTGACCGATCAGGGGATCGACTGCCTGCTGACGGGGATCGAACTCGACGGGCTGGGGCCGACCGAGGCGGTGCTCGATTTCGCCCGCGACCGGGGCCTCGCGCGGCTCACGCTCGATCTCGGCTATGGCGCCGAGACGATGTGGGAGCCCGAGCCGGTGACGATCACGCTCTCGGGCGTCGCCGTGCCGTTCCCCGCGGCGGGCTTCCTGCAGCCGACCGCCGATGGCGAAGCGATGCTGGTCGCGGACGCGGTGGAATTCCTCGAAGGCAGCAAGGTCGTCGCCGATCTCTTCGCCGGGCTGGGCACTTTCGCCTTCGCATTGGCACCCCAGGCGCAGACGGTGGCGGTGGAGGCGGCGCGCGATGCCCATCTGGCGTGCAAGCTCGCCGCCGGGCGATCGCGGCTACCGATTGAATCGGTCCATCGCGATCTGTTCCGCAACCCGCTCCAGCCCGACGAACTCGCGCGTTTCGACGCGGTGCTGCTCGATCCGCCCCGCGCCGGCGCGCGCGAGCAGGTGGCGACGATCGCCGCGAGCAGCGTCGAGCGGGTCGCCTATGTCAGCTGCAATCCCTCGAGCTGGGCGCGCGATGCGAAGACGCTGGTGGAGGCGGGGTTCCGGCTCGAGAAGCTGCGCCCGGTGGGGCAGTTTCGCTGGTCCACCCATGTCGAGCTGACCAGCCTGTTCAGCCGCTAGAGCGTGGTGGCTCCGGATAGACCCGGCTTGCTCCTCCCCCTTGCGGGGGGGAGGCCGGGTGGGCGCGTGCAACACCGATTGGGCAGACGCGCATCTGAGGTGCGCTCCCCAGCTCGACCCTCCTCAAGGGGCGGGGGAGATGCCATTTGATGTCAGCCGAACTAGCCTCTCAGCGCTCCGAGCACCTGATCGCGCAGCCATTGTCGCGCATGCGGCTCGACATAGGCATGGCCCGCGCGTGGGCAGCTTGCGATCCGCGGGTCGTCGCCCCAGTTTTCGGCGAAGGCCTGCGCGGTACGATCGGCCTCGGCGAGCAGGATCCGCACCGGCCCGTCGAAAGTCTCGAGCCCGGTGCGCATCTCGGCGGCGAGCGAAGTGGGCGCGGGTTTCGGCTTCGCGGCTTTGGCGATCCCGCGCAGGAGCTTGCGCAGATCGACCTCGCCCGAAACCAGCCGAGCCACTTCGCGCGGGTTTTTCAGCTTGGCCAGATAGCGCGCGCGGATTGCGGAAGCCGGCGGCGTGACATCCGCACCCGCTTCTTCGCCCGTCTCCACGCCCGCTTCGTCGATCGTCCAGGGATTGCTCAGCACCAGCGCATCGCAGCGCGCGCCGCCGGCGAGCATCAGCGCGGACGCGGCATCGCAATTGCCCATTCCGACCACCCGGCCGAGCTGCGGGGCCAGGGCGCGAAAGGCGGCGAGCGCGGCGGCGATATCGTCGGCCTCGTGGCGGAAGCCGCGGTTGGCGCCCTCGCTGTCGCCGGTGCCGCGGCGGTCGAAGCGGAACACGGGGAAGCCCGCGCGCGCGATCTGTGCGGCGAAGCGCGCCTGCCCGGCGAAGGCGCCGCTGCGGATTTCGTTGCCGCCGTTCACCAGCAGCAGGCCAGCGGTCCCCGGCGCGGTGTCGAGGGTGCCTGCCAGCGTCGCGCCCTGGCAGTTGAAGGTGAGCGCCAGCCGGCTCACGAGGCGAGCATCCCGTTTGCGATGATGCGAGCGAGAGCCTCGGCCTGCTCAGGGTCTTCGCCGGGTTCGGCGCGCAGCCATAGCGGCGAGCCGCCCAGCTCGACCTGATCGACGATCCGGACCTGCGGCCCGATCGTCCACTCGGCGGCTTCGAATTCGCGGATCATAGTCGCGCCCAACTGCCAGCCGGCGAGTTCGAGCCCTTCCTCGCGGCCCTGCGCCAGCAGCGTCTCGACCTTCTCCTCGCGACCCGCCTCGCGCGCGGCGATGGTCCGGGCGCGCAGCATTGCGCGCAGCAGCGGTTTACCTCCCGCGGGCGCGTAGAAGAAGGCGGCGGTGTCCCGCGGCGCCAGCAGCGCGCCGCCGCGGATGGCGAGGATGTGGGTGCAGCGAAAATGGGCGAAGGCCGCGCGAGCCGCTTCGCGCCACGAGCTCACCGCCTGGTTATCGAGCGAGGCCAGGCTTTCGTTGCAGCCGGGCAGGTCGGGAAGGAAGCTGTCGATCCCCGCAGCATCTCCCGCCGCATCGAGTTTGCGCATCGTTTCGACGACTTGGCGGCGGGTCTTGTTATGTTCGTCGAACAGCGGCGGCAGCACCAGCAGGCGGCGATCGCGCGAGCTATCGAACCGCAGGACGATTTCCTCGGCGCGTTTCCCGTCGGGGAGGGGCGCGCTCCAGGAATCGTAGATCGCCAAGCTCAGCCCCTTACCGATTTGGCCCCGACCGATTTGGCCCCGACCGATTTGGCCTCGGCGAAGGCGAGCAGGCCGCCATAGGTCTCGAGCATTTCGCCATCGACATCCTCGTCCTCGATGACGATGTCGAGCCGGTCTTCCATCTCGGTCAGCAGCCCCGCCACCGCCATGGAATCGAGCTCGGGCAGATGGCCGAACAGACCCGTGTCGGCATCGAAATCCTCGACCTGCGCTTCGTCGAGGGCGAGCACATCGCGCAGGATCGCGCGCAGCACGGTGTCGATCTGGCTGCGGCTGGGCGCGGTCGCATCGGTCGAGAGGGCGGTCTGGCCGGGCATGAAGGGCGCTTTCGTGCGGTTTGCGGTGAGGATTGCAGGCGGTGCGGCTTAACCGCGTCGCAGGCGCGAGGCAAGCCGGTCGGCGAGCTTGCGCGCCAGCAGGCGCCAGGCGGCGGGTTGCAGCGGATCGATGCAGGTGAGGGTATAGCGCAGCCGCTCGGTGTCCATCCAGTCGCGCTTGTAGCCGTCCTGCCCGGTGCCGAAATCGACGGTTGCGACCGCGTCGATATCGATCACGTGCTCGAACAGTGCCGCGCTCAGCGTGGTCCCGGCGGAAAGCCGTTTGAATTCCTCGTCATAGGCGAGCTTGTGGATGAAGGCCGTGCCGCGTTCGACCGTCCAGAACTGCGCCGCGACCGGCACCCCTTCGTGCCGCGCCACGCCCATCCGCAGGTGCCCCAAGGCGCCCTCGCGGCGGGCGAAGGCCTCGAGCAGATCGGCGTCCTTTTCCCCGGTCTTCCAGCTGCGGTTGTAGATTTCGACATAGGCCTGCCAGGCGGAACTGTCGAATTCGACAAGGATCTCGACCTCGACCTTCTTCGCCTTGCGCCTGAGCGTTGTGCGCATCGGGCCGGGGCGCTGCGCCCAATAGGTTGCGAAGTCGCGCTGCCCCACATCGAGAACGTGGTTGACGTCGCGGGGCTCCATCCGGGTCAGCCAGCCCGCCTTGCGGAAGGCGGCGCGCAGCCGCTCGGCGGTGCCGTGTTCCTCGGGAAGGTAATCCATGGTGACCGAAGGCGCCTGCCTGCGCAGATCGCGGGCGATCGCGAGTAGCAGGGCATCGCCTTCGGGGCCCGGCGCGGCGAGCGGACGCCAGGCGAAGGCGAACCAGTGGTTGAGCGATGCCAGCCCGCTAGCGGTCCGGGTCAGCGGCAACGCGGCGGCATCGCGCCCCTGCTCGGCCATGGCGACCAGCGGCTGCGTGCCGAACCGCGCCAGCAGCCCGTACCAGTCGGAGCGGTCGAAGGGGCTGCGCGCACGATGGTCGAAGGCTTGCAGTTTGCTAACGCTATCGTGATAGCTGACTGTCACACCGCCCGTTCTCGCCATCATCGCTGCCGCCGTCGCTGCCGTCGCCATTGCATCCCCCAGGAGCATTCATGTCACTAGCGCCCGACCCCGTGCCCCGGCCACTGGATTGTCTCGTCGATCGAGGCGAAGCCGATGCCCCGGCGCTGGTCCTGCGCGACCGCATCCTTAGCTATGCCGGGTTAAGAGAGCGTGTCGCGCTGCTCGCGGGCTGGCTGGCGAGCCGGGCGCAGGCGGGCGACCGGGTGGCGAGCTGGGCCGCCAAGGGCGAGCTTACGTGCCTGCTCCCGCTGGCCGCCGCGCGCGCGGGGATGGTGCATGTCCCGATCAACCCGCTGCTCAAGCATGCGCAGGCCGCGCATATCCTCGCCGACAGCGGCGCGGTGCTGCTGATCGGGACCGGTGCGCGGCTGAAGTCGCTGGAACAGCAGGATGTGCCCGGAACTTGCGAGCTGATCGAGGAGGGCGAGGCCTGGCGCAGCGCGGAGGGGTTGGCCACGCCGCTGCCTGCCGCGACCCGCGATCCGCAAGAACTCGCCGCGATCCTCTACACCAGCGGCTCGACCGGGCTCCCCAAGGGGGTGATGCTCAGCCATGCGAACATGTGGCTCGGCGCGGCCAGTGTGGCGCATTACCTTGGCTTGGCGGCGGACGACGTCACGCTGGCGGTGCTGCCGCTGTCCTTCGACTACGGCCAGAGCCAGTTGCTTTCGACCTGGTATGCGGGCGGATCGGTGGTCCCGCTGGACTATCTCTTCCCGCGGGATGTCGCGAAGGCCTGCGCCCGGCATGGCGTCACGACGCTGGCCGCGGTCCCGCCGCTGTGGGTCCAGCTTACCGAGACCGAGTGGGCAGACGAGGCCACACAGACAATGCGCCGGCTGACCAACAGCGGCGGCGCGCTCACCGCCAAGCTGGTCCGTCGCCTGCGCGCACAGTTCCCCACAGCGCCGCTGTTCCCGATGTACGGACTGACCGAGGCCTTCCGCTCGACCTATCTCGACCCCGAGCTGGTCGATGCGCACCCCACCTCGATGGGCCGCGCGATTCCTTTCGCCGAAATCCTCGTGATCGACGACGCGGGCGAGCCCGCTGCTTCCGGCGAGGAGGGCGAGCTGGTCCATTGCGGTCCGCTGGTGGCGCAAGGCTATTGGCAGGATGAGGTGCGGACGGCGGAGAGGTTCAAGCCCGCTCCCACAGCGAGCGAATATGGCGGCATGGCGGTCTGGTCGGGCGACCGGGTTCGGCGCGATGCCGATGGCCTGCTCTATTTCGTCGGACGGCGCGACGCCATGATCAAGAGCGCGGGGAACCGCATCAGCCCCCAGGAAATCGAGGAGGCGGCGCTGGCGACCGGACTGGTGGCGGAAGCGATCGCGCTGGGCGTGCCCGACGAGCGGCTGGGGCAGGCGGTCCATCTCGTGGTCCGCGGCCCATCGGCGGGTTCGGCAGAAAACGAAATGCTTTCCAAGGCCTTGGCGAAGGAACTTCCCAACTTCATGCAACCCCAGGCGATCCACTGGCGCGAGACCATGCCGACCAATCCCAACGGTAAGCTCGACCGCACCGCGCTCGCCCGCGAGCTTGGGGCATGAGCGACAAGCCCAAACCCACCGGGCCGATCCCCGCCGGCTTCGAGGCGCGCGACGGTGCATTGCTGATCGGCACACGCACCGCCGATGAATGGGTCGAGCAGACCGGGCGCACTCCGCTGTTCCTCTATTCGCAAGCCCTGCTCGAGCGCCGGATGGCGGAGCTGCGCGCCGCGATGCCCGAACGATTGCGCATCAATTACGCCATCAAGGCCAACAGCTTCGAGCCGGTGCTGAAGCTGATGGCGACTCTGGTCGATGGGCTCGACATCGCCTCGGGCGGCGAGCTGGCGCTGGTCCAGCAGGCCGGGATCGACACCGCGCGGGTCAGCTTCGCCGGTCCGGGCAAGCGCGACAGCGAACTCGAGGCGGCGATCGCGGCCGGGGTCACGCTCAATCTCGAAAGCGAGGGCGAGGCGGCGCGCGCGCTGGCGATCGCCGAGCGGCTGGGCGTGACCCCGCGGCTCGCGATCCGGGTCAATCCCGATTTCGAGCTCAAGGGCTCTGGCATGAAGATGGGCGGCGGCGCCAAGCCTTTCGGGGTCGATGCCGAGCGCGTCCCCGCGCTGGCGCGCGAGGTGATCGCCGCCGGGGCTGAGTGGCGGGGCTTGCACATCTTCACCGGCAGCCAGGCGCTCGATGCCGAGGCGCTGGTCGAGACCCAGGGCAATGTCCTCGATCTCGCCGACCGAATCGCACGCGAGGCGGAGATCGCCATGCCCAAACTCAACATGGGCGGCGGCTTCGGCATCCCCTATTTCCACGGCGACCAGCCGCTCGACATCGTGCGGGTCGGCGAGGCTCTGGCCGAGCGCTTCGCCGCGCTCCCCGCCAGTCTTGCGGAGGCCGAACTCTACATCGAACTGGGGCGCTATCTGGTCGGCGAGGCCGGGGTCTATCTAACCCGCATCGTCGATCGCAAGGTGAGCCACGGCGAGACCTATCTGGTCACCGATGGCGGTCTGCATCACCAACTCGCCGCCTCGGGCAATTTCGGCACCGTGGTGCGGCGCAACTATCCCGTCGCGCTCGCCGCGCAGCTCGATGCACCGCCCGCTGAGATCGCCAGCGTCGTCGGCTGCCTGTGCACCCCGCTCGACCGGCTGGCGGATCGCGCCGCACTGCCGCGCGCGCAGGTGGGGGATCTGGTTGCGGTGTTCTGTGCCGGAGCTTATGGGGCAAGCGCATCCCCCAGCGCCTTCCTGGGTCAGGGGCCGGCGGCGGAACTGCTCGTCTGACCCTGTCCCGAAATGCGACAGGGGGTAGCGAATCGCCGGTTCGCCGCGGGTTGCACCACAAGGCTAACGGTCTGTTCACCTTTTTTCTGCATTAGGTTGGCTGAAATCCGGGGGAAATGGGTCTGCGATCGCAGCTCGAAAGCACCCCGAAGCGGCCGAGGAACATAAATCCATGCGCAAATTCCGCGTTTCCACTTCCCTCGCGAGCTGCGCGGTCGCAGCGCTGGCTCTGGCCGGTTGCGCAGGGTCCGGCGGGACCGAACTGCCGCCCGCGACCTTCGTCGCGCTGCAGGAAGGGCCGGGCGAGCAATATGTCATCGGCCCGCTCGACAATCTCACGATCCACGTCTGGCGCAACCCCGAGCTAGGGGCCGAGAAGATCCAGGTTCGTCCCGACGGGCGGATCACCATCCCGCTGGTCAAGGACATGCCCGCGGTCGGCAAGACGCCATCGATGCTGGAGGAGGATATCCGGCTCCAGCTTTCGCAATATATCGAGGATCCGCTGGTCTCGGTGATCGTCAACGAATTCGCCGGCACCTTCAGCCAGCAGGTCCGTATCGTCGGCGCCACCGAAAAGCCGGCCTCTATCCCCTATCGCGCCAATATGACCGTGCTCGACGCGATGATCGCGGTCGGCGGACTCAACGATTTCGCCGCGGGCAACCGCGCCAAGTTGATCCGCTTCGACAAGCAGGCGGGGCGCCAGCGCGAATATGCGCTGCGGCTGACCGATCTGCTGCGGCGCGGCGACAGCGAGGCGAATGTGATGCTGCGCGCGGGCGATGTGATCATCATCCCCGAATCGGTATTCTGAGAGCGCACCCGCTATGAACGAGGTCTTCGAGGAACTGCGCGGGGCGCTCCATCAGGTCTGGAACCGGCGCTGGATCGCGCTCGGCGTGGCCTGGGGCGTCTGCGTGCTCGGCTGGCTGGTGGTGGCGCTGATCCCCAACAGCTACGAGAGCCGCGCGCGTATCTATGTGCAGGTCGACGACGTCCTCTCGCAGCAGCTGGAAATCTCCGGCGACGGCAAAAAGGAACTGGTTCGCGTCCGCCAGACTCTGGCCAGCGCGGTCAATCTCGAAAAGGTCGTCCGCGCCACGAAACTGGGCGAGGATATCACCACCGATTCCGAATTGCAGGGCGCGATCACCAATTTGACCGAGAACGTCGTGGTCAAGGGCGAACAGGACAATCTGTTCGAAGTCAGCGCAACCATCGGCAAGGCGGATTTGAGCGATGCCGAAAACGCCAAGCTGTCGCAGGACGTCGTGACCAAGCTGCTCGACATCTTCCGCGAGGAGAACATCTCGGGCAATCGCGGCGAGGTCGCCGATACGCTGGTGTTCCTCGATCGCCAGCTCGAAGAGCGCAAGCAGGAACTCGAAGCCGCCGAACAGCGCCGCCTGACCTTCGAGGCGCAGTATCCCGAACTGATCGGCGGGACCGGCACGGTCTCGACCCGGCTGCAGACGCTGCGCACCGAGATGCGCGGCGTCGATGGCGATATTGCCGCCGCACAGAGCGCGCTGGCCGCCATCAACGGTCAGGTCGCGGGTACGCCGCGCTCGATCCAGATGCCCGGCATGGGCGGCGGCGGGGCGCGCGCCGCATTGATCCAGGCGCAGTCGCAGATGGCCGCGATGCGCTCGCGCGGGCTCACCGACAGCCATCCCGACATCCAGTCCACCCAGCGCCAGATCGAACTGCTCGAACGCCAGGCGGCGAACGAGGGCGATGGCGCCTATGGCCAGCCCAATCCCGCATACACCTCGCTGATCGCCATCCGCGCCGAGCGGCAGGCCAATGTCCAGGCGCTGAGCGCCCGCAAGGCGGCGTTGCAGGCCGACATCTCTGGCCTGATCGCCTCGCAGGCGCAGGAGCCGGAGGTCGCTGCCGAAGCCAACCGCATCTCGCGCGATTACGAGGTGCTCAAGACCAAATATGACGAGCTGCTGCGGGATCGCGAGGAAATGCGCCTGCGCGGCCAGGTCCAGACCGAGCGCAGCGCCTTCCAGTTCGAGGTGGTCGATCCGCCGACGATTCCGCGCAAGCCGGCGGCGCCCAACCGCCCGATCCTGCTGATCGGCGTGCTGTTCGTCGGCCTTGCGGCGGGGGCGGGGACGGCCTTTGTCCTCGGGCAGCTGAAATCCGCATTCTCGACCGCCGACCGGCTCGAGCGCGCGCTCGACCTGCCGGTGGTGGGGACGATCTCGCGATCGATGACCAAGGCGCGCGCCGAGCTTGCGCGCAAACGCTCGAAGCAGTTCGCCGCCGGTGCGGGCGCGCTGGGCGGTGTCTGCCTGCTGCTGCTCGCGGTCGAATTCATCCAGGTCGGAACGGTGGCGTGAGAGGATCGTGAGCGTGAACAAGCCGATCAACATCGTACCCCCCGGCGACGGGAAGGATGAGGCGGACACCCCGCAGGCTTCAGGCAAGCGCTCGTTGTTCGAGCGCGCCAGTGGGGCTTTCGGCTTCGACAGCCTCGCACCCGCCAGGGTTCCGGCCAAGCTGCCGCAGGGCAAGGCAGTTCGCATGCCTACACCGCCGCGCCGCGCGGTTGCGCCCGGCGATGCCGAGGACAGCGCAACGACCCGCGATCTGGCGCCTGCGTCGTCGCAGCCGCCCGTAGTCATCGACGCCGAAGCCGACGCCAGGCCGCCACGCCAGCGCGAAGTCGGAGGTCGGAAGGTCGAATTTACCGGACCGCTGCACCCGGTTTCCCGCGTTCATCTGCGCGAACAGGGGCTGATCGACCCCGATCTGGGATCGAGCGGGCTGGTCGAGGAATTCCGCATCGTCAAACGCCAGGTGCTCGCCACCGCCGAAGCCGACGGCACCGCGAAAGCGCGCCGCGTGCTGATCTGTTCGCCGCATCCGGGCGAAGGCAAGACGTTCTGCGCCACCAATCTCGCCATCGCGCTGGCGGGCGAGCGCGAATCCGAAGTGCTGCTGGTGGATGCCGATTTCGGCAAGCCCTCGATCATGAAGACTTTCGGGCTCGATCCCGCCCCGGGCCTCATGGATGCGCTGCGCGATCCGAGCATCGACGCCGAGAAGCTGGTCGTGGGAACGGACATCCCGGGCCTGTGGATCCTGCCCGCCGGCCAGCGCAGCGGCTCGGATGCCGAGTATCTCGCCAGCGAACGGACCTGGGAAGTGCTCAACCGCCTCAGCCGGGGCGCGCACGACCGCATCCTGATCTTCGACAGCCCCCCCGTCCTCGCAGCCTCGCCCGCAGCCGAGCTCGCCAAGCATTGCGGCCAGACCTTGCTGGTCGCGCGCGCCGAGCAGACCGCGCGCGCCGCGCTGGAAGACGCGATCGATCTTCTCTCGGGCTGTCCCGACATCCGCCTGCTGCTCAACGATGCGACCTTCAGCCCGAGCGGGCGCAGGTTCGGCAAGTATTACGGATACGGGGAGTCGGAATCATGAAGACCCGCTTCATCGCCAGCCTGACGGCCGGCTGCGCGCTGATCGCGCCGCTGCCGCTGATGGCGCAAAGCTATCAGGGCCGCGGTTCGCAGGCCGAGACCGGGGCGGCCGAGGAACCGGGCACGCAGGTCGCCCCGACCGGACGGCGGCTCTCGGTCGAACCCTATATCGAAGTCTCGCAGATCCTCACCGCGCAGCTCTCGCCCTTCGACGACGTGCTGACCTACACCCAGGTCGCCGCCGGGGTCGATGCCTCCTACATCGGGCGCAACAGCGGCGCTTCGGTGTCGCTGCGCTACGAGCACAATTTCGGCTATGGCGACGCCAGCGACAGCGACACCGTCAGCGGGATCGCGCGCGGCTACACCACCCTGGTCCCGCAGATGCTCACGCTCGAAGCGGGGGCGCTGGCCAGCCGCACAACGGTTACGAGCGGCGGTGCGAACGTCTTTGCCGGGCAGAACAATCTCGACAATTCGACCCAGACCTATTCCGCCTATATCGGGCCCAATCTCTCCGCCGAGATCGACCGAGTCGACATCACCGGCAATTACCGGCTGGGCTACACCCGCGTCGACTCGCCCGATTTCGTCGCCCCGGGGGGCAGTCCCGCCGATGTTTTCGACGAGAGCGTCACCCACAGTGCGCAATTGCGCGCGGGAACCCAGCCTGGCGAATACCTCCCCGTCGGGATCGGCGTGGGCGGCGGCTATTTTCGCGAGGATATCGACAATCTCGACCAGCGGGTGATCGATTCCTACCTTCGCGCCGATGTCACCGTGCCGATCACGCCCGCGCTCGCGGTGATCGCCGGGGTCGGCTACGAGGATGTCGAAGTATCGAGCCGCGATGCCTTGCGCGATGCGGCGGGCAATCCCGTCATCGGCCCCGACGGAAGGCTGGTGACCGACGAGACCGGTCCGCGCCGGATCGCCTTCGAAGCCAGCGGCCTGATCTGGGACGTCGGCGTGCTGTGGCGCCCGAGCCAGCGCACTTCGCTCCAGGCGGTCTATGGCCGCCGCTACGACAGCGACACCTATTACGGCAATTTCAGCTGGCGCCCGAGCCGCAACTCCACGCTGGGCGTCAACGTCTACGACACGCTTAGCGGCTTCGGCGGTCGGCTGACCAATTCGCTCGCCGCGCTGCCGACCGATTTCGAGGTCGTCCGCGATCCGATCAGCGGCGCGATCGTCGGCTGCGTCAATTCGGTCAGCGGCGCGAGCTGCCTCGACGGCTTGCTCGGATCGGTGCGCTCCTCGGTGTTCCGCTCGCGCGGGGTCTCGGCCTACTATTCGCGCCAGGTCGGTCGGACCACCGCCGGGATCACCGCGGGCTACGACCGTCGCACCTATCTGGGCGCGCCGGGCACCGTGCTCGAGGCTTCCGACGGCGTCTCGGACGAAAGCCTCTACATCGCCGGCACCGTCACCGGACCGTTGGGACGCGATGCGGGCTATACCATCGCCACGTATGCCAGCTATATCGACAGCGGCTTCGTCGGGGTGGGCGATGCGCTCGCGCTCGGCAGTTCGGCCGCCTACAACCGCAGTTTCACCCGCAATCTCACGGGGCGGGTCGCGGTGGCGGTGAACTATCTCGACAGCGAAGTGTCTGCCGAGGACCTCAAGAGCGCGTCGGCCCTGGTGGGCCTGCGCTACGGCTTCTGATAGGAAGATCCGACCATGTACGAACAATATTACGGCTTCTCGGAACGCCCCTTCCAGCTCACCCCGGATCCGGCCTATTTCTTCGAGAGCATCACCCACAAGAAGGCGCTCTCCTATCTCGGCTACGGGCTGAACCAGGGCGAGGGCTTCGTCGTCATCACCGGCGAGGTCGGCTCGGGCAAGTCGACGCTGGTCGCGCATCTCAAGGAGAAGCTCGACGCCGACCGGATGACCGTGGCCGAAGTGGTCACCAGCGCGCTCGACGGCGAGGAGATGATCCACGTCGCCGCGCGCAGCTTCGGTCTCGATGTCGAGGGCCGCGACAAGGCCGCCGCGCTCGCCGCGATCGAGCATTTCCTCCATGAGGAAGCGCGCAACGGCAAGCGCTGCCTGCTGATCGTCGACGAATCGCAGAACCTGACGATCGGCGCGCTCGAGGAACTGCGGATGCTGTCGAACTTCCAGCTCGGTTCGCATCCGTTGCTGCAGACGCTGCTGCTCGGCCAGCCCGAGTTCAAGCGGCTGCTCGCCGGTTCGCCCGAACTCGAGCAATTGCGCCAGCGGGTGATCGCGGCGCATCACCTCGAACCGATGCAGCCCGGCGAGATCGAACCCTATGTTCGCCACCGGCTCGAACATGTCGGCTGGGACGGCAATCCCGAACTCGACCATGCGATCTTCACCAGGCTCCACCGCGCCACCGGCGGCATCCCGCGCAAGATCAACCAGGTGATGACCCGCCTGCTGCTGCTCGGCGCGGTCGAGGAGCAGGCGGTGATCGATGCCGACATGCTGCAAGCGGTGATCGAGGAAATGGAAGGCGACAGCGCCGCCGAGGAGGATGTCGCGGTGGACGCGATCGCGCCCGATCCTTCGCTGCCCGCATCGCAGGCGATCGCGCAGGCGCGGCGCGCCCAGGCCGAGCGCCAGGCTCCCGAGCGCTCGCAGCACGATGGCCTCGCCGAAGCGCAGATCGTCGCGATCGAACGCGCCTTCGCCGAGCGCGACCGCGAGCTCGACGAATTGCGCCGCGAGATCGGCGAGACCCGCGCCAGCTTTGCGGCGGGTCTCGATTACGATGCCGAGGGAGCCCGCGAGGGCTCCGGCGCGATCGACGAACGGCTTGGGCGGATCGAAGCGCGGCTCGACGAGCAGGAGCAGTCGCTGCGCCACGTGCTCGGGCAGCTGATCGAATTGCTCGAAGCCGGCGGACGGCGCGAAGCCGCCTGAGCGGCGCGAGGGGCAGGCAATTGGAACAGCGCACGATCTCGGCGGCGGGCATCCTCAACGGGCTTTCGGTCGATGTCGAGGACTGGTTCCAGGTCGGCGCCTTCGAATCCACGATCGCCCGCTCGGACTGGGACGGCATGGCGCTGCGCGTGGGCGACAACATCCGCCGCGTGCTCGACCTGTTCGACGAGGTCGGGGTCAAGGCGACCTTCTTCACGCTGGGCTGGGTTGCCGAACGCGATCCGGCCATGGTGCGCTCCATCGTCGAGCGCGGGCACGAGCTTGCCAGCCACGGTTACGACCACACGCGGGTCTTCACCTTCGATGCGCGGGAGTTCGGCGCCGATCTGAGCAAGTCGCGCGCCATCCTCGAGGATGCCGGCGGCACCGAGATCAGCGGTTATCGCGCGCCCAGCTTCTCGATCGACCAGCGCACGCCCTGGGCGTACGAGGTGCTGGCCGAACACGGCTATGCCTATTCCTCCAGCGTCGCGCCGATCCGCCACGATCACTACGGCTGGCGCGAGGCCCCGCGCTTCGCCTTCCGACCGCTTGCCGACGGCGGACTGGTCGAGATTCCCGTGACCACCGCGCAGCTGGGCGAGCGCCGGCTGGCGGCGGGCGGGGGCGGGTTCTTCCGCGTCCTGCCCTATGCCTTCTCGCGCTGGGCGATCGCGCGGGTCAATCGCGACGATCGCCGCCCGGCAGTGTTCTATTTCCACCCCTGGGAAATCGATCCCGGCCAGCCGCGCGTGGCCGATGCCCCGTTGCGCTCGAAGCTGCGGCATTACACCAATCTTTCCGGAATGGCGGACAAGCTGCGCCGGCTGGCGGGGGATTTCCGCTGGGGTCGGATGGACGAACTTGCCAGGATCGAGGCGCAGCGCTGCGTCGAGTTCGCGCCGTGAATGCGCTGCCGCAGGATCTCCGCACCACCCCGGCCGCAGGCGTGACGCTCGCCGATCTGCACGACCCCGACGAGATCGCGCGGATCGAGCGTTTCGTGGCCGAGCAGCGAGGTTCGGTATTCCACCGTCCGGCATGGCTGGCGGCGATCGAGCGCGGCACCGGGCAGCAGGCGCTGGGCCTGATCGCAACCTGCGCGGGCCGGCTGACCGGCTGGCTCCCGCTCAGCGATGTGCATTCGCCTCTGTTCGGGCGGGCGCTGGTGTCGAGCGGCTTTGCGGTCGGCGGCGGGCCGCTGGCAGTGGCGGAGGACGAGAGCCAGGCGCTGTGTCGCGTGGCCGAGGAACTCGCGCTGCGGCGCGGCGCAAACACGATCGAATTGCGCGGCGGACAGGCACCGCAGGACTGGACCGCGACCTGCACCGCGCATTGCAATTTCGCGCGCGATCTTGCCGCCGACGACGAGGCGGAACTGCTCGCCATACCGCGCAAAGCGCGCGCCGAGGTTCGCAAGGGGCTGCGCAACGAGCTGGCCATCGCCATCGGCAGCGATGCCGAGGATCGCACTGCGCATTACGCGGTCTATTCCGAGAGCGTCCGCAATCTGGGTACGCCGGTGTTCCCGCGCGCGCTGTTCGACGCGGTGCTCGACACATTCGGCGCGGACGCCGACATTCTGACGGTGCGCCATCGCGGGGAACCCGTGGCGAGCGTGCTCTCGCTCTATCACCAGGGCGCGGTGATGCCGTTCTGGGGCGGGGGGCGGTATGTCGCGCGCGATCTGCGCGCCAACGAGGTGATGTATTACGAATTGATGCGCCATGCCCGCCAGCGCGGCTGCACCCGCTTCGATTTCGGCCGCTCCAAGACAGGAAGCGGGCCCTATTTCTTCAAGAAGAACTGGGGCTTCACCCCCGAACCGCTGACCTATTCGAGCTGGAATACCCCCGGCGTGGCGCCGCGCAACATCGATCCAACCGACGAGGGCTATTCGCGCGGGATCGCGCTGTGGAAGCGGCTGCCGCTGCCGCTCGCCAATTTTATCGGACCGTTCATCGCCCGCGGGCTGGGCTGATGGGCGAGATCCTGTTTCTTTGCCACCGGGTGCCGTTTCCACCCGACCGGGGCGACAAGATCCGATCCTACCACCTGCTCGAGGCTCTGGCGAAGCTTGCCCCGGTGCATGTCGGGACCTTCGCCGAGACCGCGCAGGACCGCGCGCAGGAATCCGCGCTGGCCGAAGGGACCGCAAGCCATCTGCTGCTCGATCGCGATATGTCGCTGCCAAAGGCGGGGCTGCGCGCGGTCGTAAGCGGCAGGCCCGTCAGCCTGCCAGCCTTTGCCGACGCGAGGCTGTCGCGCTGGGTCGCGCAGACGCTCGCGACCCGTGATATCGACACCATCGTGATCTTCTCGGGCCAGATGGGGCAATATATCCCCGACACCTTCGCCGGGCGCGTGGTGGTCGATCTGTGCGATGTCGATAGCGCCAAGTTCGAGAGCTATGCGCGCGAGGCCGCGTTCCCCCGATCCTGGCTGATGGCGCGCGAGGCGCGTCTGCTGGCGCAAGAGGAGGCGCGGATCGCGCACCGCGCCGATTGCACACTGCTGATCACCGAGCACGAGCGGGCGCTGCTGCACAGCCGCCTGCCGGCGTGGGGGGAGCAGTGCGATCTGCGGGCGCTCGGCAATGGCATCGACGCCGGTTTCTTCGATCCCGCCAAAAGCGAACCGCATCCCGAACTCGCGGCGGAACCGGGGCCGCATTTCGTCTTTACCGGGCAGATGGACTACCCCCCGAATATCGCGGCGGCGAAGCGTTTTGCCCGCGCGATCCTGCCGAGCCTGCGCGAGACTGCGGCTGCGCAGTTCCACATCGTCGGCCGCGCCCCGACTGCGGAGGTGACCCGGCTGGGTGCTCTACCCGGTGTGCGCGTCTGGGGCGAGGTTCCGGATGTCCGGCCGTTTCTCGCAAGCGCGAGCGCGGTGGTGGCGCCGCTGACCATCGCGCGCGGGGTGCAGAACAAGGTCCTCGAGGCGATGGCGATGGCGCGGCCCGTCCTGCTCAGCGCCGAAGCGGCCACCGGGATCGACGCGGCCGATGGCGAGCATTTGGCGATCTGCCGAGACGACGACTCTTTCGTCGCTGCCGCTCACGCGATCGCTGCCGAGCCCGATCGGGCGCAGGCCATGGGGCAGGCCGCGCGGGATTTCGTCGTCGGCAACATGGGCTGGGAAGCGATCGCGGCGCAACTGGCGGCGATAGTCGGGCGCGGGCGGGGCGGGGCGCGCCATGCCGCCTGATCGCGCCGCGACTGTCGAAGTTTCATCGGCCCTGCCGCAGGTTTCCGCGTGGCGCGCGGCGCTGGTGCGGCTGTCGCTCGCAACGCTCGCGCTGATCGCGCTGGCGCTGCGCGAATGGGGCGAGATGGTGCAGATATGGTGGCACAGCGAGAGCTATTCGCACATCCTGCTGATCCCGCCGATCATCGCCTGGCTGGTGTGGATCCGTCGCGAGGATGTCGCGCAAGTGGCTCCGCGCGGCTGGTGGCCGGGGCTGGTGACTGTGGCGCTGGCTCTGACGCTGTGGCTGGCGGGGCGCTATTCGGAGCTCAACCTGCTTGCGCATGCGGGCGCGGTCGCGATGCTGCCGGCGGCGGTGCTTGCGCTGCTTGGTCCGCGCGTCGCGGCGTTGCTCGCGCTGCCGCTGGGTTTCGCGGTGTTCCTCGTGCCCTTCGGCGACGAGATCGTCCCGCCGCTGCAATTTCTCACCGCCGAGATGGCGATCGCGCTGACGCACGCGGTCGGCGTGCCCGCGCGGATCGACGGGATCTACATCCATACGCCCGCCGGGCTGTTCATCGTCGCCGAGGCTTGCGCGGGCGTGCGGTTCCTGATCGCCATGATCGCGCTGGGTGTTCTGACCAGCTTCACCAGCTTCGCCAGCTGGCGCCGCCGCGCAGCTTTCATGCTCGCCTGCTTGGTGGTGCCGGTCGTTGCCAACGGCATCCGCGCCTGGGCGACGATCTACATCGCGCAATTCGTCGGCGCGGAGGCGGCGGGCGGGTTCGACCACATCGTCTACGGCTGGATATTCTTCGCGCTGGTGGTGGCGCTGATCCTCGGCGTCGCCTGGCGCTGGTTCGAGCGCGAGCCCGAGGATGCGGGCTGGTCGCTCGAGGAGTTGCGCGCCAGCGCCATGCTCGCAGCGCTGGAACGGCACTCGGGCGGGACGCGCGCGCTGCTGCTCGGCACCCTTGCGCTGGCGGCGGCAGCGGCGGCGCTCGCCTTCGGCCTTCGGGCGGGCTAGGAACCGCCGCCTATGTGCGGGATCGCAGGCATCTTCCATTGTGGCACGCCCAAGCCGGTCGATCCCCGCCGGGTCGAGCGGATGACCGACGCGCTCGCGCATCGCGGGCCCGACGGTTCGGGCGTCTGGACCGCGCCCGGGGTCGGGCTGGGGCACCGGCGGCTCTCGATCATCGATCTCGCCGGCTCGCCGCAGCCGATGCATTCGGTCGACGATCGCGCGGTGATCGTCTTCAACGGCGAGATCTACAATTACCGCGCGCTGCGCCGCGAGCTCGAGGCGGGCGGCGCGCGCTTCGCCACCAACGGCGACACCGAGGTGATCCTCGCCGCCTGGCAGCGCTGGGGCCCCGACTGCCTCACGCGGCTCGAGGGCATGTTCGCGCTGGCGCTCTACGACCGCGGAAGCCGCCAGCTGTTCCTCGCCCGCGACCGCTTCGGGGTGAAGCCGCTGTTCCTCGCGCGGCTGTCCGACGGCAGCATGGCCTTCGCCTCGGAACTCAAGGGCCTGCTCGCGCATCCGCTGGTCCGCCGCATCGCCGATCCGCTGGCGATCGAGGACTACATGACCTGGGGCTACGTCCCCGATCACCGCTCGATCCTCAAGGGCGTCGAGAAGCTGCCCGCCGGACACTTCCTGTTGCTCGACCACGGGCGCGAACCGCCCGCGCCGCGGCAATGGTGGGACATCTCGTTCGAGGATCGCGCCGGCGGCAGCACCGCCGATCTTTCCGCCGAACTGCTCCACCGCCTGCGCGAGGGCGTCACCAGCCGGATGGTGGCCGACGTACCGCTGGGCGCCTTCCTCTCGGGCGGGGTCGACAGTTCCAGCGTGGTCGCGCTGATGGCCGAGGCCAGCCGCGATCCCGTCCGCAGTTGCTCGATCGGCTTCGATGTCGCCGCGGTGGACGAGACCGGCTATGCCCGGCAGATCGCCGAACGCTTCGGCACCGATCACCGCGAGCGGATCGTCTCGCCCGACGACATCGCCGATCTCGACCGCATCGCCGGCATCTTCGACGAACCCTTCGCCGATGCCTCGGCGCTGCCCACACTGCGGGTCTGCGAACTGGCGCGCGAAAGCGTCAAGGTGGCACTCTCGGGCGATGGCGCGGACGAGGCGCTGGCGGGCTATCGCCGCCAGGTGTTCCATCACCGCGAGAGCCAGGCCCGCGCAATCCTCCCGCAAGGCCTGCGCGCACCGCTATTCGGGACGCTGGGACGGCTCTGGCCCAAGGCCGACTGGGCGCCGCAGGCTTTGCGCGCCAAAACCACGTTCCTCTCGCTCGCCGAGAGCGATGCGCAAGGCTACGCCCGCGCGCTCGCCATTCTCGACGCCCCCGCCCGCGCGCGGCTCTATGGTGCCGACATGCTGCGCGAGCGCGGCGATTATCGCGCCGAAGACCCGCTGATTGCGCTGATGGCGGACGCGCCCGCTCGCAGCGGGCTCGACGCCGCGCAATATGCCGATCTCAAGTTCTGGCTCCCCGGCGACATCCTCACCAAGGTCGACCGCACCAGCATGGCGGTCGGGCTAGAGGCGCGCGAGCCGCTGCTCGACCATCGGCTGGTGGGCTTCGCCGCCAGCCTGCCCGAGCGCCAGCGGGTCCGCGGGCGGCAGGGCAAATGGCTGATGAAGCGCAGCATGGAACGCTATCTGCCGCAGGAGATCCTCTACCGGCCCAAGCAGGGCTTCGTCACCCCGCTGGCGCAATGGTTCCGCGGCCCGCTGGCAGCCACCGCGCGCAGCATCGCCGCGAACGACAGGCTGATCGACAGCGGCTGGTTCGACCGCAATGCGCTGGCGACGCTCACCGAGCAGCATATTTCCGGCCAGTCGGACCACGGGCGGGTGCTGTGGCAATTGGTGATGCTGGAAAAATCCCTGTCCGGCATGGGGTTACGCGGCTGACACACTGGTGCGCCAGGGCAACACCCGTGCCCGCCGGCCTTGTTTCGAGGCGCTATCTTACAGATTCAGGACGATTATTTCATTTGCCAAGCGAGTCCCCCATGGCCTAGATTCTTGGTTAACAAAGTATATCCACCTGATTTTATTGGGATGGGACGGGCCGAAACTTTCGCCGAGGGGGCGCAGATGGAACGGTTGATCAGCGAAACGCATCGTTCTTCACCGGGGTCTTCCCCGGACTTGGACACGTCCGAAGACGCGCATATTCTCCTCTCCGACGAGGCCGAACTCCACGTCGAAAGCGCGCGCCATCTGGCGATCCCCGAGGAACTGTTCCGGCTGAACCAGCTCGATGTCCTCTACGACGGCGATGCCCAGACGCTGTGGACCTATATGCGTCCGCAGGGCCGCCCCAGCTTCACCCCGCCGATGCTCGCCGATTTCGCCAATTGGCAGCGGCTGATCGAGCTGGGCTTCGGCCCCGACAAGGTGCCGCTCAAATTCCTGGTGTTGGGCAGCCGGTCGCCTGGCGTGTTCTGCTTCGGCGGCGATCTCGACCTGTTTCGGCGGCTGATCGAGGCGCGCAACCGCGAGGGGCTGGTGACCTATGGCCACCGCTGCTGCCAGATCCTCCACCGCAACATGAATTCGCTCGATCTGCCGATCGTCACGGTGGGCATGGTCCAGGGCGATGCGCTGGGCGGCGGCTTCGAAGCGCTGCTGTCCTTCGACTACATCGTCGCCGAGCGCGGCGCGAGCTTCGGCCTGCCCGAGATGATGTTCGGTCTGTTCCCGGGGATGGGCGCGCATTCGCTGCTCAGCCGCAAGCTGGGAAGCGCAATGGCCGACCGGCTGATCGTCTCGAACGAGAGCTACAGCGCCGAGCAGCTCTACGATCTCGGCCTCGTCCACGTCCTCGCCGAGAAGGGCGAGGGGTTGCAGGCGACGCGCGATTTCATCCGCAAGAGCGGCCGCAAGCATGCCGGTCTGGTCAATTCGCGCCGGGCGATGAAGCTGTGCTGGGATCTCCAGCTCGAGGAACTGACCCGGATCACCGAATTGTGGGCCGATGCCGCGCTCCAGCTCGGGGCCAAGGATCTCAAGCTGATGGACCGGCTGGTGACCGCCCAGACGAAGCTCGTCCGGGCGGCCTGATCGCCTGACCGGCGCGCCCCGCTAGCGCGCGTCGACCATCACCACTTCGGCATCCTCCAGCGCGAGCACGGTGATCTCGTCCTCGCCGGTGATCGCCACTCCGTCGCGCGGATTGGCCTCGTGGCCATTGACCGAAATCCGCCCGACCGGGGCGACCAGATACTGATGCCGCGCGCCGTCGGTCTTCCAGACCGCCGACTGGCCCGCGCTTAGCGTCGTGGCGAGCACCTTGGCATCGGTGCGGATCGACAGCGCATCGTCTTCCTCGGGGGTGCCGCTGGCGAGCACTTCGAAACCGCCCTCGCGGCTGGCCTTGGGAAACTCGCGCTGGCCCCAGCCGGGCGCCTCGCCGGTGCGGGTGGGCATGATCCAGATCTGGAACAGCGTGGTCTCTTCGTCTTCCTGGTTGAACTCGGCATGGGTGATACCGGTGCCCGCGCTCATCACCTGGACGTCGCCAGCAGCGGTGCGGCCTTCGTTGCCGAGGCTGTCGCGATGCGTGATCGCGCCGCTGCGCACGAAGGTGACGATCTCCATGTCGCGGTGCGGATGCGGCGGAAACCCGCTCCCGCCGGCGATAGTGTCGTCGTTCCACACCCGGATCGGGCCCCAGCCCATCCGCTCGGGATCGTGGTAGGAAGCGAAGCTGAAGTGATGGCGGGCATCGAGCCAGCCGTGATCGGCATGGCCAAGGCTGGCGAAGGGTCGGATATCGATCATGGATGTTCTCGCATCGGCGGGGTGTTGACGCCGGTAAGGGGCATATTTGGGAAGCGGCGGCGCGATATCAACGGGAGGCGGGGAGCGGGGCCCACTCCCCCTCGTCATTGCGAGGAGCCGCAGGCGACGAAGCGATCCAAGGCGCAGGTCCATGGATTGGTAGGCCTCCGGCCGCCTTCGGCCCCCCTTCGCTCGCAATGACGAAACAGGGGCGTAACCGCCAAAACCCGTTCGCCTCGAGCGAAGTCGAGAGGCGCGGGCGCAGCGTGTCTGGGCGGTGCTCGACACGAACGGGGCTGGATTTGCTCTTACCTCGTCATTGCGAGGTGCCGCAGGCGCCGCGGCAATCCAAGGCGCAGGTCCCTGGATTGCTTCGCTACGCTCGCAATGACGACAAGGGTGGGCGGCCAGAGCGAATAGGGTCCGCCTTCAGCCTCCGCTGCCGTGCCCCCGCGCCATATATTCGTCGCTCTGCATCTCCATCAACCGGCTGACGGTGCGGTCGAATTCGAACAGCCCGCCGCCCTCGCTGTGAAGCGCTTGCGGTTCCGCCGCGGCGGTGGCGAAAAGCTTCACGCCGTTCTCGTAGAGCGCATCGATCAGCTTGACGAAGCGCAGCGCCTCGTTGCGCTTCTCGGGGCCGAGCACCGGGATGCCGACCACGATCACCGTGTGATAGGCATGCGCGATCGCGAGGTAATCCGCCGCGCCGCGGTTCTCGCCGCACAAGCGCTTGAAGCTGAACACCGCGACGCCCTTGAGGTCCTTGGGCACGGTCAGCACCCGTCCGCCGCCCAGCGCGAGTTCGCCCGAGGGGACGTGCTCGGCATCCTCCGGGGCGTAGTCGGTCAGGCGGAAGAAGGCCTCGCGCACCTGCGCGGTGGCTTCCTCGCCTAGCGGGGTGTGCCAGGTGTCGAGATCGCCCAGCCGGTCGAGCCGGTAGTCGGTCGGGCCGTTGAGCGGCAGCACATCGAGCTCCGCCAGCACCAGATCGATGAAGGGCAGGAACAGCGAGCGGTTGAGCCCATCCTTGTAGAGATCGCGCGGCGGGCGGTTGCTGGTGGTGACCACGGTCACGCCTTCGTCGCGGATCAGCGCGGTGAACAACCGGCTCATGATCGCGGCATCGGCGGTGTTGGCGACCACCATCTCGTCGAAGGCGAGACAGCGGATGCCTGCGCCCAGCCGCGCGGCGACCGGCGCGATCGGATCGCCGCTCTCGCGCTTGCGCTCCTCGCCGATCATCCGGTCGACCTCGAGCATGAATTCGTGGAAATGGACGCGCCGCTTGGCCTCTATATCCAGAGTGGCGACGAACAAATCCATCAGCATGGATTTCCCGCGCCCGACGCCGCCCCACATATAGACGCCGCGCGGGCGCTCTGGCTGGCGGCCCAGCAATTTGCCGAGGAAGCCGGGCGTTTCGCCGCCCCCCTTCTCGAGCTGGCGCTGGAGCGCATCGAGCCGCTCCGCCGCGGCGCGCTGGTCGGCATCGGGGCGCAATTCGCCCGCTTCGATCAGCGCATCGTAACGCGCCAGCATGCCGGTCATGGTTGGAATTTCACGATCGCTTCACTGCTCGGCGGCGCGCGGGCGCATCTTGCGGACGATGCCCGAGAAGGCCGCGACACGATCCCCCTCCTGCTCGACCGTGCCGCGCACGAACACCAGCTTTCCGGTTTCCTGGACGATCTCGGTCACCGCATCGAGCGGGCGCGCCGGATCGCCCGCGCCGACGAATTGCGTCGAGAGTTCGAGCGTCACCGAAGGCCCGGCATTCCCGCTGCCCAGATTGTGCATGGTGGTGAACAGCGCGATGTCGATCAGCGACAGCGTCACCGCACCATGGACGATGCCCTGCAGATTCTCGTGCCGCCGCTCGGGAAACATGCGCAGCCGCGCGCGGCGCGCATCGCCCTCACCCTCCACGCGGGTGAGGAGCTTGCCCATCACCGCGCCGTTGAACAGCGTCTGGTCCTTCAGGTTCCAGTGGTTCCAGCCCGGATTTTCCGGATCGGGACCGTGTTCGAACACGTCTTCGCTCAAAGCCATCTGCGATCAAAACCTGCCGATCAGAGCGCGCGTTCGACGAGCATCTTCTTGGTCTCGGCGATCGCCTTGGCCGGGTTCAGCCCCTTGGGGCAGACATTGGCGCAATTCATGATCGTGTGGCAGCGATAGAGCCGGAACGGATCCTCGAGCTGGTCGAGCCGCTCGCCGGTCATCTCGTCGCGGCTGTCGGCCAGCCAGCGGAACGCCTGGAGCAGGATCGCCGGGCCGAGGAACTTGTCCGAATTCCACCAATAGCTGGGGCAGGCGGTCGAGCAGCAGGCGCACAGGATGCACTCGTAGAGACCATCGAGCTTCTCGCGCTGCTCGGGGGTCTGGAGCCTCTCCTTGCCGCTGGGCGTGGTCGAGACGGTCTGCAGCCACGGACGGATAGAGGCGTATTGGGCGTAGAAATGGGTGAAGTCGGGGACCAGATCCTTGACCACTTCCATATGCGGCAGCGGGGTGATGCGGATCTCGCCCTTGAGATCGTCGATCGCGGTGGTGCAGGCGAGCCCGTTCTTGCCGTTCATGTTCATCGAGCACGAACCGCAGATGCCCTCGCGGCACGAGCGGCGGAAGGTCAGCGAGGGATCGACCTCGTTTTTGATCTTGAACAACGCGTCGAGCACCATCGGGCCGCAATCGTCGAGGTCGAGCTCGAAGGTGTCGTAGCGCGGGTTCTCGCCGAGATCGGGGTCGTAGCGGTAGATCTTGAACGATTTGACCCGACCCGAGCTGGTCGCGGCGTGCTTGCGGGCCTTGCCGGTGATCTTGGAGTTCTTCGGGAGGGTAAAGGTCGCCATGTTCGTTCCTGTATTCCTGCTTGCGGACGCTCTTAACGCCCCTGCGTCGCGGCACAAGGGAAACGGGCGATAACGCCGCTTCCGGCACTGTAGGGAAAATGGCGGTTTCTGCTGGAAAAACAACACTCCTCACCCATGCTCCCCGCATGTGTTTCATGAACCAGCCTTTTCCCTTTTTGCATCTCCCGCCCGCCGCTCTAGGATCGGCAGGATGAACCACCAGCCATTCGAGCGCGCCGCGATCGTCGGTGCCAGCGGCGGAATCGGCCGCGCGCTGTGCCTGGCGCTGGCAGAGCGGGGCACCCAGGTTTGGGCGCTTTCCCGCTCGGCGACGACCGATTGGCCCGCCGGGATCGACCCGCTGCGCTTCGATCTCGAAGACGAGAACTCGATTGCGCGGGCGGCCGAGACAATGCGGGATGCGCCGCCGCAGCTGGTGGTGGTCTGCACCGGCGCGCTGACGCTGGCCGACGGCACCGGACCCGAGCGCAGCTATCGCCAGCTCGACGGTGCGGCGATGGCCGAGGCGTTCCGCATCAACACCATCGGCCCAGCGCTGATCGCCAAGCACCTGCTCCCGCTGCTGCCCCGCGACCAGCGCACGGTGTTCGCGGCGCTCTCCGCCCGGGTCGGCTCGATTGCGGACAACCGGCTGGGCGGCTGGCACAGCTACCGCGCCAGCAAGGCCGCGCTCAACATGCTGGTGCGCAATTTCGCGATCGAGCTGGCGCGCACGCACCGGGAGGCAAGCGTCGTCGCGCTGCATCCCGGAACGGTCGATACCGGCCTGTCCGAACCCTTCCAGGCCAATCTGCCATCGGGCCAGCTCACCGCTCCCCCCGAGGCCGCGCACCATCTGCTGAATGTGATCGACGGGCTCACCCCCGCCGAGAGCGGCAAGGCCTTCGACTGGAAGGGCGAGGAAATTCCTAGCTGATCAGCGCGTTGCGACGGAAGGATTCGGCCAGGATCGTCTCGAGCAGGTCGGCATGGCTGAACCCGGCCTGCGCCGCGGCCTTGGCCATGACTTTTTCAGACCACAGATTGCAGTTCAGATTGATCTCGATGAAATTGATGTCGCCCGTCTTGGGATCGAAGCGGAACTCGATCCGGCCGTAGTCGAAGGGGTGGAACTCCTGAGCGACCCGGGCGGCGAGATCGGCCATGCGCGGCTCGAACTCGGGATCGTCGAACCGCTTGAGCGCGCTTTTCTCGGTGTTCTGGATCAGGTCGCGCTTCTCGTAATAGGTCCAGAGCCGCTGCGTATCTTCGCGCTCGTACCACAGCATCGGCAGTTGCACCGGTCTGCCGTCGATGGTGATGAAGGCGACCTGGACATCGTAGCCGTCGAGATAGGGCTCGACGATGGCATCGTGACCCTGACCGTGGATATCGGCGACCGCATTGGCGATACCGGCGAAGTCATGCGCGTCGGAAATGCCCCAACTGGCGGAGGAGGCATTGGGCTTGATCACCCAGCGACCGGCGGGCGAGGGCGGGACGTTCGCCTCGTCCACCGAAGCGCCGCGGCGGAAGCAGAACCAGGGTGCGGTCGGCACGCCCGCGTGGGTCGAGACCAGCTTGGAAACCGATTTGTCGTCGCCGAGCCCGCGCAGAAAGGGCATCGCGCCGATGTAGGGAATGCGGTGCATGTTGCACAGCAGCGGGATCAGCATCTCGGAGTTCACGAAGCCGCCGCGATTGAGCAGCGGGAAGACGAAATCCGCCTCGGGCTGTTCGAACAGCACCTTGTAGCTGTCGGCCAGCATCAGGTTGAGACCCATTTGCTCCAGCGTGGTCCGCACTTCGTGGTGATAGATGGCGTGATTGCCGTCCTCGGGGTGCATCCCGCCGCCCCACAGCGCGTGCTTGGCCATGAACAGGACGCGCAACCTCTCCTTGGCGTCTTCGGGAATGCGAAGCGGAGCGATATTCATGGCGGGGGTTATCCTGTTTGGGAGCTTTCGATCGAGCCTCTAGGCGGAATGGTTCGGCGCTTCCAGCCCCCGCAAGAGGAACGAAAAACATTGAGCCGAGCGAATGCGCGGCTAGTCTGCCCCAATCGGGTTTCGAGGAGAGATGCGCAATGGGCCTGGCCAATTGGTACGACCGGCACGTCATGCCGCGGCTCATCACTTTTGCCTGCGGTCAGAAGGGCATCGAAAAACGCCGGCGGCTGGTCCTGCCCCTCGCCTCGGGGAAGGTGTTCGAGCTGGGCTGCGGGGGAGGACTCAACCAGCAGTTCTACGACTGGAGCAGGGTGACGGCATTCTCGGGCATCGACCCTCACGAAGCTCTGCTGGAAAGCGCATGCGAGACGGCCCGGGCGCAGGGGCGGGCGGTCGATCTGCGCCAGGGCCATGGCGAGGACATTCCGTTCTCGAGCAGCAGTTTCGATACGGTGGTGTGTACCTATACGCTGTGTTCGGTGCAGGACCATGGACGGGTCGTTTCCGAACTGCACCGGGTGCTGAAACCCGACGGTCAGCTCTTGTTTCTCGAACACGGACGGGCGCCCGACGAACGGGTCGCCGCATGGCAGGAACGGATAGAGCCCGTCTGGAAACCGCTGGCCGGCGGTTGCCATCTGACCCGCCTCGTGGGCGGTTCGTTGCGCGCCGGGGGGTTCGAGGTCGAGCCGCTGGGCCAGGGCTATCTGGAGAAAGCCCCACGGGTCATGGGCTGGATGGAGTGGGGCATCGCCCGCAAGCGCGGGTACTGATTTCAGACCGCCGACAATAGCCCTCTCCGGGTAGCGCAGTTGCGCCAGTCCGGAGAGGGTTCCGTCCTATTCGCCGAAGGTGCGCTGCCACCAACCGCGGCGCGGCTTTGCAGTCGTACCGTCGTCGGCACCGCCATCTGCCTCTGCGCCGCGGTCGGTAGCGGAATCCACAGGAGCCGTTTTGCCGGTCGGGGCAGTTGCGGGGGATGCGGACGAGGCAACCGGTTCGGGAGCCGGCTTTGCTGCCTCGGTATCGGGAGCAGCAGTCTCGGACGAGCGCGTCGCATCTTGCGCCTTGGCATCCTTAGCCGCTGCAGCCGCAGGCTTGCGCGCACGAGGCTTGCGCCTTTGCTTCGGCTTTTCCTCGCCAGCTTCGGCCTGCGCTTCGGATTCGCCCGAAGGCGCTTCGGCGACTTCCTCCGTGGGCTTCTTGCGGCGAGTCCGCTTCGGCTTGGCAGGGGCCTCTTCCGCTTCTTTCCCCGCAGTGGATTCGGCTGCCGTCACGTTGTCCGACTGGCCACCTTCGGTTTCCGCAGGATCCTCGGCACCCTTCCGGCGCCGCGGCTTGCGCTTGGGCTTGGCTTCCTGCTCATTCGCTGCTTCGGCGGCTTCCGGAGTGCCCTCGGGGCCGGCCACCACCGCCATGTCTTCCACGACCTGCTCGGAAACCTGTTCGAGCTCTTCGGCGTGATTGGCGGTGACTTCGGCCGACTTTTTGCGGCCGCGTCCGCCCCGGCGACCGCGGCGTCGCTTCTTGCGCGAATTGCCGTCGCCCTCGTCGTCGTTTTCGCCGCGATGTTCGTCATTGGGTCCATCATTGCGGTCGTCGCGGCGTTCGCTCTCGTCGCTCTCGTCTTCGTTGTGGCCCGCGTTGCGATCCTCGCCGCCATTCGAGCCCTGCTGATCGTCGCGATCGTTGTTGCGGCTGCGATTGCGACCGCCACGGCGGCGGCGACGTTTCTGATCGCCATCGCGGTTGTGGCGATTGCCGCGGTGTTCGTCGCGGTCGCCGTCTTCGTCGTCGCTCTCGTCGCTTTCGCCGTCGGCGTCGTCGTCCTCGAACTCTTCGTCGTCGTCATCGTCGTCGACGATGGGTTCGAACTTGGGAGCATTGGTCGGACGCGGGCCGGAACTGGACACCGCCATCTTGGCGCCCTCGTCCTCGCCCTCGGGGACCACTTCGATCGTAACTCCGTAGCGATCCTCGATTTCCATCAGATCGCCGCGCTTCTGGTTGAGCAGATAGACCGCCGCCTCGGTGCTCGCCGAGAGGGTGATGATCGTGCCCTTGCCCTTGGCCGCCTCGTCCTCGATCAGGCGCAAGGCCGAGAGGCCCGCGCTCGATGCGGTACGGACCAGCCCGGTACCGTCGCAATGCGGGCACTCGCGCGTCGTCGCCTCGAGCACACCGGTGCGCAGCCGCTGACGGCTCATTTCCATCAGCCCGAAGCTGGAAATCCGCCCGACCTGAATGCGGGCGCGGTCGTTCTTGAGCGCGTCCTTCATCGCCCGTTCGACCTTGCGGGTGTTGCCGCTGCGTTCCATGTCGATGAAATCGATCACGACCAGCCCGGCCATGTCGCGAAGGCGCAGCTGGCGGGCGATTTCGCGCGCCGCCTCGAGATTGGTGGCGACCGCGGTCTGCTCGATCCCGTGCTCCTTGGTGGAACGACCCGAGTTGATATCGATCGAGACCAGCGCCTCGGTCGGGTTGATGACCAGATAGCCGCCCGATTTGAGCTGGACCACCGGGTCGTACATCGCCTTGAGCTGATCCTCCGCGCCGTAGCGCTGGAACATCGGCACCGGATCGCTGTAGCTCTTCACGCGCCGGGCGTGGCTGGGCATCAGCATCTTCATGAAGGATTTGGCGAGCTTGTAGCCCGCTTCGCCCTCGACGATCACTTCCTCGATCTCGCGATTGTAGATGTCGCGGATGGCGCGCTTGATCAGATCGCTGTCCGAATGGATCAGCGCCGGTGCGCTCGAGGCGAGCGTCTTCTCGCGGATGTCGTCCCACAACCGCGCCAAATAGTCGAAGTCGCGCTTGATCTCGGGCTTGGTCCGGCTGAGGCCGGCGGTGCGCACGATCAGACCCATCGACTTGGGCAGCGTCAGATCGGAAACGATCTGCTTCAACCGCTTGCGGTCGTTGGCGGAGTTGATCTTGCGGCTGATGCCGCCGCCGTGGCTGCTGTTGGGCATCAGCACGGTGTAGCGCCCGGCGAGGCTGAGATAGGTGGTCAGCGCGGCGCCCTTGTTGCCGCGCTCTTCCTTGACGACCTGAACCAGCAGCACCTGGCGGCGCTGGATGACGTCCTGGATCTTGTAGCGGCGGCGCAGTTCCATCCGGCGCGCGCGCGCATCGTCGACTTCCTTGGCGCGGCTGCGGCCTTTGCCCTGACGCGGGTTGCGCCCGCGGCCCTTGGCCCTGCGGCCACGACCGTTGCCGCCGCTGCCGCCATTGTCCTCGTCGTCGCTGTCGTCGTCGGAATCATCGTCGTCGTCCTCGCGATCGAGCTGGCCTTCCTCGATCGTGGCGACATCGTCCTTGTCGGAGGTATCGACTTCCTCGAGCCCGTCCTCGGCGAATTCCTCGGCCAGCGCTTCGGAGCTTTCCTCGTCGGCGTCGTATTCGTCGCCGGGCATCTCGCCGCGCTCTTCCTCTTCGGCGCGCAGGCGTTCTTCCTCTTCGGCGACTTCGGCTTCGGCAGCGAGCAGCGCGTCGCGGTCGTCCTTGGGGATCTGGTAGTAATCGGGGTGGATTTCGCTGAACGCGAGGAAACCGTGACGATTGCCGCCGAAGTCGACGAAAGCCGCCTGCAGCGAGGGTTCGACGCGGGTTACCTTGGCGAGATAGATATTGCCTTTGATCTGCCGGTGATCGGCGGATTCGAAATCGAACTCCTCAATCCGATTTCCCTTGAGAACCGCCACCCGGGTTTCTTCCGAGTGGCGCGCATCGATAAGCATGCGCGTTGCCATGTAGATTTCTCCATGCGCAAGGGGCCGGGACGAGCCCGGCAGCCGACTTGCGCCTTGTGATGTGAAAACTGCCGCCGAGAAGCGGATCGGCAGTCGTGGATGACCGGCATCCGCGCCCTGGGGTGCGGAGCCGGAATGTCGTGTCTGCAGCTTGGAACCTGCGCCAATCGAGCGCTGTCCGGCCCGCAATTCCCTCGCGGCAGGCGATTGCCTGTCGAGGGAACAACGAGGGGGAACGGTTCTTGTCCTGCATCAACCTGTCTCAGGGCCACCGATCGAAAAGGGTAGCCGAATTGGCGTATAGCGGGCGGACTGTGGAACGAGAGGCGTTCGCCGCCGGAGCCCGGCTATTACAGCTGAGGCGCTAGCACCGTGGGTATCTTACGGCAACCATATTGCGAGAAAGGGCGCCGCAGCCCTAGGGGAGCGCCATGGCGCGGATCCTGCTCCCAATCGTGCTTACGCTGATCCCGATGGCCCTTCTCACGGTACTCGTCTGGGCGGTCGCGGTCGACCGCTCGCTCGACCTGCCGCAGTTCGGACGCGGCTACGTCCTGCGGGTCGAACTGCCTCCCGCCGGCGACGATCTGCCGCTGCCTGAGATCGCCGGGCAGGGCGCGGGATCGGGCGATGGCAACCGACCGCTGGTCGTGATCGACGCCGGGCACGGCGGCCACGATCCGGGCGCCTCGAATGAGGGGCTGCAAGAGAAAGACCTTGTTCTGCGCCTTGCGCGCGCGCTGCGGGCCCGGTTGCTCGAAGCCGGAGACGTGCGGGTTGCGCTGACTCGCGACGAGGATCGCTACCTCCTGCATGCCGAACGCTACGAGATCGCGCGCCGCTTGGGAGCCGATCTGTTCGTCTCGATCCACGCCGATTCCGCGGGCGAGGCGAGCGAGGTGGCGGGTGCCAGCATCTACACCCTGTCCGAGAGCGCATCGAGCGAGGCGGCGGCGCGCTTTGCCGAACGCGAAAACCGCTCGGACCGGATCAACGGTCAGGACATCGCGGGACAGAGCGATGCGGTGAACACCATCCTGGTCGAACTGTCGCAGCGCCGCACCCAGGCCGAATCCGCCGAATTCGCCTCGCTGATCCAGCGCGAGGGGGAGGGCACGATCCGCTTCCACCCGCAGGCGCGTCGTTCGGCAGCGCTCAAGGTGCTGCGCGCGCCCGACGTGCCCTCGGTGCTCTACGAAAGCGGCTTCATCAGCAACGCCGACGAGGCGCAACGGCTCGCCTCGCCCGAAGGCCGCGCCCGCTTCGCGGAGGTGATGGCGCGCGCCATCCGCATCTATTTCATCCGCCAGCGCGAAGATCTGCTGGAACAGCCGTCCGGCCCGAGCGACGCAGCGAACACGGAAGGCTGACCGGGCGCGTTCCCCATCTGTCGCTTCGTTATGGCGCGAGACAGATTTGCCGTGCTAGGGGCCGGCCTGCAGATTTTGGGACCCCGATGGCCGAGCAATCCAGACTACAGACGATCCGCCAACGCATGCGCGACGACCTGACCGCCGCGCGCGGCTGGTTTGTGCGCAATTGGCGGGAGCATCGCTGGTTTCGCTGGGGCTCCGCGCTGCTGGCGCTGGGTGTGATCGTCCTTGTGCTGGGCTGGACCCTGCTGGCGCGGGGATTGCCCGATGCCGAGAGCCTGCTCGACTACGAGACGCCTTTGCCCACCGTGGTGCGCGGAGTCGACGGCGAGATCGTCCATTCCTACGCGCGCGAACGACGCGTCCAGCTGCAATATGTCGATTTTCCCACCACGCTGGTGGAAGCCTTCCTCGCGGCGGAGGACAAGACCTTCTTCAGCCATGGCGGCGTCGATCTGGCGGGTACGGCCAATGCGGTGTTCGACTATGCCAGCAAGATGGGTTCCGGCGAGCGCGCGGTGGGTGGTTCCACGATCACCCAGCAGGTCGCCAAGAACGTGCTGCTCGGCGATGAATATTCGGTCACCCGCAAGCTCAAGGAGATGATCCTCGCGCGGCGGATCGAAGACGTGTTGAGCAAGCGCGAAATCCTCGAACTCTATCTCAACGAGATTCCGCTCGGACGGCGCAGCTTCGGGGTGCAGGCCGCCAGCCGCGCCTATTTCGACAAGGACGTCGGCGATCTCGATCTGCACGAGATGGCCTTCCTCGCGATCCTGCCCAAGGCTCCCGAGCGCTACGGGCGCCCCCAGCACGAGCAATTGGCGCTCGCACGCCGCAATTTCGTCATCGACCAGATGGTCGCCAACGAGTTCATCACGCCCGAGCAGGGTACGAGCGCGCGCCGCGAGGATCTCGGACTGGTCCAGCAGCGGCAGGAACGATCGGCGGATGCGGGCTATTTCCTCGAGGAAGTGCGGCGCCAGCTGATCGACAAATTCGGCGAGACCGCGGAGGACAGCGGCAACAGCGTCTATGCCGGCGGATTGTGGGTGCGCACCTCGCTCGACATGGAGTTGCAGGATGCGGCGCGCGATGCGTTGCGGACGCAGTTGCTCAGCTATCAAGGCAATCGCGGCTGGAGCGGTCCGGTGGCCACGCTCAATCCCGACAATGGCGACCTGATCGGCCAGTTGCGCTCCTCCAATCTGGGGATCAATTACGAGGACTGGCGCATCGGCGTGGTCACGCAAGCGGGCGGATCGTCGCCCACGATCGGGCTCACCAACGGCGAAACCTATCCGCTGACCGGCGCTCCCGATGCGTTGAAGGTCGGCGATGTGGTCGCCGCGCAGCCAGCGGGCGATGGCTATCGCCTGCGCGCTGTCCCCGAAGTTTCGGGCGCCTTCCTGGCGCAGAACCCGCAGACAGGACGCGTTCTGGCGATGCAGGGCGGGTTCGACGCGCGGCTGGGTTCGTTCAACCGGGCGACGCAGGCGCTTCGCCAGCCGGGATCGACGATCAAGCCTTTCGTCTACGCCACCGGGCTCGAGCACGGCCTGACCCCCGCGAGCCAGGTGCCCGACCAGACCTTCTGCTATTATCAGGGCGCCAATCTGGGCGAAAAATGCTTCCGCAACTTCGGAGGCGGCGGTGGCGGGGTTCACACGATGCGCTGGGGGCTCGAACAGAGCCGCAATCTGATGACCGTCCATATCGCGATGGACGCAGGAATGCCCAATGTTATCAAGACCTTCGAGCAACTCAACATCGGCAGTTACGAACCCTATCCGGCGTTCGCGCTCGGCGCAGGGGACACGACGGTCGAGCGGATGGTCAACGCCTATTCCGCGCTGGTGAACTGGGGGCGGCTCCACCAGCCCAGCGTGATCGACTACGTCCAGGATAGGCGAGGCAAGGTGATCTGGCGCTCCGACCAGCGTGAATGCACCAATTGCAACATGCCCGAATGGGACGGCCAGCCGATGCCCCGCCTCGGCATCGCCGGCAAACAGGTCATGGACCCGCGGACGGCGTTCCAGACCGTTCACATGCTCGAAGGCGTGGTCACGCGCGGCACCGCCGTGCGCTTGCGCGCGCTGGAGATGCCGCTGTTCGGCAAGACCGGAACCACCAGCGGTCCGACCGATGCATGGTTCGTCGGCGGGTCGCCGCAGATCGTGGCCGGCATGTATGTCGGTTTCGATCAGCCGCGCAATCTGGGCGGCTGGGTGCAGGGCGGCAATACCGCGGCGCCGATCTTCAAGCGGTTCGTAGAGGCATCGCGCGAGCGCTGGGACGGCGACGAGTTCGTCGCGCCGGCCGGGGTTCGGATGGTCCGGATCGATCGCCGCAGCGGCAAACGAGTGTTCGACGGCACGCCCAGCGACGATCCCAAGGCGGCGGTCATCTGGGAAGCCTTCAAGCCCGATACCGAGCCCGCCCGGGCCACCAGGCAGGACGAGATCGCCGCCAAACGCAACGCGATCCTCGAACAGATCCGCCGCGGCCGGGTCGCCCAGACCCGCTCGACCGCTCCGGCACGTCGCGAGGAAGCGCCGAGCGATTTCGTCGAACAACAGGGCGGCATCTACTAGCCGGACCGACCCGTATCACCGTCCTGTTGGCGTAAACTTCAGTAAACTTTACAAACGGCGCCTGCGCGTTAAGCGGGCGCTCCCGAGCTTAAACCGAGGAATTGTCCATGCGTGCCGAGGGGCAGGCCTATATCGACCGCATTCAGGCCGCGCTGGCGCTGGTCCGCCAGTCGCTCGACTGGGAGCAGGCGCTGCGCCGTCTCGACGAGCTCAATGCGCGCGTGCAGGATCCCACCTTGTGGGACAATCCCAAGGATGCGCAAGCCGTCAGTCGCGAGCAGAAGCGGCTCGAAGATGCGGTGAACACCGTCAACGAGATCTCCTCCGAAATGGCCGATGCGGTCGAATTCGTCGAGATGGGCGATGCCGAGGGCGACGAGGACGTGGTCAAGGACGGGCTCGCCAGCCTCGAAAAGCTCGCCGCGCGTGCGGATGCCGACAAGGTGCGTGCGCTGCTCTCGGGCGAGGCGGATGGCAACGATACCTACGTCGAAATCCATGCCGGTGCCGGCGGGACCGAGAGCCAGGACTGGGCGGAAATGCTGTTCCGCATGTACACCCGCTGGGCTGAAAGTCGTGGGTTCAAGGTCGAGACGGTGGAGTATCAGGCGGGCGATCAGGCCGGGCTCAAGAGCGCGACGATCCTGGTCAAGGGCGAGAACGCCTATGGTTACGCCAAAACCGAGAGCGGGGTCCACCGACTGGTGCGGATCAGCCCCTACGACAGTTCCGCACGCCGCCACACCAGCTTCAGCTCGGTCTGGGTCTATCCGGTGATCGACGACGATATCGAGATCGAGATCAACGAAAGCGATCTCAAGATCGACACCTATCGCGCCTCGGGCGCCGGCGGGCAGCACATCAACACCACCGACTCCGCAGTCCGGATCACCCATCAGCCGACCGGCATCGTGGTGGCATCGCAGAGCGGACGCTCGCAGCACAAGAACAAGGCCGAGGCGATGAGCATGCTCAAGGCCCGTCTCTACGAGCGCGAGATGGCCGAGCGCGAGGCGGCGGCCAGCGGCGAATATCAGGAGAAGAGCGAGATCGGCTGGGGCCACCAGATCCGCAGCTATGTTCTCCAGCCCTATCAGATGGTGAAGGATCTGCGCACCGGCGTGGTTTCGCCGTCGCCCGACGCGGTGCTCGACGGTGGGATCGACGATTTCATTTCCGCGGCCTTGGCGCAGCGCGTAACCGGTGAGCAGGTCGAGGTGGAAGACGTCGAATAGGCGGTCGGATCTGGGAGACTGCGAATTCTTTGCGCGTCGACCGCACTGGCGCTAGGGCTCGGGCCGATGATCGTATTCAGGCCCCCCCTTTTGCTGCTCGCCTCGGCAGCCGTGCTGGCTGCAACTGGCTGCGAAAAGGTCGACACCACTCGGCCGGAAACCGCGCTCGACTTCCCCTTGCCGGATCGTCCGGTTTCAGATCTGGGTGGCAACGAGTTTTCTACCGAAACGGCGCGCGACAATCGCGGCGAAGCGGAGACGGTGATGGAACTCGCCGGCATAGAAAAAGGCATGACCGTTGCCGACATTGGTGCAGGCGAAGGTTACTACACCGTCCGGCTTGCCGAGCGCGTCGGCGAGGATGGGCGTGTGCTGGCGCAGGATATCGACCGGGCGGCGCTGCAGCGGCTCGGTCAGCGCGTCGAGCGCGAACGGCTCGACAACGTCGCGATCAAGCCGGGGGCTGCCGACGATCCACACCTGCCCGAGAACAGTTTCGACCGGATATTCATGGTCCACATGTACCACGAGATCAGCGAACCCTACGCGCTGTTGTGGCGGATGTGGCCATCGCTGCGCGAGGGCGGCCAGGTCGTCGTGGTCGATGTCGACCGGCCGACCGACCAGCATGGCATCGCTCCGATGCTGCTCGCCTGCGAATTCGAGCGGGCTGGTTACCGCCTGGTGGCGTTCAGGGACGCGCCTCAGCTGGCCGGGTACTATGCACAGTTCGAAAGGGCCGCTAACAGGCCCGAGCCGGACGAAATTCGCCCCTGTCGCGATACGCCGACGGAGGCAGAAACCGCGAGCCGCTAGCTCGCCGAGACGAAAGATTTTTCAATGGCTTTCAAGGGGCTCAGCCCGATAAATTACGGTGGCCGCGAAGTATGGCCGCTGATCGAAGGCGGCAAGGGCGTTTCCGCTTCCAATCACGCGAGCTCGGGCGCCTGGGCCGCCGCGGGCGGAATCGGCACGGTCAGTGCGGTCAATGCCGACAGCTACGATGCCGAGGGCAAGATCGTGCCCCAGGTCTACGACGCGCTGACGCGCAAGGAGCGCCACGAGCAGCTGATCCGCTACGCCATCGACGGCGCCACCGAACAGGTGAAGCGCGCGCATGAGATCGCCGATGGGCAGGGCGCGATCAACATCAACGTGCTGTGGGAAATGGGCGGCGCGCAGCAGGTGCTCGAAGGCGTGCTCGAGAACACCCCCGGCATGATCGCCGGCGTCACCTGCGGCGCGGGCATGCCCTACAAGCTGGCCGAGATCGCGCAGCGCCACAATGTCAGCTACTTGCCGATCATCAGCTCGGCGCGCGCTTTTCGCGCATTGTGGAAGCGCAGCTATTCCAAGGTGCCCGAACTGATGGCCGCGGTGGTCTACGAGGACCCGTGGCTGGCTGGCGGACACAACGGCCTTTCCAACGCCGAAGACCCGACCAAGCCCGAAGATCCCTATCCCCGCGTCAAGGCCTTGCGCGAGACGATGCGCGCCGAAGGCGTTTCGGAAGACGTCGTCATCGTGATGGCGGGCGGCGTGTGGTTCCTGCGCGAATGGAACGACTGGATCGACAATCCCGAGCTGGGCAAGATCGCCTTCCAGTTCGGTACGCGGCCGCTGCTGACCGAGGAAAGCCCGATCCCGCAGGAATGGAAGGACATGCTGCGCAGGGTCGACGAGGGCGAGATCCTGCTGCACAAATTCTCGCCGACGGGGTTCTATTCCTCCGCAGTCAAGAACCCCTTCCTCTACGATCTGATCCATCGCTCGGAGCGTCAGATCCCGATCTTCAAGCGCGGCGAACAGGAGGGCACCATCCCGCTTGCCGATGAAGGCAAGGCGAAGAATTTCTGGGTCTCGCCCGACGACCGACCCAAGGCGCAGGAATGGATGGCGAAGGGCTTCACCGAAGCGCTCAAGACGCCCGATGGCACCGCCGTGTTCGTCACCCCCGACAGCCGCGACACGATCCGCAAGGACCAGCAGGACTGCATGGGCTGCCTGTCCCACTGCCTGTTCTCGAGCTGGAAGGATCACGACGACTACACCACCGGGCGCCTCGCGGATCCGCGCAGCTTCTGCATCCAGAAGACGCTGCAGGATATCGCCCATGGCGGTCCGGTAGACGAGAATCTGGCCTTCGCCGGCCACTCGGCCTACCGTTTCAAGCAGGACCCGTTCTACTCGAACAATTTCACGCCATCGGTGAAACAACTGGTCGATCGAATCCTGACCGGAGACTGATCCCTCAGCGTTCCAGCCCGGTCAGGACCTGGTCGGGCGGGCGGTGCCCGTCGACCCACATCCGGATGTTGGCGATCACCTTGAGGCCCGATTCCTCCCGGCCCTCGCGGGTCGCGCTGCCGATATGGGGCAGGGTCATCACATTGGGATGCGCAATCAGCCGCGGATCGACGTTCGGTTCGTCGGGATAGACGTCCAGCCCCGCGCCGGCGAGCTGGCCGCTCTCCAGCGCCGCGATCATCGCTTCCTGCTCGATCAGGTCGCCGCGCGCGGTGTTGATGATACAGGCGCCTTCCTTCATCAGCCCGATTCGCCGTGCATCGATCATCCCCCGGCTATCGGAATTGGCGGGACAATGCAGGGTGAGGATATCGGCCTGCGCCACCAGCTCGTCGAGGCTCTCCACGAAGCGCGCCGCGAACATCCGCTCGACCGCCTCGGGCAGCCGCTTGCGATTGTGATAGGCGATTTCCAGCCCGAAGGCGCGCGCGCGATGGGCGACCGCCTGACCGATGCGGCCCATTCCGACGATGCCGAGCACCTTGCCGCCCAGTTTGCGCCCGAGCAGCGAAGTCGGGGTCCAGCCGGTCCATTCCCCGCTGCGGATCAATTGCACGCCCTCGCGGATCCGGCGCGGCACGCCGATAATCCCGGCCATCGTGAGGTCGGCCGTGTCGTCCGTGAAGACGCCGGGGGTGTTGGTGACGATGATCTTCCGCTCGGCGGCGGCTGCAAGATCGATATGGTCGGTCCCGGCGCCGAAGCTGGCGATCAGCCCCAAATTGCTTCCCGCCGCCTCGATGAGGTGTCGATCGATCCGGTCGGTGACGGTAGGGACCAGCACATCGCATGCGGCCATAGCCTCGGCCAGCTCTGCGCGCGAAAACGGTTCATCGGGCGTGTTGAGGCGTGCGTCGAACAGCTCGCTGAACCGCGCCTCGACTTCGGGCAGAAGACGGCGGGTAACCACCACGCGCGGCGGGCGGCTGAGGCGGCGTGTAGGGCGGTCGGGCGTGTCGGTCATGGTGAGCCTCGGGCTAGGCGCTGGGGTGGCGGAGGGTCAAGCGCCGGATTGAGCACGGCAATCGTGACCGGCTGCCTTGCCGGGCCGAGTCGATTGCGGTAAATCGCTGATCAGCCATGAGAACCTGCCTTGCTCTCCTGCTTGCCGCCGCGGCGCTCTTTGCCGCTCCTGCCCAGGCGCAGGAGCGAAGCGTACCCTATTGGGCCAGCATCCGTGCCTCGGAACTCAACATGCGGGTCGGGCCCAGCCGCGACTACAAGGTGTCCTGGGTCTATCGTCGCCCGGGTCTGCCGGTGAAGGTGGTCCGGGTGATGGAGGGCTGGCGACTGATCCGCGATCCCGACGGCGAACAGGGCTGGGTGGTGGCGCGGCTGCTCAGCCCCGATCGCACGGCGATGGTGATCGGGGAAGGACCGCTCGAGATGCGCGATGCACCCGACGCCAGCAGCGGATTGCGCTGGCGCCTCGCTCCCGGCGTCGTCGGACTGCTCGACGATTGCTCGGAAGGCTGGTGCGCCTTCGAAGTCGATGGACGCGAGGGCTGGGTGCGGCAGGACCGGCTTTTCGGTGCGCAGGAACCCTGACGAAGAACCTCATGTGCGCCTCTCGATCGCCGTGGTGAGAGCTACCATCGGATAATCGCGGATAATCGGGGCCTCAGCCGGCTGCGCTTTCTCCATTCCGCCGATCTGGCGGGCGCTATCCTACTGTTCCAATACGCCGCATGCCGGCCCCCCGAGGCGATCGGTGCGCGCGGCGCTTTGTCTGCGTCAGACCAGCTCGACCGCGATTGCCGTCGCCTCTCCGCCGCCGATGCACAGGCTTGCGATCCCGCGCGTCTTGCCCTGCCGCTTGAGCGCGTTGAGCAGGGTCACGATGATCCGCGTCCCGCTGGCGCCGATCGGGTGGCCCAAGGCAGTGCCGCCGCCGTTGACGTTGATCCGGTCGTGCGGGATGCCGATGTCGCGCATGGTGAACATGGCGACGCAGGCGAAGGCTTCGTTGACTTCCCACAGCTCGACATCGCCCGCGTCCCAGCCGGCTTTCTCGAGCACCTTGTTGATCGCACCGATGGGCGCAACGGTGAACTTGGCGGGTTCCTGCGCATGCGCTGCCATCGCCACGATCCGCGCGACCGGCTGCTGGCCGTTCTGTTTGGCCACGCTCTCGCGCGTCAGCACCACCGCCGCCGCGCCGTCGGAGATCGAGCTCGAGGTCGCCGCGGTGATCGTCCCGTCCTTGGCGAATGCCGGGCGAAGGGTCGGGATCTTGTCGGGCAGGCCCTTGCCGGGCTGCTCGTCGTGTTCGACTTTGTGTTCGCCCTTGCGGGTGGTGATCGTCACCGGGACCACTTCGTCGGCGAAGGCACCCGACTCGATCGCGGCGTTCGCGCGGCGCAGCGATTCGATGGAATATTCGTCCATCTCCTCGCGCGTCATCTGATATTCGTCGGCGGTGTCCTGCGCGAAGGTGCCCATCGCGCGGCCTTCCTCATAGGCGTCTTCGAGTCCGTCGAGGAACATGTGATCATAAGCCGTGTCGTGGCCCAGCCGGGCGCCCGAACGGTGCTTCTTGAGCAGATAGGGTGCATTGGTCATGCTCTCCATTCCGCCCGCGACCACATAATCGATCGATCCGCTGGCCAGCGCCTCGGCGCCCATGATGACGGTCTGCATGCCGCTGCCGCAGACCTTGTTCACCGTCGTCGCCTGCACCGATTTGGGCAGGCCGGCCTTGATCGCCGCCTGGCGCGCGGGCGCCTGGCCGAGCCCGGCGGGCAGCACGCAGCCCATATAGGCGCGGTCGAACTTGTCTCCCGCGACGCCGGAACGCTCCACCGCCGCCTTCACTGCCGTCGCGCCCAGATCGGTCGCGGAAGCCTCGGCCAGAGCGCCCTGCATGCCGCCCATCGGGGTGCGCGCGTAGGAGAGAATGACGACGGGGTCTGCGGCGCTGAACTGGGTCATGCTTGTGCTGGTCCTTCGGTTCTGGAATATCGGTACGCGAGCGATCTAGTGCTGCAACGCATCAATTTCAAACGGAGAGCAATATGACGGACAACCGCAAGAGCGACATGGAAGATGTCCTGCGCAGGCAGCGCTCCGCTCACCACCAGACCCGGCCGGAACCGATGGCTCTGCGCAAGGACCGCATCGAGCGCGCGATCAAGCTGCTCAAGGACAATGCCGAGGATCTGACCAAGGTGATGAGCGCCGATTTCGGCAGCCGTTCGCCCCAACAGTCGATGATTACCGATATCGCCGGGACGATCGCTTTCGGTCGCTATTGTCTCAAGCACATGGATGGCTGGGCCAAACCCGACAAGCGGCACGTCCAGTTCCCGCTCGGCCTGCTCGGGGCGAAAGCCGAGGTGCGCTACGAGCCCAAGGGCGTGGTCGGCATCCTCAGTCCGTGGAATTTCCCGGTCAATCTGACCTTCGGGCCGCTGATGCAGGTCTTCGCCGCGGGCAACCGCGCGATGATCAAGCCCAGCGAGTTCACCGAGCGGACTAGCATGCTGATGCGCGAACTGGTGGCGAAGGTTTTCACGCCCGACGAATGCGCGGTGTTCACGGGGCCGCCGGAAGTGGCCGCGGCGTTCAGTTCGCTGCCGTTCGATCATCTGGTCTTCACGGGATCGACCGCCACCGGACGCAGGGTGATGGAGGCGGCTTCTGCCAATCTGGTCCCGGTAACGCTGGAGCTGGGCGGCAAGAGCCCGGTGTTCATGGGCCGCAGCGCCGATTTCACCAAGGCCGGCGAACGGGTCGCGATGGGCAAGATGCTCAATGCGGGGCAGATATGTCTTGCGCCCGACTATCTCTACGTCCCCGAGGACAAGCAGGACGAGGCGATCCACGGCGTCTGGCAAGGCACGGCGAACATGTATTCTTCGCTGCTCGACAACGAGGACTACGCCAGCGTCGTGACTGACCGGCATTTCGACCGGCTCAAGGCGATGGTCGCCGATGCGCGCGACAAGGGTGCCGAGGTGATCGAGGTCAATCCGGGCAATGAGGATTTCTCCAACACCAACGCGCGCAAGATGCCGCTGACGATCCTGAAGAACGTCACCGACGACATGCAGGCCATGCAGGAGGAAATCTTCGGCCCTGTCCTGCCGGTGAAGACCTATCGCGAGATCGACGAGGCGATCGACTACGTGAACGCCAACGACCGTCCACTGGGGCTTTATTATTTCGGCAGCGACCGGAAGGAGCAGGAAAAGGTGCTCAAGCGGACGATCTCGGGCGGTGTGACCGTCAACGACGTGATCTTCCACGTCTCGATGGACGACCTGCCGTTCGGCGGAGTCGGGCCCTCGGGAATGGGCAGCTATCACGGGGTCGAGGGATTCCGCGAATTCAGCCACGCGCGCAGCGTCTACACGCAGACCAAGGTCGATGTCGCCAAGCTCAGCGGGCTGAAGCCTCCCTATGGCGCCAAGACGCTTAAGACCGTGAAGTCGATGATGAAATAAGCTTCACGCACACATGCGCAGCTTGCAAGGGCCGGACCCTTGCACCCGCGCGGCGAGGGGCCTAGAGGCGAGCGCAACTGGCGCCTCCAGGCTTAGGAATCACACGTGGTCGATCTCGAGCAGTATCTGCCGATCCTCATCTTTCTGTTCATCGCGGTCGCTTTGTCGGCGGCGTTCGTGTTCCTGCCAATGGGCGTTTCGCGCCTGACGGGTACGCACAATCCCGATGCGGAAAAGCTCAGCGAGTATGAATGCGGCTTCCCCGCCTTCGAGGAGCCGCGCAGCCAGTTCGACGTGCGGTTCTACCTCGTCGCGCTGCTGTTTATCGTTTTCGACCTCGAGGCCGCCTTCCTGTTTCCATGGGCGGTCAGCCTCCAGTTCACGGGCTGGGAGGGCTGGATCGGGATGATGGTCTTTCTGACGATCCTCGCCATCGGGCTCGCGTATGAGTGGAAGAAAGGAGCGCTGGAGTGGGAGTAGATCGCACAGGCGATGCGCAGCCGCGCGTGGATCACTATCGTCCGCTGACCGCCGATCACAACCAGTCGCTGCACGACGCGCCGACGGCCCGTGCCGGCGAGCTTCGCCAGCCGGATCCGGAATATTTCAACGCGCTCCAAACCGAAGTGAACGACAAGGGCTTCCTCGTCGCCAGCACCGAGGACCTGTTCCAGTGGGCGCGCACCGGTTCGCTGTGGTGGATGACCTTCGGCCTCGCCTGCTGCGCGGTGGAGATGATCCACGTCAACATGCCGCGTTATGATATGGAGCGGTTCGGCGTCGCCCCGCGCGCCAGCCCCCGCCAGTCGGACGTGATGATCGTCGCAGGGACGCTGTGCAACAAGATGGCGCCGGCGCTGCGCAAGGTCTACGACCAGATGTCGGACCCGAAATACGTGATCAGCATGGGATCGTGCGCCAATGGCGGCGGCTATTATCACTATAGCTATTCGGTCGTGCGCGGTTGCGACCGGATCGTGCCGGTGGATATCTATGTGCCGGGCTGCCCGCCGAGCGCCGAGGCGCTGCTCTACGGTGTGATGCAGCTGCAGCGGAAGATCCGTCGCAGCGGAACGATCGAACGGTAAGGTAGGCGCATGACCGTATTTCATCCCGCGCCCCGTTTCACCCGGATCGAGGGCCTCAAGGGCACGCTTTCGCGCGCGCTGGGCGATCATCTGATCCGGGCCCATGAAGAGCATGGCGAACTGATGCTGACCGTCCGGCGCGGCAGCATCGAGGATGCGCTCCGCACTTTGCGCGACGATCACGCCTATCAGCAGCTGATGGAAATCGCCGGAGTGGATTATCCCGGGCGCCCCGAGCGCTTCGAGGTTGTCTATATGTTGCTCAGCCTCACCACCAACAGCCGCATCATGGTGAAGGTGACGACGAGCGAAGAGGTGCCTGTTCCGACGGTCACGACGCTTTGGCCCAACGCCGGATGGCTCGAGCGCGAGGTGTTCGACATGTTCGGCGTGCTGTTCGACGGCAACACCGATCTGCGCCGGATCCTCACCGATTACGGTTTCGAGGGGCATCCCTTCCGCAAGGATTTCCCGCTGACCGGCTATCAGGAATTGCGCTATTCCGAAGACGAGAAGCGGGTGGTCTACGAACCCGTCGATCTGCCGCAGGATCTGCGCCAGTTCGATTTCCTGTCACCCTGGGAAGGCGCGGACTATGTTCTGCCCGGCGACGAGAAGGCTGAAGTTCCGCCGGTCGACGAGGTCAAGACGACCGACAGCACCAAGGACACCGGCGCTGGCAAGAAGACCGACGAGAAGGCAGCCGAACACGTGGCTCCCGCCAAGCTCAGGAGCGGGATTGCCGGTCAAGGCGATGGCGAACCCGCGCCCGTGGATTCCGACATAGACGAGCCGGGCGCGCCCGACCCGACCGAAGATCGCCTCGACCAGCCGGCGCGGGAAAACACCGCGAAAGATACCGGCGGTGCGACCGAAGTCGACAAAGAGGAGCGTGACACGTGAACAGGATCCTGACCGTCGCGACCGCGCTTCTGGTCGCCGGATGTTCGCAAGAACCCGCCAGCAGCGAAACCGCGGGTGATTTCGCCGATCGCGTCGGCGCCCCGGGTGCGGTCGCGGAAGGCGTGCCCGCACCGGTCGAAACCACGGCAGTCAAGGCTGCACCGCCCGCGAATGCCGATGTTTTCCAGCTCGAGAAGCTGGGCAATATTGGCGGGGTCGATCTGGGTCCGCGCGCAGGCGGCTGCACCTTCAGCGTCGAGGGGCAGGAAATGCTGATCGCCGCAGCCCCCGCCGACCGCGCGCTGCCGGGCAAGGCAACCGTTCGCATCGGCGGCCAGTTGCTGCTGCTCGACGCGCCTCCGGGCGGGATCGAGCAGGTGCGCTCGGGCACCACCTTCACGGGCGAGGGCTTCTCCGCGCTCGTCACGCGCACCGGCCCCGATCGGGCTTCGCTGACAGTCGCCGATGCGGCGGGCACGCAAAAGGCATTCGCCGGAAACTGGGTCTGCTCATGAGCATGCAACTCGAAGCCTCGCCCACCACCGATGGCGAGGTCATCTCCAACTACACGATCAACTTCGGGCCGCAGCATCCCGCGGCGCACGGCGTGCTGCGCATGGTGATGGAGCTCGACGGCGAGATCATCGAGCGGATCGACCCGCATGTCGGCCTGCTCCACCGCGGCACCGAGAAGCTGATCGAGCACAAGACCTATCTGCAGGCGCTGCCCTATTTCGATCGGCTCGATTACTGTTCGCCGATGTGCATGGAGCACTCCTGGGTGCTCGCGATCGAGAAGCTGCTCAACGTCGAGGTGCCGATCCGCGCGCAATATCTGCGCGTGCTGTTCGCCGAGCTGACCCGGATCAAGAACCACCTGCTCAATATCGGCGCGCATGTCATGGACGTCGGCGCGATGACGCCCAATCTGTGGGTGTTCGAACTGCGCGAAGACTGCATGAATTTCTACGAGCGCGCCTCGGGTGCCCGGATGCACGCGGCCTATTTCCGGCCCGGCGGGGTCCATCAGGACGTTCCGCTCAAGCTGCTCGCCGATATCGGCGACTGGGTCGACAAGCGGCTGCCCGAACTGTTCGGCGACGCGATGAGCCTGGTGATGGACAACCGCATCTTCAAGCAGCGCAACGTCGATATCGCCGTCGTCAGCAAGGAGGACGCCATCGCCTGGGGCTTTTCCGGCCCGATGATCCGCGCCGCCGGCATTCCCTGGGATCTGCGCAAGTCGCAGCCCTATGACGTCTACGAGCGGATGGAATTCGACATTCCCGTGGGCACCAATTCGGATTGCTACGACCGCTTCATGGTCCGCGTCAAAGAAGTCTACGAGAGCGCGAAGATCATCAAGCAGTGCCTCGCCGAAATGCCCGAAGGGCCGGTGGCGAGCGACGATCGCAAGGTTTCCCCGCCCAAACGCGGCGAGATGAAGCTGTCGATGGAAGCGCTGATCCACCACTTCAAGCTCTACACCGAAGGCTTCCACGTGCCCGCGGGCGAGGTCTATGTCGCGACCGAGAGCCCCAAGGGCGAGTTCGGTGTCTATCTGGTCAGCGACGGCAGCAACAAGCCGTACCGCTGCAAGATCCGCCCGACCGCCTTCAGCCATCTTCAGGCGATGGACTTCATGGCCAAGGGGCACATGCTGCCCGACGCGACCGCCATTCTCGGCGCGATCGACGTTGTGTTCGGGGAGTGCGACCGGTGACCGTGTCCGATATCCTCGTCATTGCGAGCCTCGCGCAGCGAGGCGCCGCAATCCAGGGCACGGCGATGGATTGCTTCGCTTCGCTCGCAATGACGAGCGAGGGCGCTCCCGCTGTCCTTCTCGGGGAGTGCGACCGGTGATCCTGCGCGAACTCGGTATCTTCGTTCTCGCCTTCGCCGCCTTCGCTTCGGCGGTGGCCGCCTATCTGGCGGCCTTCCACGGCGAGGCGCCGCTCAAGGAAATTCTCTCGACGGCGTTTGCCGCCGTCATCGGCCTCTATATCGGCCGCTATGTCGAACGCAGGTTGATCAATGGCTGACCGCTCTCCCGCTCCCGATACGCCCGAACTGCGCGCCCGCTGGGGTGCGTTCGAGTTCTCGAGCGAATACAAGGCGAAGGCCGACAAGGCGATCGCGCGCTATCCCGAAGGACGGCAGAAGTCGGCGGTGATGCCGCTGCTCGATCTCGCCCAGCGGCAGGTCGGCGAGGAAACCGACACGCAAGGATGGTTGCCGATCCCGGTGATCGAATATGTCGCCGGCTATCTCGGCATGCCCGCGATCCGGGTGCTCGAGGTGGCGACCTTCTATTTCATGTACAATCTCGTGCCGGTCGGCAAATATCACGTCCAGGTCTGCGGCACGACGCCGTGCATGCTGCGCGGTTCGGACGCGCTGTTCGAGACCTGCGCCGCGCGCGGCATGGTCAAGGGGCATGTGTCCGAAGACGGGTTGTGGACGCTGACCGAAGTCGAATGCATGGGCAATTGCGCCACGGCGCCGATGGTCCAGATCAATGACGACAATTTCGAGGACCTGACCCCCGAGCGGCTCGACGCGGTCCTCGATGCACTGGCTGCGGGCGAAAGCCCCAAAGCGGGAACGCAGGAGCCCGGTCGCCACACCAGTGAGCCCGCCAATGCGCTTTCCTCGCTTACCGCGATGGTGGGCGAGAACCACGATTACCGGGGTCAATGGTGATGAGGCTGAAGGAACTCCTCGAAAACCCGCGCGGTGGTCAGATGCTTAGCGCTTACGTGCTGCTGTTCGCCGCTATCGGTCTCGCTCTAACGGTCTTCGGAAAGGCCGCCTTGAAGTTCTTCCAGGGCGAAGCAATCGAGTTCAATCGTGATGGGATTCTTTTGTTGTTGCTTCTCGCAACTTCGATTCCTGCGTTGGTCAAATTTGTGAGATCGCGTCATGTTCGCTGAAATCAGCATTGCCAACCACGATTATCGGAGCGAGTGGTAATGGATATCGTCACCATCGCGATCGCCGTCGTGGCAATCATCGTCGCCTGGAAGGTGCTCGCAGGGCTCGCCAAGACGCTCGCACTGCTGGTGATCCTCGCGCTCGCCGCCTTCGTGGTGTTCGGGGGAGTGATCTGATGCTCGCCGATAAGGACCGCATCTTCACCAATCTCTACGGCTTCCAGGACTGGGGGCTGAAGGCGGCGCAACAGCGCGGCGATTGGGACGACACCAAGGCGCTGATCGCGCGCGGGCAGGATTCGATCATCGACGAGATGAAGGCCAGCGGCCTGCGCGGCCGGGGCGGGGCGGGTTTCCCGACCGGGCTCAAATGGTCCTTCATGCCCAAGGAGAGCAAGGACGGCCGTCCGAGCTTCCTCGTCATCAACGCCGACGAATCCGAGCCGGGTAGCTGCAAGGACCGCGAAATCCTGCGCCACGATCCGCACAAGCTGATCGAGGGCGCGCTGGTCGCGGGCTTCGCGATGCGCGCGCGCGCCGCCTATATCTACATCCGCGGCGAATATATCCGCGAGGCCGAGACGCTGCAGGCGGCGATCGACGAGGCCTATGACGCCGGTCTGCTGGGCAAGAACGCGGCGAAATCCGGCTATGATTTCGACGTCTTCATGCATCGCGGCGCAGGCGCCTATATCTGCGGCGAAGAAACCGCGATGATCGAAAGCCTCGAAGGCAAGAAGGGCCAGCCCCGGCTCAAGCCGCCGTTCCCGGCGGGTGCGGGCCTCTATGGCTGCCCGACGACGGTCAACAATGTCGAGAGCATCGCGGTGGTGCCCACGATCCTGCGGCGCGGAGCGAGCTGGTTCAGCTCATTCGGGCGCGAGGGCAATGCCGGCACCAAGCTGTTCCAGATCAGCGGTCATGTCGAAAAGCCCTGCGTGGTCGAGGAAGCGATGAGCATTCCGTTCCGCGAGCTGATCGAGAAGCATTGCGGCGGCATCACCGGCGGATGGGACAATCTGCTCGCGGTGATCCCCGGCGGCTCCTCGGTGCCGCTGGTCCCCGCCGAGCAGATCATGGACGCGCCGATGGATTTCGACGGGTTGAAGGCACTCGGCTCGGGCCTCGGCACCGCGGCGGTGATCGTGATGGACAAGTCCACCGATATCGTCCGCGCAATCAGCCGCTTGAGCTATTTCTACAAGCACGAGAGCTGCGGCCAGTGCACGCCGTGCCGCGAAGGCACCGGCTGGATGTGGCGGATGATGGAGCGCCTGCGCACCGGCGACGCTGCGGTGGAGGAGATCGACATGCTCCAGCAGGTCACCAAGCAGGTCGAAGGCCACACCATCTGTGCATTGGGCGACGCTGCCGCCTGGCCGATCCAGGGGTTGATCCGTCACTTCCGCCCCGAGCTGGAGCGCCGGATAGCCGAGCACAATGCGCAATTCATGGAGGCGGCGGAATGAGAGCTCTGCTTGCCCTCGTCGTTGCACCGGTGCTGATCTGGGGCGTCCCGGTAACCGCTCAGGACGATGCCGAACGTTTCCTCGAGCCGGGTCTGCAGACCGGCACGCGCTTCAAGCAGGTGCCCGAAACCGCCGAACAGGGAGAAGCGCGCGGCCTGCAGAAGCGTGTCGCCAAATGCGTGTACTTCCGCAATAAGGACGTGGTTCGCACGCTGCTCGCGCATAGCGACATGGATCGAATCGATTTCGACGCTTTCGATCAGGAATCGGATACGTTGTTCGACGACCTCGATGTGGCCGAATGTATCGGAACGGTGATGCGCAGCTCGCAGTACCGGATGTATATGCGAATTCCCTATGCCACCCTGCGCAATCTGTTGGCGGAAGAGGTCTATCTGCAGGACAATAAGAAAGCCCTCGTCCTGCCGACCGACGCGCCGCGGGATCTGGAAAACCGCTATGGCTACGAGGGCTTGAACCCCCGTACCGCCGCACTGACGCAGGTCGGCGATTGCGTCGCTCATTCGGGTGTCGGCAATGCCCACGCCTTCCTCGAAAGCCGTCCGGGTTCGAGCGACGAAGAGCAGGCCTTCGAAGCGCTAGCACCGATCGTCGTCGCCTGCCTCGACACCGAGGAGGAAGAGGTCGCCTTGCCGATTTCGATGATACGCCAACTTACCGCCGATGCCCTCTGGGCGCGGAGCCATTATGGCGCTGCTGCGGCGAAGGGAGCCGACTGATGCCCAAAGTCATCGTAGACGGCCAGGACATCGAGGTTCCCGATGGCGCCACCGTGCTCCAGGCCTGCGAGCTTGCGGGCAAGGAGATCCCGCGCTTCTGTTACCACGAGCGGCTGAGCATTGCGGGCAATTGCCGCATGTGTCTGGTCGAGGTGAAGCCTGGGCCGCCCAAGCCGCAGGCGAGCTGCGCCTTGCCCGCTACCGAAGGCCAGGAAATCCGCACCGACAGCGAAATGGTCAAGACCGCGCGCGAAGGCGTGATGGAATTCCTGCTCATCAACCATCCGCTCGATTGCCCGATCTGCGATCAGGGCGGCGAATGCGATCTCCAGGACCAGTCGATGATGTATGGCCGCGGCGGTTCGCGCTACCGGGCCGACAAGCGGGCCGTCTCCGAGAAATACATGGGGCCGTTGATCAAGACGATCATGACCCGCTGCATCCATTGCACCCGCTGTGTCCGGTTCTCCGAGGAGATCGCGGGGGTCGACGAAATCGGCGCGCTGGGGCGCGGCGAAGACATGCAGATCACCACCTACCTCGAACATGCGGCCGAGCACGAACTTTCGGCCAATGTGATCGATCTGTGCCCCGTGGGAGCGCTGACCAGCCGGCCCTATGCCTTCGAGGCGCGGCCGTGGGAGCTCAAGAAGACGCTCTCGATCGACGTCTCGGACGCGGTCGGCGCCAACATCCGGCTCGACAGCCGCGGGCGCGAAGTGATGCGCGCGCTGCCGCGCAACAACGACGAAGTGAACGAGGAGTGGATTTCGGACAAGGCGCGCTATCAGATCGACGGGCTCCAGCGCCGCCGGCTCGACAGCGTGTGGATTCGCAGGAACGGTTCGCTGCAGAAGGCCGGCTGGGACGACGCCTTCGCCGCGATCGCTGCGGCTGATCCGGGCAAGAGCATCGCGGCGATTGCGGGCGATCTGGTCGATTGCGAGACGATGTTCGCCGCCAAGGCCCTGCTGTCCGCGATGGGGTCCGACCTGCTCGAAGGTCGCCAGACCGGCATGAGCTACGATGTTTCGAACCTGGCCGCGGTCAATTTCAACTCGACCCTTGCCGGGATCGAGACCGCCGATGCGATCCTGATCGTCGGCAGCCACATCCGCTGGGAAGCGCCGCTGGTCAATGTCCGCCTGCGCAAGGCGGCCAAGCGCGGAGCGAAGATCTTCGTGGTCGGTGAGCGCTGGGATACAACCTACCCGGCTGAATTCCTCGGCGAGAATCTCGGCTTGCTCGACGATCTTCCCGAAGGCTTGCGCGAAGCGATGGCAGGGGCCGAGCGGCCCGCGATCATCCTCGGCGGTGCGGCACTTGCATCTGGCGCGCTCGCTCCCGCGCTCGATCTGGCGGGCCGGTTGGGGCTCGTGAAGGACGGGTGGAACGGTTTCAACGTGCTGCATATGGCGGCCAGCCGCATGGGCGGGCTGATGCTCGGCTATGCGCAGAAGGGCGGCATCGCCGATATCGCCGAGGCTTCTCCCAAGGTGTTGCTTGCGCTGGGTGCCGACGAGGTGGATTTCGCCCGCTTCCCGGACAGTCTGAAGGTCTATATCGGCCACCATGGCGACAAGGGCGCGCATGCGGCGGATATTATCCTGCCTGCTGCCTCCTATGCCGAGAAGGACGGGACCTACGTCAACACCGAGGGCAGGGTGCAGTTCGCCGAGAAGGCGGTGTTCGCGCCTGGCGATGCGCGCGAGGACTGGACGATCCTGCGCGCCCTGGCCGATGCGCTCGGTGTCGAACTCGGGTTCGACACTTTCGGACAGCTGCAGTCGAAAATGGTCGAACATGTTCCGGCACTGGGCGTCGAGGGGCTGGCCGATCTCGGCGCGCTGCCCGCCGCGGATACGCAAGCCAAAGCGAGCGGGACCATCGGCGGCTATCCCATCAAGGATTTCTATCTCACCAACCCGATCGCCCGCGCCAGCGCGGTGATGCAGCGTTGCTCGGCCGAGCTGCTGCACAAGGACGACCTGCTGGAGGCAGCGGAGTGACCGAGTTCTTTCTCTCGCTGGGCATGAGCTATGGCTGGGCCTGGAGCGTCGCGACGGTGGCCGGCGTGCTGCTGATCGCGCTGCCGCTGATGCTGGCGGTGGCCATGATCATCTATGTCGATCGCAAGGTCTGGGCGGCGATCAATCTGCGGCGCGGGCCCAATGTGGTGGGTCCCTTCGGGCTGCTGCAAAGCTTTGCCGACGGGCTCAAGGTGTTCCTGCAGGAAACCATCGTTCCCAGCGCGGCGAACAAGGGCATATTCCTGCTTGCGCCGATCGTGACCTTCACCGTGGCATTGGCCGCCTGGGCGGTTATCCCGTTCGATTTCGGGGTGGTGCTGGCGGACATCAACGTCGGCCTGCTCTACATCCTCGCGATCAGTTCGCTGTCCGTTTACGGCATCGTGATGAGCGGCTGGGCGTCGAATTCCAAATACCCGTTCTTCTCCGCCATGCGCGCCGCCGCGCAGATGATCAGCTACGAAGTCTCGATCGGCTTCATTCTCGTCTGCGTGGTGCTGTGGGCGGGGAGCTTCAACCTCACCGAAATCGTGATGGCGCAGGTCGGCCACGGCTTCGGGATCATCAACGGTTATTGGTTCAACCTGCTGCTGTTTCCGATGTGGGTGGTGTTCTTCATCTCCAGCCTGGCCGAGACCCAGCGCGTGCCCTTCGACCTTACCGAGGCCGAAAGCGAGTTGGTGGCGGGCTATCAGACCGAATATTCCAGCATGAGCTTCGCGCTGTTCTGGCTGGGCGAATACGCCAACATCCTGCTGATGTGCTCGCTCAACACGCTGCTGTTCTTCGGTGGCTGGCTGCCCCCGATCAATTGGGAGCCGCTCTATCTGGTGCCCGGCATCGTCTGGTTCCTGCTCAAGACCTTCTTCTTCTTCTTCATGTTCAGCTGGGTGATGGCGACCGTGCCGCGCTACCGCTACGATCAGCTGATGCGGCTGGGCTGGAAGGTCTTCCTGCCGATGAGCCTTGGGTTCGTCGTCCTTATCTCCGGCTATCTGATGCTAACGAGGTATGACTGCGACGGCGTCTGGGTCCAGGCAGTCGATCTGGAACCGGCGGGTGAAAATCTGGAGATGACATTCGTTCGTGGTACTTGGGATGGAGGTATGTGCGTCGAGTCCAATTCTCCGGTGGCTAGAGGACTGACACGATGACTATCGCCCATCTGATCAAATCGTTCACCCTGTGGGAGATCGTGCGGGCGCATGCGCTCACGCTGAAGTATTTCTTCAAGCCCAAGGTGACGATCAACTACCCTTACGAGAAGAACCCGATCAGCCCGCGCTTCCGCGGCGAGCATGTGCTGCGACGCTATCCCAATGGCGAAGAACGCTGCATCGCCTGCAAGCTGTGCGAGGCGGTCTGCCCGGCGCAGGCGATCACGATCGAGAGCGAACCGCGCGAGGACGGCAGCCGCCGGACCACGCGCTACGACATCGACATGACCAAATGCATCTATTGCGGCTTCTGCCAGGAAGCCTGCCCGGTGGATGCCGTGGTCGAGGGGCCGAACTTCGAATATTCCACCGAGACGCGTGAAGAGCTGCTCTACGACAAGGCCAAACTGCTGGCGAACGGGGACAAGTGGGAGCGGGCGATCGCCGCGAACCTTGAAGCCGACGCGCCCTACCGCTAACCGCCGCGCAACCGAAGCTGGGGCTCCCAAGAAATTCGATGATTCAAACCTTCGCCTTCTACCTGTTTGCCGTGCTCGTGATCGCCTCGGCGGTCATGGTGATCATGTCGCGCAACCCGGTGCATTCGGTGCTCTGGCTGATCCTCGCCTTCTTCAACGCGGCGGGTCTGATGGTGCTGGTCGGGGCCGAGTTCATCGCGATGCTGCTGGTGATCGTCTATGTCGGCGCGGTCGCGGTGCTGTTCCTGTTCGTGGTGATGATGCTCGACATCGATTTCGCCGAACTGCGCGCCGGCTTCATCCGCAACTTCCCGCTCGGCATCGCGATCGCGCTGGTGCTGCTGGCGGAGCTGGTGCTGGGGATCGGCGCCTATCGCGCGGGGGCGATCGCGCTCGGCACCCCGACGGGGGCCGCGGTCCAGCTGATCGGCGCCAGCAACACCGAGGCGCTGGGTGCGTTGCTCTACTCCAGGTATCTGTTCCTGTTCGAAGCGACCGGCCTGGTGCTGCTGGTTGCAATGGTCGGTGCAATCGTCTTGACGCTGCGTGAACGCGCTGATGCGCATCGCGGCCATCAGAATATCGGCAAGCAGGTCCGCCGCAACCCGAACGAGGCGACGGTGATGAAACGTCCGACCATCGGCAAGGGGATCGACCTGTGATCGGCATTGAACACTACATCGTCGTCAGCGCAATCCTGTTCGTGCTCGGCGTGCTGGGGATCTTCCTCAACCGCAAGAACATCATCGTCATCCTGATGGCGATCGAACTCATCCTGCTCGCGGTAAACATCAATCTGGTCGCCTTCAGCGCTTTCCTCGGCGATCTGACCGGGCAGATCTTCGCGATGTTCGTGCTCGCGGTAGCGGCGTCGGAAGCGGCGATCGGGCTGGCGATCCTGGTGATCTATTTCCGCGGTCGCGGCACGATCGCGGTCGACAGCGTCGATCGGCTCAAGGGGTAAGCGCGCGTGCAATCGATTCTGCTCATCGTCTTCCTGCCGCTGCTGGCCGCCATCGTCGGCGGGTTGGGCAATCGCGCGCTCGGCAATACGCTTGTCAAGCTGATCACCACCGGCGCGCTGTTCGTCTCCTGCGCGCTGAGCTGGCCGATCTTCCTGGCTTTTGTCGGCGGCAGTGCCGAACCGGGCGTGGTCCCGGTGCTGCAATGGGTGCAATCGGGCGCTCTGTCGTTCGACTGGGCGCTGCGGGTCGACACGCTGACGGCGGTCATGCTGGTGGTGATCACCACCGTCTCTGCGCTCGTCCACCTCTACAGCTGGGGCTATATGGACGAAGATCCGGACCAGCCGCGCTTCTTCGCCTACCTCTCGCTGTTCACTTTCGCGATGCTGATGCTGGTGACCGCCGACAACCTCGTCCAGATGTTCTTCGGCTGGGAAGGCGTTGGGCTTGCGAGCTACCTGCTGATCGGCTTCTGGTTCAGGAAGCCCACGGCCAATGCCGCTGCGATCAAGGCTTTCGTGGTCAACCGCGTGGGCGATCTGGGCTTCATGCTCGGCATCTTCGGCACCTTCGTGGTGTTCGGCACCACCTCGATCCCCGAGATCCTGGCCGCCGCACCCGCGATGAGCGGGGCGACGATCGGTTTTCTGGGTTACCGGGTCTCGACGATGGATGTGTTGTGCATCCTGCTGTTCATCGGCGCGATGGGCAAATCGGCACAGCTGGGCCTCCACACCTGGCTGCCCGACGCAATGGAAGGCCCGACGCCCGTTTCCGCCCTGATCCACGCCGCGACGATGGTGACCGCGGGCGTGTTCATGGTCTGCCGCCTCAGCCCGATGTTCGAGACCGCCCCGGTGGCGCTCGGCGTCGTCACCTTCATCGGCGCAGCCACCTGCATCTTCGCCGCGACGATCGGGACCACGCAGTGGGACATCAAGAGGGTGATCGCCTATTCGACCTGTTCGCAGCTGGGCTACATGTTCTTCGCCGCGGGCGTCGGCGCCTATGGCGCGGCGATGTTCCACCTGTTCACCCACGCCTTCTTCAAGGCGCTGCTGTTCCTTGGCGCAGGCAGCGTGATCCACGCGATGCATCACGAGCAGGACATGCGTTATTACGGCGCCCTGCGTAAGGAAATTCCCTTTACCTTCTGGGCGATGCTGGCGGGTACGCTGGCGATCACCGGGGTCGGGATCTACTGGCTCCATGCCGGCTTCGCAGGCTTCCATTCCAAGGACGCGATCCTCGAAGTGGCCTTCGCGCGCGGTACCGAGATGGCGACCTTTGCCTTCTGGATGGGTACCTTCGCCGCGCTGCTGACCAGCTTCTACAGCTGGCGGCTGATGTTCCTGACCTTCTGGGGCAAGCCGCGCTGGGCCGACAGCGAGCATATCCAGCATGCCGTCCATGCGGGGCACGACGAGCCGGAAGATCACAATCCGGCGATCCAGGAAGATTCCGGCCACGACGTGCAACATCATGTTCCCTCACCCAATTACGAAGCAGGGACAGCGGGCTATCATCCGCACGAAAGCCCGGTCACGATGCTGATCCCGCTGGGGGTTTTGACGCTCGGCGCAATTTTCGCGGGCTGGGTGTTCAGTCACGCCTTCCTCGACGATGCTGGATTCTGGCAGGGCTCGATCTTCTACAACGAGGCGCTGATCCACGAGATGCACGCGGTGCCGCTGCTGGTGAAGCTGGCCGCGACCATCGTCATGCTGATCGGTCTCGCGATCGCCTGGCTGGCCTATATCAAGGACACGTCGATCCCGGCGAAAGCGGCCGATCAGCTCGGCCCGGTCTACCGCTTCTTCTACAACAAGTGGTATTTCGACGAACTCTACAATCTGCTTTTCGTCCGGCCCGCCTTCTGGTTCGGGCGCCAGTTCTGGAAGATCGGCGATGTCGGCACGATCGACCGTTTCGGTCCCGATGGTGCAGCCTGGGTCGTCCAGCGCGGCAGCGTGCTCGCGCGGCGGGCGCAGAACGGGCTGGTCTATAGCTATGCGCTGGTGATGCTCCTGGGCCTGATTGCCGCGATTACCTGGGTGCTGTTCTGATGGATTTCCCGATCCTCTCGCTGATGCTGCTGGTCCCGCTGGCCGCCGGGATCGCCTGTCTGTTCCTGAGTGCGCCCGCGGCGCGGCTCACGGCGCTGGTGGCGACCCTGATCGACCTCGCGCTGGGTGTTCTGCTCTGGGTGAACTACGACATCGGCGGCGCCCAGTGGCAGTTCACCGAACGCGCCGAACTTTTCGCGGTGTTCGATTACGCGCTGGGGATCGACGGCATCGCGCTGATGCTGATCATGCTCAGCGTCTTCCTGATGCCGATCTGTATCCTTGCCAGCTGGCAGGGCATCACTCGCCGCGTCGGCGAGTACATGGCCGCCTTCCTGTTCATGGAAGTGCTGATGATCGGCGTCTTCGCCGCGCAGGACATGTTCCTGTTCTACATCTTCTTCGAGGCCGGCCTCATTCCGATGTATCTGATCATCGGCGTGTGGGGCGGCGACAACCGCATTTACGCCAGCTACAAATTCTTCCTCTACACGCTGCTCGGCTCGGTGCTGATGCTGATCGCCATGCTGTGGATGGTGAATGTGGCGGGCACCAGCAGCATTCCGGTGCTGATGCAGTTCGATTTCGCGCCGTCCGCGCAAACCTGGCTGTGGCTGGCCTTCTTCGCCAGCTTCGCGGTCAAGATGCCGATGTGGCCGGTGCACACCTGGCTGCCCGACGCGCACGTCCAGGCACCCACCGCGGGGTCGGTGATTCTTGCGGGCGTCTTGCTCAAGCTGGGCGGCTACGGTTTCATCCGCTTCAGCCTGCCGATGTTCCCCGAGGCATCGGCGCAGCTTTTGTGGCTGGTGTTCGCGCTCTCGATGATCGCGGTGATCTACACCTCGCTGGTCGCGCTGGTGCAGCACGACATGAAGAAGCTGATCGCCTATTCCTCGGTCGCGCATATGGCGATCGTCACGGGCGGGCTATTCGCCTTCAATGTGCAAGGCCTCGAGGGCGCGATGATCATGATGCTCAGCCACGGGCTGGTCTCGGGCGCGCTGTTCCTGTGCGTCGGCGTGATCTACGATCGGCTGCACACGCGCGAGATCGACCGCTACGGCGGCCTGGCGATCAACATGCCGCGCTACGCGCTGTTCTTCCTGTTCTTCACCATGGCAAGCATCGGTCTGCCCGGCACCAGCGGCTTCGTCGCCGAATTCCTCGCGCTGGCGGGCGTCTATCAAGTGTCGACCTGGGCTGCACTGGTACTGACCACGGGCATCATCCTGGGCGCCGCCTACATGCTCTATCTTTACCGCCGGGTCGCCTTCGGCGTGCAGAAGAACGCCGACGCCGCCGCCATGCCCGACCTGTCCTTGCGCGAATGGGTCATGCTCGGGCCGATCGTGGCTGCGGTGCTCTGGATGGGGATCTATCCCGAAAGCTTTCTTGCGCCGATGCGCGCCGATATCGCGGCGCTTGATGCGCGGCTTGCCCGCGCGGCGCCCGCAGGGGACTCGCGTCCGCAGGTCGGCACGCCGCGTGCGCATGAAGCCAATTATATCGAAGGCGCCCATGGCGCCGGTGCAGGCGCAAGCGAGGGCGCCCATTGATGGATTACGCAGCTTCCTTCTACATCGTCGCGCCCGAGCTCATCCTGTCGGCCGCGGCGCTGATCCTGCTGCTGGTCGCCGCCTGGGTGCGCGACGCGGCAAAGATCGTCACGATCGCCGCGGTCGCCGCGCTGTTCGGTGCGACTTTCTGGACCGGGCACCTGCTGTTCGATCCCTCTTTCGCGCTGAGCGACGATGCCTTTGGCGGGCTCTACCGGATGGACGATTTCGGCAGTATCGCCAAACTACTGATCTATCTCGCGACCATCGCCTGTCTGATCGTCACCCCGCGCTATTTCGAACACCGCAGCGCCTATCGCGCCGAGTATCCTGTCTTGCTGCTGCTCAACGCGGTCGGTATGGGGATGATGGTCTCGGCAGTCGATCTGATGACGCTGTATATCGGTCTCGAACTGTCGAGCCTGTCGTCCTACGTTCTGGCCTCGTTCCTGCGCGACGACACCCGATCGAGCGAAGCTGGTCTCAAGTATTTCATCCTCGGCGCGCTTGCCTCTGGTATCCTCCTTTACGGTATGAGCCTGGTTTACGGCTTCTCGGGCACCACACAATATCTCGGCATCCGGATCGCCTTCGCCGACGGGCTCTCGACCGGCGCACTGTTCGGCGTGGTCTTCGTGCTTGCAGGTCTGGCGTTCAAGATCTCTGCGGTTCCGTTCCACATGTGGACACCCGACGTCTATGAAGGCGCACCGACGCCGGTTACCGCCTTCTTCGCCAGTGCCCCCAAGGTTGCGGCGGTGGCGATGCTGGTGCGCATGGCGATCGAGGCCTTCGGCGCGCAGACCGATGCCTGGCAGCAGATCGTGATCTTCGCGGCGCTGGCATCGATCGTGGTCGGCGCGCTGGGGGCGATCGGTCAGGATAATCTCAAGCGGGTGCTGGCCTACAGCTCGATCAACAATGTCGGCTTCATCCTCATCGGCCTCGCAGTGGCGACGCCCGAAGGCATAAGTGCCGTTCTGGTCTATCTTGCGATCTATGTCGTCATGACCATCGGTGCATTCGCGGCGGTGCTGATGCTGCGCGATCGGGAGGGCGAGCAGCTCGAGACCTTCGGCGACATCGCCGGCCTGTCCACGGTACGCCCGGTCGTCGCCTGGGGCGTATTGCTGCTGATGTTCAGCCTTGCGGGCATTCCGCCGCTGTTCGGCTTCTGGGGCAAGTTCGTGGTCTTCCAGGCCGCAGTCCAGGCCGATATGATCGTGCTTGCCGCGATCGGTATCGCCGCGAGCGTCATCGGCGCGTTCTATTATCTCAAATTCGTCAAGGTGATGTTCTTCGACGAGCCGGGGCGCGACGCCGAGAGGCACAGCCCTGCAGGCCATTGGGCGGTGCTCGGGATCTGCATGGTGATCGTCTCGCCGCTCGGCTATCTGCTGACGCCCTGGCTCGGCGCGGTCGCCGATCGCGCTGCCGCAGCGCTCTTCATCGTCGTTTGATCCGCACCCTCCCGCAGACCGGCTCGACCAATGCCGACCTGCTCGCGGCGCTGCGCGCGGGCGAGCGGGTGGGCGAGGGCGAGTGGCTGGTGGCGGATCGCCAGACTGCGGGGCGCGGGCGTCAGGGCCGTGACTGGTTCGACGGTGCGGGCAATTTCATGGGCTCGACGATCGTCCGGCTGAGCCCGCGCGATCCCTCTCCCGCGACGCTGGCGCTGGTCGCCGGGGTAGCGGTTCACGAGGCGGTGCTGCCGCAGCTGGCCCAGCCTTCGGCGTTGGCGATCAAATGGCCCAACGATCTGCTCTATGCCGGAGCCAAGCTCGCAGGCATCCTGCTCGAGCGCCAGGACGAGGCGATCGTCGTCGGGATCGGGGTCAATCTCGCCGCCGCACCGCAATTGCCCGATCGCAAGACGATCGCGCTCGCCGAACTCGGGCCCGCGCCTGCGCGCGATTTCTTCGCGCGGGAACTCGCCGTGCGCTTCGCCTCCGAGCTCGAGCGCTGGCGCACCTACGGGCTGGAACCGCTGGTCCGCCGCTGGGAGGCTGCGGCGCATTCCGCAGGCACGCGGCTGACGGTCGCTCCCCCCGGCGAACCGGCGATCACCGGCGCCTTTGCGGGCCTGACCCCGGATGGCGCACTCAGCCTGCGCTTGGACAACGGGTCGCAGCGTGTCATTCACGCGGGCGACGTGATGCTCGCCAGTTAGGAAATGCCCATGTTGCTCGTCGCCGATGTCGGAAACACCAACGTCGTCTTCGCCCTGTTCGAAATGGACGGGAAGGGAGGGCGCACGATTCGGACCCGCTGGCGGATCGCCACCGATCCGCGCCGGACGGGCGACGAATATGCGGTCTGGCTGCTCCAGCTGCTCCAGATCGAGGGCTACAGCCGCGACGACGTCGACCGGTTCATCATCGGTTCGGTGGTTCCGCGGGCGATCCACAATCTGACGCTGTTCGCGCGCAAGTATTTCGACGTCGAGGCGATCGTTGCCGGGGCGGGCGAAGACGGCTGGGGCTTCGAGGTCGATGTCGAGGAGCCACGCTCGCTCGGCGCCGACCGCGCGCTCAACGCCATCGCCGCGCACGCCCGCTACCAAGGCGATCTGATCCTGATCGATTTCGGCACCGCCACCACCGTGGATGCAGTGGATTTCACCGGCGCCTACAAGGGCGGCATCATCGCTCCGGGGATCAATCTGTCGCTCGACGCGCTGGTGGGGAACACCGCCAAACTGCCGCGCATTGCCATAGAGAAGCCGCGCAGCGACAGCGTCATCGGTCGCAACACCGAGGATCAGATGCTGATCGGCGTTTTCTGGGGCTATATTGCCATGATCGAAGGACTTGTTGCCCGGATGAAAGCGGAAATCGGAAGACCCTGCAAAGTGGTCGCCACCGGCGGACTCGCGGTCCTGTTCGACGATCACACCACCCTCTTCGACCATGTCGACAGCGAGCTGACGCTCGAAGGCCTGGCCATTCTAGCAGATCGGCACATATCTTGAAAAAAGACTTCACCCCCGAAGACGAATTGCTGTTCCTGGCGCTCGGCGGTTCGGGCGAAATCGGCATGAACGTCAATCTCTACGGTTGCCGCGGTCGCTGGCTGATGGTCGATCTGGGGATGACCTTCTCGGGAGGGCAATATCCCGGCGTCGATCTGGTGTTTGCCGACCTCGACTTCATCGAAGAACGCGCCGACACCCTCGACGGGGTCGTGCTGACCCACGCCCATGAGGACCATATCGGCGCGATCCCCTATTTCGCCTCCGAACTGGGCGTGCCGCTCTATGCCACGCCTTTTACGGCCGATCTGATCCGCCGCAAGTTGCAGGAGGCGGGGTTGGTCGACGAGGTGGAACTCAACATCATCGATCACGATCACGGCCAGTTCTCGGTCGGCGCATTCGAGGTGACCTATATTCCCTTGGCGCACTCGATCGCCGAGGGCCATGCGCTGCTGATCGACACGCCCCATGGCACCGTGTTCCACACCGGCGACTGGAAGCTCGACGAGGACCCGATAGTGGGCGAGCCCACCACCGAGGAAGAATTGCGCGAGATCGGCGAGGAGGGCGTGCTGGCGATGGTCTGCGACAGCACCAATGTATTCAACCCCAAGCCGAGCGGTTCCGAAGGTGCCGTCTATCGGGGCCTGCTCGAGGAGGTCCGCAAGCACTCCGGCCGCCGCGTGCTGGTCACGACCTTCGCCAGCAATGTCGCGCGGCTGCACACGCTGGGCGAAGTTGCGCGCGAAACCGGCCGCCAGCTCTGCGTTGCCGGGCGGTCGCTCGACCGCATCATCGAGGTGGCGCAGGACAATGGCTATCTCCAGGACCTGCCCAAGCCGATCGACTTCGACACCGCGATGGGCCTCCCGCGCGGGGAGGTGCTGATCGTCGCCACCGGCGGGCAGGGCGAACCTCGCGCGGCGCTGGCGCGGATCGCCGAGGGTAATCATCCGATCGAATTGTCGCCAGGCGATGTGATCCTGTTTTCCAGCCGCCAGATTCCGGGCAATGAAGTCGCGATCGGCGCAATCCAGAACAAATTGGCCGAGAGCGGGATCGTGCTGGTGAGTGGTCGCGAGGGCGAGATCCACGTCTCCGGTCATCCCGGTCGCCCGGAACTCGAAGCGCTCTACGAATGGCTGCAGCCCGAGGTGCTGGTGCCTGTCCACGGCGAGGTCCGCCATATGCAGGAGCAGGCGCGGCTCGGTCGCGCGCACGGCATCCCGCATTCGGTCTATCAGAAGAACGGCGATGTGGTTCGCATCGCTCCGGGCAAGCCGGGCAAGATCGCCGAGGTTCGCACCGGCCGTCTGCTCCTCGATGGCGACATCATTCTCCCCGCCGATGGCGATGCGATCACCATGCGTCGCCGAATTGCGCTCGACGGCGTGCTGATCGTGGCGCTCGACGAGCGCCTGCAGCCGCGCATCGAGGGTGTCGGCCTCCCGTTGGACGAGGATTACGACGCATTCGTGGCCGAAGCGGAGGCCGATGTGGTCAAGGCCATCGCTCGCCTGAAGGGCAAGTCGCGCCAGAATCGCGGAGAAATCCACGAGGCCGCGCGGCTTGCCGCGCGCCGCGCCGCACAGCGCTGGTCGGGCAAGAAGCCGCAGGTGCGCGTGCTGATGCCGCGCGAGGCTTGACGCCATGCAGTGGACTTCGATCGTCGCGATCTATTTCCTAGTCTGGGTGATGACGGCGTTCCTGTTGCTGCCCTTCGGGGTTCGAACGCATGACGAACTCGGCGTGGAGAAGGTGCCGGGCCAGGCCGACAGCGCACCTGCCAATTTCCGGCCCGGCAGACTGATGCTGCGTGCAACGGTCATCGCCGCCGCGCTGACCGCGCTCTATGTAGCCAATTACGAGTCCGGGTGGATCACCGCCGACGATCTCGATTTCGCCGGAATCGGCAGAGAAGACTAGACTACTCGCGCAATCGTTCGATGGCTTGCGCCAGCGCAACGTAGAGCTTGCCGATATCCGAGCTCAGCACCGTCACCCCCAGCGCATGCCCGTCGCGCGTGGACAGCAGCGTGCGCAACATAGCCTCGAAATCGTGGATGTAGCGGCTGACATGCTCGCGGAAATCCGGATCGGCGTCGTAGATTTCGGCGATTTCGCGTGCCTCTGTGTTGTCCAGCAGTCGCACCGCGCGCCGCGTGAAGATACCCCGGTCGCCCCGCAGGTATGACGTCCACGCCCGATCGGTGACATCGGTCGACAGTGCCTTGCCGATATCGATGGCGTTGGAATTGAGCGATTCGGTGATCAGGGCGACCCGGCGGCTGAAATCATTGTCGACCTGTTCCTCCGCCATTTCGCGCGCGCGGCTGACCCGATTCTCCAGATTGCTCGCCAGCTCGTTCACCTTGATCAATTGATCGCGCAGGAACAGCGCCGCCTCGCGGCTTGCGGAGGTGGCGCGGTCGCTGGCCTCGTCGAGCGAGCCGATCGCCGCTCCGGCGCGCTCTTCCACCGCGCGGTCGATCGCCGCCGCGCTGGCTTCGCCGACCCGGTCGGCCAGCTTGCGAATGCGGATCGCCTGTTCGTCCTCGACCGCAACGAGCGCTTTGCGCGCGCGTTGTTCCAACTCGCCGATCGCCGCGGTCAGTTCCTCGCGGGCCCGCTCGGCCACGCTGGCGTTTTGCGCATCGAGATTGTCGAGGCGATCGCGCAGACTGTCGAGCGCCTCCGCCTGCTCGGCGATCGTACCCGAAAGGCTTGTGCGGAATTCGCCGATGGCAGCGATGGCTTCGCGGCTGTGTTCGCCCGCCAAATCGACGGCCTCGGTGAGCGCGGTGCCCGCCTCCCGGGCTTCGTCCATCGTCGCCCGCAGGCGATCGGTGCGCCCTTCGGCATCGGCGAGGCGGTTTTCGAAACCGGCGATCGCTGAGGGCAGATCGTCCTTGGCATGGCGGGCGCTCGCCTGGATCAATTCGAGGAGCCGCACGCTGGCATCGGTGAGTTCGGCCACGGCATTGTCGGTGCCGTCGAGCGAGCCGCGGCTCTGCGCCAGCGTGTCGCGCAGATTGGCGACTGCGAGAGCGAGAACGTCTCCGGTTTCGCGACTCTGATCGGACACCGCGCCCATCTGCGCGCCGAGTTCCGCGATTCGCTCCGCCAGCGCTTCGCCCTGTTCGGCGAGGGTGCGGATATGCACAGCCTGCCGGTCGCGCCGGTCGGCCAGCGTACGGTCGAGTTGGACAAGACGCTCGTCGAGCGCCGCCAGGGCGGCGTCCTCCAACCCGGCCAATTCCTCACGGCGTTCGGCGAGGCTTGTGCCGAAGGCCTCCTCGCGTTGCGCGAGACCGCGGTCGGCATCCTCGGCCTCGGCCACAAGCGCGGCCAGCTTGCGGCTCGATGCATCGCGCGTCCGGTCCTCCATCCCCGAAACCTCCTCGATCACCGAGGTCAGCCGCTCGTGCAGTGCATCAATCTGGCCGCGCCATGCCGCCAGTGCCGCTTCCTCGCCATCGCGGACCGCTCGAGCGGTGGCGGCAGCGTCGTCGCGCAGTACCCGGACCCTTGCGCGCAGATCCACGAGGGCGGTGTCCTCGTTTTCACGCTGGGCCTGCGCAAGTTCGTTCATCTCGCTCCGCAAGGCGGTCGCGCGTGTCCGGATGTGGGCGAGCGCATCGATCTCGCGCGTGTCGAGCTCGGTTCGGAAAGCTTCGCTGTCGGTGCGCAGTGCCGCGAAGCGTTCCGAAGCTGCGGATTCGATCTGGTCGAGCCGCGCAGCAAAATCGTCGAGCGCACCTTCGATCCGCCCCCGCAGCGACCCCACCTGCCGTTCGCTCGCTTCGCCGAACTCGTTGAGGCGTGAAAAACCAGACACCAGATCGTCGAGTTGGGCTGTCGCGGTGCGGCCCGCGCTGCCGATCTGGTTCGAGACATCGCGCGCGGAGGTGGCGATGACGGGGAGGTTGTCGCGCAGCCTCGCCATGTTCTCCATCGCGGTGGTACTCACGTTGGCGATCGCTTCGACCTGAGCACCATTGTCCTGCACCAGCTCTTGCAGGTGGTTTGCATGTTCGGAGATGCGTTCGCTCGCCGACCGGCCGAGGAATTCCAGCTCGCGGCTCTGCGTCGTCAGAAAATCGCGCGCCATGCTGAGTTCGCGATTGATCCTGTCCAGCCGCTCCTCGAGCCGCTGAGATTCCACGCCGAGTACCCGCGCTGCATCGCCGAAGCGATGCGCTTCGCGTGCCGAGGTGCGCATCGCCAGCAACCAGACGGCCAGCACCAGCAGCACGGGTATGGCCCAAGCGGAGATCCAGCCGATCCATTGCTGCGCCGTGCCGTCCGTCAGCATGGTGGCACGGTTGGCCCAGCCGAAAAATGCTGTCCAGCCCAAGATGACAAGTATCGCCGCGGCAGGGATTAGCCAACCAAAAGCGTCGCTTGAAGATGCAATCTCGACCTCTTCGAGATCTTGTTCAAGCGCGTATTCCTCTACGGGAGCACCGCTCTCCGCTTCCTCCTGGACGAGCGTTTCGGAAGACGGTTCGGATCCGTCCCCCTCGATGGCGCGAATATGCGGACCTGTGTTCATGTCTCGAAACTATCACACAAGTGCCGGGGTTAAACCCTGTTTTAACCACGGCCGACTAGGGATTTCGCATGGCATTCCAATCAGGGCCCTTCGAAGCCGCACTGGCGGCCGCCGCTGGCGACGACGGGGCGCTCCACGGCGAACTGCGGGCGGGGTTTCTGGAAGGCGCCGAACGCCAGCTCGATCTCATGCACCGCGCGCGCTGCGACGCGAATTGGCAGATGGCGGCGCGGCGGCTGCATGCGCTCGCGGGCGGGTTTCATGCGACGCAATTGATGGCTTTCGCCGAACAGGCGCGTAGTGGCGCGCCCGGCGATCCTTCGATCATGCGAGAAATCTCGGCGCATCTGGACGAGATTGGCGGGCGGGTGAACCGATAGCGGCGCTTTGAGATTTGGCAGGCGCTACGCTTGTCCCTATCGTTCGCGGCCAATTGCGAACTCAAGCCGATCCGGGGAAACCGCCAGTTTTGCGCATCGCCATCCTGACTGCCCTTGCCGAAGATCCCGACCAGCGCGGCCGCAAGCGGGCGTTCCGGATATTCGCCGGACGAACGATCCTGTCGCATCAGCTCGATTGCGCGATCGACCTGGGCTGCGAGAGCGTCGCCTGTCTGGTGGGCGGACTGGGACAGGATGTCATCGCCTGCCAGCATCGCGCCGAAGCGGTGGGTGTCCGCTTCCAGGCGATCGAAGATCTTCGTCGGCTGTCGGGTCTGGTCAAGGCAGGCGACGATGTGTTTGTGATCGCCGACGGTCTGCTGCCCTCTGCCGTAGAGGCCGTGGGGCAGCTTGCCGAACGGCCAGCGGTGCTGACCTTTCCGATTGATCCGGCGCTTCGCCTGGGTTTCGAGCGGATCGATGGCGAGCGCGCATGGGCGGGCATGCTGCGGACGCGTGGTCAGGCTGTCGAACGGCTGTCGGACCTGCCGCCGGACGCCGACGCCGCCTCGGCGCTGCTGCGGATCGCTCTGCAGGCGGGAAGCCGCCAAACGCCGCTCGATCCGGCGCTGCTCGCGAATGGCGACTGGCTCCAGCGGGCCGATCAGGCGACAATCCTGGCGCGCGAGAAGCGCTGGATTTCCGAGCAGGTCTCGCCGGTTTCCTTTGCGGCACCGGGTCTGGCTACGGCGGAGCGGATCGGCGGCCGGTTGGCGCGCGACATCGTCGGTACCCGATTCGAACGAGTTCCGCTCTTCGCTGCGGTCGGCGCAGGGGTGCTGGCCGGGCTGCTGGCGGTTATCGGCAAGCCGCTGGTGGCGCTGTCGCTGGGAACGATCATGGCTGCGCTGCTACCGCTTGCCGGGGTGGTCCAGCGGTTGGGACGCGTGCCGCGCAATCGCGCGAGGCGCTTCGGTGTCGATGCGACGCTGCGCGCTGGCGCCGACCTGCTGCTGGTCGCCCTGATTGGCTTGAACATGCCGGTCCAAGGGCCCGACTGGCTGCGCCTCTTCATTCCCACGCTTCTGTTCGGCCTGCTGCGGCTCGGCGAGCACCTCACGCTGCAATCCGAAACTCGGGGCCGCCCGGCCAGCTGGCATGCACTCTACGCCGACCGGATCGTTCTGCTCGCCGTGCTGCTGCCCGCCGCCTTTTTCGGCATCGCCCAATTCGCCTGTGCGGCGCTCTCCCTGCTCGTGCTGGGCTCGCTCTTCCTCCGCGATGCAGGAGAGCGCGAGCTAACGGCGGGTTAACCACGCCATGCTACGCGCAACCCATGATCGAGCCCCGACCGATGGCTGAAACCGAGTGGCCCGAAGGCGACGCGCTGCGCGTCGCGCTGGCGCGGGGGGACCGGGCGCTGGGCCGGACCGCTCCGATTCTAGGGCACCTGCTCTCCGCGCGCGATCAGTCGCTGTTCAGCGACGCGATCGTGGCCCGAGTCCGCGGTATGCTGATCCATCTCGCGTGGCAGATCCTGCGCATCCAGGCCGAGGCGACGGGTCGGAAGGGGCGCGAGCAGTTCGCCGCCGAACAGGGTGAGTCGCTGGCCGAGCATTTTTTCGCAAATCCCCTTCTGGTGGCGCATTGCCATGCGCTCGCGATGGAATGGCGGCTTGCCGCGGCGCTGGAAGAAGAGGGCGCGCTCGACCCGGTGCTGTCGCCGCTCATGCAGACGCTGATCGGACACCAGGACACGCAGATCGCTAGCGCCGCGATGGCCGCGATGGCCGCGCAGGCACGCTTTGCGCAAGCACAACGGAGGATGGAAATGCCGCTCGCGGAGCTCCCTGGCGATCTGCTCCATGAAGCGCTGCTCGCCTGGCGCAGCTTCAACCGCGACGAACGCTCGGATGCACTCACGCGAGCCGAAGGCAAGCTGCGCTCGGATTTCGACGAGCGGGCGGGACGGCTGTCTCTGCTCGGCCGCTTGGTCACGACGCTGGGGTCGGGCGCCAGCGCTGCGCTGGCTATCGATCAGGGCGGGGTGGCGCTGTTCCTGTCCGCGCTGGCGCTGCGTTCGGGACAAAGCCGCGACATTGTGGCGCTGGCGACCAATGAGCAGCAGGCTGCGCGATTGGCGCTGTGCTTGCGCGCGGTCGGCCTCAAGCCTCAGGAAGTCGAAGCGCAGTTGTTGCGTATCCATCCCCACGAACTGCCGCCGCAAGGTCTCGAACAGATCGGCACGCGCGAGGCCGCGCAATTGCTTGCGCAGGCAACCAGCCTTGGCCTGGTCCGGGACGGGACCTGAACGATGGCAACGATGGGAACACGCTATCTGGCGCATGGCATGGTCGATGCCGAGGGCCTGTTGACCGCAGCCGACGAGCCGCTTGCGGGACTGCAGCACGCCTGTGGCGGGGACATCGGCGGAACGGTCGCCATCCCCGAGCTGCTGGCTCTGGTCACCAAAGCTCAGCGCTACGGCTTGCGATTGGCCCGGCAGTTCTGCGCTATCGATGGCGAGGAGAGGATTACCGCGTGGGTGGAGATCGAGCCGACCACCGCGACGGACGGTTCGGTGGCCGGTTGCGAACTGGCGATCGTCTCGTGGCAGACCGAGGAGATGCCGCGCGAAGACGAGGTCGAAGCGGCCCGGCGGCGCAGCGAGATCGCCCGCAATTTGTCGGATCTCGCCGCCCGGCTCGATCCCGATCAGAACGTCCTCTCGGTCGAAGTCGATGCACCCGACCTCACCCGGCTGGAACTGGCGATGCAGGGCGGTACCGGCCGGCCATGGACCGATTTCGTCGATTTCCCGGGGAACACCCACCTCCAGCCGCTACACTGGCGGCTGCTCGACGGTGCAGAATGTACGGTTGAGGGATCGAAGCGGAGTTGGACGGCGCATCTGGAACCGCTCGGCCAGCCCGAGCCCGGAAGTGCAGGCTTCGTGCTGCACCTTTCGGCGAACAAGCCGCTCGGCTTTCACGAATTTGACCTGGGCGAGACGAAAACCCCTGACGCCCCTTCGCTGGGTAGGGATATCTCCCCGGTGTTGCGCCAACCGATCAACCGGATCATCGCCAATGCGGAGACCATCCGCACGAAGCTCGCTGGGCCGCTGGCGGAAGAATACAGCGATTACGCTGCCGACATCGCCAGTGCCGGCCAGCACCTGCTGTCGCTGATCGACGATCTGTCCGATCTCGAAATCGTCGAGTCGGAAGATTTCGTCACTGCCCCCGACCGGATCGATCTGGGCGACGTGGCGCGGCAGGCCTGCGGGATACTCGGGGTCCGCGCGCGGGAAAAGGGCACCACGCTGGTTCCGCCGGTGAAGGGCGAGGGGCAGCTGGCGATCGCCGAATTCCGCCGGGTGCTGCAGATCCTCATCAATCTGATCAACAATGCGATCCGCTACTCACCCGAAGGCAGCCAGGTGTGGATCCGACTCGACCGCATCGGGCAACGCGCGATGATCACGGTGGCCGATCAGGGCCATGGCATCCCGGAGGATCAGCAGGAAAAGGTGTTTGAAAAGTTCGAGCGCCTGGGACGCAGCGGCGATGGCGGCTCGGGGCTGGGACTCTATATTTCGCGTCGGATCGCCCGCGCGATGGATGGCGACCTGACCGTCGAAAGCGCTCCTGGACAAGGTGCCCGCTTTACCCTGTCCGTGCCCGCAGCGGAGGAACTGCGAAGCCGACCGCGCGAGGGGCCCGACGCAACTATTGTCGAAGTGCCCGAGGGCAAGTGACACAAAAAAGGGGCGCCGAAGCGCCCCTTTCCTTCAAATCGGTATGATCGACGCTCAGCGCTTGTCGATTGGCACATAGTCCCGCTCGGTCGGGCCGGTGTAGAGCTGGCGTGGACGACCGATGACCTGGCCGGGATCGGAGATCATCTCGTTCCACTGCGACACCCACCCGACGGTGCGCGCCAGCGCGAACAGCGCGGTGAACATCGTGGTCGGGAAGCCGATCGCGGAAAGGATGATCCCGGAGTAGAAATCGACATTGGGGAACAGCTTCTTCTCGCGGAAATAATCGTCGTTGAGCGCGATCTCTTCCAACTGCATCGCGGTCTCGAAGACGGGGTCGGTGACGTTGAGCGCTTCGAACACCTCGCGCACGGTCTTCTGCATCACCGTCGCGCGCGGGTCGTAATTCTTGTACACGCGATGACCGAAGCCCATCAGGCGGAACGGGTCGTTCTTGTCCTTGGCGCGCTCGATATAGTGCGGGATGCGGTCGGGGGTGCCGATTTCCTTGAGCATGTTGAGCGCCGCCTCGTTCGCGCCGCCATGCGCCGGACCCCAAAGGCAGGCGATGCCCGCCGCGATGCAGGCGAAGGGGTTGGCCCCCGACGAACCCGCCAGGCGCACGGTCGAGGTCGAGGCGTTCTGCTCGTGATCGGCATGGAGGATGAAGATCCGGTCCATCGCCTTCTCCACCGCCGGGTGCAGTTCATATTCCTCGGCGGGGACGCCGAAGGTCATGCGCATGAAATTGCCGGTGTAGCTGAGCGAGTTGTCGGGCTGCAGAAACGGCTGACCGATCGAGTATTTATAGGCCCAGGCCGCGATCGTCGGCATCTTGGCGATCAGACGGTGCGAACTGATCTTGCGATGCTCTGGGTCCGAGATATCGGTGCTGTCGTGATAAAAGGCCGAGAGCGCGCCGACGACGCCGCACATGATCGCCATCGGATGCGCATCGCGCCGGAAGCCCTGATAGAACTGTCGCAGCTGATCGTGCAGCATGGTGTGCCGCGTGATCGTGTAGTCGAAATCGTCGAGTTCGGCCTGGCTGGGCAGTTCGCCATTGAGCAGCAGGTAGGAGACTTCCATGAAGCTGGAACTCTCGGCCAGTTGCCCGATCGGGTAGCCGCGATGAAGCAGGACGCCTTCCTCGCCATCGATGAAGGTCAGCGCGCTTTCGCAGCTTGCGGTCGATTTGTAGCCGGGATCGAATGTGAACTTGCCGGTCGATCCGTAGAGCTTGCGAATGTCGACTACGTCGGGTCCGCAACTGCCCTGGAGCACGGGGAAGTCGACACTGTCGTTGCCGATCTCGAGTTTGGCCTGCTTGTCGGTCATGGCTGCCTCCTTGGCTGTTAACTGTTGTTCCGTACGCCTGCGGGATCGGTGGCCTGCGCGTCGATTCGCGCGAGCGACTCGTCCTTCCCCAACAGGACCAATACGTCGAAAATGCCCGGGGATGTGGTCGTCCCGGTGAGCGCGGCGCGCATGGGCTGGGCTAGCTTGCCGAGCCCGAGTTCGAGGCGTTCCGCAAGCGCCTTGATACTGGTCTCGAGGGGGTCGATTGTCCAGTCATTTTCACCGCGCAAAGCGGCGCCGACATGACCCAGCCGGACCCGGCTTTCGTCGTCCAGAAGCGCCTCGGCCTTCTCCGTCATTGCGAGCGGGCGGGTGGCGAAAAGGAAGCTCGCGCTCTCGGCCAGTTCGCCCAGCTGCTTGGCCCGCGGTTTGAGCACGGGCATCGCGCGGGTGAGCAGATCGCGGTCGGCTTGCGCGCCGATCCGCTCGGCGACCAGTTCGGCCAGCCGCGCATCGTCGGCCTCGCGGATATAGTGGCCGTTGAGGTTCTGGAGCTTCTTGATGTCGAAGCGCGAGGCGCTCTTGCCGACGCCGTCGAGATCGAACAGCTCGACCGCCTCGTCGCGGGTGATCTCCTCGCGATCGCCATGGCCCCAGCCGAGCCGCAAGAGATAGTTGAACAGCGCCTCGGGCAGCACGCCTTCCTCGTCGCGATAGGCCTCGACGCCCACGGCCCCGTGGCGCTTGGAGAGCTTGGCGCCATCGGCGCCATGGATCAGCGGGACATGGGCGTAGACGGGCTGAGGCCAGCCGCCCTCGATCGCGTCCATCGAATGGTAGATCGGCAGCTGGCGGAAGGCGTTGTTGAGGTGGTCGTCGCCGCGGATCACATGGGTAACCCCCATGTCGTGATCGTCGACCACGACCGCGAGCATATAGGTCGGCGTCCCGTCGGCGCGCAGCAGGATGTAGTCGTCGATCTCGGCGTTACGCACCGTCACTCGGCCCTGAACGGCATCGTCGATCGCCGTTTCGCCCTCGGTCGGGGTCTTGAGGCGAACGGTGTAGGGCGCGCCTTCCGGTGCCTCCGCCGGATCGCGGTCGCGCCAACGCCCGTCGTAGCGCATCGGCTGCTTGGCGGCACGCTGCTCCGCGCGCATCGCCTCCAGATCCTCGGGCGTCGCGAAGCATTTGTAGGCGTGCCCCGCCTCGAGCAGCGTGAGCGCCACTTCGCGGTGACGACCGGCGCGCTGGGACTGGTAGACGGGCGGTTCGTCATAATCGAGGCCGAGCCAGTCGAGCCCCTCGAGGATCTTGTCGATCGCCTCCTGCGTCGAGCGCTTGGCGTCGGTATCTTCGATCCGAAGCAACGTCCTGCCGCCGTGATGCCGGGCGAACAACCAGTTGAACAGCGCCGTACGTGCGCCCCCGATATGCAGGAAACCGGTTGGCGAGGGGGCGAAGCGCGTCACGACCTGTTGTGCTGTCGCAATGCTATCGCTTGCCATCGTCTCGCGTTTCCCTTCAAGTGGCTGCATGGCGACGCAGACAGCGCCGGAGGTGCCGCATCCGGGGGCCGGGGGGCCAGGCGATGCTGCAGTGCAGCGCCCATGGCGCAAGCGGCTCCGCTTGTCCAGCTTGGGCGATGCCGGCGAAGCATTCCTCGCCAGATCGGGGTTCGACCGGGGACCCTGGCTCACTGTGGGTTTCGCGGCCGGAATCGGCAGCTGGTTCTTGCTCGACAGCGCCTTGCAATGGCTGGGTTTTGTCGCGCTGTGCATGCTGTCCGCGATGGCTGCGGTAGCCCTATGGCGCGGCCGCGACGACCGTGTGCGACTGCTTGTGACCGCGGTGTCGCTCTGCATCGTGTTGCCGGCGGGCTTGACCACCATCTGGGTGCGTTCGGAGATGGTCGGCGCGCCGGCGATCGCCTTCGCGCGCGCGGCCCAACTCGACGCGCGAATACTCGAGCGCGACGAACAGCCCGCGGAGGGCCGGGTCCGGCTGGTACTGGCGGTTCGCGAGGCGGAGCGAGCGCGAGCCATGAAGGTGCGTGTCAACGTCCCGCTGGGAAAGGATTCCGCGACCTTCACGGAAGGCGCGCGAATCCGGCTGCGGGCACGGCTGATGCCACCGGCATCGCCGATCCTGCCGGGGACCTATGATTTCGCCCGCGCCGCCTGGTTCGAGGGCTTTGCCGCGACGGGATCGCTGATCGGCGACATCGAACTGGTCGAACCTGCCACCCAGGACGACGCGCTGGCGCTCGCGCAGCGACGGCTCAGCGCGCATGTCCGCGAGAGACTGGACGGATCGCCGGGGACGATCGCCGCAGCCTTCGCGAGTGGCGATCGCGGCTCGATCGCGGAGGGGGACGATGCGGCGATGCGCGACTCGGGGCTCTACCATCTGCTCTCGATCAGCGGCGTCCATGTCAGCGCGGTGATCGCCGCAGCGTTCTTTCTCGCGATGAAGCTGCTGGGGGCGTGGCCATGGCTGGTGCTGCGGGTGCGTCTGCCGCTGGTCGCCGCCGGCATCGGGGCGTTCGCGGGGATCGGCTATACGCTGCTGACCGGTGCCGAGGTGCCCACGGTGCGCAGCTGCATCGGGGCCTTGCTGGTACTTCTGGCGATCGCATTGGGGCGTGAGCCGCTGTCGATGCGGATGGTCGCGGTCGCGGCATTCGCGGTGCTGCTGCTTTGGCCCGAGGCGCTGGTGGGGCCCAGCTTCCAGATGAGCTTTTCCGCAGTGATCGCCATCGTGGCATTGAGCGGCGCGGGCTGGGTCAAGCGCTTCCTCGCCGCGCGCGAGGAGAGCTGGCTCGCGAGAACGGGGAGACGCGTGGCGATCCTGTTCCTCACCGGCCTGCTGATCGAATTCGCGCTGATGCCGGTGGTGCTGTTCCATTTCCACCGCGCCGGTTTCTACGGAGCCTTCGCCAATGTAGTGGGAATCCCACTCGTGACATTCGTCACGATGCCGCTGCTTGCGCTGGCGCTGATGCTCGATCTGGTCGGCCTCGGGCAGCCGGTGTGGTGGCTGGTGGGACAATCCCTCGACCTGCTGCTTGCGCTTGCGCGCTTCGTTGCCGAACAACCCGGAGCGGTGCAGTTGATGCCGCAGATGCGCCTGGGCACGCTGCTGGTGATGTTGGCCGGGCTTTTGTGGATCGCCCTATGGCGGGGACGGGTGCGCGCCTGGGGCCTAGTGCCGGTGGTGCTCGGGGTGGGAATGTTCCTTGCCACGCCCAAGGCCGATTTGCTGATCACTCGCGACGGGCGCCACCTCGGCATCGTCGGCGAGGACGAGCGTTTGCTGGTCCTGCGCGAAAGCCGCAGCTCCTACGCACGTGACAATCTGCTCGAGATGGCGGGTTCCGATGGAGCAGTGATCCCGCTCGACCGCTGGCCGCAGGCGCGTTGCACGCCGGAATTCTGCACCATCACACTGCGCCGCAGGGAACGTGTCTGGCATGTGCTGATCGGACGAAATCGCCAAATGGTCGAGGAGCGCGCGCTCGCGGCGGCCTGCGATCGTGCGCATATCGTGGTGGCCGACCGGTTCCTCCCGCGCAGCTGCCGCCCGCTGTGGCTCAAGGCCGACCGGCGGTTTCTCGAGCGCGAGGGCGGGACACTGGTCTATCTCGCGGATGGCGAAGTGCGCACGGTGGCACAAAGCCAGGGCACGCATGGCTGGTGGCGTGGAACACCCGACTGACGTGGCGCTCGGCGGCGCTCAGTGGTAGCGGCGCAGGAGCCCCGCGAGCCTGCCCTGGACCTGCACCTGCTCCGCACGATAGACCTGCGGCTCGTAGGAGGAATTGGCCGGGTCCAGCGTGATCCGACCGTCCTGCCGGCGCAGATATTTGAGCGTCGCTTCCTCGTTATCGACCAGAGCCACGACGATTTCGCCATCGCGCGCCGTATCGGTGCGGCGGATGAGCGCGAAATCGCCGTCGAAAATCCCCGCCTCGATCATGGAATCGCCCGAGACCTCGAGCGCATAATGGTCGCCGGGGCCGAGCAGCGCAGCGGGCACGGGAAGGCTGGTCTGCCCCTCGATCGCCTCGATCGGCGCGCCCGCAGCGATCCGTCCGTGCAGCGGAAGTTCGATTATGTCGTTGGCCGGTTCGCGCGCCACCGTTTTCGCGGCGAGTTGCGGCAAAACCGTATCATTGGCGGGCTTTGGGCTGCGGTTGGGGGGCACGGCGTCCTCGGGAGTACGGATCACCTCGAGCGCGCGTGCGCGGTTGGGCAGACGACGGATGAACCCGCGCTCCTCCAGTGCGCTGACAAGGCGATGGACACCCGATTTCGACTTGAGGTCGAGCGCTTCCTTCATCTCCTCGAAGGACGGAGAGATGCCGTTTTCTTCCAGCCGCAGCTGGATGAAGCGGATCAGCTCGTGTTGTTTGCGGGTCAGCATCGCATGGTCCTTGTGTCAGATGCCTGGCTTACCGGGCGAACGAACACGGAACAAGTACGAAACAAATGCAGCGCCGTCAAGCCCGCTCAGGAGAGGAGCAGGCAGGCGATGGGGTCGCCGGTCGTGGCTGCGGCGGCGTGCGGCGGACGGATCGCGAGCGCATCGGCCCGCCGCAGCGTGTGGAGCGCGCCGCTGTCCTGATTGTCGAGTGGGTGGATCGCGCCGCCGATGATCCTCGCGCGGACGAAATCCTGGCGATGGCCCACCGCAGGAAACGGCGCGCCCGCGGGCAGCAGGGTGGGCTGCGGAAGCGCCACGGCCGCGCCGAGCATGGTGCGCAGCAGCGGCAGGACCAGCATCTGCGCGGTGACGAAGGCAGAAACCGGATTACCGGGCAGGCCGACGGCGATGGACTTGCCGAGCCTCGCCACCATGACGGGCCTACCCGGGCGCATCGCGATGCGCCAGAAATCGACGCTGCCGCCTAGCCGCTTCAGCGCGGGCTGGATCAGATCGTGATCGCCCACCGATGCTCCGCCGGTGGTGATGACGACATCGGCATCGGCGTGCGCCGACAGAGCCTCGATCACTGCTTCGAGCCGGTCGGGAACGATGGCGGACGAAGCCGTATCGACCGGCAATTGTGCCAGCATCGCCCCAAGCATGATTCCATTGCTCGCCGGGAGATGCGCCGGGCTCGGCAGAGCCATGCCCGGTTCGACCAGTTCGTCTCCGGTGTCGAAGATCGCAACGCGTATTCGCCGATGGACTGGAAGCGTGCCATGCCCGGCCATCGCAGAAAGCGCGATCAACCGCGCGTCGATCATTTCACCTGCGGATGCCAGTGCTGTGCCGGGCATGAAATCATGTCCGGCACAGCGGATATGCGCGCCTCGACCGGGGGGACCCTCGCCGGTTAGCCGCAGCGTCTGTTCGTCGCGCTCGGCATCTTCCTGGACGAGGATCGTGTCGGCACCGGCAGGCAGGATCGCTCCGGTCGAGATCCTCGCCGCCTGACCGGGCTGCAGCATACCTTCGAACGGCCGTCCCGCCGCGCTTTCTCCCGCGAGGGACCAGGGGCCGGGCAGATCCACCCAGCGGATTGCGTAGCCGTCCATCGCCGACAGATCGGCAGCAGGCTGGCCGCGCACCGCGGTCAAGGGACGTGCGAGATAATGACCCAGGCAGCGCCCGAGCGGCAGTTCGACTACCGGGGTGGGGCGGGCGAGCGCCAGCAGGCGCTGCTGCGCTTCGGAGAGCGGCAGCAGGCCGGCGCCGCTCACGTGTCCTTGGCCAGCCACTCGCCCGATTTGCCGCCACTCTTGGCGAGCAGGCGCAGCGGACCGATGGTCATCCCCTTGTCGATCGCCTTGGCCATGTCGTAAATCGTGAGCAGGGCGGTGCTCGCGGCGGTCAGCGCCTCCATCTCGACGCCGGTCTTGCCGCTGGTGCGCACCTTGGCTTCGACCCGGATACCGATATCGACGTAGTAGAAATCCAGAGTGATACCGTCGATCGAAAGCGGATGGCACAAGGGGATCAGATCGCTGGTGCGCTTGGCCGCCATGATCCCGGCGACGCGTGCGGCGCCGAGCACATCGCCCTTCTTGATATCGCCCGCGCGGATCGCCGCGATAACCTCGGGCGCCATCGCTATGAACCCCTCGGCGATCGCTTCGCGCGCACTGTCGGGTTTGCCCGAGACATCGACCATCCGCGCGGCCCCCTCCGAGTCGAGATGGCTCAGCCCGCTCATCAGTTGGGCGTTCCGGTGAGCAGGCGGCGAGTGGCGTCCTCGATATCGCTCTGCCGCATGAGCGCTTCGCCGACGAGGAAACTGCGCACCCCGTGCCGCGCCATCCGCCGGCAGTCGTTGTGTGTGAAGATGCCGCTTTCGCAGACCACCATGCGGCCCTCCGGGATCAGCCGGGAGAGCCGTTCGGTCGTCGCCAGATCGATATCGAAACTGCGCAAATCGCGATTGTTGATCCCGATCAGACGCGAGCTGAGCTTGAGTGCTCGATCGAGCTCGGCCTCGTCGTGGACCTCGATCAGCACATCCATGCCATAGGCCAGAGCGGCGCTTTCGATCTCGGCCATCCGGGAATCGTCGAGCGCGGCGACGATGATCAGCACCGCGTCGGCACCCAGCGCGCGGCTTTCGGCGACCTGCCAGACATCGACCAGGAAATCCTTGCGCAGGCAAGGAAGCGCGCAAGCGGCGCGCGCCGCTACGAGGAAATCGTCATGTCCCTGGAAGTACGGACTGTCGGTGAGCACCGAGAGGCATGCGGCGCCGCCGGCCTGATAGGCGGCGGCATGCGCAGCGGGATCGAAATCCTCGCGGATCAGGCCCTTGGAAGGACTGGCGCGCTTGATCTCGGCGATCAGTCCGAAGCCGGTCTGCGAGGCCAGCGCCAAAGCCTTAGTGAAGCCGCGCGGCGCGCTTTGCTCGACCACCAGGCGCTCGAGCTCGTCAAGCGAGCGGTCTTGCCGGCGTCTGGCAACCTCGTCGCGCTTCACTGCGCAGATTTCCTGCAGCTTGTTCATGCTGCCGCCGCCATCGCGATCCAGCGCTCGAGCAAGCGCTCTGCAGCGCCGCTGTCGAGGGCCTCACGGGCGATCTCGGCGCCATCGCGCCAATCGGTTGCCTTGCCAGCGACGATCAGGGTCGCGGCCGCGTTGAACAATACGGCATCGCGATACGGACCAGGTGCGCCGGTCAGCAACTGCCGAAGCGCCTTGGCGTTGTGAGTGGCATCGCCGCCGCGGATCGCCTCGACGGAAGAATGGGGCAGCTGCGCCATTGCTGCGTCCACGCGGCGCATCTCGAAAACTCCGCCGCGCACATCCGCGAGCTCGTTGCCGCCCGCGAGGCTCAATTCGTCGATCCCCTCGTCACCCGAGGCGATGAAGGTGCGTTCGGTGCCCAGCCGCGCCTTGGCGGCGGCGTAGATGGGCACGTAGCCGGGGCGTGCGATACCGATCAGCTGGCGCCGGACGCCCGCCGGATTGGAGAGCGGCCCCATAAGGTTGAAGATCGTCCGCCTGCCGATGCGCTGACGGATCGGCTGAATGCGCGCCATTGCGGGATGGTGGTTCTTGGCGAACAGGAAGCAGATGCCGAGCTCGGCGAGCGATTTTTCCGCGCTGCGTCCAGCGGCTTCCATGTCGAGCCCGAGAGCTTCGAGCGTGTCCGCCGCTCCCGATTTGCTGCTGGCCGCGCGATTGCCGTGCTTGGCGACCGGCACTCCGGTCGATGCGACCACCAGGCTGACCGCTGTCGAGACGTTGAGCGTGTGGTGCCCATCGCCGCCGGTGCCGCAGCAATCGACCGCATCGGCTGGCGCGGCGACCGGGATCAACCGGCTGCGCAGCGCCCGAGCGGCGCCGGCGATCTCGTCGCTGGTTTCGCTGCGCTCGGTCATCGCGACCAGGAAGCGCGCGATGTCGTCGTCTGCGACTTCGCCATCGAGGATCCAGCCGAAGACTTCCTCCGCTTCGGTCTCGTCGAGCCGTGCCTCGGCGGAGGGAAGCTGGTTCATGCCGGCACCTTTGGATCCATGCCGCAGAGGCGCAGGAAATTTGCCAGAAGCGCGTGGCCATGCTCGGTGGCGATGCTCTCGGGGTGGAACTGGACGCCGTGGATCGGCAGATCGCGATGGCGGAAACCCATCGAGCTCGTTCCGTCGAGTCCGGGGGTCTCGCTGGTGGCATTGACTACCAGACTCTCGGGAACATCCTCGACCACCAGCGAATGATAGCGTGTGGCGACGAAGGGCGAGGGCAGGTCCGCGAAGACACCGCCGCCGTCGTGGGTAACCGCGCTGGTCTTGCCGTGCATCAGTCCGCCCTGGACTACGCGCCCGCCGAAATGCTGGCCGATCGCCTGATGGCCGAGACAGACCCCGAGCAGCGGCAGCTGTGCATCCGCGCAGGCGCCGACCAGATCGAGGCTGATACCCGCTTCGTCGGGTGTGCATGGCCCAGGCGAAATGAGCACGCCTCGCGCGCCGCTCGCGATCACCGCGCTCGCCGCGAGCGCATCATTGCGTTCGACCCGCACCTCGGCACCGAGCTCCATCAGATAGTGGACCAGATTGAAGGTGAAGCTGTCGTAATTGTCGAGGACGAAGATCATTCCTCGGCGCTCGCCCTTTTCTCGACCACGATCAAGGGACCGATCGCCGCGCCGCTGTCGAGCCGCCCGGTGGCGGGGTTCCAAAGCGCCGACACATTGCCGTCGAGATAGAGCGCGTTGGAGACCGACAATTCGTCGCGATAGAACCGCGCCAGCTTGCCAAACGAAATCGGCGCATTGGATATGACGAAATGCGCGCGGCCCTTGGCATCGATGCCGACGCTGTTGCGGATCAGACGGGACTCGCCATCGGTCGAAATCTCGGGGTGAAGCTTGCCGTCGATGACCAGCATTGGCCCCGATTGCGTGCCGAAATCGGGGCGTTCGCTGACATTGGCGAGGAAATCGGCGGTGGTGCGGATCTCCCATTTGTCGCCGCTACCGAAGAAGACGCCGTTGGGATCGAGGTGGAAATTGCCCTCGCCATCCTGGGTGTTGAGCGTCTTCAGCCGCTCGGAATCCTCGACGTAATAGCCGATCGGGTCGCCCTCGTCGTCGAACATGCCCGCGTTCATCGCAAAGGCGACGGTCTCGGGATCGCGCGCTCCGGCAAGCGCTGAGAGGCTGCGGTAGTTCTCACCATCGCCCTCCGCGAGTGCGGTGGAGATGCGATGGCGCGAGGGTACCGCAAGGCAGTGCGTAAGCGAGCTATCCTCGAAGATCACCGAACGACAAGCAGACTCGACCTGGCTGGCAATCGTCGCCTGGGCGTCTTCTGGCGAGGCAGTCTGCGCCGGGGTGCCGAGAGCATTGCCGCCGATCTCGGCGCGGGCGATCGGTTCGCCTTCGGGCTGTTGCTCGCAGCCGGCGAGCGCGCAGGCCGCAAGCGCCAAGGTGACGAGGCTCCGCTTCACTGGCTTTCTCCATTCTCTCGGGTGATGCGAAAGGCTTCGTCGGCTGCGGCGCGCAGCGCGCCCGCCTTGGCGAAGCATTCGCGCAATTCATAGTCCGGATCGCTGTCGGCGGTAATCCCGGCGCCGGCCTGGACATGCATCGTGCCGTCTTTCAACACCGCGGTGCGCAGCACGATACAACTGTCGAGCGAGCCATCGGGTGCGAAATAGCCGACCCCGCCGGCATAGGGGCCACGGGCTTCGGGTTCGAGCTCGGCGATGATCTCGCAGGCGCGCAATTTGGGTGCGCCGCTGACCGTGCCAGCGGGAAACCCCGCAAACAGCGCGTCCAGCGCATCCTTTGTCGGATCGAGCCGACCGACGACATTGCTCACGATATGCATGACATGGCTGTAGCGCTCGATGGTGAAACTGTCGGTCACGGCAACGCTGCCAGCCGCCGCGACGCGGCCGACGTCGTTGCGCCCAAGATCGAGCAGCATCAAGTGTTCTGCGCGTTCCTTCGCGTCTCCCAACAGCGATTCCTCGGCGGCGCGATCGGCTTGCGAGGTCGCGCCGCGCGGCCGCGTCCCGGCGATCGGGCGGATGGTGACTTCGCCATCGCGAACCCTGACGAGGATTTCTGGGCTCGAGCCGACGACAGAAAATCCTGGAAGATCAAGGAAATAGAGAAAGGGAGAGGGGTTCACCCGACGCAGGGCGCGATAGAGTTCGATTGGCGGCAAGGGGAAAGGGCAGGTAAAGCGCTGGGCGAGCACGACCTGAAAGATATCGCCGGCGACGATATAGTCCTGCGCTTTCAAGACCATCGAGCGGTAAGCGGCGGCCTCGACCTCCGGCTTCAGCACCGCCCGTGCAGGAATGCTGGCGACCGCTGCCGACGCCGGAGCAGGTTGGGCGAGCCGCTCGAGCGTCTCGTCGATGCGGTTTTCGACCGACTCTATCCTCTCGGCGATTGTCGAATCGACATTCGACCACAGCGGCGCGACGCAGAACAGCATGTCGGTCAGATTGTCGAACACGAGTATCAGCGTCGGCCGCACGAAGATCATGTCGGGCAGACCGAGCCCGCCGCCCGAGGACCGCGGCAGATCCTCGCCCAGCGCGACGGTCTCGTAGCCGAAATAGCCGACCAGACAGGACAGCACCGGGGGAAGATCGTCGGGGACATCGATCCGGCATTCCGCGACGAGCGCGCGCAGGGCGGCGAGGGTATCGCAGCCGCAGGGCGCAAAGCTCTCGCGATCCTGTGACCAGTCGCGATTGATCTGCGCCTCGTTCCCGTCCGCGCGAAACACCAGATCGGGAGCCAGCCCGAGCAGGCTGTAGCGCCCGCGGACCTCGCCGCCTTCGACCGATTCGAGCAGGAAATCTCCGCGCTCCGGCTCGATCAGCTTGAGCGCCGCGCCGATCGGCGTCTGCGTGTCGGCAAGCACGCGGCGCCACACCAGCGCCGGACGTCCGGCGCTCAGTTCGGCTGCGGCGTGCTGAGCCCCCTGCGACCGGGTCAGCGCCGCCTCCTAGCGCTCGCCGGCCAACTGGCGACGGACCGCGTCGATGGCGGTCTCGTTGCGCTCGACCCCCATCGCTTCGCGCATCGCGATCACCAATTGATCGGCGTATTCCTGGCCCACGGTCTCGCCGAGCTGCGACTGCGCCTGCGCGATCAGCGGATCGTCGCCGGCCATCTCGCCGAGTTCGATATCGTCCAGATCGACAACGAACCAGCCAAGATTGTTGGTCGCCTCGAGCCGTTTGCTCGTCCCCTCTGCCATGCTGAACAGCAAAGCGAGCGGCGGCGGAATGCGCTGGTCGCCGCGCCGGGCGAGATCTTCGCGTGTCAGTGCGATCTGCTCGGCGGCGGGAAGACGTACGTCTTCGGCTGCAAGCGCACTCGCCATCGTGGCGCCATCCCGCAGCCGCGCGAGCACCCGGTCCGCCGCAGCACGGGCCGCTTGCGAACCCTGCGCCAGTTTCCAGCTGGTGATCACATCCTCGCGGATCTCCGCCAGCGGCGCGGCGGCCGAAGCGGTGATGTCGGCGGTCTCGAAGATGGCAAAGGTATCCCCGCGAGCCACTTCGCCGACCTGCGGTTCGCTCTCTTCCATCTGAAACGCCGTCTCGAGAACGGGTGCGATCTCTTCCGAGATGGTCTCGCCCTGCGTTCCATAGACGCCTCCATCGGCGGTGACGGGAGGGGTGCTGCGAACGGTGAGGCCAAGGTCCTGCGCGATCGCGGTCAGCGTCTCGCCATCGTCGATCCGCTCCTCGATCTGCGCCGCGAGGTCGACCAGCGCGCGCACGCGCTTTTCCTCGCGGATGGTCGACGCCAGTTCGTCGCTGACCTGCGCGAGGCTACGGCCCGGCGTGGTCTCGACCGAGTCTACTCGCGCGACATGCCAGCCGAGCGGACTGCGCGTCGGTTCGGTGATTGCCCCGCGGGCCGCGTCGAAATAGGCTTGCGCGACGGCCGGGGAAGCATCGTCGGCCACTTGCGCGCGCGACTGGGCCTCAAGCGTGGAGGTGCGGAAGCCGGCTTCCTGAGCGACCGAAGCGAACGACGCGCCAGCGGCGACGCGTTGGCGGATCGCCTGCGCCGCCTGCTGCGTCGGCACGATCAACTGGGTGAAGCTGCGTGCCTCGCTGGCAGCGTATTCAGCGCTATTCTCCCGATAACGCGCGGCGATCTCGGCATCGGTGGGCGCGATCGCATCCTCGATCTCTTCCTCGCCGAACAGCGCATAGCGAATTACGCGCCGCTCGGGACGGATGAAATCGCCGCGGTTTTCCTGGTAGTAGGCCTGCAGCTGCGCCGCACTGGGATCGCCTTCGGGGAAGAATGCGCCCGAGGGCAGGAAGCCGATCGCGCCCTCGCGGCGCTCCTTGAACAGACGGGCATAGCGGGTCGCCAGGGAAAGCGGAATGGTCGCACCGAAGCTGGCCGGGACCAGCATCTGCTGCGCGAGCAGGCCCGAACCGATGTCCTGCCGGACCATGGCGTCGGTCAGTCCTTGCGCGGCAAGCGTCTGATTGTAGGCATCCGCGCTGAAATTGCCGTCGGGGCCGCGGAATGCTCCGATCTGACGGATCTCGCTGTTGATCAGATTGTCGCCGGCCCGCAGACCAAATCGTTCGGCATAGGTCGCGATCGCATAGCGTGCGATCAGCTGATCCAGCACCTCTTCCAGTCCTCCCTGGGCAATGAAAGCCGGCATCGACAACGCCGGATTGTCCTGCCGCAGCCGGTCCAGCGCGGTGCTCGCCGATTGCGCCAGTTCGGCGCTGTCGATCCGCTCGTCGCCCACCACGGCCACGCGTTCCCCGCCGGCGACGCCGCCGAACATCCCCGTATTGGCGACATCGCTGCTGGCAAATGCGAAAGCGATCAGAGCAAGGAAGGCAAAGGTGATCGCCAGGCCGAACTTCGACTTGAAGAAACTGCGGAAAAAAAGAAGCATGACAGGGAAGCTATCCGAAAGGTGCAAAGTGCAGGGCGAAACCGCCGGCTCCGGGCGGGGCCGTTGCGGTTCGCTTTATCCGCGCTGCGACCTTGCCGCAACAGGTGGCGAAGGTTTTGACGCGGAACGTCCGGTCGGCTAGCGGAGCCTCCCCGCCGAGCCCATATTGGCGGCCTACTCGAACATCACAGCAGGAAGAACGCATGGCCGAACGGCCCTACATAGTCGGAAACTGGAAGATGAACGGCACCCGCGCCATGCTTCCCGAAGCACGCGCGATCGATCGTGCCGCGCAGCGCAACATGAAGGTGGAGGTGGCGATCGCGCCGCCGTTCACGCTGATCCATGCCGTTCACCGCGAGGCCGAGCAGATCGGCGTCGGCGCGCAGGATTGCAGCTGCGATCCCGATGGCGCGCACACGGGCGATATCTCGGCGGCCATGGTGGCCGATTCGGGCGCGAAATTCGTGATTCTCGGACACAGCGAACGCCGCAGCGCGCATGGCGAAACCGATTCGCTGATCGCGAGCAAGGTTCGCTCGGCACTCGACGCCGGGCTGCGAATCATCCTGTGCTGCGGCGAAAGCGAAGCGACGCGGGATGCGGGCGAGGCCGAGAACTTCGTCCTCGATCAGCTCCGTAGCAGCCTTCCCGATACCGACAATGCCGCCGAGAAGGTCACCGTCGCCTACGAACCGATCTGGGCGATCGGCACCGGCAAGACCGCGGGTCTCGAGGATATCAGCGCGATGCACGGCGCGATCCGCGCCTTGCTGGTCGAGACTTATGGCGAGGAAGCCGGCACAGCGGTGCGAATCCTCTATGGCGGTTCGGTAAAGCCCGAGAACGCCCGCGAGATCCTGGCGCTCAGCGATGTCGACGGAGCGCTGGTAGGCGGGGCGAGCCTGTCCGCGGAGAGCTTCCTGGGTATCGCGGTGGCCGCCTCGGAAACCGAAGAGGCCTAAAAACCGCCGCTCCCCCGGCGCGGTCTTGTCGCGGCGCGCGGCTGCGCCTAGATGCGCGGTGCAGATCCTGATACGGAATTTCCATGTTTCTCTTCCTGACCATCCTACAGGCGATCGTCGCCGCAGCCCTCGTCGGTGTCATCCTGATGCAGCGTTCGGAAGGCGGCGGCCTCGGCATCGGCGGCAGCCCGACCGGAATGCTCAGCGCCCGCGGGGCGGCCGATTTCCTGACCCGCTCGACCCGCTGGCTCGCGGTGCTGTTCGTGGCGCTTTCTATCGCGCTGGCCGCAGTCGCCGCCAGCAGCGGCGGCGCGGACACGCTGGAAACGACGCTCGACCGTGATGTTGCGCCGATCGAGCGTAGCGATCCCCTCGGTAGCGATCCTCTGGGTAGCGATCCTCTGGGCGGTGCTCCGGCTCCGGTCGCCGATCCGGTAGCGCCGGCCCAGCCGATCGAGCCCGCGACCGACCCGCTCGCGCAATAAGGGTTCGTCGGCGCGCATAGTTCTGTGGATGGAACGCGTCGAAGCGCGTTCGCTCTTCCGAATGCGCTTGCGCCGACTCCCGATGCAGGACTAACAGCCACCTCCCATGGCGCGGTACATTTTCATCACCGGCGGCGTGGTCTCCTCGCTCGGCAAAGGTCTTATGGCGGCTTCGCTCGCAGCTCTGCTGCAGGCGCGTGGCTACAAGGTCCGGATTCGCAAATTCGACCCCTATCTGAACGTCGATCCGGGGACGATGAGCCCCTATCAGCACGGCGAAGTCTATGTGACCGACGACGGGGCCGAGACCGATCTCGACCTCGGCCATTACGAGCGCTTTACCGGCGTTTCCGCACACCAGTCGGACAATGTCACCTCGGGTCGGATCTACCAGCAGATCATCACTCGCGAGCGCCGCGGCGACTATCTCGGCGCCACCGTGCAGGTGATCCCGCATGTCACCGATGCCATCAAGCAATTCGCGCTGGCTGATCAGGGCGATCACGATTTCATCCTGTGCGAGATCGGCGGGACCGTCGGCGATATCGAGAGCCTTCCGTTCATGGAGGCGATCCGTCAGATGCGGAACGAGCTCGAGCCGCTGCAGACGCTTTCGATCCACGTCACGCTGGTGCCCTATATCGCCGCCGCAGGCGAGCTGAAGACCAAGCCCACGCAACACTCGGTCCGCGAGCTGGCGAGCCTTGGCATCAAGCCAGACATGCTGCTGTGCCGCGCCGAGCGCCCCATTCCCGAGAGCGACCGCCGCAAGATCGCGCAATTCTGCAACGTTCGCGCCGAAGCGGTCATCCCGGCGCTCGATGCGCCATCGATCTATTCGGTGCCGCTGCAATATCACGGCGAGGGGCTCGATCGCGAAGTGCTGCGCGGGTTCGGCATCACCGATGCCCCCGAGCCCGATCTGTCGCGCTGGTACGATGTGGTCGATCGCTATTCCAATCCCGAGGGCGAGGTCACGATCGGCGTGGTCGGCAAATATGTCGGCCTGCCCGACGCCTACAAATCGCTCAACGAAGCCCTAGTCCATGGCGGCATGGCGCATCGCGTGAAGGTCAACATCCGCTGGATCGATGCCGAGGTGTTCGAGCAGGACGATGGCGACATCGCCGCCCAGCTCGAACCGCTGCACGCCATTCTGGTGCCCGGCGGGTTCGGCGAGCGCGGGTCTGAGGGCAAGATCGCCGCCGTGCGCTTCGCGCGGCAGCGCAAGGTGCCGTTCTTCGGCATCTGCCTCGGCATGCAGATGGCGTGTATCGAAGGTGCGCGCGAGGCCGGCTTCGCCGCCGCCTCCTCCACCGAATTCGGCGCCACAGGTGAGCCGGTGGTCGGGATCATCACGGAATGGATGAGCGAAGCGGGCCTGCAAAAGCGTGCCGAAGACGGCGACCTGGGAGGCACCATGCGGCTGGGCGCTTACGACGCGGCGCTGACCGGCAACAGCCATGTCTCGCGGATTTATCATGGCGCCCGGACGATCTCGGAACGGCATCGCCACCGCTACGAGGTCAACAGCGCCTACATCGAACCGCTGGAAAAACAGGGTCTGGTGTTCTCCGGAATGTCGCCCGACGGGCTGCTGCCCGAGATCGTCGAACGACCCGACCATCCGTGGTTCGTCGGGGTGCAATTCCATCCCGAGTTGAAGTCGAAACCCTTCGATCCGCATCCGCTGTTTTCCGGATTCGTAGGCGCGGCGCTCGAACAGGCGCGATTGGTCTGAGTTTTTTGCTGCCGAGCGGTGGGACCGCTTCGGTTCTAACGTTCTGAAAAGCGGCGCAATACGGATCAGCTTGGCATCGACCGAGTGGTCCACGATGGCAGCGAGCCTCCATCAGCCCTTTATCTTTTGACATAGTTGTTGCAAAGATCGCGTCCGCAATGCCTGCGGCATCGCGAACGGCTTATTGTGCGACAGATTGTTGCGCGAACGGGGCTTGCTTCGACGTTGGTTGTCTTCTGCGACCCGGACGATCGACATCGGGGCTTGGCGGCGTCATGCGTCGCGGGGGCGGAGCGCAAGCTCCGCCCCCTATTCGTTTCAGGTCGTTACTGCTGGGTAAGGGAGGGGAATTACGCCGCTGCGGCGCTGTCCTCCTCGTCATCCTTCACCACCTCCAGCGCGGCCTTGCCGCCGATGGCGATCTTCTTGGGCTTCATCGCCTCGGGCACTTCGCGCACCAGATCGATGGTCAGCATCCCGTCGGCGAGGTCGGCGTTCGCGACCCGGACGAAATCGGCCAGTTCGAAGCGGCGCTCGAACCCGCGGTTGGCGATGCCGACATGCAGCATCTCGCCATCGGGCTGGTCGTCGCGTTTACGGCCCTGAACGGTCAGCAGGTTCTGCTGCGCGACGATGTCGAGATCGGCATTCCGGAAGCCAGCCACCGCCAGCGTGATGCGATAGGAGTCCTCGTCGCGCCGCTCGATGTTGAAGGGAGGGTAGTTCTCGCTCGAACTGTTGCGCGCCTGGCTTTCGAGCAGATCGAAAAGCCGGTCGAAGCCCACGGTCGAGCGGCGATAGGGGGTAAGATCGATACGGTTCATAGAAACAAATCCTCTTCTGAGCAATTTGATACACTGAGGGAACCCGCACTCGGCGGCGCTCCCGCGATCGTCCATCGCGCCCTTGTGGGCCACGTCGGACGGTATCGAGATAGGTGGGTGCAGAGCCTTGTCAAGACAGCTATGCAGACTGCCAAAGTCAATTTGTTCGAAGGGTTTTCATGTCCACTCCCCCCGTCACGATCTACACCAAGTTCAGCTGCGGCTTCTGCTCGCGCGCCAAGCGCCTGCTCGACGAAAAGGGCGTCGAATATACCGAGCACGACATAACCATGGGCGGTCCGATGCGCGACGAAATGCAGGCGCGGGCTCCGGGTGCGCGGACCGTGCCGCAAATCTTCATCGGCGACACCCACGTAGGCGGATCGGACGATCTGGCTTCGCTTGAGCGCACGGGAAAGCTCGACGCGTTGCTCGCCGGGTGAACGCTTTCGGATGATCCGGATTGCCATCCTCCAGATGACCGCCGGGATCGACCCGGAGGTCAACTTCTCTGCCATCCGGGATGCCGCCCACGAGGCGCGCCGGGCGGGCGCAGAGGTGCTCTTTACACCGGAAATGTCGTTGCTCTTGGACAAGGACAGACAGCGTGCCGCCGAGCATGTCGTGCTTCATGAAGAGTCCAGATACGTTCCTCTGCTCAGGAACCTCGCCGAAGATTGCAAATTGCACATTGCGCTGGGCTCGATGGCCGTCGCTCTTCCCGATGGACGCTGGGCCAATCGCTCGATGCTGTTCCGGCCCGGCGGCGAGGAGCCGGCGTGCTACGACAAGATCCATATGTTCGATGTCGACCTTGCGAGTGGCGAGAGCTGGCGTGAATCCAATGCCTATCGTGCGGGCGAGGACGTCGCCGTCGAAGAAATGACGATCGTCCGGAAAACAACCGATGGCGAGGAAGAGCAAACGCTCAAGCTCGGCATGACCATCTGTTACGACATCCGGTTCCCTGGCTTGTTCGATGCTCTTGGTCGAAAGGGCTGCGACGTGATCGCCATCCCCGCTGCTTTCACCGTCCCCACCGGCGAAGCGCATTGGCACGTCCTCCAGCGGGCGCGAGCAATCGAGGCGAGCGCCTATGTCGTCGCCGCGGCGCAGGTCGGTGATCACGAAGACGGCCGCCGCACCTATGGCCATAGTCTGGTGGTCGATCCCTGGGGCGAGGTGGTGCTGGACATGGGCGGCGAAAAACCAGGACTGGGCTTCGCCGATATCGACCTCGACCGCATCGCGGAGGTACGCCAGCAGGTGCCGAGCCTTGCGAATCGGCGCGAAATCGCCAACTAGCGCGCCTCCATGATCGTTTACGACCTCCATTGCGCGCACGGCCACCGCTTCGAAGGCTGGTTCGGCTCATCCTCCGATTTCGCCGAGCAACACGGCAGCGGGCTGGTCCAATGCCCCGAATGCGGTTCGCAGGACGTCGGCAAGGCGCCGATGGCGCCCGCAGTTCCTGCCAAGGGCAATCAACGGACAGGCGACGCCGTGAGGAAGCCCGTCAAGGCGGTCACCAATGGCGAGATCCCCTCCGAGGTGCGCCAGGCGATGCGCGCGCTCGCCGAAGCGCAGGCCAAGGCGCTGCGCAAGAGCACCTATGTCGGCGACGGTTTCGCCGAAGAATCGCGGGCGATGCATTACGGCGAGAAGCAGGTGGAGGCGATCCACGGCAAAGCCACCGTACGCGAAGCCAAGGAACTGATCGAAGAAGGGATATCGGTGGCCCCGCTGCCGTTCCCGATCGCCGAAGCCGACGAACTCAACTGATCCGCCGCCGATGGGTAGAGCGGACACCCGTTGTCAGCCGTACGAGGCTCGCTTATTGGCGAAGCGGACGCGCCCGTAGCTCAGCAGGATAGAGCATCGGATTCCTAATCCGGGGGCCGGAGGTTCGAATCCTCTCGGGCGCACCACACAAGGCCATCCTTCCGGCGGAAGGGTGGCCTTGTGTGGTTCTGGGTTCGGCAGACTGCCTATCCGGGGTTGCAGAATGGCTAGGCTTCGTCCTCGAGCCGATGCATGTCGTCGTCGGAAAATCCGAAATGATGCCCTGCCTCGTGGATGACGACATGGCGGACAAGTTCCTCCAGCCCCACTCCGGTCTCGCGCATTTCGGCCAGCAGCGGTTGCCGGAACAGCCAGATGCGCGGCGGGAGCTCGCCGCTTTCCCAGATCGAAGCTTCGGAAACGGGGCGACCCTCGTAGAGGCCGCTCAACTGCCATTTGTCGGTGAGATCAACCGAGGCGAGCTGTTCGGGCGTGGCGAAGTCCTCCACCCGCATGACCGCCCGATCGAGTTCGGTGCGGAACTGTTCGGGAAGCGTGCGGAGCACGGTCGCGGCAAGGCGCTGCATCTCGTCTTTGCTGGCTGCGAAGTCTTGTGTCATCCGATGCGGGATATGGCCATCCGAGGCAGGCTGTGCAACCGATGGAGCGCAACCGCTGGAACCAGGGCGCGCCACACCTGTTTGACTGTCGCACTCGCAAAATTATCAAAGGATACGAAAGATGTCCCAGGACGACGAAATCTTCGCGCGGCTCAAGCGGGATCACGACAAGCATCGCGAGCTGCTTGATCGCCTGCTCAAAACCGAAGGCGACACGGCAGAACGCCGATCGCTGTTCGAGGAACTGACCAGGGAATTGAAGAGCCATGCTTCCGCGGAAGAGCAGGCGCTCTATTCGACGATGATGCGCAAACCGCCGACTACCGACGAAACCCGCCATTCGGTGGCCGAGCATCACGAGATCGAGGAAGCGCTCAACGATCTCGCAGCCACCGATATGTCGGCTGGTGCCTGGCTGCACAAATTCAAGGATCTCGACCACGATTACCGTCATCATATCGACGAGGAAGAAGAAGAGCATTTCCCCGATTTCGCGGATCATCTCGACGAGAAGGATCGCGAACACATGCGCGGCGTTTTCGAGCGCCGGAAAAAGGAGGAGAAGGCCGAGGCCGAGGTGACGCCCGAAGCGAAGGAAGATGCCAAGGAATAGCGCTGGTCGGCGGAGGGCCAGCGTGAGCGAAGAACCGGTCGATCCCACACGCGTTACCCGGCTCGACGAAGGCGTCGAGCCGGGTGTCTGGCGTTATGCCAGGGCGGAGCGGGCGGAATTGATGATCGATGCGGCGGATTATTTCGCTGCGATGCAGACCGCGATGCTCAAGGCGCGTCATCGGATTTTCCTCGTGGGCTGGGATTTCGACACGCGTATCCATCTCGCCGCGGGGCGCCGCTGGTGGCAGCGCACCTACAAGGACGAATATCCGTCGCGGCTCGGCAGTTTCATTGCCTGGCTCAGCCGCAACCGTCCGACCATGGAAATCCGGATCCTCAAATGGAGCTTCGGAGTCTTCAAATTCGCGATCCGCGGTTCGATGTGGTGGGATCTGGTGCGCTGGGCTCGGCATCGACGGATCGACTTCAAGTTCGACAGCGCGCATCCCGTGGGCTGCTGCCATCATCAGAAGATCGCCGTGCTGGACAACAAGCTGGCGGTGTGCGGCGGGATCGACATGACCGTGCGGCGCTGGGATACGCGCGAGCACAAGGAGGTGGACGAGCGCCGCACTACACCTCGCGGTGATCAGTACGGGCCGTGGCACGACGCCTCGATGATGATGGAAGGCGATGTCGCGGAGGCGCTGAGCGAGCTTGGCCGCGATCGCTGGATCAAGGCTGGCGGCGTGCCGCTGCTGCCGCTCAAGCCGCGCGAGGAATCTCTGTGGCCCGAGGGGCTCCGGGCGGGGTTCGAGAATGTCGAGATCGGCATCGCCCGTACCTGTTCCGCCTATCGCGAATGGGACGAGGTGACCGAGATTGCCGAATTGTTCCTGACCCACATCAAGCGGGCGAGGCATCACATCTACGCCGAGAGCCAGTACTTCGCCTCGCGCGCGGTGGCCGAGGCGATCATGGCGCGTCTGGCCGAGGACGATCCGCCCGAAATCGTGATCGTCCATCCACAGCATGCCGACGGCTGGCTCGAACAGCAGGCGATGGACCACGCGCGCGCCGAGCTGGTGAAATGCATCGAGGCGGCGCCAAATGGCGATCGGTTTTCAATCTGGTGTCCTTATACGGGCGATACGCCGATCTACGTCCATGCCAAGATCATGATCGTCGACGACCAGATCCTGCGGATCGGTTCGGCCAATCTCAACAACCGCTCGCTGGGGCTGGACAGCGAATGCGACGTCTTCATCGACTCCACCCGCGAGGGCAACAGCCATGCCGCCGAGGAAATCGCGCGGATCAGGCGGTCGCTGCTCGCGGAGCACTGCGGAGTGGAGGAAGACGCGATGCCGAAACTGCTCGATCGGCACGGTTCGATGGCGGCGCTGATCGCCGCGAACGGCGGCGGCGCACGGGCACTGAGGCGCTATGTGCCGCCCGAACTCGACACGGTGCGGGAAACCGTCGTTCGGTCCGAGATACTCGACCCTGAGAACGCCGAGACAATGTTCGAGCCCTTTGCCGAGGGCGGACTTTTCCGTAAGGGCAGCCGACTTGGCCGCATCCGCGCCCGGCTCCGGAGGAAAAAGAAGAAATGAGCAGTCTTGTCGGACCCGACGAAGACGATCCGCGCGGCAAGCCGCCGGTTCCGGAGGAAGTGCAGGAAGCGATCCGCACGCTGATCCGCTGGGCGGGCGACGATCCGTCTCGCGAAGGTCTGCTGGATACGCCCGCCCGCGTCGCCCGTGCATGGAAGGAATACTGCCTCGGCTATGCGGAGGACCCTGCCTATCATCTGCAGCGGGTGTTCGAGGAGGTGGGCGGCTATAACGAGATCGTTCTGCTGAAGGACATTCCCTTCCAGAGTCATTGCGAACACCATATGGCGCCGATCATCGGCAAGGCGGCGATCGCCTATCTGCCCAACGATCGGGTGGTCGGCATCTCAAAGCTGGCGCGCGTGCTCCACGGCTTCGCCAGGCGGCTGCAGGTCCAGGAACGGCTCACCGCCGAGGTCGCGGACTGCATCTGGGAAAGCCTCGAGCCTCAAGGGGTCGCGGTGGTGATCGAGGCGTCGCACAGCTGCATGACAGCGCGCGGGGTCCGTACACCGGGGGTGGGCATGATTACCAGCCGCATGATGGGCACCTTTCTGCAGGACGAGCGCAGCCGAAAGGAAGTGCTCAGCCTGATGGGCTACTGAGCCGGGCGTTCGGACGGGCGATCTCTGCGAATCAAAAGGGGCGCCCTGGGCGCCCCTTTTTCGCTCGACTTCCTTTTCCTTAGAGCTGCTTAAGCATGTGCTCTGCGCTCGAGACCGAGAAATCACCCGGCTGTTCGACGTTGAGTTCCTTCACCACGCCATCCTCGACGATCATCGAGTAGCGCTGCGCACGTTGTCCCATGCCGAAGCCCGATCCGTCCATCGTAAGTCCGACTGCCTGCGCGAAATCGCCATTGCCGTCGGCGAGCATGGTAACCTCTTCCGACCCGGCGGCGTCCTTCCATGCACCCATCACGAAGGCATCATTGACCGAGGTGCAGGCGATCTCGTCGACGCCCTTGGCGCGCAGCTCATCCGCCTTTTCGACATAGCCCGGCAGGTGCTTGGCCGAACAGGTCGGGGTGAAAGCGCCGGGCACCGAAAACAGTGCCACCTTGCGACCGGCGAAGAAGTCGCTCGAAGCGACTTGCTCGGGACCGTCCTGGGTCGCCTTGACCAGCTTTACATCGGGTAGTTTGTCGCCCACCGAAATCGTCATGATCGCGTCTCCTGTTGCATTGAATATCCGTCCGCAGGCGGCTTAGCCCAGCGCCAGTTCCGTGCAACCGGTTTTCCGGCGAGCGCGGCTCGAAGCGGCCCGCGCGGTTGCCCTGCGCGGGGGGAGCGGTTAGGGGCTGCGACAATTCCGCGCCGCCGCGTTTCTGCCGTACGGCGTGCGTCTCTTTCCATCCGACAACAGACCGAGGACCGCCCGTGACCGCCTTCACCGATTACGTCATCAAGGACATCGCGCTCGCCGATTACGGCCGCGCGGAAATCGCCATCGCTGAAACCGAAATGCCCGGCCTGATGGCCACCCGCGAGGAGTATGGCGCAGCCAAGCCGCTCAAGGGCGCGCGGATCACCGGCTCGCTGCACATGACGATCCAGACAGCGGTGCTGATCGAGACGCTGGTGGCGCTGGGCGCCGAAGTGCGCTGGGCGACCTGCAACATCTATTCGACCCAGGATCACGCCGCCGCCGCGATCGCCGCTCAGGATATTCCGGTCTTCGCCATCAAGGGCGAGAGCCTGGCCGATTACTGGGACTATGTCGGCAAGATCTTCGACTGGTCGACCGAAGACGATCAGGACCTCACCACCAATCTCATTCTCGACGACGGCGGCGATGCGACCATGTTCGCGCTGTGGGGTGCGCGGATCGAGGCCGGCGAAACCATGCCCGAGCCGCAGAACGCCGAAGAGATCGAGATGCAGCGCGCGCTCAAGGATTTCCTCAAGCGCAAGCCGGGCTATCTGACCAAGAGCGTCAAGGCGATCAAGGGCGTCTCGGAAGAGACCACCACCGGGGTTCACCGTCTCTATCACCTCGCCAAGCAGAACAAGCTGCCGTTCCCGGCGATCAATGTGAACGACAGCGTGACCAAGTCGAAATTCGACAATCTCTACGGCTGCCGCGAGTCGCTGGTCGATGCGATCCGCCGCGCCACCGACGTGATGCTTTCGGGCAAGGTCGCCTGCGTCGCCGGCTATGGCGATGTCGGCAAAGGCTCGGCGCAGTCGCTGCGCAATGGCGGCGCGCGCGTGCTGGTGACCGAGATCGACCCGATCTGCGCGCTGCAGGCGGCGATGGAGGGCTTCGAGGTGACGACGATGGAGGACGCGGTAACCCGCGCCGACATCTTCTGCACCACCACCGGCAATGAAGACGTCATCACCGCCGAGCACATGAAGGCGATGAAGCCGATGGCGATCGTGTGCAACATCGGCCATTTCGACAGCGAGATCCAGATCTCGGCGCTCGACAATTACGAATGGACCGAGCTCAAGCCGGGCACCGATCTGGTCAAGTTCCCTGATGGCAAGGAGATCATCATCCTCGCCAAGGGCCGGCTGGTGAACCTCGCCTGCGCCACCGGCCATCCCAGCTTCGTGATGAGCTGTTCCTTCACCAATCAGGTGCTGGCGCAGATCGAGCTGTGGGAAAACGACAACAAGTACGAGAACGACGTCTATGTCCTGCCCAAGCATCTCGACGAGAAGGTCGCCGCGCTGCATCTCGACAAGCTCGGGGTCAAGCTGACCAAGCTGACAAAGGTCCAGGCCGACTATATCGGCGTGCCGGTCGAGGGGCCGTTCAAGCCCGAGCATTACCGCTACTGAGGCTTCGAGTTTGGGGACCTGCCCGGGCTTGCACGACTCTAGGCCCGCGACCCTAAGCCATTGCATCGCCGTCCACTCGCGCATAGCTGGACGGCGATGCAATCCTCGCCCTTCTTGCTGACGCTGATCGGTCTGCTCCTCGCGCTGTGGACCGTCGCGGCGGGATGGATCATGATCCGCGCCAGCACGCGGGTGCAGGCCGCGGAAGGGACCAAACGCGCGGTGCGGCGGCTGTCGCGGATGATCGAAGACTCACCCGCGATCCCGCTGCTGGTGCGCGCCGATGGCCGGATAGAGGCACCCGACCGGCTGGCCGGCTGGCTGGGTCTCGATGCAGTGCCGCAATATCTCAGCGAGCTGGCACCATCTGGAGCCGGAGGGCTGAGCGAAGACCAGCTCGAACAGCTCACCACCCGTGTCCGGCGCACGCAGAAGACTGCCGCACCCTTCCAGATGACGGTCAAGCCCAGAGGTTCGAAGCGGGCGCTGGCGCTGCGCGGATCGCTGGCCGATCCCAATGTTTCGCCCAGCGGTGCCGCGCTGGTCTGGGTGTTCGACCTTACCGAGAGCGAGGAAGAAGTCGCTGCGCTCCGCGAGGAGACCGCGCGTGCGCGCGAGGATTTCGGCGCGCTGGTCGGCCTGATCGAGGCAGCGCCGATGCCGATGTGGTTTCGCAGCCCGCAGATGCAGCTCAGACTGGTCAACACCGCCTATGTCGCGGCGGTCGGTGCGCAGAGCCCCGACGAAGTGGTCGCGAGGCAGATCGAACTCATCGAGACGGTCGACGGGGTTAGCGCCGCAGAAGTCGCGCAGCAGGCTGGCGAACGCCGCAAGCCGATCGAACGCATCGTCAGCGCCACGATCAAGGGCGCGCGGCGGACCATGCGCGTGACCGATCTGCCGCTGATCGGCGAGGGGATCGCGGGCTATGCGGTGGATATTGAGGAGATGGAGGAACAGGCGCGCGAGTTCCGTGCCTTCCGCGAGGCGCAGCGCTCGATGCTCGACCAGCTCTCGATCGGCGTGGCGCAGTTCGATTCGCGGCGGCGGATGACCTTCGCCAACCAGCCGTTTCACCGCGTCTTCGCGCTCCCGCCGGGAATCGTCAACGACCGCACGAGCTTCGAACAGATGCTGATGGTGGCGCGCGAGAACGGACGCATCCCCGAGGTCCGCGATTTTCCCGCCTGGCGTGCCGAGCTGGGAGAATGGTTCCTTTCCGATGAAACGCAGGACGAAGCCTGGCCGCTGCCCGATTCCACCCATTTGCGGATTGTCGCGCAGCCCATGCCCGATGGCGGGCTGGTGATGATCGCGGAAGACCGCACCGAGCAACTGGCGCTGTCCGCTACTCGCGACACGCTGTTGCGGACCCGGACCGCTACCTTCGACAATCTGTTCGAGGCGCTGGCGGTGTTTGCGCCCGACGGCCACCTCGAATTATGGAACCGGGGGTTCACAGGGGTGTGGGGCCTCGATCCCGAAGCGCTCGACGGGCACCCGATGGCGGAGGATCTGCTCGAGGCGATCGCCCAGCAACTCGCCGACCCCAAGCAGGTAGCCACGATCAACCTAGTGATCCGGTCGGCAACGCTCGATCGCAAGAAGAAGCAGGGCAATGTCCAGCTCAGCGACGGACGGACGCTGGATTTCGCGAGTGTGCCGCTACCCGATGGCAATGGCCTGCTCACCGTGCTCGACGTCACCGCCTCGCGCCAAGCCGAGGAGGCCTTGCGCGAACGCAATCGGGCACTGGAGGAGGCCGATGCGGTGATGACCCGCTTCCTCGCCAATATGAGTTATGAGTTCCGCACGCCGCTGACCTCGATCGGCGGCTTCGCCGAATTGCTCACCAGCGGGGTGGCGGGCGAGCTGACCCCGCAGGCGCGCGATTATGCCGAGGCGATCTCGCTGTCGGTGGGCAAGCTGACCGAGCAGGTCGAGAACGTACTCGACCTGTCGCAGAGCGAGGCGGGGCTGATGCCGCTTTCCAAGCAGAAGCTCGACCTGCTGCCGCTGATCACTCAGGTGGTGCGCAAGCGCGAGGGGGCGATCGTCGACGCGGGCCTGACGCTCGATCTGCGCGGCGATCCGGGCAAGAAGGTGGAGGCCGACCCCCAGCAGATCCGTCGCGCGATCGCCCATCTGCTCGACAACGCCATCGCCGCCACTGCGCGCGACGGCAAGATCACGGTCGAGTTGCGGCAGAACAGGGCCGGGACCAAGATTACACTGTCGGACAATGGCCGCGGCATGACCCAGCACGAGCTGGCGCGCGCGCTCGAGGGCATTCGGCCGACGCGGGACGGCAAGGGGATCGAGCGGCGCCAGGGGCTGGGCATTCCGCTCGCGCGCCACCTGATCGAGGCGCATGGCGGCACGCTCGAGATCCACACCCGCAAGGGCGTGGGCACCAGCGCGACGATCACCCTGCCATGACGCTCGACCTGCCCGATCTTGCGGCGATGGAGCGCCTAGGCGAGCGTATTGCGGCAAAGTTGCGCGTCGGCGACGTCGTCGCGCTCTCCGGAGAATTGGGCGCGGGCAAGACCACGCTGGCGCGTGCCGTGCTGGCCGCGCTCGGCCATCGCGGCGAGGTTCCCTCGCCCACCTTCACCATCGTCGAGAGCTACGATAGGCTCGACCCGCCCGTCATCCACGCCGATTTCTACCGGTTCGAGCAGCCGCGCGAGGCGGAGGAAATCGGGCTGGAGGATTACCGCCATGGTGCGGCGCTGCTTGCCGAGTGGCCCGAGCGCGCCGGCGGGTTTGCGCAGGAGCCTGGCTGCCTCTCGGTTACGCTGGAAAAAGTGGGCGAGGCGCGGCGCGCCATTGTGGAAGGAGGCGGAGATTGGCAAGGCCGCATGCCATGAGTGAATTTCCCGACGGGCTCGAGCCTTTTATAGAACATGCCGGCTGGGGCGGGGCGACGGTCGTTCCGCTCCCGGGCGACGCCTCGTTTCGCCGCTATTTCCGCATTCATCGCCATGGTGAAACGGCGATGCTGATGCATGCGCCGCCGCCCGAGGAAGACCCGCGCCCGTTTCTCTATGTAGCGCGGTGGCTGGACGAGCACGGTATGCGCGCGCCGCGCATCATTGCGGAGCGGGCGCAGGAAGGTTGGGTGCTGACCGAGGATTTCGGCGAGCAGCGGATGCGCGAATGGCTCGACGAATACCCTGAGCAGGAGCAGTCGATCTACGCCGCGGCGGTGGATTCGCTGGTCGAGCTGCATCGTAAGCCCCCCGGCAGTTTCGAGCCCTACGATATGGCGACCTATCAACGCGAGGCGGGTCTGCTGACCGAGTGGTACTGCCCCGCCGCGGGCCTGTCGGTCGATGAGGAGGCTTATGCCGCCGCGTGGAGATCAGTCCTCGAACCGCTGTTGGCGCGTCAGAGGCCCGGCGTCACGGTGCTGCGCGACTATCATGCGGAGAATATCATGCTGCCCCCCGACGGCACGCAGGGTCTGATCGATTTTCAGGACGCGCTGATCGGGCATCGGGCCTATGATCTGGTCTCGCTACTGCAGGATGCGCGGCGCGAGGTTTCGCTCGAGCTCGAACGCGCGATGCTCGACCGCTATTGCGAAGCCGTCGGCGCAGACAGCGAGTTCGAGGCCGATTACGCGCGGCTGGGTGCGCAGCGCAACGCCAAGATTGTCGGCATCTTCACTCGCCTTGCGAAGCGCGACGGCAAGCCGCGCTATCTCGAATTGATCCCCAGAGTGTGGGCCGCAATGGAACGCGATTTGCGCCATCCGGCGCTGGGGCCGGTGGCGCGCTGGTTCGATTCCAACATCCCCCAGGATCTGCGCGACCGCTGCGGGGAGACGGTCTCGTGAACGGCTTGGCATCCGACACCGCGATGGTCATGGCGGCAGGGCTCGGCAAGCGGATGCGGCCGCTCACCGCCAGTCAGCCCAAGCCGCTGGTCCGGGTCGCAGGCAAGGCGCTGATCGACTACACCTTCGACCGGCTCGCCGATGCGGGAATCGCGCGCGCGGTGGTCAATGTCCACTACCTCGCGGATGCGCTTCAGGCGCATGTCCGCGACCGCCAAGCGCCCGAAGTGGTAATCTCCGACGAGCGCGAGGCGCTGCTCGAAACCGGCGGCGGGCTGGTCAAGGCGCGTGACGCCGGGCTGCTGCCCGACCCGGTGTTCTGCACCAATGCCGACAGCATCTGGCTGGACGGCCCGCGCAACGCCTTCGCCGATCTTTCGGCGGTGTGGGATGCGGAGCGGATGGACGCGCTGCTGCTGCTGGTACCGCACGATCAGACGCATAATTTCAGCGGGCCGGGCGATTTCTACATGGACGGCGGCGGGCGGCTGAGCCGCAAGCTGCCCTCGCGGATCGCGCCTTTCATCTACACCGGCATCCAGTTGCTGTCGCATCGCCTGCTGCGCGACCCGCCCGCAGGCAAGTTCTCGACCAATGTGCTGTGGGATCGCGCGATCGGCGAGGGGCGGCTCTATGGTGCGGCCTTCACCGGGCGCTGGATCGAGGTCGGGCGGCCCGGGCATGTCGCGAGCGCCGCCGAAGTGCTGCGGGGTGGCTGACGCGCGCCACCCGCAGATCTATTCGATCGCCGCGCATCGCGGCTTCGCCGATGCGCTGGTGGCGGGGCTGGTGCCGCGCTACCGCGAAGCGGAATTCGGACTGGCGCGGCTGACGCTGCTGCTGCCGAGTTCGCGCGCGCAGCGGATCGTCACCGAAGCCTTCATCCGCCATGCCGGCGAGGAGGACCGTGCCGGACTGCTGATGCCGCGCATGGCGGTGGTCGGCGATCTCGATCTCGACGAGGCGCTGGGGGCGCTGCTCGACCCGCTGGGGGCGCCGGACATCCCGCGGGCCATCGATCCCACCCGCCGCTGGCTGGCTCTGGCGCAACTGATCCGCGAGGAAATGGGCAGCGATGCCCCCAAGGGGGCGACGCTGCTGCGGCTCGCGCGCGAGACCGGCGCCACGATGGACCGGCTGCTGGTCGAAGGCATCGGTCCCGAAGAGCTCATTGGCGACAACGTGCTGCAACTGGTGGGTGATCTCTCGGCCCATTGGCAGGCTTCGTTGCGGACTTTTGCGCGGGTGCAGGCGCGCTGGTTGGCCTGGCTCGGCGAGGAGGGCGCGGTCGATACGGCGGCCCGCCGCAACCGGCTGTTCGAACACGCCGCCCGCCGCTGGCGAGAGTCTCCGCCCGAGACGCCCATTGTCGCCGCGGGGGTGACCAGCGCGGCGCCCGCGCTCGCCGGTCTGCTCCGCGTCGTCAGCCTCTTGCCCGATGGCGCAGTTGTGCTCCCGGATCTCGACCTGTCGCTGTCCGATGCGGTGTGGGACGAGCTGGGCCGCGCGGGCGCCGCGCCCGAGCCGGGGGCCGAGCCCTTCGCACGCGGCGACGCGGTGGCGCATCCGCAATACCATCTCAAGCTGCTGCTCAACCGGATGGGCGTTGCGCGCGAGGAAGTGCAGCCATGGCACCGCAGGGGCGCGGCCGCGGCACCGCCCGAGCGCAGCCACGCGATCTCCAACCTGTTCCTGCCGCCGGTGGCAAGCCGCGAATGGGTCGATCTGCCCGCCGACAAGCGCCGCCTGTCCAACGTCCGCATCATGCAGGCCGCCAATCCCGAGGAGGAGGCGCAGGCGATCGCACTGCTCGTGCGCGAGGCGCTCGAGACGCCCGAGAAGCGCATCGCGGTGATCACCCCCGACCGCGCGCTGGCGCGCCGCGTGGTCCATCACCTCGCGCGCTGGGAGATCGTCGCCGATGATTCGGCGGGTCGCCCTCTCTCGGACACCGCCGCCGGGCGCCTGCTGCTTTTGCTGGCAGAGGTCGCCGCCAAGGGCGCCGCACCGGTCGCGCTGATGGCGCTCGCGATGCACCCGCTGGTGCATGGCGGAATGGATCGCCGCGACTGGCTGGCGCAGGCGCGGATCGTCGAGCGCGAATTGCGCGGGCCGATACCGCGCGAGGGGCTCGAACCGCTCGACGATCTGGTGGCGAAGCTGGGCAAGCATGCGGCAGGGCTGGCCGAGTGGTGGAGTGCGTTGCGCTCGGCGCTGGTGCCGCTGGTGGAGAGTGCGGGCGCGGAACCCTTGGCCGATCTGCTCGACCGTCTCGCCAACGCCGGCGAGGCGCTGTGCGGCGACAGCCTGTGGGCACGCGAAGACGGGCGGGCGCTGGCGCGCTTCGTCGAGGATCTGCGCTTTCATGCGCGCGCTACCGGAACCCCGGTCGACGCCGGCGATTGCGACATCGTGCTGCGCGATGCGATGGACGATATCGCGGTCCGCCCGCCCTATGGCGGTCACCCGCGCGTGGCGATCTACGGACTGCTCGAATCGCGGATGAGCCGCGCCGAGCTGGTGATCTGCGTGGGGCTCAACGAGGGCGTCTGGCCGCCGCGCGGCGGAGTCGATGCGCTGCTGGCACCGACGGTGCTGCGCGCGCTGGGCGTGCCCGGGGCCGAGTTCCGCAGTGGGCTGTCCGCGCATGATCTCGCCGGCGCGCTGGGCGCGCCCGAGGTGGTGCTCAGCCGCGCCGCGCGCGACGAGGCGGGGCCGGCGATCCCCTCGCGCTTCCTGTTGCGCGTCCAGGCGCTGCTGGGCGAATTGTTGCCGCGCCACCAGGAGACCGGCGCGATCGAGCTCGCCCGCGCGATGGGCCGACCCCGGTCTCTGCCCGTACCCTATCCGCGGCCCAGACCCATGCCCAGCGCAGCGCAGCGCGACGTGCCGATCGCGGTCACCGCGCTCGACCGGCTGCGTGGCGATCCCTACCAGTTCTACGCCGGTTCGATCCTCGGCCTGCGCACGCTCGACGCGCTCGAGGCCGCGCCCTCGCCGGCATGGCAGGGTGAGGTCGCGCATGCGATCCTGGAACGCTGGCACGAGGCGCGCAAGAGCGATCCGGCCGCGAAGCTGGCACCGATCATGGATGCGGTGATGATCGAGAAGAACGCCCACCCGCTGATGCGCGGACTGTGGCAGCCGCGCCTGCTCGCCGCGCTCGAATGGGTCGAGGACAGCGTCTCAAGCTACGAAGATCGCGTGGTTGCCGCCTGGGAACGCAAGGGCGAGATGCAGGTCGACGGGGTCAAGCTCCACGGCCGCGCCGATAGGATCGACCGCTTCGCCGACGGCACGCTGGCCGTAGTCGACTACAAGACGGGCTCGCCTCCCTCCGCCAGCATGGTCGAACAGGGCTTCGCGCTCCAGCTCGGGCTGCTCGGGATGATCGCGCGCGCGGGCGGGTTCGGCACCGTCTCGGGCGAGCCGAGCGCGTTCGAATACTGGTCTCTCGGCAAGGCGAAGGACGAGGAGAACCGCTTCGGCTTCGGCTATGTCGAGACCCCGCTCAAGCTGGGCAACAAGCGCAGCGGGCTCGCGCCCGAGGACTTCCTCCCCGAGACCGAACGCTATCTCAGGGGCGCCATTGCCGACTGGATCAAGGGCGATCAGCCCTTCACCGCGAAATTCAACCCCGACTACGCCGGCTATTCGGATTACGACCAGCTGATGCGGCTCGAGGAATGGCTGCCACGTCTTGCCGACGACGAAACGGAGGAAAGCGCATGAGCGGCGCGGTCTATCCGCTCGCCGGCGCGCAGCGCGACGCGGTCGATCCGCGCGAAAGCGTCTGGCTCTCGGCTTCGGCGGGGACGGGCAAGACCCAAGTACTTTCCGCGCGAGTACTCCGCTTGCTGCTCCAAGAGGGAGTCGAGCCTTCCGACATCCTCTGTCTGACCTTTACGAAGGCCGGTGCCGCCGAAATGGCGGTGCGGGTCAACGAGGTGCTCGCGCGCTGGGTGCGGCTGCCCGACGCGAGGCTGGCCGAGGAGCTGGCCTATCTCGGCGCGCCGGTCGATGCCGCGACCCGCTCGCATGCGCGCTCGCTCTTCGCCAGCGTGCTCGACAGCCCCGGGGGCGGCCTGCGGATCGACACCATCCACGCCTTCGCGCAATATCTGCTTGCCGCCTTCCCCGAGGAAGCGCGGATCGCACCGGGATCGCGGCCGATGGAGGACCGCGAGCGCGAATTGCTGAGCGAGGAAGTGCTCGGCGACCTGCTGACGGGCGCCGAAGCGAGCAACGACCGTCGCACGCTCGACGCCATCGCCGAGATGAGCCGCCGCAAGGGCGCCGACGGGGTGCGCCGCTGGCTGATGCGCTGCGCCGGGGCGATCCAGCTGTGGACCGGACCCGCTGGCTGGCAGGCGCCGATGCACGCGCGGGTCTGCGGCCTGCTCGGAATCCCCGCCGATGCCGACGAGCACTGGGTTGCGCAGGCCTGCGCCGACGAGGGCTTCCCCGTCGCACTGCTGCGCGCCTGCCGCGAAGGCAATGCGCAGTGGGGCACCAAGACCGGTCTCGCCTGTGTGGAATTCGTCGACAGCTGGCTGGCCGCCGGGCCGATCGAGCGCGTCGCGTTGCTCGACGGATTCTACGGCACGCTGCTGACCAAGACGGGCGAGCCCAAGAGCCTCAAGAACCTCGAAAAGCTCGACCCCGATTACGGCGGCCGCGTCGCCGAAGTGGTGGAGGCGATCGGGCAGGTCGCCGAACGGCGCACGCTGGTCGAACTGGCCGGTTTCCTCGCCCCGCAGCTCGAAGTCGGGCGGCAGTTCGCGTTGATGTGGGACGAGGCCAAATCGCGCGAGGCGCTGGTCGATTTCGACGACCAGATCCGCCGCGCCGCCGCGCTGCTCGCCGACAGCGCGATGGGCGACTGGATCCGCTACAAGCTCGACCGCCGCTTCGATCATATCCTGATCGACGAGGCGCAGGACACCAACGCCGATCAATGGGCGATCATCTTCGCGCTGACCGACGATTTCTTCTCCGGCCTGGGCGCGCAGGGCGATGCTATCCGCACGATCTTCACCGTGGGCGATTACAAGCAGGCGATCTTCGGCTTCCAAGGCACCAGCCCGGAGAATTTCGCTTCAGCGCAGCGCTGGGTGGCCGACGACATGGCGCGGCTCGGGCAGGGGGAGATTATGGCGGGTGCCCCCGAACCGCGGCGCCTGCGCGATCTGGATCTGGGCCAGTCGTTCCGCACCGCCGAACCTATTCTGCAATTCGTCGACAAGGCCATCGCCGCGATCGGGCCCGCCTCCTTCGGTCTCAAGCGCGCCCCCGAGCCGCATGTCGGGCAGGACCGCCCCGGGCTGGTCACACTCTGGAACACCGTCGCCGATATCCGCGACGGCGACGAGGACGGCGCCGAAGGCTGGCTCGCGCGGCACGACCGGCGGTTGGCCGATCGCATCGCGCAGCAGATCCGCGTCTGGATGGACCCCGCGGGTCCCGGCTTCCCGTTGGTCAAGGGCGAGAAACCCGGCCAGGCACGGCGCGCAACCCCGGGTGATGTCATGATCCTGGTCCGCAAGCGGCGCGAGCTAGCCTCGCTGATCGTCGCCCGGCTCTATACCCATGGCGTGCCCGTGGCGGGGGTCGACCGGCTGCGGCTGGGCGCGCCGCTGGCGGTCAAGGATCTGATGGCCGCGCTCCGCTTCGCCGCGCAGCCGCTCGACGATCTCAACCTCGCGAACCTGCTGGTCTCGCCGCTGGGAGGCTGGACGCAGGAGCAGTTGCTCGAACACGGCTACCGGCCAAGGCAGCAGCGCTTGTGGGAGCATCTGCGCCAGTCGGGCGATCCGCAGGTTGCGCGCACCGTCGCGGCTCTGCGCGAAATCCTGCGCCGCGTCGATTTCGACAGTCCGCAGGCGCTGCTGCACTGGCTGCTGGTCGGGCCTTTCGACGGGCGCCGCAGGCTGGTCGCGCGGCTCGGCGCCGAGGCCAACGACCCGATCGACGAATTGCTCAACGCCGCCAACGCCTATGCGAGCGCGCACACCGCCAGCCTGCAGGGCTTCATCCGCTGGTTCGATGCCGGCGACGGCGAATTGAAGCGCGAGGCTGGCGCGAATCGCGATCAGGTGCGGGTGATGACCGTCCATGGCTCCAAGGGGCTGCAGGCGCCGATCGTGATCCTCGCCGATGCCGCGATCGGTCCCGATGCGCCGGGCGAGCTGGCGCTGGTCGATCCCGCAGACGAGCGCAACAAGGTACCGCTGCCGGGGCTGTCGGCGGAGCAGCGGGTCGGCCCGATCGCCACGGCTTACGAGATTGCCGCGCGGACCGAGAGGGAGGAGCACTGGCGGCTGCTTTATGTCGCGATGACCCGCGCCGAGGAGGCGCTGTTCATCGGCGGCTCGCTGGGCCCGCGCGAGGCAAAGCGCGGGACGCCGCACGAGGACAGCTGGTACGCCCAGCTCGAGCCGCTGTTCGCGGGCGATCCGGTCGAAGATTCGATCTGGGGCGCCCGGCGCGAATGGGGAGCGACCAGCACGATCGTGCCGCGCCCGGCAGGGAACGCCGGGCAAGCCGCAGTCGATCTCCCCGCCTGGACAGAATCGCCCCCTCCGGCCGAAGCGCGCCCCCCGCGGCCGCTCTCGCCCTCGGGGCTGGGCGAGGTCGAGGGCAGCGATCCCCCGCTGCCGCCCGAGCATTCGGCGATCGCGGCGCAGCGCGGGGTGCTGATCCACGCGCTGCTCGAGCGTCTGCCCGCAGTGCCGGTGGCCGAGCGCGCGGCGAGGGCGGGGCAGTGGCTTGCGCGTCAGGCTCCCGACCTCGCGGAGGCCGATCGCAGCGAAATGCTCGACCGTGCGCTCGCCGTGCTCAACCACGAGGAATTCGGCGACATCTTCGCTGCGGGCGCGCTCGCCGAGGTTCCGCTGGCGGCGGTGGTCGGCGGCGAAGTGGTGGTGGGCGTGGCCGACCGGTTGCTGGTGACGCCCGAGCGCGTGACGGTGGTCGATTTCAAGACCGCGCGCCGCCCGCCCGAGTCGCTCGAACGGGTGCCCGATGCCACGCTGCGCCAGATGGCCGCCTATGTCGCGGCGCTGGAAACGATCTATCCCGGGCGCGAGGTGCGTGCCGCGCTGCTCTACACCCAGACGCCGCAGCTGATCGCGCTTTCCGCCGATCTGCTCGCCGCTCACAAAGCGCGGTTTTCCGCTCCGCAGGAAAGCTTTGCCTTACCGCCCGTTGAGTAACCGCAGCTTGGGCCTACATGACCCGAATAGGGGCCAAACCCCACAGGAGAACCACCATGCCGACCGTCGCCGTTACCGATGCCAGTTTCCAGACCGATGTCCTCGAATCGGACAAGCCCGTGCTGGTCGATTTCTGGGCCGAATGGTGCGGCCCGTGCAAGATGATCGCACCGGCGCTCGAGGAATTGAGCGACGAGATGGGCGATCAGGTCACCATCGCCAAGATGGACATCATGGAGAACACCGGGGTCCCCGGGCAGATGGGTGTCCAGTCGATCCCCTATCTGGTGCTGTTCAAGGACGGCAAGCCCGCCGCTCAGATGCGCGGCGCAGCGCCCAAGGGCCAGCTCAAGAGCTGGCTCGAAGGCGAGCTCTAAGCCATTTTGGAATAAAGCGCGGCGAGTTCGGCCCACAGGGCCGGGCTCGCCGCGCCGATCAGCCCACTGCGCTCGGGCTCGTCTACGCGATAAGGTGAGCCATCGGGCCGCGCGGCCTTGCCGCCCGCCTCGTTGAGCCACAGCACTCCCGCGGCGTGGTCCCATGCCAAGGTGCGCTCGAACAGCGATACATCGTTTTCGCCCAGCGCCAGCCGCGGATATTGCTCGGCGGCGCAACGCGGCGTGTCGACCACGCGGTAGTGCGGCGCGATATGGGTCTTGACCGCCGTGCGCCGTGTGGGGTCGAGAAAGATGGTCGATATGGCGGCAACCGGCCGAACCTCGCCGCTCGTTTGCGCCGTTATGCGATTGCCGTTCACGTAGGCCCCCTGGTGGAGATGCGCCGCGCAAAAGCGGCCGGACAGACAATCATAGATCCAGCCCGATTGGCAGATTCCGCCGGCGCAGCGCGCCAGCAGGATGCCGAACGGCGGGCGACCGTGAGCAAAATTGTGGGTCCCGTCGATCGGATCGACGATCCAGCAATCCTGGTGGAGACCGGCTAGCACGGCGGGATCGGCATGCGCCGCTTCCTCGCCGACGATGGCGAGAGAGGCGTCGATAGCGGCGAGGCCCTCATTAAGCATGACCTCGGCTTCGCGGTCGGCGACGGTCACCAGCTCGTCTTTGGCCTTCTCGATGATCTCGTTGCTCGAGAGATTGCGATAGCGCGGCAGGATCGCCGCTTCGGTCACGCTTCGCATCAGCGCCTGGATGTCGCGATCAAGCGCGCTCACGAGCGGTAATCCGCGTTGATGGCAATGTAGCCATGCGTCAGGTCGCAGGTCCACACCGTCGCTCGCCCCGCGCCGAGCCCGAGATCGACCTCGATTGTGATCTCCTCGCCCTGCAGATGCCGGGAGACCGGCGCCTCGTCGTAATCGGCCAGCGGCTGGCCATCTCGCGCCGCCCAGACCCCACCGAAGCCGATCGAGAGCCGGTCGCGATCAGCGGGTTCGCCGGCCTTGCCCACCGCCATGACCACGCGGCCCCAGTTCGCATCGCCGCCTGCGATTGCGGTTTTCACCAGCGGCGAGTTCGCGATCGACAGCCCGACCCGCCGCGCGCTGTCATCGCTCTGCGCGCCCGACACGCTCACCGCGATGAATTTGCGCGCGCCTTCGCCATCGCGGACCACCAGCTGCGCCAATTCGCGGCAGACCGAAAGCAGCGCAGCGTAGACCGCGTCGGCGCCGGCATCGTCCCACGAGCGGATCGGCGGATGGTCAGCCCTGCCGGTTGCGAACGCCAGCACGGTGTCGCTGGTCGAGGTGTCGCCATCGACGGTGATGCACGAGAAGGTGGCGGCATTGGCGCTTGAGAGCATCTCCTGGAGCAGCTCGGGCGCAATCCGGGCATCGGTGAACACATATCCCAACATCGTCGCCATGTCGGGCGCGATCATCCCGCTGCCCTTGACGATTCCGGCGAATTCCACCCGCGTCTCGCCGACCATCGCGCTGGCACCGGCACCCTTGGTGAAGGTGTCGGTCGTGCCGATCGCCGCGGCCGCATCCTCCCAGCCGCAGGGCGGCGCCTGCAACGCCGCCGCGACTCCGGCACGGGCGATGTCGCGGGGCAAGGGCACGCCGATCACGCCGGTCGAGGAGACAAACACCTCCTCACGCTCACAATCGAGAGCTTCCACAACCTGCGCCACGATCTGCTCGACCGCCTCGCGCCCGCGGTAGCCGGTAAAGGCGTTGGAGTTCCCCGCATTGACCACCAGCGCCCGTGCCTTGCCCTGGCGCAGCTGTTCGCGGCCCATCTCGACTTCGCTCGATGCGCAGGCGCTTCGGGTGAAGACCCCTGCCACCGCCGTGTCTTGGATAAGCTCGATCAAGGTAAGATCGGCACGATCCCACGCTTTGTAGCCTGCGCGGACGGTGCGCAGCGTCATCCCTTCGATGGTCGGCAGTTCGGGGAAGGGGCGGGCAAGGGGAGAGCGATCAAGGTCCATTCACGCGTCCTTACGAAGGATGGCGCGGCGGGTAAACGCGGTTCGGGGGTGGACGCGATGGCGTTGAAAACCTATTTACGCCAGACGATGCTTCGCCGTCTCCTCACCTGCCTCGCGATCGCGACCGGCCTTGTGGCGGTTTCCGCACCTGCGCAGGCTTCGGTGATCGGCGCGCTGGAGGCCCAGATCGAGCAGTCCCAGAGGGCGTGCGAGAAGGACCGCAGCGAGGAATGCGCCTGCATCGAACGCCAGCGTCAGCAGCGCGCCCGAGGCGAAAAGCCCGCGCCCTGCCGTACCGCCAATCCCGTCCGGATCTATATTCCGACCGTACATCTCGGTGTGGATCGCGCCCACGAATAGGCGCAGTCGAGGGTCGCTCCCTCGGCCCCTAACTATTTTTCCAGCCTGAGCAGCCACGGAGCGCTCGGGTTATTTCCCATAAATTCATTCGCGAGATCGCGCCCATGCTCAAATCGCTTACCAAGGCCTTCTTCGGCTCGTCCAACGAACGTTACGTGCGCTCGATGCGCAAGACGGTCGACCAGATCAACGCGCTCGAGGAGCAGATCCAAGCGCTCTCGGACGAAGAACTCACCGCTCAGACCGATAAGTTTCGCGAGCAGCTCGCCTCGGGCAAGACGCTCGACCAAATCCTGCCCGAGGCCTTTGCCACGGTGCGCGAGGCTTCGATCCGGGTGCTGGGAATGCGCCATTTCGACGTCCAGATGATCGGTGGCATCGTGCTCCATCGCGGCGAGATCTCCGAGATGCGCACCGGCGAGGGGAAGACGCTCGTCGCGACGCTGGCGACCTATCTCAACGCCATCGAGGGCAAGGGCGTCCATGTCATCACAGTCAACGACTATCTCGCCCGGCGCGATGCCGAATGGATGGGGCAGCTTTATCGCTTCCTCGGCCTCACCGTCGGGGTGATCGTCCCCAATATCGACGAGTTCCAGCGCCGCGACGCCTACAATGCCGACATCACCTATGGGACCAACAATGAGTTCGGTTTCGACTATCTGCGCGACAACATGAAGCACGAGCGCGGCCAGATGGTCCAGCGCCCCTTCAACTATGCGATCCTCGACGAGGTGGACTCGATCCTAGTCGACGAAGCCCGGACGCCGCTGATCATTTCCGGTCCGACCGAGGACAAGTCCGATCTCTACGTCTCGATCGACGCCATCGTGAAGGATCTCGATCCCGATTGGTACGAGGCCGACGAGAAGTCGAAGAACATCACCTGGACCGAAGAAGGCACCGATGCGATCGAGGCCAAGCTGAGCGAGGCGGGGCTGCTCGAAACCGAGAACCTCTACGACGTCGAGAACACGCTGGTGATCCACCATCTCGACCAGGCGCTGCGCGCGAACATCATGTTCAAGCGCGACACCGATTACATCGTCAAGGACGACAAGATCGTCATCATCGACGAGTTCACCGGTCGCATGATGGAAGGTCGCCGCTGGTCGAACGGTCTGCACCAGGCGGTCGAGGCCAAGGAAGGCGTCAAGATCGAGCCCGAGAACCAGACGCTCGCCTCGATCACCTTCCAGAATTATTTCCGCATGTATCCCAAGCTCTCGGGCATGACCGGCACCGCCGCCACGGAGGCGGCCGAGTTTTGGGATATCTACAAGCTCAACGTCGCCGAGATCCCGACCCACAAGCCGGTCGCGCGGATCGACGAGGACGACCAGTTCTACAAGAACACGATGGACAAGTTCCAGGCCATCGCCAAGGCGATCCGCGAAAAGAACGAGATCGGCCAGCCGGTGCTGGTGGGCACGGTCTCGATCGAAAAGTCCGAACTGCTCAGCCAGTTTCTTGACAAGGAAGGCGTCAAGCACGCGGTCCTCAACGCGCGGATGCACGAGCAGGAAGCGCACATCGTGGCGCAGGCCGGCCGCATCGGCTCGGTCACAATCGCGACCAACATGGCCGGTCGCGGCACCGACATCCAGCTGGGCGGCAATCTCGAATTTCGCATCGAAGACGAACTGGGCGACATGCCCGAAGGCCCAGAGCGCGACGAGGCGGTGGCGCGTATCAAGCAGGAGATCGCCGAGGAGAAGGAGCGTGTGATCGAGGCGGGCGGCTTGTTCGTGCTCGGCACCGAACGCCATGAAAGCCGTCGTATCGACAATCAGCTGCGTGGCCGCTCTGGCCGCCAGGGCGACCCCGGCCTCTCGCGCTTCTACCTGTGCCTCGAAGACGATCTGCTGCGCATATTTGGCCCCGACACGCTGTTCTCCAAGATGATGAATTCCAACCTTGAGGACGGCGAGGCGATCGGCTCCAAATGGCTCTCCAAGGCCATCGAGACGGCGCAGAAGAAGGTCGAGGGCCGCAATTACGAGGTCCGCAAGAACGTCGTCCAATACGATGATGTGATGAACGACCAGCGCAAGGTCATCTATGAACAGCGCGCCGAAATCATGGACAGCGAGACGGTGGACGAAGTGGTCCTCGACATGCGCTACGACACGATCAACGCGCTGGTCGAGGAAGCCTGCCCGCCGGGCTCCTATCCCGAGCAGTGGAAGATCGAGGGTCTCAAGACACGGCTCGACGAGGTTCTCGGCCTGTCGCCGCCCCTCGACGCGTGGCTGGAAGAAGACACGCTCGAACCCGAGATCATCGAGGAGCGGATTCGCGCCGAAGTCGATCAGCAGATGGATGCCAAGGTGGCCCGCGTCGATCCCTCGATGTGGCGCACGATCGAGAAAAGCGTGCTGCTCCAGACGCTCGATCACCATTGGAAGGAGCATCTCGCCACGCTCGACGCACTGCGCCAGGTCGTCGGTCTGCGTGCCCATGCGCAAAAGCAGCCGATCAACGAATACAAGCAGGAAGCCTTCGGCCTGTTCGAGCGCCTGCTCGAGACGCTGCGCGAGGATGTCACCACCAAGCTCATGAAGCTCGATGTGCGCGAACCCGAGCCGATGCCGCAAGGCAGCCTGCCCGATCTGCCCGATTTCCTCACCGGCCATATCGATCCGCTCACCGGGCTCGACAATTCCAACGATGGTGACGGATCGAGCCGCCAGGCGGGCCTGTTCGGCTCGCTGGCGGGCAGCTCTCGCGCAGCGGTCGGTCCCGGCGGGTCCGAAACCTCCAATCCCTATGCCGGGATGGAGATCAGCCGCAACGCGCCATGCCCTTGCGGTTCGGGCAACAAGTACAAGCATTGCCACGGAGCGGTTTCCGCACGGGCCTGACCTAGGGGAGCGGGAGCGGTAAGGCGCAGACATGCTTTGGCTGGCCGCCGCCTTCCTCGCGACCGCATTGCTTTATGCCTCGGTGGGGTTCGGCGGCGGCTCGACATACAATGCGCTGCTGGCGCTTGCCGGGACCGACTACCGCATCCTCCCGCTGATCGCGCTGTCCTGCAATATCGTGGTCGTGGCTGGCAGCAGCATCCGCTACGCTCACGCCAAGATCACACCGTGGCGCGGCGCGCTGGCGCTGACGGCCCTGGCCGCGCCCGCCGCGCTGTTGGGCGGTCTCACGCCGATCGGCGAGCGCAGTTTTCTGCTGCTACTCGGCGCGAGCCTGCTGCTCACCAGCCTGACCCTGCTGATCCCGGTGCGCGAAACGCACGCAGCCGAGCCGACCAGCCTGGCGCGCTACATACCCTTCACGGCCGCGCCGCTAGGCTATCTTGCAGGGATCGTCGGGATCGGCGGCGGGATTTTTCTCGCACCGCTGCTTCATCTCGTCCGCTGGCGCGATGCCCGCGCCATCGCCGCCGCGGCGAGCTTTTTCATCCTGGTCAATTCGCTGTTCGGACTGACAGGGCAATTGCTTAAGGGCGGGGCGGAACGGCTCGAGGCCGCGGTCGCCTTCGGCCTGCCGCTGCTGGTCGCGGTGGCGATCGGGGGGCAGATCGGGAGCCTGCTGGCTGTCAGGCTATTGCCGAAACACTGGATCCGCTGGCTGACCGCCGCTTTGACCTTCTGGGTCGGCCTGCGCCTGCTCCTGGGCGCATGACAGAGCGGCGCCGCATCCGAAATGCGGCGCTGTCGTTCTGGCTGTAGCGGAAAATGGCTCCCCGAGTTGGATTCGAACCAACGACCAAGTGATTAACAGTCACCTACTCTACCGCTGAGCTATCGGGGAGCAGCCAGGTCGGCAGGGGCGCGCTATATGGGGGCTCGGAGGGTTTGGCAAGCGGGCGCAGCGCGATTTTTCGTACCCTTGGCGATCAGACCAGAAACTGTTCCGCCACGATCCGTTCGTCGAGCGCATGGCCGGGGTCGAACAGCAATCGCAGCTCCTGCTCGCGCGCGATGTGGAGCGAGACTTCGGCGATATCCCGGACCTCCTTCTGATCGGCGACGACCGACACCGGACGCTTTTCGGATTCCAAGACGCGGAAGCGGATCGTGCTGCGGTCGGGCAGGAGCGCGCCGCGCCAGCGCCGCGGGCGGAAGGGGCTGATGGGGGTGAGCGCCAGAAGGTTCGAATCGAGCGGCAGGATCGGCCCGTTTGCGGAAAGGTTGTAGGCGGTCGAACCGGCGGGAGTGGCCACCAGCACGCCATCGCAGACCAGCTCCTTGATCCGCACCTTCTCGTCCACCGACACCTCGATCTTGGCCGTCTGGCGGGTTTCGCGCAGCAGCGAGACCTCGTTGATCGCGCAGAACTCCTGGGTGCGTCCATCCTGCGTGACGGCATCCATGCACAAGGGGGCAACAGCGACACTGCGCGCGCGTTCGATCCGGCGCAGCAACTTTTCCGGCGCCCGGTTGTGGTTCATCAGAAAACCTACCGTGCCCAGATTCACTCCGTAAACCGGTTTGATGATACCGGAGTCGAGCATGGCATGGAGTGCCTGGAGCATCGCGCCGTCGCCGCCGATCACGACAGCGGCCTCGGCGTCCTCGAGCGGTACCCAATCCGTCAGATCGCGATACATCGGCGCGACCTCGTGGGCGCGTTCGGTATCCGAAACGATCAGGGCCAGCTTCTCGAAAATCGGCATCGCGCTTTCCCGTCGTGAAGGTCCTTGCCGCAACGCGTTTGCTTGTGGCGGCGGTGTGCGGTTGCGCGCGTGTGTATGGATGGCCGTCCCATTTGGCAACGTGGGGAAACTTCTGGCGTATTTCTCCGATCCGACGGATAGGGAAGGCCTATGGCCAGCCTCGCCTCAGCGACAGACGACGAAACGCGCGACCGGCTCACCGGGCTTGCGACCCTCGGGCACGCCCGCAAGACGCTCGACCGTTGGTGGCGCGATTGGCCCCAAGGGGGGATCGAATGCCCGATCCACGCCATGTTGATCTCGGTTGGTCGTATCGACCGGGTCAATGTCGCCTTCGGCGAGACGGCAGGCGACGGGGCGCTGATCGAGATCGCCCAGCGGATCCGTCATTTCGCCACCGACGAACTCGAAAGCGGCGTCTGGATCGCGGCGCGCAGTTCGGGCGACACCTTCCTCCTGGCGCTACGCGAGGAATGCAATCGCGAGCGCTGGCAGTGGCTCGCCGAGGCGCTGGCCGATGCGATCGCCATGCCGATCAGCGACCCGGACACCGCGCACAGCCTGCGGCTATGGCCGCGGGTGGCGCTGATCCGCGCGGTCGAAGGCGATACCTCGGGATCGCTGCTCGACACTCTGTCCGAAGCTTCGGCGCGGATCCGGGCGCTGCAGGGCCACCGCGTGGTCTGGACCAGCGGCGAACTCACCAAGGACGGCCGGTCGAGCCAGCAGCTCGAGGCCGATCTGCTCGCGGCGATCGACCATGACGAAATCTCGATCCGCTACCAGCCGCAATATGCGCTCGAAAGCGACGAGATGATCGGTGCGGAGGCGCTTGCGCGCTGGGATCATCCGTTGCTCGGACGGGTCGGCGCAGCAACTTTGTTCACCATCGCCGAACGCGCCGATCATACCGCGCAACTGTCGCGCCATATCGCCCGCAAGGCATTGGAAGCGGCGCGCGCCTGGCCCGCAGGACTGCGATTGTCGATCAATGTCACCCCCGCCGATCTGGCGGCCGGCAGCTTCGCCCGCGAGTTCCTTGCGCTGGTAGAGCGCAACGGGATCGATCCGCACTCGCTTACGCTCGAGATCACCGAGCAGGTGCTGCTCGCCGATCTCGATCAGGTGAGCGAAGCACTCGCGGACCTCAAAGCCTCCGGCATCAGCCTCTCGCTCGATGATTTTGGCGCCGGCTTCTGCAATTTCAGGTATTTGAAAGTGCTTCCGATAGATCATCTGAAGCTCGACCGTTCGATGATCGAAGGCGTGCTCGAGGACGATCGCGATCTGGCGGTGTTTCGTGCGATCGTCGCCATGGCCAAGGCGCTCGAGCTCAAGGTGGTCGTCGAAGGGGTCGAGACCGAAGCGCAGCGGGCATTGGTCGCCCGCGAGGGATGCGAAGTCTATCAGGGCTTTCTGCGCGCCGAGCCGCTGTCCGCCGAAGAATTCCTCGCGCTCGCCTCGAGCTAGGACGGCTTCACCGTCTTGCGCGCCTTGCGTGCCACCCCGCCGAGCCCCTTGGTCAGCTGATAGAGTCCGTTCAGCCGACTCTCGGGCGAGTTCCAGGCGCGACTGATCACCAACTTCATGTCGGGTCGCAGCTTGGCCGTGCCCTTGAGACGATCGACATAGGCCAGCAGCCCCATAGGATCGGGGAAATCGTCATTGTGGAAGGTGACCAGCGTGCCGGCATTGCCGACGTCGATCTTGGCGATGTTCGCCTCGATCGCCTGGTGCTTGATCTCGATCAGACGGACCAGATTGGCTGTGGCCGCGGGCAGATCGCCGAAGCGGTCGATCATCTCGGCGGCCAGCGCCTCGATCTCGCCCTTGTCGCGCGCGTCGTTGAGGCGGCGGTAGAGCGCCATCCGCACCGCCAGATCGGGAACGTAATCCTCGGGGATCATGATCGGCGCATCGACGGTGATCTGCGGGCTCACGCTTTCGGGTTTGGCGTCGAGCCCGGCTTCGCCCGCCTTGGCCGCCAGGATCGCATCCTCCAACATAGATTGGTAGAGCTCGAAGCCGACTTCGCGGATATGGCCCGACTGTTCGTCGCCGAGCAGATTGCCCGCGCCGCGGATGTCGAGATCGTGGCTGGCGAGCTGGAACCCGGCGCCCAGACTGTCGAGATCGCCCAGCACCTTCAAGCGCTTCTCGCCGACCTCGGACAGCAGGGTGTCCTTGGCGTAGGTGAGATAGGCATAGGCGCGCAGCTTGGCGCGCCCAACGCGTCCGCGCAGCTGGTAGAGCTGGGCGAGACCGAAGATGTCCGCGCGGTGGATGATGATCGTGTTGGCGCTGGGAATATCCAGCCCGCTCTCGACGATCGTGGTCGCGAGAAGCACGTCGTATTGGCGGTCGTAGAAGGCGCTCATCCGCTCTTCCACCTCGTTGGGCGCCATCTGGCCGTGCGCGGTGACGGTCTTGATCTCGGGCACCGCCTCGCGCAGCCATTTCTCGATCTCGGGCATGTCGGCGATGCGCGGGACGATGATGAAGCTCTGCCCGCCGCGATGGTGCTCGCGCAGCAGCGCCTCGCGCATCACGATCTCGTCCCACTCCATCACATAGGTGCGCACCGCGAGACGGTCGACCGGCGGGGTCTGGATGGTCGAGAGTTCGCGCAATCCCGTCATCGCCATCTGCAGCGTGCGCGGGATCGGGGTCGCGGTGAGCGTGAGCATATGCACGTCGGCGCGCAGCTGCTTGAGCTTTTCCTTGTGAGTCACCCCGAAGCGCTGTTCCTCGTCGACGATGACGAGGCCGAGGTCCTTGGAAGCGGTGCTCTTGGAGAGGATCGCGTGGGTGCCGACGACGATGTCGAGCGCGCCGCTCGCGAGCCGCTCGCGGGTTTCCTTCATCTCCTTGGCGGGAACCAGGCGGCTGAGCCGTCCGACCTCGATCGGGAAACCGGCGAAGCGCTCGGAGAAGCCCTGAAAATGCTGGCGCGCGAGCAGCGTGGTGGGGGCGATCACCGCCACCTGCTGGCCGTTCATCGCCGCGACGAAGGCGGCGCGCAGCGCCACCTCGGTCTTGCCGAAGCCGACATCGCCGCAGACCAGCCGGTCCATCGGGTGGCCGCTTTCGAGGTCGCGCAACACATCCTCGATGGCGCGCTCCTGGTCCTCGGTCTCTTCCCACGGGAAACGGTCGAGGAACTGGTTGAAAGGTCCTGATTCGACTTCGAAAACCGGTGCCTTGCGCAGCGCCCGGGCGGCGGCAGTGCGGAGCAGTTCGTGCGCGATTGCGCGGATGCGCTCCTTGAGCTGCGAACGGCGCTTCTGCCACGCCTCGCCGCCGAGCCGGTCGAGCATGACCGCCTCCTCGGACGAACCGTAGCGGCTGAGCACGTCGATGTTCTCGACCGGGATGAACAGCTTGTCGCCGCCGCGATAGGCCAGCATTACGCAATCGTGCTTGCTCTTGCCGACCGCGATCGCCTCGAGCCCGAGATATTTGCCGATGCCGTGCTCGGTATGGACCACCAGATCGCCGACCGAGAGCGCCTGCAATTCGGCGAGGAAGGCGTCCGAGCTCTTGCGCTTCTTGCGCCGCCGCACCAGCCGGTCGCCGAGGATGTCCTGCTCGGTCAGGACCTCGAGCTCGTCATTGGCGAAGCTGGTGTCGAGCGGGACGATCATCGCCGCGGGCACGCCCTTGGCCGAGAGGCCCAGAGCTTCCTGCCAGCTCTCCGCCAGCTGGATCGCGATTCCGGCTTCCTCGAGGATCGAGACCATCCGCGCGCGGCTGCCCTTGGAATAGGTCGCCAGCAGCGGCCTGCGCCCGGCCTTGCCGACCGCTTTCAGATGATCGGCGAGCAGCGGATAGACGTTCTCGCCCCGCGCGCGGTCCGGCCCGAAATCGCGCCCCGAGCGGAAGCCGAAATCGAGCACCTTCTTGCTTTCGGGCTCGTCGAAACCGGTGCTGCGGTGGACCGGGTGGGAATCGAGCGCGCGGGTCAGCTCGTCCTTCTCGAGATAGAGCGAGGCGGGCTCGACCGGACGGTAGCTGCCCTTGGCCTGCCCCGTCGCCTGGGTGCGCGCGGCGTAGTAATCCGCGATATCGCCAAGCCGCTCCTCGGCGGCCTGCATCGCCGCACCATCGATCACGACCACATCGCGATCGTCGAGATGGTCGAACAGCGTCGCCATCCGCTCCTCGAACAGCGGCAGCCAGTGCTCCATGCCCGCAAGCCGGCGCCCTTCGCTGACCGCCTCGTAAAGCGGATCCTGCGTCGCATCGGCGCCGAACAATTCGCGGTAGCGCCCGCGGAAGCGCTTGATGCTGGCCTCATCGAGCAGCGCCTCGCTGGCGGGGAGCAGCAGATGCGACTCGATCCGCGCGGTGGTCATCTGCGTGTTCGGATCGAACAGCCGCAGGCTTTCCAGCTCGTCGCCGAAGAAATCGAGCCGCAGGCCCTCGTCGAGCCCCGAGGGGAAGACATCGACGATCGAACCGCGGATCGCGTATTCGCCCTTGTCCGCCACCGTGTCCGTGCGGCTGTAGCCCTGCCGCTGGAGCAGCCGCGCGAGGCTGTCGCGGCCGATCTCGCTCCCGATCGCGAATTCGCGCACGCCCTCGCGGATGCGGAAGGGGGTGAGCACGCGCTGGAGCACGGCGTTGATCGTGGTGACCAGCAATTGCGCGCCCGATTTGCCGGTCTGCAACCGGTGGAGCGCGGCGAGCCGCTTGGCGCTGACCGTCAGCGCGGGGCTGGAGCGGTCGTAGGGCAGCGCGTCCCACGCCGGAAACTCGATCACCTCGAGTTCGGGGGCGAAATAATGCGCTGCATCGCTGACCGCGCGCATGGCGGTGTCGTCGGGGGCGATGAACACCGCGCGGCCCGCACCGGCGCGCGCAAGATCGGCCATTACCAGCGGCTGGCTGCCGCGCGCGACCTGGGCCAGCGTCAGCGGCGCAGTAGCGTCGAGGATACGGGAGAGGTCGGCCATCTTGATGGTCAGCGCGGCATGGGTGCTGGCGTTCCCGTCAGCGGGGAATATCGACATAGTCGAGCAGCATCATGCGCTCGATCAACTCGCCCTGAAAGCGCGGCGGGACGGGCTGGGTGCCAAGCGCCCAGGCCATGACATCGACATCGTCCTCTTCGAGCAGCGCCTCGAACCAGGTCAGTTCTTCGCCCTTCCATTCGCCGTGGTAGCGGTCGAAAAACCCGCCGAACATGTAATCCGCTTCGCGCGTGCCGCGGTGCCAGGCGCGGAAACGGGCGCGCTGGATGCGGCCTTGGAAGGTGAGGGCTTCGGGCATGGCGCGCGCCTATCCTGCACGCCATGCCAGCGCAAGCGGCGATCGCTGTCCACAGGCGAGGCGGAGGCGGGCGCAATCGGGCTTTCGCTGGATCGGCCACTGGGGCTAGACGAACGCGATGCGCCCCGATGTCCTCAATCCGCTGTTCGCCGAGACCGAGACGCTCGAGGGCGTGGGACCCAAGCTGAAGAAGCCGCTCGACCGGCTCGGGCTCACCCGGCTGCGCGACCTCGTCTATCACTTCCCCGAACGCTTCGTGACCCGGCGCGCGGTCGGGACGATCGACGAAGCGGGCCAGGGCGAGCAGATCGTGGTCAAGCTGCTGGTGATCGAGCACCGCGGGGGCCGCAATCCGCGCGCTCCCTACCGCGTGCTCGCGCAGGACAGCGTGGGCAATGTGCTGTCGCTGACCTATTTCGGACGCGCCTCCTACACCGCGAAGAAGCAACTCCCCGTGGGCGAAAGCCGCTGGGTCGCGGGCAAGCTCGAACGTTATGGCGACATGATGCAGATCGTCCACCCCGACCATGTGCTCGAGGAAGGCGGCGACACGCTGCAGCGGCTGTGCGAGCCGGTCTATCGCCTTGCCGAAGGGCTTACCCAGCCGAAGGTGGCCGGGCTGGTCGAACAGGCGCTGGCGCGCGCGCCCGAGCTGCCCGAATGGTGCGAGAGCGGCCAGGTCGAGCGCGAGGGCTGGCCCGCCTGGCGCGAGGCGCTGCGGCGGGCGCATGGCGGCGAGGACGCCGCGGCGCGCGATCGGCTCGCCTATGACGAACTGCTCGCCAATGCGCTCGCGCTGATGCTCGTCCGCGCGGATAACCGCCAGCGCAAGGGCCAGCCGCTCAAGGGCGACGGCAGCCTGCGCGACCGGCTCGCGCTGCCGTTCCCGCTGACCGGCGCGCAGACCCGCTCGATTGCGGAGATCGAGGGCGATCTGGTGCAGGACACCCCGATGCTGCGGCTGCTGCAGGGCGATGTCGGCGCGGGCAAGACCGTGGTTGCACTGGCGGGAATGCTGATCGCGGTCGAGGCGGGGGCGCAGGCGGCGCTGCTCGCCCCAACCGAGATCCTCGCGCGCCAGCATTACGAGAGCCTGCGCCGGCTCGCCGAGCCCACCGGCGCGCGCGTCGCGCTGCTGACCGGGCGCGACAAGGGCAGGGCGCGCGAATCCACGCTGATGGGGTTGCTCGACGGCAGTATCGATATCGTGATCGGCACCCATGCGATCTTCCAGGACAAGGTCGGTTACCGCAATCTGGCGATGGTGGTGATCGACGAGCAGCACCGCTTCGGGGTCGGCCAGCGGCTGATGCTGGCGAGCAAGGGCCGCACCGCGCCGCATGTCCTCGCGATGACCGCCACCCCGATCCCGCGCACGCTGACGCTGGCGCAATATGGCGAGCTCGACGTCAGCAAGCTCGACGAACTGCCGCCGGGGCGGCAGGCGATCGAGACCCGCGTCGTCCCGCTCGCGCGGCTCGACGAGGTTGCCGCCGGTGTGGAGCGTCATCTCGCCAGTGGCCAGCAGGCCTATTGGGTCTGTCCGATGGTCCGCGAGAACGAGAATGACGACACCGCCGCTGCCGAGGCGCGCTATGCTGCGCTGAAAGAGCGCTTCGGGGATGATGTGGTGCTGGTCCATGGTCAGCTCGCGCCCGAGATGAAGGACGCGGCGATGGAGCGCTTCGCCCGCGGTGACGCCAAGCTGCTGATCGCGACCACGGTTATCGAAGTCGGGGTCGATGTCCCCAAGGCGACGCTGATGGTGATCGAACAGGCCGAGCGCTTCGGGCTGGCGCAGCTCCACCAGCTGCGCGGGCGGGTCGGGCGCGGGAGCGAGAAGTCGACCTGCCTGCTGCTGCGCGGCGACCAATTATCGGAGACCGCGCGCGACCGGCTGGCGCTGATGCGCGAGACGCAGGACGGGTTCCGGCTGGCCGAGGAGGATCTGCGGCTGCGCGGCGGGGGCGAATTGCTCGGGACGCGCCAGTCGGGTGACAGTGCGTTTCAGATCGCCGATCTCGACCAGATCACCCGGCTGCTGCAGGTCGCGCATGACGATGCGCGGCTGCTGATGGAGCGCGACGGCGGGCTGGAAGGCAAGCGCGGCGCGGCGGCGCGGGTGCTGCTCTATCTGTTCGAACGCGACTTCGGGGTGAAGACGCTGCGCGGCGGCTGAGTATGATGACCGACCTCGCTCCTCCCCCTTGAGGGGGAGGTCGGGTGGGGGTGCTCGGCGCTCGTGGCTACGCGCGCCGTACCCCCACCCCCGGCCCCTCCCCACGGGGAGGAGGGAAGGGGCCCCATCCTATCCCTTCGCGCTCTGGTCGCGCCGTTCGGACAGTAGAACCGCGATCAGCGCTTCGGCAGCGGCATCGACTTCTTTCCAGGTGGCGGTGAAATCGGCTTCGGTGCCATGCCACGGATCGGCGACCGAGCGACCGCGGGAACCCGGTACGACATCGAGCAGCAGCCCGATCTTCGCTTTCGAATCCGCAGGCGCGAGGGCGCGGACATCGGCGAGATTGTCCTCGTCCATCACCAGAATATGATCGAATTTTGCAAAGTCATCGAGGGCGAGCTGGCGCCCGCAATAATCGCTGATGTCGATCCCCTGTCGCTTGGCTTCGGAAATGGCGCGGAGGTCTGGCGGTTCGCCGACGTGGTAATTCGCAGTGCCGACACTGTCGGCATCGACCACCAGATCGGCGGCAGCCGCGCGGCGGCGCAGCGCCGCTTCGGCGAGCGGGGAACGGCAGATATTGCCGAGGCAGACGAACAGGATCGATGGTTTGGTCATCCCCGGACCCTACTGGACCCGGGCGGCGCCTCGCAATAGGAAGCTCGCCAACAGGGAGAAACGACCATGAAATACCTCGCCGCCGCCTTCGCCTTCGCCAGCGTCGCGCTCGCCCCGATGGCTCACGCCGCCCCCGCCGACGATTACCGCGAATTGCGCGACGATGTCTGGGAATGGACGCTCGACAATTCGCCGCTGACCGCAACGCAGGTCGGCGACCGTCGGGGCGACGGCAAGCTGGGCGATATGTCGCTGGCGCGGTACGAAGCTTCGATCGCCGAAACCCGCGCCTTTCTCGCCCGGCTGGAGGCGATCGACGAGAACGCGTTGCCTGAAGACCTGCGGATTGATCACGCGATACTCAAACGCAGCTTCGAGGACGAAATTGCCGGCGCCGAATTCGATCACGACCGGTTCGTCGTCTTCACCAATCGCGGCGGCTGGTTCGCCTATTTCGGCTCGCTGCCCTATGGTTCGCCGCTGTTCACGCTGGCTGATTACGAAAGCTATGTCGGCCGGCTCGAGAGCTTCGCCGCGGTCAACCAGCAGGGCATCGCCCGCAGCCGCGAGGCGGTCGCGCGCGGGCTGACGCAGGCCTGCGAACCCATGCAGGGGCTCGAGGCGCGGCTCGAGAGCATGATCGTCGAGGACCCCGTGGAATCGCCGCTGTGGCTACCGTTCAAGGAGCGTCCCTCGACCATTTCCGAAGCGCAATGGACGCAATTGCAGGCGCGTGCGCGGACTGCGCTCGAGACCGGGGTAATGCCCGCCTATCGCGATTTCCGCGACTTCTATGTCGAGGAATACGCTCCCGAATGCCGCACCGGAATGCCCGGCGTGCTCGCCACGCCGCGCGGCGACGAGTATTACGCCTACCGGGTGAAGAGTTTCACCACCACCGACATGACCCCGGACCAGATCCACGAACTCGGACTGTCCGAAGTGGCGCGGATCCGGGCGGAGATGGAGACCGTGGCCGAGGAGGCCGGGTTCGAGAGCCGCGAGGCCTTCATCGAGCATCTGCGCACCGATCCGCAATATTATCCCGAAACCCCCGAAGAACTGCTCGAAGCGGCGGGCGCACTGGCCAAGCAGATCGACGGCTGGATGCCCAAGCTGTTCGGCACGCTCCCGCGCCAGCCCTACACCGTGCTCCCGATCCCCGCCGCGCAGGCTCCGGGCAACACCACCGCCTATTACGAAAGCGGCAGCCTCGCGACCGGGCAGCCGGGCATCTACCGCGTCAACACCACCGAGCTCGATCAACGCCCGCTGTGGGAACTGCCCGCGCTGGGGGTGCATGAAGCTGTCCCAGGGCATCACCACCAGATCGCGCTGCAGCAGGAACTCGACATCCACCCGCTGCGCCAGCACGGCACCTTCTTCACCGCCTTCGTCGAGGGCTGGGGGCTCTATTCGGAGCGGCTCGGGATCGAGATGGGTCTCTACGACACCCCAGCCAAGGAAATGGGCCGGCTGAGCTACGAGATGTGGCGGGCCAGCCGGCTGGTGGTCGACACCGGCATCCATTCCAAGGGCTGGAGCAAGCAGCGCGCGGTCGATTTCATGCTCGACAACACCGCGCTCAGCCCCGGCAATATCGACGCGGAGGTCAATCGCTACATCACCTGGCCGGGCCAAGCGCTCGCCTACAAGATCGGCGAACTGAAGATCCGCGAATTGCGCACCCGCGCCGAAACCGCGCTGGGGAGCGAATTCAGCCTGCGCGATTTCCATGATGCGGTGTTGGAAAACGGTGCGGTGCCGCTCGATGTTCTCGAGGCGCATATCGACCGTTGGATCGAACAGCAGCAGGCTGGCTGACGAGACGGTCGGTGGGGAATCCGGCGCTGCCCGCGCCGGGTTCCCGGCCATTCGTCAGGGCTGCGACCAGCGGGGCGCGAGGGTTGCTTGCGTAGAAAAACGCGAGCCTACATCCACAACGGCCATCTAAGGCGCCCTATCAGCGGCGCAACGCCCAGTCGGCATGGAAAGCCGCGAAATTGGTCGGGGAGAGAGGATTCGAACCTCCGGCCCCTGCCTCCCGAAGACAGTGCTCTACCAGGCTGAGCTACTCCCCGACCGGATCGGCCCCGCGAAAAACACTCTCGCGGGTCGAGGCAAGGCGCGCCCTATAGGTGTGGATGGTTGGCGGTGCAAGCGGGCATTTGCCGGTTACCGCGGCTAGGAGTGCGAACACAATCGCTCACCTGCAGGAAACCTGTCGCCGTGCACCCCGAACAGCAATATCTCGATCTCATGCGCCGCATCTGGGAGCACGGCAGCGAACGGGTCGACCGCACCGGAATCGGCACCCGTTCGGTGATGGGAGCGATGCTGCGCTACGATCTGGCCGATGGCGCCATGCCGCTGGTGACTACCAAGCGCGTCTACTGGAAAACCGCGACGCGCGAATTGCTGTGGTTCCTGACCGGTGAGACCAACATCCGTCCGCTGGTTCTCCAGGGGGTCAAGATTTGGAACGACTGGCCGCATGCGCGCTACGTAAAAGAGACCGGAGACGAGATCGCGCTGGAGGAGTTCGTCCGGCGGATCGCCGAGGACGAGCAATTCGCCGCACGCTGGGGCGATCTTGGCCCGGTCTATGGCAAGCAGTGGGTCGATTGGCCGACCTATCGCTACCGCCCCGACGGGCTCTACGAAAGGGGGCCGGGGATCAATCAGGTCGCGCTGCTGGTCGAATCGCTGCGCGACAACCCGGGCAGCCGGCGCCACATCCTCGAAGGCTGGAACGTCGCCGAACTCGATCGCATGGCCTTGCCGCCGTGTCACAAGACCTATCAATATCACGTCGCCGACGGACGGTTGAATTGCGTGCTCTACCAGCGCAGCTGCGACGTCGCGTTGGGGCTGCCGTTCAACATGTGGTCGGCGGCGTTGCTGCAGAGGCTGCTGGCGCAGCAATGCGAACTGGAGCCGGGCGAGCTGGTGTGGATGGGGGGCGACACGCATCTCTATCTCAACCATGCGGAGCTGATCGCCGAGCAGCTATCGCGCGAACCGCAGAGCCGCCCGCGGCTCGAGATCCTGCGTAAGCCGCCGACGATCTTCGATTACCGGATTGAGGATTTTGCGGTTCGCGACTACACGCCGCATGCGCCGCTCAAGGCGCCAGTGGCGGTGTAAGCCGGGTGCCTTGACCCCGCCGCATTGCTGAAATATTATAACGCGTTCACGCAAGATTGCTTGCAACCGCGTTCGTCGCAAAGGGAGAGCGCCACATGGCCGACAGGCCCGAGAGCGCAGCGGGCCAGGGTTCCAACAAGCCCTCGCTTTCGCTGCATGTTCCCGAACCCCATTACCGCCCCGGCGACGCCGTGGATTTCAACCATGTCGATGCCGGCGAACCCGGACGCGATCCGCGGCCTGACGAGACCTGCGATCCCGCCGATATGCGCGATCTCGCCTATGGTCTCGTCCGGGTGCTGGGCGACGACGATCGCGCGCATGGCCCCTGGGATCCCAAGCTCGATGCCGACACTTTGCGCACCATGCTCAAGAACATGGCGATCACCCGCGCCTTCGACGAGCGGATGTTCCGCGGCCAGCGGCAGGGCAAGACCAGCTTTTACATGAAGTGCACCGGCGAGGAGGCAACCAGCATCTCCGCCGCGATGGCGCTGGCGAGCGACGACATGGTGTTCCCCAGCTATCGCCAACAAGGCATCCTGCTGTCGCGTGGCTATCCGATGATCGAGATGATCAACCAGATCTATTCGAACCGGGGTGACAAGCTCAAGGGCCGCCAGCTGCCGATCATGTATTCCAGCCGCGAGCACAGCTTCTTCACCATCAGCGGCAATCTCGCCACCCAGACTCCGCAGGCGGTGGGCTGGGCGATGGCGAGCGCGATCAAGGGCGATTCGCGGATCGCCGCGACCTGGGTTGGCGAAGGCAGCACTGCGGAGGGCGACTTCCACGCCGCTTGCACCTTCGCCGCGGTCTACAACGCGCCGGTGATCCTCAATGTGGTCAACAACCAGTGGGCGATCTCGAGCTTCTCGGGCTTCGCCGGAGCCGAACGGACGACCTTCGCCGCGCGCGGGTTGGGCTATGGTGTCGCGGCGCTGCGGGTCGACGGCAATGACGCTCTGGCCTGCTACGCCGCCGAGCGCTGGGCCGCGAACCGCGCTCGCGCCAATGCCGGTCCGACGCTGATCGAATTCTTCACCTATCGCGCCGAGGGGCATTCCACCTCGGACGACCCCTCGGGCTACCGCAGCGCTCAGGAGCGCGAGGAGTGGCCGCTGGGCGATCCGGTGATGCGCCTCAAGCGCCACCTCATCGCGTTGGGCGAATGGGACGAGGAGCGCCAGGAGGCGATGGATCGCGAGGCCGCCGAGATGGTCCGCGCCACCACCAAGGAGGCCGAGGCCAACGGCATTCTGGGCCATGGCCTGCATCATCCCTTCCGCACCATGTTCGAGGACGTGTTCGAGGAGCTGCCCTGGCATCTCAGGGAACAGGCCGAGCAGGCGATCAAGGAACGCGAAATCAAGTTTCCGGAAGGGCTGCCGAAATGAGCGCGACCGAAACCAAGTCTGGCAGCGCTGGCGAGGGCGAAGGCACGACCGAACGCCGCCTCAACATGATCGAAGCGATCAACGAGGCGCTCGATGTCACCATGGGACGCGATCCCGATATCGTGGTGATGGGCGAGGATGTCGGCTATTTCGGCGGAGTGTTCCGCTGCACTGCAGGGCTGCAGGAGAAATACGGCAAGACCCGCGTCTTCGACACGCCGATCTCCGAATGCGGGATCATCGCCGCGGCGGTGGGGATGGGGGCCTATGGGTTGCGCCCGGTGCCGGAAATCCAGTTCGCGGACTACATCTACCCGGGGCTCGACCAGCTGATCTCCGAGGCGGCGCGGCTGCGCTATCGTTCGGCGGCGGAATATATCGCGCCGATCACCGTGCGCACGCCGTTCGGCGGCGGTATCTTCGGCGGGCAGACCCACAGCCAGAGCCCCGAAGCGATCTTTGCACACGTCTCGGGTCTCAAGACCGTCGTCCCCTCGACGCCCTACGACGCCAAGGGTCTGCTGATCGCGGCGATCGAAGACAATGATCCGGTGATCTTCTTCGAGCCCAAGCGGATCTACAACGGCCCGTTCAACGGCTATTACGACAAGCCGGCGCAGCCGTGGAAGAAGCACGATGCCAGCGTGGTCCCCGAGGGGCATTACACCATCCCGCTAGGCAAGGCGCGCACGGTCACCGAGGGCGAGGCGCTGACCGTGCTCGCCTATGGCACGATGGTTCATGTCGCCGAGGAAGTCTGCCGCCAGAAGGGCGTCGATGCCGAAATCCTCGATCTGCGCACGCTGGTGCCACTCGACATCGAGGCAATCGAAGCCTCGGTCGAGAAGACCGGGCGCTGCCTGATCGTCCACGAGGCGACCCGCACCGCCGGTTTCGGCGCCGAGCTATCGGCGCTGGTGACCGAGCGCTGCTTCTATCATCTCGAAGCCCCGGTGCTCCGCGTGACCGGTTTCGATACGCCCTATCCCCACAGTCTCGAATGGGCCTTCTTCCCCGGACCGGCCCGCATCGGCGAGGCCATCGACAAGATCTTGAGCGAGTAAGCACCATGGCGAATTTCACCTTCACAATGCCCGATATCGGCGAAGGCATCGCCGAGGCGGAGATCGTCGCCTGGCACAAGGCGGTCGGCGATCGGGTCGAGGAAGACGAAGAATTCGTCGACATGATGACCGACAAGGCCACCGTGCCGCTCGAAAGCCCGGTGACCGGCAAGATCGTCGAGATCGCCGGAGAAGAGGGCGAAATGGTCTCGATCGGCGCTATGCTGGTGGTGATCGAGGTCGAAGGCGAAGTTCCCGAGGATATCGCCGAACAGGTCGACGGTGACAGCCCGGCACCCGCGAAGGCTTCCGGCGATGCGCCGGGACCCAAGGACGAAGCCGTCGAGCAGCGGATCGAGACCGAGAACCCCGACGCTTCCGACGCCGACGACGCGCATGCCGCCGACCCCGAGCCGGTCGATCTGCCCGCGCCGACGCCCGCACCCGCGCCCACCCCCACCCTCACCGCGAGTGCCAAGGTCCTCGCCTCTCCGGCGGTGCGCAATCGCGCCAGAGAACTCGGTGTCGATCTGGGCGATGTGAAGCCCGCGGAGGACGGCCGCGTTCGTCACGGCGATCTCGACAGCTTCCTGTCGTACAGCGGCGGCTATTCGCCCGCAGGTCGGGCGCGCGAGGACGAGCAGCGCAAGGTCATTGGCATGCGCCGCCGCATCGCCGAGAACATGGCCGCTTCCAAGCGCAACATCCCACATTTCTCCTATGTCGAGGAAGTGGACGTCACCGATCTGGAAGTGCTGCGTGCGCAGCTGAATTCCAACAGGGGAGACCGGCCCAAGCTGACGATGCTGCCGCTGCTGATCGCGGCGATCTGCAAGACCGTGCCCGATTTCCCGATGATCAACGCCCGCTACGACGATGGCGATGGTCCTGGGGGCGGGGTGGTCACCCGCCATGGCGCGGTGCATCTCGGCATGGCGGCGCAGACCGATTCCGGACTGATGGTTCCGGTCATCCGCGATGCACAGTCGCGCAATCTGTGGCAGCTCGCGAGGGAGATCGTCCGCCTCGCCGAAGCCGCGCGCGACGGTAAGGCGAGCAGCGAGGAAATGCAGGGCGGCACCCTGACCGTGACCTCGCTCGGCCCGCTGGGCGGCGTGGCGACCACCCCGGTGATCAACCGTCCGGAGGTCGCGATCATCGGCCCCAACCGGATCATCGAACGCCCGATGTATGTCAGCGACGGGCAGGGCGGCGAGCGGATCGAGAAGCGCAAGCTGATGAACATCTCGATCAGCTGCGATCACCGCGTGGTCGATGGCTATGATGCGGCGAGCTTCGTTCAGGCTCTGAAGAAGCTGCTCGAGTCGCCTGCGCTTATCCTGGTGGATTGATCGGAATTCGAGCGGCTTCAGCGCACGATCGCGCTGAAGCTGCGCATTCCGCTGCCGTCGTCGGCACCGATGCGCCAGCGCAGATTGGTGACGTCGTCGGCCCTTGCAGCGCGTGTGCCTTGGCGCAATTCACCGAGCCGGCCCCAGCGGCGCCCGCCATCGGCGGAGACCTCGACTGCATCGTCGCCGCTGCGCTGATACGAGAGCGTCTCGGGCACGCGGCTTGCGAGCACGAACGGTCCGGTTGCCCTGCCTGGCTGCCATTGCATCACCAGCACCACCCGGTCGCCGCGCGAGAGCGTATCCGCCGGTTCGAGCGCGATGCCGTCCTGCTGCGCGGTCTCGACGAATACAGAGCGCGTGATCGACAGCGCCGAACCGGTCGCCGTCGCGGCGGTTGCCAGGAACAGGATGCTTGCGACAAGCAGGATCGAACGCATGGATTTGCCCCCGTAGTGTTCGCGAACAACCATGCACCCGCGACCTCAAGATAGGGTTAATCGGCGTTGACCATGACGCTTTTTCGAGGGCTGCCGGACGGGTGTGGACAAAGCTTTTGCAATGCCCTGCTTTTTCCGCCGCAGGGGCATTGACAGGAATCGGGGGCTGCCTTAGTGGCCCGGCTCCCAAGCGGCGCTGGTCGCTCCCGGTCGCTTCTTAGATGCGCGGGTGTAGCTCAGTTGGTTAGAGCGCCGGCCTGTCACGCCGGAGGTCGCGGGTTCAAGTCCCGTCACTCGCGCCACTTGGGAACCTACCTTTTCACGATTGATGGACCGGACAATAATAGGCCGTCCGGCCGCCCACCTTGTGATGGGTCAGCGAGCCGCCGCACCCGGTGCGCGGGCAGGGTTCGCCGTCTTTGCGGTTGGGAATCAACCAATCGTCCGGAAGGCGGGAATAGTCGGCTTCGACATCGACACCTTTCGACAGTGCCGCCCGCATAGTGTCGAACAGAGTGTCGAGCGTTTGATCATCGAGATCGCTTCCCCTCGATGCCGGATCGCGACCCGTCTGGAAGAGGATTTCGTCCGACCACAGATTGCCGATCCCGGCGATGCGGTTCTGATCCATCAGCGCGGATTTGATCGCCGCTTTCGAACCGCCGATGAAATCGGTGAAGACGTCGCGGTCCATCGCCAGCGCGCCGGGACCAAGATCCTGTGCGGAGATGTAGGCGTCGGGATCGTCGACAATCTTCACATGGCCCAGCTTGCGCGGGCAGCGGAAGGCGAGCCGCCGGTCGCCTTCGAAGACGATCCGGAACTTGGTGTGGTCGGGCTCCGGCTCGGGCGCGTCGTAGGGGATCAGCCAGCCGCTCATCCCGAGATGGACGGTGATCCAGGGGCCGCTCTTGCTGCCGAGGAAGATGTTCTTGCCGTGGCGGCGGGTCTCGGTGAACTGGCGGCCCTTGAGACGACCCAGCTCGTTGTCGCCGGGCAGGTCGATATGGGTGATGTTCTCGCCCAGCTCGGCCGCCTCGATGGTGCGGTGAAGGCACTCGCGCTCGAGCGTCAGGCGCTGGGCTTCGTTTTCAGGCAGTTCGGGCATGATCGTAGAACCATGGCGCGATTGGCCCGGTTCCCGGCGGCGGTTCCGGCGGCTAGCCCCAGCGGCCGGTTTCCATCCAGATCAGGAAGCGCCGCAGCGGCAGCAGCCAGATCACGCCGAGGACCAGATAGACCAGCGCCTGCGCCAGGACGTGCCAGTTTGCGATCACGGGCAGGACGAAGGTGGCCACAGCGATCCCGTAAGCGAGCAGGGCCACGAGCAGCGCGAGCACGCCCAAGGGAATCCGCAGGGTCGGTTCCTCGCGCATCAGAACGGGCCGTAGAGGCGGGTGGGAGTAACGATGGCGCTGAGCGGCACGTCGTGGCTCTCCTGCGGGATTTCGTCGAGCTTCTGGACGTCCCAGGCAAGTCCGATCGCTCTCGTACCCGGATGCTCCGCCAGCCAGCGATCGTAATGACCGCCACCCTGACCAAGCCGCGCACCCTTTTCGGTAAAGCCGATCAGCGGAACGAACAGCAGGTCCGGAATCAAGGCCTCCGCGGCTGCCAGAGGCTGAAGCAGGCCGAAGGGGCCGATCTCGCAATCGGCTTCCTCGTAGGGATCGTCGTGACGCGCGAATTCCATGGCGGAATTGCGTGTCGCGAAGCGCGGCAGCGCGAGTGTATGGCCCGCCTCGAAGAAGAACCTGGCGTAGGCATTGGCGGGAGCCTCGAAGGGGCCGGCGCGGTAGAGGCCGACCGTCGCGTCGGCAGGCACCAGTTCCAGCAAGGGGGCGGGTGGCCGATGGAAGATCAGCGCCTGCATGCTGCCGGGAATGGTCTGCACGTGCGCCCGGCGCAAGCCGCGCATCCGGGTCCTGAGTTCACTCTTGCCAGCCACGCGGCGCCCCTGTCGCCCGGACGGGCCGGGGTGAATTGGATAGGTGACGGAACCACCATGGGTCGTTTGCCATGAAATCCTCTGACGCGTGGACGTCAGGTGGGCGCCGTGTGCACCGGACCCGCAGGACGAACCCGTGATCCGGACAGGGACAGCTCCCTAGGTATTTACTTATAGCCTCAGGGATGTTCATGTGGCTCGTGCCGGGCAGTCCCGCCAAGTGCCTATTTAGGCGTTCGGATGCGCTTGCTCAAGGGCTTCGGCAGTCTTTTCGAGCCGGACCGCCAAAGCCTCGAGCCAATCGGCAATCTTGCCGCGGTCGTCGGCCGCGCCGGCTTTGCGCGTTTCCTCGAGCTCGTCGGCGAGAAACAGGGCCGCAAACAGCAGGTTCTTGGCTTCCATGGCGGGCAATTGGCTTGCGCCATCGCCGAGCTTGGCATCGACCACCGCAGCGAGACGGCGGATATGGTCTTCCTGTCCGTCTTCACAGCGCAAAGTGTATTTGCGCCCGCCGACCGTCAGCACGACCTCGCTCATCCCTGAAGTATTTCGATAAGCTGATCCAACTCTACGAGGCTCGCGCCCACCGACTTGCGCAGCTGGGCATGGCGCGCTTCCAGATCGGCGTCGGCTTGCGGAGATCGAGGGGGCATCGGCAGCGGCGCGCGGGCGCTGAGCTCGATCCTGCCCAGGGCAGCCTCGATCCTGTCGAAGGCAGAGGCGATGCGATCGTCCGGCATAACCGCCGCAGAATACGCCGATTGAACCATGTATGCAAAGGCTTGGCGGGCCCTGTTGATAACTGCTTCCAAGGCCTGCAGCGGCGCCGTTGCCCGACCGCCCCGCTTGACCTTGCGCCACGCCTTCGCGATGGCTTCGCGCGCGCCGAATCGCCCCCATTTTCCGGAGAATTGCAGCATGAGCCTCGAGACACCGCGCATGGTCCAGATGGCCAATGCCATCCGGGCTCTTTCGATGGATGCGGTGCAGGCGGCCAATTCCGGCCACCCGGGAATGCCCATGGGCATGGCCGATGTCGCGACCGTGCTGTGGAGCGAATATCTCAAGCATGATCCCGACGCCCCCGACTGGGCCGATCGCGACCGCTTCGTGCTCAGCGCGGGTCATGGCTCGATGCTGATCTACAGCCTGCTGCACCTCTCGGGCTATGCCGCGCCGACGATGGACGACCTGCGCAATTTCCGGAAGCTGGGCAGTCCCTGCGCCGGACACCCGGAGAATTTCCTGCTCGACGGTATCGAATGCACCACCGGTCCGCTGGGCCAGGGCCTCGGCATGGCCGTGGGCATGGCGATCGCCGAACGCCATCTCAACGCGCAGTTCGGCGACGAGCTGGTCGATCACCGCACATGGACGATCGCGGGCGACGGCTGTCTGATGGAAGGTCTCAACCACGAGGCGATCGGTCTCGCCGGTCACCTCAAGCTTGGCCGGTTGATCGTGCTGTGGGACGACAACCGGATCACTATCGACGGCGCCACCGATCTCTCGACCAGCGAGGACATCAAGGCGCGCTACGAAGCGACCCATTGGCACGTGGTCGCCTGCGACGGGCATGATTTCGCCGACATCCGCCGCGCAATCGACGAGGCGGTCGCCGACGAGCGCCCCTCGCTGATCGCCTGCCGTACCGTGATCGGCAAGGGCGCCCCGGGCAAGCAGGGCACCAGCGCCACCCATGGCGCGCCGCTCGGCGACGAGGAGATCGCCGCAGCGCGCAAGGAACTGGTCTGGGACTCGCATCCCTTCGAACTGCCCGAGCAGGTCGAGGCCGACTGGCGCGCAACCGCCAATCGCGGGGCGAAGCTGCATACCGAATGGCTCGGTCGCCTCTCCACCGCCGCCCAGCGTGGCGAATTCGGCCGTCGGATGGCCGGCGATCTGCCCGAGGGTTTCGACCTGCAGTCCTATATCGACGGGCTGATCGCGCAGCCGCAAAAGGTCGCCACCCGCAAGGCCAGCGAGATGGCGCTTGGCGCGATCAATGAGGCGCTGCCCGAGACGATCGGCGGCAGCGCCGATCTGACCGGTTCGAACAACACCAAGACCGGCGGGATGGAGGCTTTCACCGCCGATAATCGCGGCGGGCGCTACATCTACTACGGCATCCGCGAATTCGGCATGGCCGCGGCGATGAACGGCATGGCGCTGCACGGCGGGGTGATCCCCTATGGCGGCACTTTCCTGGTGTTCACGGACTATTGCCGCGCCGCGATCCGGCTCTCGGCGCTGCAGCAGGCGCGGGTGGTCTATGTCATGACCCACGACAGCATCGGGCTGGGCGAGGACGGCCCGACGCACCAACCGATCGAGCATGTCCAGTCGCTGCGGATGATCCCCAATCTGCTGGTGATGCGCCCCGCCGATGTGGTCGAGACCGCCGAATGCTGGCAGATCGCGCTGGAACAGAAGGATCGCCCAACCGTGCTGGCGCTCAGTCGTCAGAACCTCCCGCAGGTGCGGACCGCTGCGGAACGGACCGGCAGCAGCGCACAGGGCGGCTACCGGCTCAAAACTCCGGATGGCAAGCCGCAGGTCACGCTGATCGCCACCGGCTCGGAAGTCCATCTGGCGCTCGAATGCGCCGAGCGGCTCGAGCAGGAAGGCATCGCCGCCGCAGTGGTGTCGATGGTCTGCACCCAGCTCTTCGACGAACAGCCGCAAGCCTATCGCGCCGAAACCATTCCGGCGGACAGCCTGCGCGTCTCGATCGAGGCGGGCACGACTTTCGGCTGGGAGCGCTATACCGGTGAGGGCGGGCTCAATATCGGGCTCGATCGCTTCGGCGCCTCCGCTCCGGCGCAAGATCTGTTCGACAAATTCGGCTTCACGGCGGATGCCATCGTTCCGAAAATCATGAACAAAATCAAAGCCTAATCAGGAGTTATTTGCATGACCACCAAGGTTGCAATCAATGGTTTCGGACGGATCGGCCGGCTCGTGGCGCGCGCCATTCTCGAGCGCGACGATCACGATCTCGAGCTGGTCTCGATCAACGATCTCGCCGACACCAAGGCCAATGCGCTGCTGTTCCAGTACGACAGCACCCACGGTCGCTTCCCCGGCAGTGTCGAGACCGGCGACAAGACCATCACCGTCAACGGCAAGACCATCCAGGTCACCTCCGAGCGCGAGCCGGGCAATCTGCCGCACGCTGCGCAAGGCATCGACATCGTGCTCGAATGCACCGGCTTCTTCCAGTCGCACGAGGCAGCCGAGCCGCATCTCAAGGCGGGCGCCAAGCGGGTGCTGATCTCGGCTCCGGCCAAGAACGTGACCGCCACGGTCGTCTACGGCGTGAACCACGAGGTGCTCACCAGCGACGATGTGATCGTCTCCAACGCCAGCTGCACCACCAATTGCCTCGCCCCGGTGGCCAAGGTGCTGCACGACACCGTGGGGATCGAGCGCGGCTTCATGACCACGATCCATTCCTACACCAACGACCAGCGGATGCTCGACCAGATGCATTCGGACATGCGCCGGGCGCGCGGCGGGGCGCAGAACATGATCCCCACCACCACCGGCGCGGCGCGCGCGGTCGGGCTGGTGCTGCCCGAGCTCAACGGCAAGCTCGACGGCAGCTCGGTCCGCGTGCCGACCCCCAATGTCAGCCTGATCGATCTGGTGTTCACGCCCACCCGCGACACCAGCGCCGAGGAGCTCAACGCCGCATTGAAGGCCGCTGCCGACGGTGCGATGAAGGGCGTGCTCGACTATACCGACCAGCCGCTGGTCTCGAGCGACTTCAACCATTATCCCGCCAGCTCGACCATCGACAGCCTCGAGACCTCGGTCATGGAAGGCAAGCTGGCGCGCGTCGTCAGCTGGTACGACAATGAATGGGGCTTCTCCAACCGCATGATCGATACCGCCGGCGAGATGGCGAAGCACATCTGATCCGAGCGAAGGGAGGGCAGTCCACCGGCTGCCCTTCTTCGTTCAATTTCGAGGAACTGCGATGCCGTCTTTCAAGACTCTGGACGATCTGGGCGATCTCACCGGCAAGGTTGCGCTGGTGCGCGTCGATCTCAACCTGCCGATGCAGGATGGCTCGGCGACCGACGTCACCCGCGTCGAAGCCTCGAAGGACACCATTCTCGAACTCGCCGACAAGGGCGCCAAGGTGCTGCTGCTGGCGCATTTCGGGCGTCCCAAGGGGCAGCGCAATTCGACCATGAGCACCAGCTACGTCCAGGGCGACGTCGGCAAAGTGCTGGGCCGCGAGATCATGTTCATCCCCGAGGTCATGGGCCCGGTGGTCGAACAGTCGATCGGGATCCTGCGCGCGGGCGATATCGGCCTGCTCGAGAATGTCCGCTTCTGGCCGGGCGAGGAGGCCAACGACCCCGAATTCGCGCGCGGGATCGCGGCGCATGGCGATTTCTACGTCAACGACGCCTTCTCGGTCTCGCACCGCGCGCATGCCTCGACCGAGGGGCTGGCGCATCTGCTGCCCGCCTATGCCGGGCGCTCGATGGAGCGTGAGTTGAAGGCGCTCGACGCGGCGCTGGGCAATCCGCAGACCCCGGTCGCGGCGGTGGTCGGCGGCGCCAAGGTCTCGAGCAAGCTCGATGTGCTCAGCCATCTTGTGGGCAAGGTGCGGCATCTGATTATCGGCGGCGGGATGGCGAACACCTTTCTCGCCGCGCGCGGGGTGGCGGTAGGCAAGAGTCTCGCCGAACACGATCTCACCGCCACCGCCAACCGCATCATGGACGAGGCCGAGCATGCCGGCTGCACGGTGCACCTGCCCTACGACGTCGTGGTGGCGAAAGAGTTCGCCGCCAATCCGCCCGGGCTGCGCACCTGCAACGTCCATGAGGTCGGCGAAGACGAGATGATCCTCGATATCGGCCCGCTCGCGGTCGAGGCTCTCGCCGATGTGCTCAAGACCTGCCGCACGCTGGTCTGGAACGGTCCGCTGGGCGCGTTCGAGACCGAACCCTTCGACGCCGCCACCGTCGCGCTGGCGCGGACCGCAGCGGCGCTGACGCAGGATGGCTCGCTGGTCTCGGTCGCGGGCGGGGGCGACACCGTCGCGGCGCTCAACCACGCGGGCGTGGCGGCGGATTTCAGCTATGTTTCAACCGCTGGCGGCGCTTTCCTCGAATGGATGGAAGGCAAGGACCTGCCGGGAGTGGCGGCGCTGACACGCTGATCCGGACCGGTTAGCCCCCCAATTCAGCGATGCTCGGGGTTGGGCGCGTCGAAGCGGCGGCCCTCGTTCCACAGATCGACCGAATTGCCATGGCAGGGGATGCCCCCGGCGTCCTTGAGCATGCGCGCCATATGCATCAGGTTCCAGGTCGCGAAAGTGGTGTTGCGGCGGGTGAAGTCGTTGTCGAAGCCGACGCGGCTCTGGCCGTCCTCGGACTCGTCGCCATAGCTGGGTCCGGGGCCGGCTTCTCCGATCCAGCCGGCATCGGCCTGCGGCGGGATGGTGTAGCCGATGTGCTGCAGCGAGTAGAGAACACCCATCCCGACGTGCTTAATGCCGTCCTCATTGCCGGTGACGATACAGCCGCCGACCTTACCGTAAAAGACATATTGACCCTTGTCGTTGGTCTGCCCCGAATGCGCATAGAGCCGCTCGATCAGCTGCTTGCAGACCGAACTCTTCTCGCCCAGCCAGATCGGAGAGCCGATCACCAGAATATCCGCGGCGGCGACCTTCTCCCAGATCTGCGGCCAGTCGTCGCGCTCCGCGCCATGCTCGGTCATGTCGGGATAGACGCCCGGCGCGATGTCGTGATCCACGAGCCGGACTTGCTCCAGTTGCACCAGGTTGCGCACCAGGATCGCTTCCACCACGCCGAGCAGCTTGGCGGTATGCGAACCTTCGGGCGAGCGCTTGAGCGTACAATTGATCGTCAGCGCCTTCAGGTCGGAAAAATCGCTGGGGTTGGTGTCGCAAAGTCGTTCTTGGGTCGCGTCGAGCATCGGTTTCTCCTTGGCTTGCCATGAGAATACGCGCGATTGCCGCCAAAGTTACCCGCATTGGCCAGTTGCCGCGGCTCCGGGGGCTGGGTATGGCCCGCGCATGATCCGAAAATGACGCCAACAGCAGGGATTGTCTTATGAATTTCGAGGAAATGAAGGCCCGTATCGCCACCGGTCAGGGCTTTATCGCTGCGCTCGACCAGTCGGGCGGTTCGACCCCCAAGGCGCTGAATGCCTATGGCGTCGAGGACAGCGAGTGGAAGGGCGAGGACGAGATGTTCGCCAAGATCCACGAGATGCGCTGCCGCATCATCGATTCGCCTTCCTTCTCCAATGGCAAGGTGCTCGGCGCGATCCTCTTCGAAAAGACCATGGAAGGCTGCGGCAAGGACGGTTCGCCGATCCCCGCACTGCTGGCCCGGCGCAACGTGGTCCCCTTCCTCAAGGTCGATAAGGGGATGGAGGACGAGGCCGACGGCGTTCAGCTGATGAAGCCGATCCCCGAGCTCGACGCCATGTGCGCCCGGGCCAAGGAACTGGGCGTCTTCGGTACCAAGATGCGCTCGGTGATCCACGAAGCGAACCGCGACGGCGTCGCCGCCATCATCCGCCAGCAGATGGATTTCGGGCTGCAGATTCTCGCCAATGGCCTGATGCCGATCCTCGAACCCGAGGTCAGCCTCAAGAGCGAAAGCCGGCCCCAGGCCGAGGCGCAGGTGCTCGCCAATGCACTCGATCAGCTCGAGCGGGTGCCCGAAGGCCAGCAAGTGATGTGGAAGCTTACCATCCCCAGCGAACCCGATCTCTACAAGCCGCTGATCGAGCATCCCAAGGTGCTGCGCGTGGTCGCGCTGTCGGGCGGCTACAGCCGCGAACAGGCCTGCCGCGAGCTGGCGAAGAACGACGGCATGATCGCCAGCTTCAGCCGCGCACTGCTCGAAGTGCTGCAAGCGAAGATGGACGATCAGCAGTTCGACCAGGCGCTGGGCAATGCGATCGACGAAATCGCCTGCGCCAGCACGGGTGAAGCCGCAGCCTGACCTCGGCTCCGGCGGACTAGCTTCCGCCGGTGAAGGTGAAACGATAGGCGCCGGGCGGGATCTCCTGCCCGGCGCTTTTCGTGGGCGAGACGGCGGCCAGCAGGAAGCTGCGGTTCATGGCCTGATGCGGCTCGCCCAGCGTCAGCGGGACCGTCTGCTGCCAGTGCGTCGCGGTGATCCGCGTCCTCACGGTGAGCTTGCCTGCCTGGATGCACTGCGCGTCCACCGGGCAACGGCTGTCCTCCACAACCGCCAGCGGCGTGACGATCGCATCGCCTAGCCAGGCCGATTGCCCGAGCGCGATCGGCCTACCCTGGCTGGCGGCCTCCTGCCCGACGCGCGGTGTATCGGGAATGATCGCGCAGCCGCCCAGCACGGGCAGGGCGAACAGCAGGGCGGAGCGAGCGAGGATGCCGATTGTCATCCAACCCGCTTGCGGACGGGTCGCTGTCGCGCGGCTGAATGGGAGTCTCCAAAGCGATGCTTGCGGGCGTGACGAAGCCGCCGCCCGGCGCTAACAGCCGCAGCATGACCGATATTGGATGCCAGCTTTACCTGATTTCGCCGCTCGACGTCGGCGGCGACTTCCCGACCCGCCTCGAACGCGCGCTGCAGGCGGGCGCCGGGCTCGTCACCGCTTTCCAGCTGCGGATCAAGAATCTCGACCAGCACGAGGCGGCGCGGCTCGCCCAGCCGCTGCAGGCGATCTGCGCGGCGCACGATGTCGCCTTCATCGTCAACGACAGCGTGCCGCTGGCCAAGCGGATCGGGGCCGACGGGGTGCATCTGGGGCAGGGCGACGGCGATCCGCGCGAGGCGCGCGAGGAACTGGGGCTCGAAGCGCAGATCGGCGTCACCTGTCACGCCTCGCGCCACCTGGCGATGGAAGCGGGCGATGCGGGCGCCGATTACGTCGCCTTCGGCGCCTTTTTCGACAGCACGACGAAATCGAGCGAACACCGCGCCGACACCGAGATGCTCGAATGGTGGAGTGGACTGTTCGAAATACCCTGCGTCGCGATCGGCGGGATCACTCCCGACAATTGCCGCCCGCTGGTCGAGGCCGGGGCGGATTTCCTCGCGGTTTCGGGCGCGGTCTGGAACGGTGACGAAGTCGCGGCGGTGAAGGCTTTCGCGGCGCAGATCGAAGCGGCCCAGGCGGACCGCGCCGACTAGATGGCTGGCTTCTTGGCCGATGGCGCTGGAATTCGCGCGCCGATCGGGTCTAAGAGGCTGCATGGGCATGGTCGATCGCATCCTCACCATCATCGTCACCGCGACCCTGACCAGTGCGGTCTGGATCGTGGTCGGGGGCAGTCTGATCGAGAACGCTACCAGCGAAGGTCAGCGCGCCGCGACGCGCCCGGCCGAAGCGGCCCCGAGCCCATCTCCCACTACCGATATCGCCAGTTCCGGCATGCCTACGTCCGAGCCGCTCGACGCCGAGCCGACCCGCGAGCCCGAAGCCGGCAATAGCGACAATCTGATGATCCCGGTGCTCAACGTCCGGGCTTCCGATCTTACCGATACTTTCACCCAGGCGCGCGGCGACGGTGCGCGCTTGCACGAAGCGCTCGACATCATGGCGCCATTGGGCACCACGGTGCGTGCGGCGGGTGCCGGCAAGGTCGAGAAGCTCTTCCGCTCGAAAGCCGGCGGCAACACGATCTATGTGCGGACCAGCGACGGCAGCACGATCCATTATTACGCCCATCTGGGCGAATATGCCGAAGGTCTGAAAGAGGGCCAGCGGATCCGGCGCGGCCAGCGGCTCGGCACGGTGGGGAGCAGCGGCAATGCTGCGCGCGACACGCCGCATCTGCATTTCGCTATCCTTCAGACCACCGCCGATGCGCAATGGTGGGAACCCGCAAATGCGATCAATCCCTACTCGCTGCTGGCCGGAGAGTGATTGCCGGCTACATAATTTGACGTTTCGGGGCCTAGTCGCCGACGCGGTGGCAACGCAGGCGCCCGAGCTCGCCCTCGGCATTCACCTGCTGCAACAGCCCCGAGGCATGGCGGCGCATCCGCATGTTCTTCATCGGGCCGCGGGTGAAGATCACATCGCGCCCGGTCATCAGATAGGTGCCCTTGCCCTCGGCGCTGATGTAGCGAGAGGCGCTCGAAATCGTGAAATTGTAAGCCGGATCGACCACCCAGGCCCGGCCGGTCGCGTCGCCGGGCAGCCCGCATTCGTAGCGCCCCTGCGGCAGCGTGCCGATCCGGTCGCGCGCATCGTCGGCATGCGCCGCTTGCGCTCCGAACAGAGCGAGGCCACAGGCGGCGAGAAGGGCGGTTTTGTGCGTCATAATGGTGTGCGTATCCGATAGCGCAGTGGCGCCGCTAGCGCCAGCCACCTTGCTCCAGCCTGAGTGCTCGGCTAAGCGCCCCGGCACAACCGGTTGCGCGCCCTCGCGCGCCGTTCCCCAATCGAAGGCACAAACCCCATGAAGATCAGCGGTGTGGACATCCGTCCCGGCAATATTCTCGAATACGAGAAGGGCATCTGGAAGGTGGCCAAGATCCAGCACACCCAGCCGGGCAAGGGCGGCGCCTATATGCAGGTCGAGATGAAGAACCTGCAGGACGGCCGCAAGACCAACGTCCGCTTCCGCAGCGCCGACACCATCGAAAAGGTCCGGCTCGAGACCAAGGATTACCAGTTCCTGTTCCAGGACGGCGAAGCGCTGGTGTTCATGGATCAGGAAAACTACGAGCAGATCAATCTCGACACCGATCTGCTGGGCGACGAGCGCCCGTTCCTCGAGGACGGCATGGTGGTGACGCTGGAACTGTGGGAAGACCGCCCGATCTCGGTGCAGCTGCCCGACCAGATCGAAGCCACCATCGTCGAGGCCGATGCGGTGGTGAAGGGGCAGACCGCTTCCTCCAGCTACAAGCCCGCGGTACTCGAGAACGGCGTCCGGGTCATGGTCCCGCCGCATATCGAGAGCGGCACGCGGATCGTGGTCGACGTCTACGAGCGCAGCTACGTCGGCAAGGCCGGCTGAATCGAGGCGCGGCCCGATCGGGCCTGCCGCCGCCAGAATGAACGAACAGGAATAGCATGGCAGCCTTATCCGGACTGATCCGCGTCATGGAACGCGCCGCGCGCAAGGCGGGCAACCGCCTGCGCCGCGATTTCGGCGAGGTCGAGCATCTCCAGGTGAGCCGCAAGGGCCCGGCCGACTTCGTCTCCAAGGCCGACCAGATCGCCGAACGTACGCTCTATGACGAACTGCTCAGCGCGCGCCCCGACTGGGGCTTCGTACTCGAGGAAGGCGGCACGATCGAGGGCGACCCCGACAAGCCGCGCTGGATCATCGATCCGCTCGACGGCACCAGCAATTTCCTCCACGGCATTCCCCATTTCGCGATTTCGATCGCGGCTCAGGAACCCAGGTTGGGCGGCGGCGGCTGGGGCGAGGTCACCGCCGGCGTCATCTACCAGCCGATCACCGACGAAACCTTCTGGGCCGAGAAGACCCGCGGCGCCTGGCTCCACGACGGCCGGCTGCGCGTCTCGGCGCGCTCTCGGCTGTCGGACGCGCTGGTCGCCACCGGTATTCCCTTCCAGGGGCATGGCGATTTCGGCGAATGGACCAAGATCTTCGCCGCGATCGGCCCGCAGGTGGCGGGCATCCGCCGCTATGGCGCAGCCTCTCTTGACCTCGCCTGGCTCGCCGCCGGACGCTTCGACGGCTTCTGGGAAAGCGGATTGAGCGACTGGGATACCGCTGCCGGCTGCCTTATCGTGCGCGAGGCGGGCGGCTTCGTCTCCGACTTCCGTGGTCGTTCGAGCCCGATCCATTCGGCGCAGGTGCTGGCCGCCAACGATGCGCTGCATTCGCGGCTGCACAAGCTGCTGGCGGGCGCGCTCAGATAGCGCCGCGCGGCGCCTCAAGCCGCTTGAAAGCGCGCGGCGGTCCCGCTATCCGCCGCCTTCGCGGGAATGCCCCTGTGGTGGAATTGGTAGACGCGCTCGACTCAAAATCGAGTTCCTAACGGAGTGCCGGTTCGAGTCCGGCCAGGGGCACCACTCCCGCACGATCCTCGAATATTCTCACATTCCCGTTCCGAAAGCGGTATAGCCGTCGCCCTGCGTAGCGGGAGGATGCCGATGCCGGGGAGGGTGACTGGAGTGGTGGCGGCGGGGGTTGCGCTGCTGCTGACGCCAGCGCTGCTGGCGCAGACGCCGGGACAGCAGGCGCTCCTCGAGGAGGCGGGCCAGCTGTTCACCATGGGCGATCGCGCCGGGCAGGGCGGCGACCACACCGCCCGGATCGCCAATTACCGCGCCGCCTTGAGGCTGGTCGATCGCGCCATCGCGATGGAAGGCCCGTCCGCCGAGATGATCGTCAATGGGCGGCGCGAAATGCTGCTCTCGCTGGGCGAAGCTCAGGCCGAGGCGCGGCAGCACGATGACGCTCTTGCCACCTATTCCGGCCTCGCTCGCGAGATCGAAGGCGAGGGGGGCGCTATCCCTTCGGGCCGGGTCGAACGGCTCCACTACGCGCGCGCTCTGCGCGGTCTCGTCGATGCGGGGGTCAATTCGGGCAATCCGCTTGCTTCGCGCGAGGCTTTGCCGCGGCTGATTGCCACCGGACGGGCGATGCATGCGGCCGAGCCGGGCAACAGCTACCTCACCCGCCGCCTCGCGCAGGACATGCAGGCCGAGGTGATCTTTCGCTGGGTGCTCGAGGACGGGCCCGGGGGCGCCGCAATGGCGCGGGAGACGCTGGCGCTGTTCCGCAGTCTGGCGCTGAGCAATCCCAACAGCGTAGAAGCGCTCGGCAGCCGCTTTCTCTGGGCCTATGGCGCTGCCGAACTCACGGGCGACGACATTGAATTGTGGCGCGAAGCGGTCGAAGCGGGCGAAGATCTGGCAGGTCGTCGCCAGTTGAAACCCGAACACGTGCCATTTCTGCGCGCCGCTCGCTCACGGTTGGACGTCCTGGAGCGATCCGGCCGCTGATCCATCGGGCGCATGGCCGCAATTCTTACATCCCCCGTCGATTTGGCTTGTGTTCCCCCGCATCTTTGAAGATCGCGGCGCGATATGATGCCCGGCATACCCAATCCCCACGCGATCGCGGCGCTCGTCGTGACGATCGCGATGTTCATCGGTTTTGCGCGGGGGCGGCTGTCGGTCGAGATCGTCTCGCTGCTCACGATCGCGGTGATCGCGGTCGGGCTGTATTTCTTTCCGCTGCCCGGCACCGGGCCGACCGAGGGGCTGCAGCTCGCCTTCGCCGGCTTCGGCCATTACGCGCTCATCACCATCTGCGCGCTGATGATCATGGGACGGGGTCTGGTGGTGACCGGCGCGCTCGAACCGGCGGCGCGCTTTCTCGAGCGGGTGTTCAAGTTCAACCTCCAGATCGGCTTGCTGGTATCGCTGGTGCTGGCGATGCTGCTCTCCATGGGCGTCAACGATACGCCCGTGCTGGTGCTGCTGCTGCCGATCTTCGTCACTCTGGCCGCGCGCGGCGCAATGCCCGCGTCCAAGACGCTGATCCCGCTCAACGCCGCGGTGCTGATCGGCGGAATGGCGACCACGATCGGCACCTCGACCAACATCCTCGTGGTTTCGATCGCCAGCGATCTCGGCATGCCCCCGGTCGGGGTGTTCGACTTTACCCCGATCGTGCTGGTCGCCGCGCTGGTGGCGCTGCCCTATCTGTGGCTGGTGATGCCGCGGTTGCTTGGCGACAATTCGGTGGCGGAGACCGGAATCAAGCGGCGCTTTTCCGCACGGTTGCGGGTGACCGAGGGCAGCATGCTCAACGGCAAGGTGCTCGCGGAGATCCTCCCGCGCCTGCCCGCCGACATCGAGTTTCACGAAGCGCCTGCGGGCTTGCTGCGCCCGCAGCAGCGGTTGCGCATGTCGGGCCCCCACGAAGCGCTGGAAGAGGCGCTCCGGGTGCTCAAGGGCGAGGCCGCGCCCAATTGGGTGCTCGACCGCATCCGCCGCAAGGCTCAGGAAACCAGACAGGACATCGTGGTGGTCGAAATGACCGTCACCGCCGATTCGCGCCTGATTCACCGGACGCTGCCCAGCTCGGGGATCGCCGATCTCTACGGCGTCGCTGTTGTCGGGGTTCATCGTCCCGAACGGCTGATGGCCGCGAAGGATCAGTTTAGCGAAGGCGGCGATATGCGCTTCGCCGAAGGCGACGTCCTGCTGGTGATGGGGCTCCCCGACGAGCTCCAGGCCTTTGCCCGCGGCGACAGCCTGCTCACGCTCGAGGGCATGCGGGAGCTGCCGCGCCGCTCCAAGGCGGTGCTCTCGGCGGCCATCATGCTCGGTTCGGTGGGGACCGCGTCGGTGGGTCTGCTGCCCATTGCCATCGCGGCATTGGGCGGGGCGATCCTGATGTTCGTCACCGGATGCGTCAAATTCGACCGCGTAGGCCGCGCGCTATCGGCCAAGGTCATCGTGCTGATCGCCGCCAGCATTGCGATCGGGCGGATCGTCGACGACAGCGGCGCGGCGCAGTGGCTGGGGCAATTGCTCGCCTACGGGCTGCAATATCTCGCCCCGGCGGCGGTACTCGCCGCGATCATGCTGTTCGTGACCGTGCTGACCAATTTCGCCTCCAACGCCACCGCCGCTACGGTCGGCACGCCTATCGCCTTCGCCATCGCCGCGCAGCTCGGTCTGCCGCCCGAACCGCTGATCCTTGCGGTGCTGTTCGGTTGCAATCTTTGCTACGCCACCCCGATCGCCTATCAGACCAACATGCTGATCATGGCCGAAGGCTCCTACGAATTTCGCGATTACATCCGCACCGGCGTGCCGCTCGTCATTCTGATGGTGACGACGCTTTCGATCATGCTGGTGCTGACCTACGAGCTGTGAGGACTTCCCTGGGCGGGCCCGGTCTGCAACACTGATCCCGACGATTTCATCATACCGGGGGAGAAAACTTGCCATGAGAACTTCACGACTGAGTCTGGCCGCCACGATATCGGCCGTGGCGCTGGCGTCCGCCGCATCCGTGCAGGCCGACGAACTGCGCGACGATCTGATGGCGGACATGCCCGAACTGATGGAGCTCTACCGCGATCTCCACGCCAATCCCGAGCTCAGCTTCGAGGAGCACGAGACCGCCGCCAAGCTGGCCAAGCGGATGCGCGCGCTGGGTTTCGAGGTGACCGAGGGCGTCGGGCAGACCGGCGTGGTGTCGGTGATGCGCAATGGCGAGGGACCGGTGGTGTTGCTGCGCGCCGATATGGACGGGCTGCCGGTGGTCGAGCAGACCGGGCTGCCCTACGCCTCCACCCAGACCGCCACCCCGGCCAGCGGGGTCACCACCGGGGTGATGCACGCCTGCGGCCACGATACGCACATGGCCGGCTTCATCGGCGCGGCGCAGCTATTGGTCGAGCGCAAGGACCAGTGGCAGGGAACGCTGGTGATGATCCTCCAGCCCGCCGAAGAGATCGGGCTGGGCGCGCTCGCCATGCTCGAGGATGGGCTCTACACCCGCTTTCCCAAGCCCGACTACGCGGTTTCCTTCCACGATGCGGCGCAGTTTCCCGCCGGGATGATCGGCTATTCGCCGGGCTTTGCGCTCGCCAACGTCGATAGCGTCGACATCACCGTGCCCGGGGTCGGCGGCCACGGCGCCTATCCGCACACCACCAAGGATCCGGTGGTTCTGGCCAGCGCGATCGTGATGAAGCTGCAGACGCTGGTCAGCCGCGAAACCTCGCCGCTCGACCCGGCGGTGGTCACCGTCGGCAGCTTTCACGCCGGCGCCAAGCACAACATCATTTCCGACGAGGCCAAGCTGCAGCTTACCGTGCGCAGCTATTCGGACGAATCGCGCAAGCTGCTCCTCGACGGCATCGCCCGGATCGCGCGCGGCGAGGCGATGGCGGCGGGCATGCCCGAGGACAAGATGCCGCTCGTGACGGTCGAAGATCCCTATACCCCCTCGACCTATAACGATCCCGATTTCACCGAGACGGTAATGGGCCATTTCCGCACCCGCTTCGGCGAGGACCGGGTGATGCAGGTCCCTAGCGTGATGGGGGGCGAGGATTTCGGCCAGTTCCGCCGGGCTGCGCCCGATGACGTCGAATCGCTGATCTTCTGGGTCGGCGGCGTGCCGCAGGAGCAACTCGACAGGGCGGCTGCGGGCGAAACCACATTGCCCTCGCTGCACTCGCCATTCTGGGCGCCGGACGCGGAAAAGGTCATCGCCACGGGTGCGGAGGGTCTCGCCAGCGCAGCGCTTACGCTGATGCCCGTGCAGGGCGGCTGAGCGGAGCCTCAAACGATTACGGCCGCCGGCGTGCGAAGAGCACTCCGGCGGCCGCTTTCTCCTCCCCAGGAGAAAAGGGTCGGCTATTCGGCGTCGGGCACATAGGTGCCGAGCCGGTGGTGAAGCGCATTGATCTTCGCCAACTCCTCGCGGTCGTCGGTCTGCCGCGCGTGGCTCGACAGCGCGGTGCGCAAGAGGCGGAAATCGGCGGTCGATAGCAAGGCCCGGGCGCGGCCAGGTTCCTTGCCAGGCTCGCGCGCCGGTTCGGGTGTCGTATCGGTGGTCATGGGATAATCCTCTCTCCGGCGCGGCTCAAGCGGCCGCGAACTGGTTCATGGTATTGTCCTTGCCGCCCGCCTTCAATGCCGCTTCGCCGGCGAAGTATTCCTTGTGGTCGTCGCCGATGTCGGAGCCCGCCATGTTCTGGTGCTTGACGCAGGCGATACCCTCGCGGATTTCTCGGCGCTGGACCTGCTCGACATAGCCCAGCATGCCCTGTTCGCCGAAATAGCGCTTGGCGAGATTGTCGGTGCTGAGCGCGGCGGTGTGATAGGTCGGCAGCGTGATCAGATGATGGAAGATGCCGGCGCGCTTGGCCGCATCCGCCTGGAAGGTGCGGATCTTCTCGTCGGCTTCGATCCCCAACTCTGTCTCGTCGTAATCCACGCTCATCAACCGGTCGCGCTCGTAGGGCGAGACATCCTTGCCTGCTTCCTGCCAGGCGTCGTAGACCTGCTGGCGGAAGTTGAGCGTCCAGTTGAAGCTGGGCGAGTTGTTGTAGACCAGCTTGGCGTTGGGCACCTCCTCGCGGATGCGATCGACCATGCTGCCGATCTGGTCGACATGCGGCTTCTCGGTTTCGATCCAGAGCAGATCGGCGCCGTTCTGCAGTGCGGTAACGCAGTCGAGCACCACCCGGTCGACCCCGGTGCCGGCGCGGAACTGGTAGAGGTTGGAGGGCAGCCGCTTGGGGCTCAGCAGCTTGCCGTCGCGGCTGATGAAGACCTGACCGTTGGTGACATTGGCGGGATCGACCTCCTCGGCATCGAGGAAGGCATTGTACTGATCGCCCAGATCGCCCGGTTCCTTGGAGTAGGCGATCTGCTTGGTCAGCCCCGCGCCCAGCGAATCGGTGCGCGCGACGATGATGCCTTCGGGAACGCCGAGTTCGAGGAAGGCGTAGCGGATCGCGCGAATCTTCTGGAGAAAGTCCTCGTGCGGGACTGTGACCTTGCCGTCCTGATGGCCGCACTGCTTTTCGTCGGAAACCTGGTTCTCGATCTGCAGCGCGCAGGCGCCGGCCTCGATCATCTTCTTGGCGAGCAGATAGGTGGCCTCGGCATTGCCGAAGCCGGCGTCGATATCGGCGATGATCGGTACGACATGCGTCTCGTGATTGTCGATCGCGGACTTGATGCGCTTGGCCTCGACCTCGTCGCCGCGCTCCTTGGCCGCGTCGAGTTCGTGGAACATCATGCCCAACTCGCGGGCATCGGCCTGCTTGAGGAAGGTGTAAATCTCACCGATCAGCCCGGAGACGCTGGTCTTCTCGTGCATCGACTGGTCGGGGAGCGGTCCGAACTCGCTGCGCAGCGCGGCGACCATCCAGCCCGAGAGATAGAGATAGCGGCGCTTGGTGCTGCCGAAATGCTTCTTGATGGAGATCATCTTCTGCTGCGCGATGAAGCCGTGCCAGCAGCCCAGCGACTGCGTGTATTGCGCCGGATCGGCGTCATAGGCCTCCATATCCTCGCGCATGATGCCAGCGGTGTAGCGCGCGATGTCGAGCCCGGTGGGGAAACGGTTCTGAACCTGCATCCGCGCGGCGCTCTCGGCGTCGATCGCCGCCCATGGCGCGCCATTGCCCTCGATGGTCTTGGCAAAATCGTCGATGGTGGCTTGATAGGTCATGTGCATCTCCTGTGAATCTCGTCGCACTCAACTTGCGCGTTGCGGGCTCGAATGACAGGAAAAATGACAAAATAACTTGTAACTATGGGCCTCTGACCGCAAAATACCCTGTAACAATGTAAAGGAAATTACAAAACTCTTGGCCGATCCCTCCGTCTTTGCCGGCCCCGCGCTGCGCCGTATCCGCCGTCGCGAAGGTCTCACCCAGGCGGCGACTGCGGCGCGCCTGGCCATCTCCCCGAGCTATCTCAACCTGATGGAGCGCAACCAGCGCCCCGTCAGCGCCCGGGTGATGATGCGTCTGATCGAGGAGTTCGATTTCGACCCTCGGTCCTTGCGCGAAGACGCGTCGATCGGTGGACTCGACGGCCTCGCGCGGCGCTTCGCCGACGAACGCTTCGCCGATCTCGCCATCGATCGCGAGGAGGTCGACGAGCTCCTGTCCGCCGCTCCACAAGCCGCCGCCGCCTTCGCCCGGCTCTACGACCGAGCGCGTGAGGCGAGTGCATCGGCATCCGATGCCATCGTCGCCGCACGCCGCGAGATCGAGCGCTGGCGCAACCATTTCGGCGATCTCGATCACGCGGCGGAAGAACTGTCCGACGAGATGCGGCTCTCGCGCGGCGATCTCTCGGTCGCGCTGACGGAGCGATTGCGCGAGCGTCATCAGTTCGCCGTTCGGTTTCTCCCCCGCGAGATCATGCCTGGCATGGTCCGGCGGCTCGATCTTCATGCGCGCCAGGTGCAGCTGTCCGAAATGCTGCCCCCCGAATCGCGCACGTTCCAGCTGGCGGTACAGCTCGCCCAGCTCGAGCAGCGCGAGGCGATCGATACCATCGCGCAAGGGGCCAGGTTCGACGACGAAACGGCGCGCGAGCTCTTCATCCATCATCTGACCGGCTATTTCGCCGCCGCGCTGATCATGCCCTATGGCAGGTTCCTGCGTGCTTGCGACGCTACCGATTACGACCTGCCGGTGCTGCAGCGCCGCTTCGGCGTGAGCTTCGAGCAGCTTGCCCATCGCCTCACCACGCTCCAGCGCGTGGGACAGCGGGGTCTGCCCTTTTTCATGGCCCGCCTCGACCGCGCCGGACAGTTCTCCAAACGGATCGTCGGAGCAAGCGGCGCGGAACTGATCGAGGCCGAGCATAGCTGTCCGCTGTGGATCGTCCACAAAACCTTCGAGCGATCGGGCGAGCTGCTTGTCCAGCTGGTCAACTCCCAGAGCGACGGGCAGACCACGGATGTCTGGTTCACAGTGGGAAGGACGGTCGAAGGGATGGGCACGAGCGGCGCAGCGAAATTTTCGGTGGTGCTCGGACTCGATGCTTCCTTGGCCGGATCGCTGGCGCAGGCGCGCGGCGTTTCGCTGAGGCCGGAAGATGCGGTGCCGATCGGTCCCGGCTGTCGCCGCTGTCACATCGAGGGTTGCGAGCAGCGGTCACTGCCGCCGATCGGACGACGGCTGCGCTTCGATCCGGTGAGCCGCGGGGCCACTCCTTTCGAATTCGGCGATCGAGGCATCACGCTTTAACGTCGATCGGGAACGAGGTGCCGCGCCGCCGGTCGTTGCTCCAAGCCGCTCTACCAAAGACCAACATGCCACGCAGAGGTGCAGGGGTGGGGAGAGCTTCGACGCTCCTCTGGGCTGGCTCCGGTTGTTTCGCCCCGTGCTGTAAAATTTACCGACAGTTCACCTGTAAAGCCTATAGACGGTCGGCAATGAGCGATCGGGCCGGCCACGCATGATCAGACTGTTCAAACATTACATCCCGTATCCGGTGGTCGTGCTTGGTCTGGTCGATGTGCTGCTGTTGCTGCTGGCCGGCGAGGCGGCATGGCACTTTCGAGTGTGGCAGATCGATACCGACCCTGGCCCGTTTCTCGATCGCTTCCCTGAAATCCTCGCCTTTGCGGTGGTGGTCAATCTGGCGATGATCGCGGTGGGCAGCTACGGGCCCGAAGCGCTGCGTTCGCTGCGCTTCGCGACCGCGCGGCTGCTGGTGGCGGTCAGCCTCGGCGTGCTGGGTATCTCGCTGCTCGACTTCCTCATTCCCGGCAACATGTTCTGGCGCTCGGTGCTGCTCTACGCGATGCTCCTGGCGATCGCGCTCCTGATCCTCAACCGCGTGATACTCGGGCCCTTACTCGGGACTTCGACGTTCCGGCGCCGAGTGCTCGTTCTGGGGGCGGGGGTGCGCGCAGAGCGGTTGCGCCTCCTTTCCGCCCGACCGGGCAGCGGCTTCGATGTCGTCTCCTGCATCGCGATGGACGAAGGCCCGGCAGTCGTTGAGGATGCAGTACCGCGCCAATCCATCGCCGATCTGGGGCGCTATGTCGAACGGGTGGGTGCGATCGAAGTGATCGTCGCGCTCCAGGAGCGACGCAATTCGCTCCCACTCAAGGACCTGCTCAGGGTCAAGACCCGTGGCGTCCACGTCAACGATTTCAGCAGCTTCCTCGAGCGCGAAACCGGACGTGTCGATCTCGATACGCTCAACCCGAGCTGGCTGATTTTCTCCGACGGCTTTTCCGCCGGTCGGGCAATCTCGAGCGCGGGCAAGCGCGCCTTCGACGTGATCGTCAGTCTGCTGCTGCTGCTGGTAACGGTTCCCGTGATCGGGTTCTTCGCACTGCTCGTTAAGATCGAGAGCAAAGGGCCGGCCTTCTTCCGCCAGTCCCGGATCGGACTGTTCGGTCAGCCCTTCGTGGTGATCAAATTGCGCTCGATGGCGCAAGATGCCGAGAAGGACGGGGCCCAATGGGCGATCCAGAACGACCCCCGCGTAACCCGCATCGGCCGGTTCATCCGCAAGGTGCGGATCGACGAGCTGCCGCAGCTGTGGACGGTTTTGAAGGGCGAGATGAGCTTCGTCGGACCGCGCCCCGAGGTTCCGCAATTCGTCGCCGATCTCGATGAGCAACTGCCCTATTACGCCGAGCGGCACATGGTGAAGCCCGGCATAACCGGCTGGGCCCAGATCAACTATCCCTACGGCGCCTCCATCGAAGACGCGCGCCACAAGCTGGAATACGATCTCTATTACGCCAAGAACTACACCCCCTTCCTCGATATCCTCATTCTGCTGCAAACCCTTCGCGTGATCCTCTGGCCGGAAGGTGCGCGCTAGGCTCGTGGAAGAGATATTCGCCTTTCTCGCCTTCGGAATCGCCGCGCTGGCATGCGTGTTCGCCGCGGTGTGGATCGCGCGCTGCGGGCGGCGCGATCGTTCGGATCGTGGCGCCACTCTGGTTGCGCTGTCGATCACCTGTTTGTGGTGCTTGGCTGTAGCGTCGCTCGGAGCCGACCGGGCGCTGTCCTATTTCGCCGAAACGGCGCGGGATCTCGCCTGGACGGTCGTGCTGTTTCGCCTGTTTGCGAATGATGGCCGGGATGCAAGCTTGCGCCTGGTGCGCCCGGTGATCGGGTCGCTCGTGTTCGTGCAGTTGCTGCAGGTGTTTGTAGTCTTCGTCGCCATGGGCGGCCTGCTGGATCGCGAGAGCGCAAGCCTGGCGTTACAGACCCTGGCGCTGTTGCACCTTCTGAGCGCAGCGGGCGCGCTGGTCTTACTGCACAATCTCTACGCCGGCGCGGCCGACATGTCGCGCCGCCTGCTGGCATGGAGCGCAGGTTCGCTAGGGCTGTTCTGGGGTTTCGAGCTCAATTTCCATACCGTCGCATACCTGGGCGGCGCAGCGCTGAACGAAGTCAACGGTTTGCGCGGGCTGGTCATGGCGGGGATGGCCTGCGGCATAGCGATCGGTTTTTCGCGGTCGGAGCGGGGGCTGACCTTCCGCCCTTCGCGCGCAGTCACGTTTCAGTTGCTGTCGCTGGTGTTGATCGGCGGTTATCTCGCCGCCATGGTACTCTTGTCAGGGTGGGCGGCGGACCGCTTTTCCGGGGACCTGGGGCGGATAACCCAGGTGGGCTTCTTGCTGGCCGCTGCGGTCTTCACGGTTCTCTGGCTGCCGTCGCCAAGGTTCCGCGACTGGGCAAGGGTCATGGCGACGAAGCACCTGTTCAAGCATCGCTACGATTATCGCTCGGAATGGATCCGCTTCACCCATACGATCGGTCGGCCCGCAGGCGAGGAGGGAAGCCTTTCCGAGCGCGCAATCCAGTCTCTCGCCGACATCACCGATAGCCCCTGCGGATTGCTGCTGGTACCAGACGAGGATGATGCACTGACCCTCGCGGCGCGCTGGCGTTGGCCGCAAATCGAAGTACCGGCGCCGGCGGTGCCGCTCGAGCTCGCCCGGCTGCTGGAGCGCGAAGGTCTGATCCTGGATCTCGACAAGAGCAGGCAGGGCATCTCCCATCGCGGCGAGGCGGCGATGGTTCCAGCCTGGTTGCGCGATGAACACCATGGCTGGGCCGCAGTGCCGCTCATTCACCATCATCGTCTTGTCGGCGTGATCGTGCTGGGCCGCCCGCCCGTCCATCGCGGGCTCGATTGGGAGGATTTCGATCTCCTCGGTGTCGCCGGCAAGCAGGTCGCGAGCTATTTAGCCGAACAGGCCGGACAGGAAGCGCTGGAGGAAGCGCGCCGTTTCGACGAGTTCAACCGGCGGATGGCCTTCGTGATGCACGACATCAAGAATCTGTCGAGCCAGATGGCGCTGCTGCTGGCCAATGCGGAGAAGCATTCCGAGAATCCGGAATTCCGCAAGGACATGCTCATCACGGTCCGCAACAGTTCGGACAAGCTCAACGCTCTGTTGGCGCGTCTGGGACGTTATGGCGGAGCGGACAGCGGTCGGCGCGAGCGGGTCGACCTGGCGGATCTGGGCCGGAGTCTTGCGGCGCGCTTCACCCATACTCATCCGGTCAGCTTCTCGGGCTGTGGGCGATGTCCGGTACTGGCCGACCGCGAGTGTCTCGAACAGGCTTTGGTCCATCTCGTCCAGAACGCCATCGATGCCAGTCCGGCGCGATCGCCGGTCGAGATCCAGGTGACAAATCACGGCCTGCGCGGAGCCATCGTGATTGCGGATGCGGGCCGCGGCATGAGCGCGCAATTCGTTCGCAACGAACTGTTCAAGCCCTTCGTCTCGACCAAGGAGGGCGGTTTCGGCATCGGTGCGCATGAAGCGCGGGCGATGGTCCGAGCGATGGGTGGACGCCTCGATGTCGAGTCGCGCGAAAGCTTCGGCAGCCGCTTTTCGATCAGCCTGCCGACCGATGCCGCAGAAAAGCTGCTTGCCTCGAGGTTCGACGACTCGCCGATCGGGGCGGAGCGGCTCGACGAGGTGCATACCAAAAGAAACGAGGTTGCATGATGGCGAACGCCAAGCCGAAACTGTTGGTGGTAGAGGACGACGAAGGTCTGCAGGCGCAGCTCAAATGGGCCTATGACAATTTCGATGTGCTGATTGCCGGCGACCGGGAATCGGCGCTGACCGCCTTGCGTGCCGAAACGCCAGCAGTCGTCACACTCGATCTCGGCCTGCCCCCGGACCCCGACGGCATCAGCGAGGGCTTCGCCGTGCTGGATGCGATTATGGCGCTCAAGCCCGATACCAAGGTAATCGTGGCCTCGGGTCATGGCGCGCGCGACAGCGCGCTCCAGGCGATCCAGCGCGGCGCCTATGATTTCTACCAGAAGCCGATCGACATCGAGGCTCTGGGGATGATCGTCGACCGCGCATTGCGGCTGCATGCGATCGAACAGGAAAACCGGCGGCTGGCCGAGCGGGTCGGCGATGATCGCACCGTTCTGGGAACCATGATCACCGCCGCTCCCGAAATGCTCAAGGTCTCGCGGACCATCGAGCGGGTTGCGCAGACCAGCGTGTCGGTGATGCTGCTCGGCGCGAGCGGAACCGGAAAGGAATTGCTCGCACGCGGCCTCCACGATGCCAGCGACCGTCGTGACTCCCCTTTCGTCGCGATCAATTGCGCGGCGATTCCCGAGAACCTGCTTGAGAGCGAACTGTTCGGGCACGAGAAGGGCGCTTTCACCGGGGCCGTCAAGACAACCGAAGGCAAGATCGAACTCGCACATGGCGGTACGCTGTTCCTCGATGAAATCGGCGACATCCCGCTGCAGTTGCAGGTCAAGCTGCTGCGCTTCCTGCAAGAGCGTACGATCGAGCGGATCGGCGGTCGCAAGCCGATTGCGGTCGATACGCGGATCGTTTGTGCGACGCATCAGGATCTCGAGGCAATGATCGGCGAGGCGACCTTCCGCGAGGATCTGTTCTATCGCCTGGCCGAAATCGTGGTGAAGATCCCGCCGCTGGCCGAGCGCGCGGGGGATTCGATCCTGCTCGCCAAGGCTTTCCTGGCTCAGCACGCAAAGGAGATGAACCCGCAAGTGCAGGGTTTCACCCCCGACGCGCTGGCTGCGATCGACGGTTGGGGTTGGCCCGGTAATGTCCGCGAACTCGAAAATCGGGTGAAGCGGTCGGTCATCATGGCCGACGGCAAGCTGGTGACGCCCGAGGATCTCGATCTGTCGAGCAGCGAGGACGACGAGGGCGAAATGCCGCTCAATCTCAAGAGCGCGCGCGAACAGTCCGACCGCAAGGTTATCCGCCAGGCGCTGGCGCGGAGCGAAGGGAACATTTCCAGCACCGCCAAATTGCTCGGTATCAGTAGGCCCACCCTCTACGATCTGCTCAAGCAATATGATCTGCAGGGCTAACCTTCGGCGAACATCGCTTGCGGTTGGCATAATGGCGGCGCTTCTCGCCTCCTGCTCGGCGCGGGAAGAGCAAAAGCCGGGTTTCGAGGCCGCTCGGGTCGCACTTGCGGGCGGCGATGGTCTGACAGCCGAAAACCGTTTGAACGCTCTGCTTGAACAGGGTCACGGCGCACCCGAACTTGCAGCCTACCTTGGCGAAGCCGCCCTGCAGCAGGACGACCTTGCCAAAGCCCGCCGCTGGCTCGGCGACGGCACTTTCTCGCCGAGCACCGCTGCGCTCGGCTTTCGCATGCTGGGCCAGCTCGAGATGCGGGAAGATCGTCTTGCTGCAGCTGGCGCCGCCTTCGATCGAGCGCTGAGGGCTGATCCGCAGAACGCCGAATTGTGGGTGGACATCGGCCGGCTGCGCTATCGCGGCGGCGAGCAAGTGCAGGCGATCGCCGCCGCCGAGAGAGCGCTGGCGGTCGATCCCGGAAACTCCGCCGCATTGCGTTTTCGGGCCCAGCTGGTGCGCGATTCACAGGGGCCGCGCCATGCGATACCATGGCTCGAAACGGCGCTTGAAGCGACACCCGGCGATGTTGGATTGCTGACCGACTATGCCGCCACACTGGGTGATGCGGGCGAAGCGGCGGAAGCGTTGGCTGCCCTGCGAAGGGCGAGCGAACTGTCTCCGCACGCGCCGCGGCTCGCCTTTCTCAATGCGGTCATCGCTGCACGGGCCGGCGAATTCGACCTCGCTCGCTCGCTGTTGATGCGGGCGCCCACCACAGAGATCGAAACGCCTGCAGCATTGCTGCTGAGCGGCATCCTCGATCTTGAACTGGGGCAATACGCGAGCGCTGCGCAGACCTTCGACCGGCTGGCGCAAATTCAGCCCGACAACCAACGCGTGGTTCGTCTGCTCGCCCGCTCACTGATGCTGAGCGGAGGCGAGCGCGAATTGGTCGCGCGGCTGGCGGAGCGAGCTGCAGAGCCCCGCGCCTCTCCCTATCTCAAGACGCTGGTCGGAAGAGCGCTGGAGACCCTCGACAGACGCCAGGACGCGGCGGTGTTGCTGGATGCGGCCGCTCGCCCCTCGGTTTCGGCGATCACCCCTCTGCCCAGCCGCACCCGGCCCGAAGCCCTGCGTTTCGACCACCTTGCCCACGGTGCCGATCTGCGCGACTTCGTGCGCGAGTATCTGCGCACCGGGCAGACTGATCGCGCAGTGGCCGAAGCCGGAAGATTTGCCCGTCAGCATGCAGGATCGGGCGATGCCCAGGCCCTTCTGGGCGATGCTTTGTTGGCCGCTGGCGAAGGCGAGAGGGCCACCCGGGCCTATCTGCGTGCGGCACAAATCCGCCGGGACTGGCCGCTAATCCGTCGGCTGGTGGCGGCCCATATGATGGAGGACGACGCAGAAGCGGCGCGCAATGCGCTCGAGCGGTATCTCTCGGGCGGCGCTAGCGAGGCATCGGCGGCGGGCTTCTATGGCGGATTGCTCGCGGAGCGCGGAGAATTCGCTTCGGCAGCTGCGGTCCTCGACAGCGCCCTCGATCACGGCGCTCGCAGCGATCCGGCGATCCTTGCGCTGCGCAGCGAGATGGCGGCGCAGCTCGGCGATGATGCCGGAGCCCGTCAATTCGCGTGGCGAGCCTATAAATTGCAGCCGCTTTTTCCACCGGCGATTCGCGCGCTTGCTCGCGTGACCGAGGACCAGGCGCTGGCGGCACGGCTCGAAGACAAATACGAGAAGGTAAATAACCGCTAGACGACTGCGGAGGCCAGTGCTCGACACGGACGGGCGAAAGCGGCAGGGGCGGGCCATGGCGCTGCGCACCGTCTTGTCCGATCCGATGCTGCGCATGCTCGCGCTTGCCGTACTGCTGGCCGTGATCATTCCAGTCGGCAGCCAAACTCGCCCCGCTGCCGATCTGCTCGTCAGCGCCGGTGTCTTCGTCCTGTTCCTGCTCAACGGGATGCGTATCGCCCGCAGCGAAATTCGGTTGGGCCTGCGCAACTGGCGGTTCCTGCTGCCGCTACTGCTGTGGGTGTTCGGTGCAATGGCGCTGGCAGGAATGGCTCTATCGAGCCTGGGACAAGGGCTGATCCCCCCGCTTATCGCGGTGGGCTTTCTTTACCTCGGCTCGCTTCCTTCGACGGTCCAGTCGGCCACCTCCTACAGCGCACTCGCCGGAGGCAATCTCGGACTCTCGGTCATCAGCGCAGCCTTGGTCAATATCGCAGGAATTTTCGTGACCGTGCCGGTGTTCTTCCTCCTCGGCGGTACCGGGAGCGAAGCGCAAATCGGATGGGAGAGCGCAGAGCGGATCCTGCTGATATTGCTGCTCCCTTTCGTCATCGGACAAATCGTCCAGGGATGGACGCGAGACTTTATCGCCCGACACGGCAGACACATCATCTGGATCGATCGACTCGTCATCGCGCTCGCCGTCTACGTAGCCTTTTCGGGCGCGGTGGAGCAGGGGATCTGGCAGAGGGTGGATGCCAGCGCATGGACGTGGCTTGGCGGCATGGTCGCGGTGTTCCTGCTGTTCGGCCACCTCGGCTCTTGGGTGGTCGCAGGTGCGCTGCGCCTCCCGCGCCCGGACAGGATATCGTTCCTGTTCGCCGGGACTCAGAAGAGCACCGCAGTCGGCGTTCCGCTCGCCGCCATCCTCTTCCCGCCCGAGATAGCAGGCTTTCTGGTTGTGCCGCTCATGCTCTATCATCTGACGCAGCTCGTTGTCGCGGCGCCGGTCGCCGGAGCGCTCAGGCGTGCGGGTTAGGCCGTCGCCTCGAGGGTGCCGTGGCGCTTGTTCCAGCGGACCGACCACCACAGCGAAATGACGATCAGCGTGGCTCCGATCAACCCCGTCAGCGCCTCGGGAATATGCACCACCACCGAGGCCAGCATGATCCCGCCCAGAGCGATGATCGCCCAGAAGGCGCCGTGCTCGAGGAAGCGATACTCCGCCAGCGTGCCTTTCCTGACCAGATGAATCGTCATCGAGCGCACGAACATCGCGCCGATCGACAGACCCAGTGCGATCACCACCATATTGTTCGACAGAGCGAAGGCTCCGATCACACCATCGAAGCTGAACGAGGCATCGAGGACTTCGAGATAGAGGAAACCGCCGAGACCCGAACGCATGATCACGCCGCTGGCTCGCTTGGCCTGCTCGCGCATGTCGAGAAACGTGCCCAAGGCGTCGACGGCGATAAAGGTGACTGTCCCGAGCAAACCTGCGGTGAGGAATGTCAGCGCCTCTTCATCGGGCAACAGGGTCGAAATCCCCCACATCACCAACAGCAGCAGCGCAATTTCCACCGCGGGCAGAGCGGAAACGCGGGTCAGCTTTTCCTCGATTACGGCGATCCAGTGCACTTCCTTGTCGGCGTCGAAAAAGAACTTCAGCCCGACCATCGTGAGGAAAGCGCCGCCGAAACCGGCGATGCCGACATGCGCGCCCGAGACGATCCGCTCGTATTCCTGCGGATTGTTCAAAGACAGTTCGATGGCTGCCAGCGGCCCCAGTCCGGCGGCGATCGCGACGATGGCGAGCGGGAAGATGATCCGCGTGCCGAACACCGCGATCGCGATCCCCCAGACGAGGAAGCGCCGCTGCCAGACCTCGCTCATGTCTTTCAAAACCGTGGCATTCACCACGGCGTTGTCGAAGCTGAGCGACACCTCGAGGATCGACAGGATCACGACGATCCACAGCAGCCCGAGCGTTCCGACCAGCGTGCCGGTGCTCGCGGCACCGTACCATACGGCCAGCCCGAGGCAGACCAGGGTGAAGACGAGCGAAAATTTGTAGAATTGCAGAAGCGTGGACACGCAGGGGTGATCCTTCAGGATTTGGGCTGGTAAGTCTGGTCTTCGCCGGGGAAGCTGCGGTTGCGCACATCCTCGGCGTAGCTGGCGGCGGTTCGCTCGATCAGTGCCGCAATATCTTCATATTTCTTCACGAAGCGCGGGACGCGCTCGAACATTCCGAGCATGTCCTCGGTGACCAGCACCTGGCCATCGCATTGCGCCGAGGCACCGATGCCGATGGTCGGAGCGGAAACGGCCTTTGTCGCGGCGACGGCGATACTCTCGACCACGCCCTCGATGACGATTGCGAACGCACCCGCCGCGTCGAGCGCCTTGGCGTCGCCGACGATCTTTTCGGCCTCGGCATCGCTGCGGCCCCGCGCGGCATAGCCGCCCAGGACATTGACCGCCTGCGGAGTCAGGCCGACGTGGCCCATCACCGGAATGCCGCGTTGCGACAAAAATGCGACCGTATCGGCCATAGCCTCGCCGCCTTCCAGCTTCACTGCGGCCGCGCCGCTCTCCTTGAGCAGTCGCGCGGCACTGTCGAAGGCTTGCTCGGGCGAGCGCTCGTAGCTGCCGAAGGGCATGTCGACCACGACTACCGCATGGTAGCTTCCGCGCACGACTGCGGCGGCATGGTTCGCCATCATCTCCATCGTGACAGGGATGGTGGAGGGCAGACCGTAGATCACCTGACCCAGCGAATCCCCGACCAGCAGCAGGTCGCAATGCGCGTCGAGCAATTGCGCCTGCCGCGCAGTATAGGCGGTCAGCATGACCAAAGGCTCGCCGGTCGCGCCGTCGGTCTTGCGCGCGCGAATCTTGGGCACGGTGAGCCGCTTCATCGGTGCTGGGGTGGGGGTGGCCCTGCTGGTCGCAGTATCGATCTGAAAGGTCGTGGACATGGTCGCAACGCCTAGCGCCCTGTGAACGCAAAGGCAAAGCACCCTCGACGCGGCGGTCGAAACATTGCAGATGGGCCCCAGGGCACACGCGCCGGACCGCAGGCGCGCGATGGAGAGGTTCGAACAATGGTCGCGACTACGACAAGCACGAGCGAGGGCTGGTCCTCTCGCTGGGCATTCATTCTGGCGGCGATCGGCGCAGCGGTCGGGCTGGGGAATATCTGGCGCTTTCCGACGCTGGCTGGCGAAAGCGGCGGCGGGGCCTTCGTGATCTTCTACATCGGTTGCGTCTTCCTGATCGGCCTGCCCTTGATCCTCTCGGAAATCTTCATCGGCCGGGCCGGACAGACCGATGCGGTCGGTTCGATCAAGCGCGTCGCAGCGCAGTCGAACGCCTCGACCAATTGGTCGATCTTCGGCGCGATCGGCGCGACCGCGGCTTTTCTGATCCTGTCTTTCTATTCGGTCGTGGCGGGCTGGGTGCTCTACTACGCCGGCGTGATGGGCGGCGACCTGCTGCAGGCGATCGGCTCGGGCGAGCCTTTCCGCGGCGCGCTCGAAGGGGAAAACCAGGCGCAGGTGCAGCAACGGCTTACCGACATGTTCGCCAATCCCGGGCTGCTGCTCGCGATGCATCTCGCCTTCATGGGGGCCACGCTCTTCATCGTCGCGCGCGGCGTTCACGCCGGTATCGAAAAGGCGGCGTTGTATCTGATGCCGATGTTCTTTGCGCTGCTGATCGGGCTTGTGCTCTACGGTGCTATCGAAGGCGACATGGGCGATGCCTTTACCTTCCTGTTCACCCCCGACTGGTCGAAGCTGACCCCGCAGGTGATGAATGCCGCGCTGGGTCAGGCGCTGTTCTCGCTCTCGTTGGGTGTCGCCGGACTGATCACCTATGGTTCCTACATCAAGGAAGGCAGCGGGCTGGGCTCGACCTCGGCGCTGATCGCCTTCGCCGATATCGGGGTGGCGCTACTGGCGGGCCTGATGATCTTCCCGATCGTCTTCGCGGTCGGGCTCGACCCCGCCGCGGGGCCGACGCTGGTGTTCCAGACGCTGCCCTTCGCCTTCCAGACCATGCCTGCCGGCGCGCTGTTCGGCTTTCTGTTCTTCGTGCTGATCCTCGTCGCGGCGGTGACCAGCTCGATCTCGCTGCTCGAGGTGCCGACCGCCTGGGGTATCGGCGAGCGCGGCTGGAGCCGGGCCAAATCGGCGACGATCTTCGGGGGCGGTGCCTTCGTGATCGGCATCTTGTGCCTGCTGGGCTACAACGTCTTGTCCGAGGTCCGCCCGCTCGGCTTCTGGCCGCTGTTCGAGAACACCGACATCCTCGACACGATCGACGGCTTTACCGGCAAGGTGATGCTTCCGCTCGGCGCTCTGCTGACCTCGCTGTTCGTGGGCTGGAAGGCCGACCGTACGCTGGTGCGCAGCGTCACCGGCCTCTCCCCCCTAGCGTTCGGCCTGTGGCGGTTCCTGATCGCCTGGCTGTGTCCGATTGCTGTGGCCGTTATCCTGATAACCGGCCTTTTTCCGGGCCTTCTGGGCGCCTGATCTTTTCTGTTGCCGGGCCTGCAAAAGGCATTAAATCACGGCGTTGCAGGTTGGTTGGGCGGAAGCGTTCCGCTGCGGACCTGGGGGTCTCCGGCCAATGCTTCTGGACAGGGTAAAGCCGCTCGACGCGATTCTCGCGACGGCGAAGAAGAAAGCACTAAAACGCACTCTCGGACCGATCCAGCTCATGCTGTTCGGGATCGGCTGCATCATCGGCACGGGCATTTTCGTGCTGACCGCGGCCGGCGCGCAAAAGGCGGGCCCAGGCCTGATGCTCGCTTTCGTGATCGCCGGGCTGGTCTGCATCGTCGCGGCGCTCTGCTATGCGGAGATCGCGTCAATGATCCCGGTCGCAGGTTCAGCCTACACCTATTCCTACGCCACCATGGGCGAGTTTCTGGCGTGGACGGTGGGGTGGGCGTTGATCCTCGAATATGCCATCGCAGCCTCGGCGGTTTCCGTCGGTTGGTCGGGCTATTTCGCCGGCACGATCCTCAATGAATTCCTCGGGATCGAGCTCCCGCAATGGCTGGCGGCAGGACCGCTGGCGCTAGGCGGGGAGCCGGGCGGATTCATCAACCTCCCGGCGATGGTGATTGCGCTGCTGGTCACCTGGCTGCTGATGATCGGCACCAGCGAGAGCGCGCGGGTCAATGCGGTCCTGGTCGCGATCAAGGTGGCGGCGCTCACCATCTTCATCGCACTGACCTTCACCAGTCCCGAATTCGACGTCGACAAGTTCAATCCCTTTCTGCCTGCGGGCGTTTTCGGGGGCTTTGGCACCGGGGTCGGCGCAGTCGGTGCGGCGGCGACGATCTTCTTCGCCTATGTGGGATTCGATGCGGTCTCGACCGCGGCGGAAGAGACCAAGAACCCGCAGCGCAACGTGCCGATCGGCCTGGTGGGTTCGCTGCTGTTCTGCACCCTCTTTTACATCCTCGTGGCCGCGGGTGCGGTCGGCACGATCGGCGGGCAGCCGATCATGGGGCCGGGCGGGATTCCCTTCCCGGCGGGTTCCGAGGAACTGGCACTTCAATGCGCGATGCCGCAATATGCCGCCGCGCTGGTCTGTTCGGACGAGGCGCTGGCCCATGTGCTACGCCAGATCGGCTTCTCGGGCGTCGGCAACATGCTCGGCATCGCGGCGTTCTTCGCGCTGCCCTCGGTCATTCTGGTGCTGCTGTTTGCGCAGACCCGCATCTTCTTCGTGATGAGCCGCGACGGTCTGCTTCCCGAAGGATTGTCCAAGGTCCACCCCAAGTGGAACACGCCCTATGTCGTGACCGCCATCACCGGTGCGATCGTGGCGGCCGGCGCGGCATTCTTCCCGGTGGGGCAACTGGCCGACATCGCCAATGCGGGTACGCTCTACGCTTTCCTGATGGTGGCGGTGGCGGTGATGCTGCTGCGCCGCAGCGACCCTGGCCGCAAGCGGGATTTCCGGACTCCGGCGCTGTGGCTGGTCGGTCCGGCGACGATCTTCGGTTGCGCCTTCCTGTTCCTCAACCTGCCCACCGAAGCGATGCTGGTGCTACCGGTATGGTCGCTGATCGGTCTGGTCGTCTATTTCGGCTACAGCCGCCGCCACAGCCATCTGGGTCGCGGCATCGTCGAGGTGCACGAGCCCGAATATGCCGAGGTCGAACCGGGTATCCCGGGTGTCGGTCACCACGAAGCTTCATAGCTGAACGAAGAAGGGCCGCTCGCGGGAACGGCCCTTCTTTGGATAGGCTGGCGGCAGTTCAGAGCGGCGTGCGCTTCACGTGCTGTTCCTCGGCGTCTTCGTGGACATCCATGCCCAGCGCCATCTTCGCGGTGCTGAGCAGCCCCATGTCGCCATCCCAGATCTCGGCATTGCCCAGATCCATGCGCAGGAAGAGAATATCGGGGTCGGTCTTGCCGCCGTCGTACCAGGCTTCGACGAAATTGTTCCAGAACTGATCGAAGCGTTCACGACTGGTTTCCTCGACCAGGGTCCCGCCGAAGCGGGCGTAGATCCCGTGATCCTTGCCCTTGAAGGTCGCGGTAGCCGGGCCGAGGGCGCGGAAGGGACTCTTGGTGTGGGTGAAGAACCAGATCGCGCTGTTGGCATCCTTGTCCAGCTGGGGGCTCATCGGAACCGCGGTGTCGGGCTGGCCGTCGAGCTGGAGGAAGAGGAAGGGCGAATCGGCGAGAGACTTCCAGAATTTGGTCTTGAGCTCGTCGGGATTGCCTTCTGCGTACTTCATACCTGTCTCCTGTTGAATGGTTCATCGGGACAATGATCCAAGCGGGCGTTCGGTCCCGACAAGAGCGAAGCGAGCGGCTGTGGCGGGGATGAATCCAGCGCCGGGATTGCGAATCGGAGCACGTCGGAACATAAGAAGAACATATGAGTCGTTCCCCCATGCCTCTCGAGACGTTTTCGCAGACCTGCGACGTCGGCGCACTTTCGGCGCGGCGCAGCGCACGCTGGCAACCCGGCCTTGCCGCGCGGGCGGGGCCGGTTGCGCATAGCGAAGTCTTTGCCTCCGCCAATCACGCCGGGGGCGCGGCGGTAGCGCTGGCGCTGGCGCTCGACGACTGGCGCCACGCCCCGCGCGGTGAAACCCGCGAAACGCAGGACCGGCGCGCGGTGCTCTGGGTGCAGACGCGCGAGGCGGCGCGGCTGACCGGGCGCCCCTATCGCGCGGGCCTGCCCGAGGATCTGCGCCACCGCGTAATCCATGTGCTCGCCCAAAAGCCCGAGGATGCGCTGTTCGCGCTGGAAGAAGGCGTGCGCTGCCGCGAGATCGCCTTCGTCATCGGCGAGCTGTCGGGCAATCCCAAGGCGCTCGACTTCACCGCCTCGCGTCGGCTGACGCTGGCGGCGGAACGGCACGGCGTCCCGCTCTATCTCGTTCGTCTGGAGGCGCAGCGCGATCTCAGCTCGGCGCGGATGCGCTGGGAGGTGGCCTCTGCGCCCTCTGCCACGCCCGTCTGGAATGCACAGGCGCCCGGTGCGCCCGCCTGGCGGGCCGAGCTGTTCCGCGCGCGCACCCATCCCCCTGGCGAATGGCTGCTGGGCGAGGAAAGTGGCCTATTGCGCACCGAGCGCAAGCGCAAAGATGAGGACGAGACGAAGGGTCGCAACTGGAGCGATGGATTGCAGCCTCGGCGGCGCGCTCGCGCCGCAGGGCGGTGAGCGACGGGCAGGGGGCATCCTCGCCGCCGCCCCGCCGCATCCTCTCGATCTGGCTGGGTGCGCTGGCGATGGACCGCTGGCATCTGACGCAGGAGGCGGGCGAAGACGGACCGCTCGTGCTGATCTGCGATACGGCGCACGGCCCGCGCATCGAAGCCGCCAATGACGCGGGTCGCGCTGTCGGTGCCCGCCCGGGAATGATGCTGGCCGATGCACGTACGCTGTGCCCGCAGATCCGCACCGCGCCTTCGGACCCCGCGGGCGATCGCGCGATGCTCGAAAAGCTCGCCGAATGGGCGATGCGTTGGGGCCCCTGGTCGGCGCTCGATCCTCCCGACGGCCTGCTGGTCGATGTCACCGCGGTGGCGCATCTGTTCGGCGGCGAGCCGCAGCTGTTGGAGGATGTCCGGACTGCCTTCGCGCGCCGTCGCCTGACCATTCGCAGCGCGATCGCCCCGACCGCCGGGGCCGCCTGGGCGCTGGCGCATTTCGGTGCGGAGCGCAGCATTCTCGAAGCCGCCGAATGGGGGCATGAGAATATGCCGGCCCGGCTCGCCGAGCTCCCCGTTGCGGCGCTGCGGCTCGACGGGGATGTGCTCACCCTGTTGCGGCGTCTCGGGCTCAAGCGGCTGGGCGAGCTTACCACCATCGGCCGCGATGCGCTCCAGCGGCGCTTCCGCAACCGCCGGGCGCCCGCCGCCAATCCGCTGATCCGGCTCGATCAATTGCTAGGCCGGGTGCCCGAACCGCTGCTTCCGGTGGTGCCGCAGTCAATGCCGCTGGTGCAGCGCCGCCTGCTCGAACCGATCCGCCATCGCCCGCTGCTCGACCGGGTGCTGACCGATCTGGGAGAGGATATGGCGCGCGAGCTGGAGGGCAGGGCGCAAGGCGCACGGCGGCTCGAACTCGGCTTGTGGCGCGTCGATGGCGAGGTGGTGGTGCGCCGCCTCGAACTCGCTGCCGCGACCCGCGATCCCGCGCATATCTGCCGCCTGTTCGCCGCCAAGCTCGACGATGTCGAAGCCGGTTTCGGGATCGAGATGATGCGTCTGCGCGCGAGCTGGGCCGAGCCGCTGGCGCTGGCGCAGCAGGATCTCGAAGCGGCGGCGGAGCGGCACGGCACCTCGCTCGCCGCCTGCATCGATCGGTTGTCGGTGCGGCTGGGCGAAGGCGCGGTGACTCGCCCCGTACTCCATGCCAGCCATATCCCCGAACGCGCGCAGCGTTGGCAGCCCCCGCTTGCGCCGCAAACCCCCTCGCAGACCGAACTCGCCTTTCACCAGCGCCCGCTCAAGCTGCTCGACAGACCCGAGCGGATCGCGGTGCTCTACGCCACTCCCGACGGCTATCCGCAACGCTTCCGCTGGCGTGGCAACGTCCACGATGTGGCCCGCGTCGAGGGGCCCGAGCGGATCGCGCCAGAATGGTGGCGCGAACGCGGCGCAGCGCGGCTGCGCGACTATTATCGCATCGAGGATGGGGAAGGGCGGCGCTACTGGATCTATCGCCAGGGTCTGGTGGGCGATGGCCGCGGCGGGCTGCCCGACTGGTATCTGCAGGGCCTGTGCGCGTGAGCGCGGCCGCGACCGTTTGTTGTGTCGACCCGGCTCCGAAGGCTTGCTTTCCCGCCGCCGCGCGATCTAGACCCGGCGTCATGCTCTCCGCTTCTCGCGCCGCTTTCGCTCTCATCCTCACGGCGCTGCTGCTTGCGCTGAGCCCGGGCTCCGCAATCGCACAGGAGACCGTGGTGGTGACCGAACTGCCGCCCTACACGACGCAGCAGGCCGACGGACGATGGAGCGGGCCCGCGATCGATCTCTACCGCGCCGCGGCAGACCGAACGGGCAAGGACTATCGGTTCGTCGCCGCCAGCCAGGGCACGGGAGAACCGGATTTTCCCGTCTATGCCGATCCCAATCTGCCCTCGGGGCAAATCCGCAGCCTGCCGCTTCACACCGATTCGATCGGCCTGATCGGGATCGGCAACCGCTCGGGCTTTACAATGGGATTGCTCGGTCTTCTCACACCCGGCTTTTTCAAGACCGTCGCCATCGTTGCGCTGCTGGTCCTGATCGCGGGGACGATCTTCTGGCTGGTCGAACGACGGGGCAACGACAATCTCCAGGCCGATGGCAGCAAGAGCAGGGGGATCGGTCAGGGGTTTTGGTGGGCAGGTGTGACCGCCACCACCATCGGCTATGGCGACGTCGTGCCGCGCACGGGCGGGGGGCGCATCGTGGCGATGATCTGGATGCTGTTCTCGATGGCGCTGACCGCGGTTTTCACCGCCTATCTGGTGTCGCTCACAGGCCAGCAGGGTGGAAGCCGCAGCCTGAGCGAGGCTGTGGCCGGCAAGCAGATCGGCATCGTCGCAGGGGGGGCGGTAGTCCGGTCCGATCTCTCGCAAGCCGAAGCCGTTCAGACATTCGCCACTCTCGACACCGCGCTTGCCGCTTTCGATCGCGGCACAATCGATGCGGTCGCCTATCCCTATCAGCCAGCGCGCAAGGCGGCCGGAGACCGAAACGTCAGCGCTACCGACGGATCGATCGCGCTGCCGGTGTTCCGGGTCTCCTCGGACGAGTTGCGCCAGGAACTGGACCGGGCAATCCTCTCTCCCGCATGGCAGGAACGGGTCCAGCAAGCCTTCTCCCGCTGAGCAGCTCTCAAGCCGCCGCGCACCGCTTTACCCCCTGACAAAAGAGGCTTGCCGGTCTTCCGCCGGTCATCGTGCTTGCATAAAGTTATGCGGAACATATAAAGAACATATGGCGTCGCAAACCACCCTCGAAAAGCTCGCAATCCTGGCCGATGCGGCCAAATACGACGCATCCTGCGCCTCGTCGGGAACCGCGAAGAAGGATTCGCTCGGCGGCAAGGGTCTCGGCTCGACCGAGGGGATGGGGATCTGCCACGCCTATGCGCCCGATGGTCGCTGTATCTCGCTGCTCAAGATCCTGCTGACCAATCACTGCATCTTCGACTGCCACTATTGCATCAACCGCAAGAGCAGCAATGTGCGCCGCGCGCGCTTCACCCCGCAGGAAGTGGTCGATCTGACGCTGGCCTTCTACCGGCGCAATTACATCGAGGGGCTGTTCCTCTCCTCGGGGATCATCAAGAGCTCGAACCACACGATGGAACAGATCGTAGAAGTCGCCCACATCCTGCGGGTGGAGCACGATTTTCGCGGTTACATCCATCTCAAGACCATCCCCGAGGCGGATGCCGAACTGGTGCATCAGGCGGGGCTTTATGCCGATCGGGTCTCGATCAATGTCGAATTGCCCACCGATGCCGGGCTCACCCGGTTGGCGCCCGACAAGAATGCCCGCCAGATCGAAAGGGCGATGGGCAAGGTCAAGGCGGACCTCGTCGAGGCCAAGGATGCGCGCAGGCGCTTCCGCCACGCCCCGCGCTTCGCCCCGGCGGGCCAGTCCACCCAGATGATCGTCGGCGCCGATAAGGCCAGCGATGCGGAGATCGTCGGCAAGGCGAGCCGGTTGTACGACAATTTCGGCCTGCGCCGGGTCTATTATTCGGCCTTCTCGCCGATCCCCGATGCCAGCGCGGTGCTCCCGCTCAGCCGCCCGCCGTTGATCCGCGAGCATCGGCTCTATCAGTCCGACTGGCTGATGCGCTTCTATGGCTACAAGCCCGCCGAGGTGATGCAGGCGACCGATGTTGATGGCAATCTGCCGCTCGATATCGACCCCAAGTTGGCCTGGGCGCTCAAGTTCCGCGAGAATTTCCCGCTCGACGTCAACCGTGCGAGCCGCGAGCAAATGCTGCGCGTGCCGGGGCTGGGAGTGAGGGCGGTCGATCGCATCGTCGCGAGCCGTCGCCACCGCACGCTGCGGCTCGACGATGTGGCGAAGCTCACCGTGTCGATCGCCAAAGTGCGCCCCTTCATCTGTACGGTGGACTGGCGCCCGGTGACTCTGACCGACCGCGCCGATCTGCGCAGCTTGCTGGCACCCAGGCGCGAGCAACTTGAGCTGTTCGCGGCATGAAACCTCGCACTTTTCCGTCATCCCAGCGAAAGCTGGTATCTGCGTCCGCCCGGTCCTGCCCTAATTCACCAGACCCCAGCTTTCGCTGGGGTGACGACGGGACGAACGCGGCATGACTGCACTCCAGCATCTCGCTGCCGGCAACCGCTATCTGGTTCATTTGACCGAGCCAGACGATTTCGAGGCCTGGCGCGAGCGGGCGCGGGCGCTGGTCCAGAGCGATATCCCGCCCGACCGGATCGCCTGGGTCGAGCCGGGCGGCAGCGGCGACCTCTTCGCCTCGGTGGCCACCGCGGGTCAGCAGCGTCTTCCTGCGCCGGCCGCGGATGCTCCGCCGGTGCGCGCCAATCGTCGTTTCGTCGAGCTGGCGCGCGCTGCGCTGCTGCATCACGATCCGGAGCGGTTCGGGCTGCTCTACCGCCTGCTCTGGCGTTTACAGGCCACTCCGCGGATCATGGAGGACGGCGCCGATCCCGATATCCGGCGCGTGGAGGAACTCGCCAAGGCGGTGCGCCGCGACAGCCACAAGATGCACGCCTTCGTCCGCTTTCGCCTCGTCGAGAACGAGGATGGCAATGAGGCGCACGGAGCGGGCGAGCGTTACGTCGCCTGGTTCGAGCCCGAGCATCATATCCTGCGCGCCAATGCCGGCTTCTTCATGCGTCGCTTCGCCAATATGCGCTGGTCGATCCTCACCCCGGCGGGCTCGCTGCACTGGGATGGCGCGGCCATGCAGGAAGGTCCTCCTGCCGACCGTTCGGATGCGCCCGGGGGCGATCCGATGGAGGACCTGTGGCGCACCTATTACGCATCCATTTTCAATCCGGCGCGTTTGAAGGTCGGGGCGATGCTCAAGGAAATGCCCCGCAAATACTGGAAGAACATGCCTGAAACCGCGCTCATTCCCAAGCTGATCGCGGGGGCACAGAAGCGGGAAAGCGCGATGGTGGAAGCAGGAGCAGTGGAATTCGGAGAGCGGCCCAACTCGCTTGCCGGAATCGAACGGGCGATCCATCAATGCCGCCTGTGTCCGATCGGTCTGCTCGACAATCAGGCGGTGCCGGGCGAGGGATTGAAGCGATCCACGCTGATGGTCGTCGGCGAACAGCCGGGCGATCAGGAAGACCTCGCCGGCAAGCCCTTCGTCGGGCCTTCTGGGCAGTTGCTCGACCGCTATCTCGAACAGGCGGGGATCGACCGGAAGCAGACCTATGTCACCAATGCGGTCAAGCATTTCAAATTCGTCCAGCGCGGCAAGCGGCGGCTGCACCAATCGCCGACCGCGAAGGAAATCGACATCTGCCGCTGGTGGCTCGAAGGCGAGCGCGAGATCGTCAGACCCCGCGTCGTGCTGGCGCTGGGGGCAAGCGCGGCGCGCAGCCTGCTAGGCAAGACTGTCAGCATCTCCAAGGCGCGCGGCGAGCCGCATCCGCTCGAAGACGGCAGCGAGCTGTGGATCACCGCACACCCCTCGTATCTGCTGCGGCTCGATGGCGAGGCGAAGGAGAAGCAGGAGCGCTTGTTCCGCGCCGATCTCGCCGCGGTGAAGGAGCGGCTCGAGGAACTGGCGGGGTGATGTGCCCGAAGCCGCCACCACCCCCGACAAGCGCCGGATCGAGATCGATCCCGATGCCCTAGATCCGCCGCCGCGCGCGCCCTTCGTCGAACTGGGGATGGTCTCGTGCTTCAGCTTCCTGCGCGGCGCATCGGATGCGGTCGATCTCGTCCTTGCTGCCCGCAAGCTGGGGTACGATGCGCTCGGGATCGCCGATGCCAACAGCATGGCGGGAGTAGTCCGGGTACACACTGAAGCGAAAGCGCTTAAACTCAAGCCGCTTATCGGCTGCAGGATAGAAACGGTCGAGGGCCTGACCTTCCTCGCCTATCCTCAGGATCGCGCTGCCTATGGACGTCTGTGCCGGTTGATCTCGGCGGGTCGCATGGCGAAGCTCGATGGCGAATGGCAAGCCAAGGGTGCATGCGAGATCTCGCTCGCCATGCTGGCGGATCATGCGGAAGGCGTGCAGCTTGTGCTGGTGCCGCCGCGCGATCTCGAACAACGCTTCGCCATCGCCGTGCCGAGCACCGTGGTGTCGTTTCGCGAATTGGGTTCGCACGAAGACACGAAGCTGTCGTATCCACGGCGAAGCTGTCCGCCAACTCGCACTGGGGTTCCGGAGGGTAAGATGCCGAGAAGGGCTGCGCCTGCGGCGCCGAACGGCATTTTCGTGGCTTCGTGCGAAAAGACAGGACCTCTGGCCGAGATACTCTCCGATCTCGCCGTTCAACTCCCCACGCTGCACCATATCGCCGCCGCCTATCTCTACACCGGGGACGATAGCGCGCGGATCGAACGGCTCGATGCCTTGGCGCGCGCCACAGGACTGTCGATCCTCGCCACCAACGATGTCCACTACCATACACCCGCGCGGCGACCGTTGCAGGATGTGATGACCGCGATCCGCCACAAGACCACGGTCGCAGCGGCGGGGCATTTGCTCGCCGCCAATGCGGAGCGCTATCTCAAGCCACCCGAAACCATGGTGCGGCTGTTCACGCGCTGGCCTCATGCCGTCACAGCGACACGCGAGGTGGCGGATGCATGCAATTTTTCGTTGGACGAGCTAACCTACGAATATCCCGAGGAAATATATCCCGACGGCATGACGCCACAGGAATTCCTGGAGTGCGAGACATGGTGGGGCGCACAGGATCGCTATCCCTCGGGTCCGCCCGACACCATCGTGGACACGCTGGAGCGCGAGCTCGCGCTGATCGCCAAGCTGAACCTCGCGCGCTATTTTCTAACCATCAAGGACATCGTCGATTTCGCTCGCGGGCAGGAGCCGCCGATCCTGTGTCAGGGGCGCGGCAGCGCCGCCAATTCGGCGGTCTGCTATTGCCTCGGCATCACCAGCGTCGATCCGGCCAAGCACGCGCTATTGTTCGACCGCTTCATCTCCGAGGAGCGCAAGGAGCCTCCCGATATCGATGTCGATTTCGAACACGAGCGGCGCGAGGAGGTGATCCAGTACATCTATGAGAAATACGGCCGTCGTCGCGCCGGGCTCTGCGCCACGGTGATCCACTACCGCCCGCGGATGGCGATCCGCGAGGTGGGCAAGGCGATGGGGCTGACCGAGGATGTCACCGCCGCGCTGGCCAAGACCGTATGGGGCGGATGGGGCCGCGAGATCAGCGAGCGAGATGCGCAGGAAACCGGCATGGATGTCAGCGATCCGCACCTGCGGCGGGTTCTCAAGCTGACCGAGCAAATGATTGGTATGCCACGCCATTTGTCGCAGCATGTCGGGGGTTTCATCCTCACCGAGGGACCACTGACCGAGACCGTCCCGATCGGCAACGGCGCCATGCCCGCGCGCAGTTTCATCGAATGGGACAAGGACGATATCGAGGCGCTGGGCATCCTCAAGGTCGATGTGCTGGCGCTCGGCATGCTCACCTGCATCCGTAAATGCCTCGACCTGCTCGAGGATCACCACGATCGCGCGCTGACGCTGGCCACCGTACCGCGCGAAGATCCCGAGACCTATGCCATGTTGCGCAAGGGGGATTCGCTCGGCGTGTTCCAGGTCGAGAGCCGGGCACAGATGAACATGCTCCCCCGCCTGCGACCACGCGAGTTCTACGATCTCGTGATCCAGGTGGCGATCGTACGCCCCGGGCCGATCCAGGGCGATATGGTCCACCCCTATCTCAAGCGCCGCCGCGGCGCCGAGCAGGTGGTGATCCCCGCGCCGTCGCCCGAGCACGGCCCGCCCGACGAGCTGTCGAGCATTCTCGCGCGCACTCTGGGGGTGCCGATCTTCCAGGAGCAGGCGATGAAGATCGCGCTCGATGCGGCGCGCTTCTCTAGCAAGGAAGCCAACCGCTTGCGCAAGGCGATGGCGACCTTCCGCAGCCGCGGCATGGTCGACGAATTGCAGGACATGATGGTCGAGCGGATGGTGGCGCGCGGCTACGATCGCGACTTCGCGCAGCGCTGCTTCAACCAGATCCGCGGCTTCGGCGAATACGGGTTCCCTGAAAGCCACGCCGCCAGTTTCGCGCATCTGGTCTATGTCTCGAGCTGGCTCAAATGCCACTTCCCCGCCGCCTTTGCCTGCGCGCTGCTCAATTCGCAGCCGATGGGGTTCTATGCCCCGGCGCAGATCGTCCGCGATGCGCGCGAACACGGGGTCGAGGTGCTGCCGGTGGATGTGAACTTCTCGCAGTGGGATTGTACGCTGGAGGAGAAGGGGACGGACGCCCACCCCTCTGCGACTAGCACCCGCGTTGCGGGCGCAAGTCTCTTTGCCCCTCCCGCATGCGGGAGGGGAGCGAAGCTTGGCGAGCCGAAGACGAACCAAGCCGCAGCGGGGTGGTCAGGGGACCAGACCGAACCGGACCGCTCGCTCGCCCTCCGACTCGGCCTGCGCCAGGTCGATGGCCTGCCCGAGGCCGTGGCGGCAAAGCTGATTGCCGAGCGCGAAGAGAACGGCCCCTATCCCGACGTCCGCGCGCTGCGCGATCGGGCGCGGCTTTCGCCCGCCCATATCGAGCGGCTTGCCAACGCCGACTGTTTCGGCTCGATGGCGCTCTCGCGGCGGCAGGCGCTGTGGGATGCGCGCAGCCTGGTCGGGGGCGAGGACCTGCCGCTGTTCGCGGCCGCGGCGGCGCGCGACGAGGGCGCCGAACGCGCCGCCACGCAGCTGCCGCGCATGCCGCTTTCCGAAGAGGTGGTCGCCGACTACCAAACCACCCGGTTGAGCCTCAAGGCGCACCCGCTGGCCTTTCTGCGCGCTTCTCTGGGCGAACGCGGGTTCGTCCGCGCCTGCGATCTGCGCGCTCGCAAATTCCGCTCGATGGTTCAGGTCGCCGGCGTAGTGCTGATCCGCCAGCGACCGGGATCGGCCAAGGGGGTCTGCTTCATCACGCTCGAGGACGAGACCGGGGTTATCAATCTCGTGGTCTGGCCCGATCTCAAGGAAAAGCAGCGCCGGGTGGTGATGGGGGCGCGGCTGATGGAGGTGCGCGGGCGGGTGGAATATGACGACGAAGTGATCCATGTCATCGCGCAGCACATGACCGATGCCAGCCACGAGCTCTACCGCCTGTCGGACGATCTGCTCGATTCGCCCGTCGCGCGCGCGGATCATGTGAGTTCGCCCCTGCCGGGCAGGCCGATTGCGCCCGGTGCCGACGAAGGCTCGGGGCAGGGCCGCAAAGCCGCGCAGAAACCCTACGCTCCGGTCGAACCCTGGCAGGAGCCCCCGCCGGGCAATCGCGAATGCGGTTGGCACGATCCGCAATCGCCCGGCCATCCGCGTGATGTCAGGATCATTCCCAAATCCCGCGACTTTCATTGAGCATGGACGACAGCCCGTTTCGCATTTCCCGGCGCGTGGGCCGGCTCGCGGGCGATCGGCGGGCTGTGGGCCTGTTGCTTCTCGGGGCGCTATTCGTCGGCGGCCGCGGCTGGCTCGCCGAAAACCCGCAACACAACCCTTGGGCGCCACTCGACCTCAACGATCCGCCCGGGTTTGCGACCGAGACCAAGCTTGCCGCCTTGCGCGACGATGTCGCCGAATGTCGCGCGGTGCTCGAACGCTCAGACATCGCGCACAACGTCCTCGATCCGCGGGGGGAGGGCGCTTGCGAACGCCCCGACCGCACGCAGCTCGCCACCTACCCGCTGACACCCGCTCCGCCGCCGACGACATGCGGAGTGGCGATCGCGCTCGAATTGTGGCGCCGCAATTCCATCCAACCGTTCGCCGAGGAGATTCTCGGCAGCGAAGTGGAGCAAATCGAGCATCTTGGAGCCTATTCCTGTCGTCGTCTCTACGGGCGTGATAACGGCGCCTGGAGCGAACACGCGACCGGCAATGCGATCGATATCGCTGGCTTCGTTCTGACCGACGGGACGCGGATCAGCGTGCTGGACGATTGGGGCGACGAAGCCGAGCAGGAGGGAGAAGACGGGAACGAAAAGGCCGCCTTCCTGCGCCAGGTCCGCGACGGCGCCTGCGACAGCTTCGCCACAGTCCTCTCGCCGGACTACAATGCGGCGCACGCGGACCATCTCCACCTCGACATGTCGCCGAGATGGGGCGGTGTCTGCCGCTAACCTCGAGTCGAGATCAGACCGCCTCGAAGGCGTAGCCAGCCGAACGCACGGTGCGCACGGGATCCTTGGCATTCCTCACTTCGAGCGCCTTGCGCAGACGGCGGATATGCACGTCGACGGTCCGCAACTCGATATCGCTGCCGGTGCCCCAGACCCCGTCGAGCAGTTGACTGCGGCTGAACACGCGGCCGGGGCTTTCCATGAAGAATTTGAGCAATCGGTATTCGGTGGGCCCGAGCTGCAGCGTCTGGCCGCGGCGCGACACCTTGTGCGCCACCGGGTCGAGCGTGATGTCTCCGACTTCGATCGTCTCGCCCGCGAGCGCGGGACGGATGCGGCGCATCACAGCCGCGACCCGGGCGAGCAGTTCGCGCGGGCTGAACGGCTTCGTGATGTAGTCGTCGGCGCCGGTGTCGAGCCCGCGGATACGGTCGTCCTCGGCCTCGCGCGCGGTCAGCATGATGATCGGGACATGCGCGGTCGCCTTGTCGCGGCGCAGCCGCCGACACACTTCGATGCCGCTGGTTCCCTCGATCATCCAGTCGAGAATCACCAGATCGGGGGTTTCCTCCGAGGCCAGGATCAGCGCCTCGTCGCCATCGGCGGTGGTGCGCACCGCATAGCCTTCGTTGGTGAAACGATATTCGAGAAGTTCCAGCAGCGCCGGATCGTCTTCGACGAGGAGTAGACTTGCCGCGTTCACACCATGAGCCTGACGTCGATTGAGAGAAACTGATCGCGTGATATGACGCTCAAGCTACAATAATGTGTCAGCTGTCGATATCGGGTGCGTAAAAGCCGGTGGCGGCAAAATGCACCATTTCGGCCACATTGGTCGCGTGGTCCCCGATCCGTTCCAGATTGCGGGCGACGAACAGCAATTGCGCCGCGCTGCTGATCGAGGAGGGATTTTCGACCATGTGGCTGACCAGATTGCGAAAAATCGAATTGTAGAAGGCATCGACCTTGTCATCGGCGGCGATCACTTCCTTGGCGAGTTCGGCATCGCGCGCGGCATAAGCGGTCAGCACGTCGTGGACCATTTCCGAAGTCAGCTCGGCCATGGCGGGGAGCAGGGTGAGCGGTTCGTATTTCTTCCGGTCGGGTCCGATCTCGCGGCTCGCTTTGGCGATGTTCTTGGAATAATCGCCGATCCGCTCGATCACGCCGGCGATCTTGAGCGCGGCGATCACCTCGCGCAGATCGTCGGCCATCGGCGCACGCAGCGCGATGATCCGCACCGCGAGCTTGTCGACCTCGCTTTCGAGTTCGTCGATCTTGCGGTCGCCCTTGACCACGCGCTTGGCCAATTCGTCGTCGCCCCGCACCAGCGCTTCGATGGCGTCCTGGGTGGCGACTTCCGCAAGTCCGCCCATCTCCGCGATCAGACCGCGCAGTCGGGTGATGTCCTCGTCGAAGGCCTTGACGGTGTGTTGCATATTCGATCGTGATCCTAGCCGTAGCGTCCGGTGATGTAGTCCTTGGTGCGCTCTTCAAGGGGATTGGTAAAGATGTCGGATGTCCGGCCATATTCCACCACCTTGCCGAGATGGAAGAAAGCCGTGCGCTGCGACACCCGCGCCGCCTGCTGCATCGAGTGGGTGACGATGACGATAGCATAACGACCCGCGAGGTCGTCGATCAGTTCCTCGATCTTTGCGGTCGCGATCGGATCGAGCGCGGAACACGGCTCGTCCATGAGGATCACCTCGGGATCTACCGCGATCGCGCGGGCGATGCACAGCCGCTGCTGCTGGCCACCCGATAGAGCGGTGCCACTGTCGGTCAGCCGGTCCTTGACCTCGTTCCACAGGCCCGCGCGGACCAGCGAACGCTCGACGATAGCATCGAGATCGGCCTTGTCCTCGGCGAAACCGTGGATCTTGGGGCCATAGGCGATGTTGTCGTAGATCGACTTGGGAAAGGGATTGGGCTTCTGGAACACCATTCCCACGCGGGCGCGCAATTGCACCACATCCATTCCCGACTTGTAGATATCCTCGCCATCGAGCTCGATGGTGCCTTCGACCCGCGCCGAGGCGATCGTGTCGTTCATCCGGTTGAGCGAACGCAGGAACGTCGATTTGCCGCAGCCCGAGGGCCCGATGAAGGCGGTGACGTATTTCTGCGGAATGTCGATCGACACCGAATCGATCGCGAGCTTGTCGCCATAATAGACGCTCACGTCGCGCGCGGCCATCTTGGCCTCGGTGGGCTCGAGGTTGTCGTGGATTACAGTCACCAGCTCTTCTCGAATTTGTTGCGCAGGTAGATGGCGAGGCCGTTCATAAGCAGCAGGAACAGCAATAGCACGATAATCGCCGCGCTCGTGCGTTCGACGAAGCCGCGGTTGATTTCGTCGGACCACAGGAAGATCTGAACCGGAAGCACGGTGGCGGGCGATGTAAAGCCGTCGGGCGGGGTAGCGATGAAAGCGCGCATCCCGATCATCAGCAGCGGCGCGGTCTCGCCCAATGCGCGCGCCATCCCGATAATCGTCCCCGTGAGGATGCCAGGCAGCGCCAGCGGCAGGACATGGTGGAACACCACCTGGACCGGGGAAGCGCCGATCGCCAGCGCGCCGTCGCGGATGCTGGGCGGCACCGCCTTGATCGCGTTGCGCCCGGCAATGACGATTACCGGCATCGTCATCAGCGCCAGCGTCATGCCACCGATCAACGGCGCCGAACGCAGATTAGGAAATATCCACAGGAACACCGCCAGACCGAGCAGACCGAAGATGATCGAAGGCACTGCCGCCAGATTGTTGATCGAAACCTCGATCACGTCGGTCCAGCGATTGCGCGGCGCGTATTCCTCCAGATAGAGCGCAGCGAGGACGCCGATCGGAAACGCCAGCGCGAGCGTTACCAGCATCGTCAGGATCGAGCCCTTAAGCGCCCCCCAGATACCGACCTGCTGCGGATTGGTGGCATCTGCTCGCAGCAGAAAGCCGGGATCGAAGTTCTTGGCGAGCACTCCGCTTTCGGTGAGCTGTGCCGCCAACTGGCGCATCTCGGGCGAGCCTTCGCCGGCATAGCCCGCGGCGAGATCGGAGCTGGCGGGCAGCTCGAAGGTCGCGGTCCCGCGGAGGATGCCAGGTTCGGCGACGATCGCCTGGGCGACTTCGCGCCAGGCATTGGGATCGAGTTGCGCTGCGGCCTCTTCCCCCAGCGCTTCCTCGGCGGAGAATTCCACCACCGCCTGCAATCCCTGTGCACCCAGGTTCTGGATCGCGGCGCCTTCGTCCGTCTGGGCGGGATCGCCCGAGATGCCCATCTGTGTGAAATCGATCGGCACCTCGAGTTCGGCGCGCTGGAAGCCGCCGATGCCGTTGAAGGTCATGTTGGCGAGCAGGAAGAGCAGCACCAGCACCGAGAACACGATGGCGCCAAGACCCAGCGCCTTGAAGCGTCGCTCCGACGCGTAGCGCTGCTTCAGCCGTTTCTCGAAGGCGGGGGTGCGGGTGGGGGCGGTGCGATCAGTCATACGCTTCGCGGAACCTCTTGACCACGCGCAAGGCGATGAAGTTGAGCGCCAGCGTCACCAGGAACAGCACGAAGCCGAGCGCGAAGGCGCTGAGCGTCGCGGGATGATCGAAACTGCCCTCGCCGGTCAGCATGGCGACGATCTGCACCGTCACCGTCGTCATCGCCTCGAGCGGATTGGCGGACAGGTTAGCGGCGGTCGAGGCGGCCATCACGACGATCATGGTCTCGCCGATGGCCCGGCTCACCGCCAGCATCACGCCCGCCACGATCCCCGGAAGTGCGGCGGGGACCAGCACCTTGCGGATCGTTTCCGATTTGGTCGCGCCCATGGCCAGACTGCCGTCTCGCATGGCGCTGGGCACCGCGGCGATGCTGTCGTCGGCCATCGAGCTGACGAAGGGAATGATCATCACGCCCATGACCAGCCCGGCGGCCAGCGCGCTTTCGCTCGATGGGTTGGAGGCACCGAAGAACAGCGCAATGTCGCGGATCGAGGGTGCGATGGTGAGCGCGGCGAAATAGCCATAGACCACCGTCGGGACGCCGGCCAGAATCTCCAGCGCCGGCTTGACCCAGCGACGCATCGAGGGCGCGGCGTATTGGGTAAGATAGATCGCGCTCATCAGACCGAGCGGAATGGCCACGATCATCGCGATGATCGCCCCGATGAAGATCGTGCCCCAGAACAGCGGCACCGCGCCATAGCGCGTGGGATCGGGACTGTCGGGACTGCTCATCGGGTCCGGACCCCAGTGCAGTCCGAACAGAAAATCGAGCGGGTTGACCATGCCGAAGAAGCGAATGGTCTCGAACACCAGGCTGACCACGATGCCGATCGTGGTGAGGATCGCCACCAGAGATGCAAGCAGCAGGATCGTCATCACGATCCGTTCGACTCTGGTGCGCGCACGGAAGTCGGGCTTCAGCTTGAGGAAGGACCATGCTCCTCCGAGAAAGGCGAGTACCAGGCTGACCGCGATACCGATCCAGGCGTAGCGGGCCATCGCCTCGCGGTAGGGTTCGACCAGCGCCTGCGCTTGTGGGTTGAAGACCGCCGCAGAAGCGCCGCTCGCCACGTTGCGCGCTTCGGCCAACAAGGTGTCGCGCTGAAAACCGAAGGCCGGCAGATCCGCAGCCACCGGGCTGGCGAGCACCGCCTGATCCACCAGGTTCGGCGCCAGGATCGTCCAGACTACTCCGAACAGCAGCATCGGCAGCGCTATCCACAGCGCGACATACCAGGCGTGATAGGTCGGTCGCGCGGCCATACGCACACCGGGATCGGCGCGCCGAAAGCTCCACGCCCGGGCCCGCGCCGCCAGCCAGCCTGCCAGCGCGAGCCCGAGCGCAAGAAGAAAGATAATGGCGGGCGACATGCGCTAGGTCGGACCTATTCGAGCTCGGAGCCGTCGAGAGTGACGTATTCGGTCGCCACGCGCTGGCTCTGCGCTCTCACGTCCTCGGGCGAAGGCACCAGACCGATGCGCGCCAGCGGACCATCCTTGTCCCAGCTCCGTGTCCACTCGAGCAGATACTCTTTGAGCCCGGGAATAGCATCGAGATGCGCTTTCTTGACATAGATGAACATCGGGCGCGCGCCAGGGTAGGCGAAGCTGGTAATGTTCTCGTAGGTCGGGGCAACCCCGTTAATGGGGAGACCTTGCACCTTATTGGCATTTTCCTCGAGATAGGAATACCCGAAGATGCCGATGGCGCGCGGATTGTTCTCGATCTTCTGAACGATAAGATTGTCCTGCTCGCCCTGATCGACATAGGCGCCGTCGGACCGGACTTCGGTACAGGTGCGCGAGTAGGCCTCCTCGTCGCTCTCCTCGAGCGTTTCCATCTCCGGATCGGTCTTGCAGCCGACTTCGAGGATCAATTCCTTGAGCGCATCGCGCGTCCCCGAGGTGGAGGGCGGTCCATAGACCAGGATCGGAACATTCGGGAGCGAAGGGTCGATGTCGGACCAGGTCTCGTTGGTCTGCTCGTTCCCATAGGGGTTCGCGGCGATAGCTTCGTAGACGATCTCGGGGGTCAGATCCATCATGATGCCGCCCTGGGCCGAACCGAAGGCGATGCCGTCGAGCCCGACCTGCATTTCCATGATCTCGGTCACGCCATTGCTCTGACAGCCGGCGAATTCCTGCGGCTTCATCCGACGCGAAGCATTGGCGATGTCGGGGGTGTCGGGACCGATGCCCTGACAGAACAGCTGGATCCCGCCGCCGGTGCCGGTCGATTCGACGATCGGCGATTTGATCCCCGGATTCGAGCGCGACAGCGATTCGGCCACGGTCTTGGCGAAGGGGAAAACGGTGGAGGATCCCACGGCGCGCACCCAGTCGCGCGAACCGCCGCCTCCAGCGTCTCCGCAGGCGGTCAGCGCCATGGCAAAAATGGTCGCGGCTAAGGCTGCTTTGGTCTTACGCATCCCGGATATTCCTTCGAATGTAGCTATGCCCGCGCGAAAGCGAGGAATTGTTACATGTTCGCGACAAAAGCATGACTTGTCATTTTTGCAATCTGTCGCCGGCCGAATCTGACTGGCGCTCTAACGCCGTCCGGCTGGCAAGGCGAGGTGCGCAATCCGGTTCAACTTTCGCTGTGCTCGGATCGCTCGGATCGCTCGATCGGAAAGCGGACGGTGACGGTGGTGCCCACGCCCATTTCGCTCACGATATCGAGCTTGGCCCTATGGCGTTCGACGATGTGCTTGACGATGGCGAGGCCGAGGCCGGTCCCGCCAGATGCACGGCTGCGACCCGGATCGGTGCGATAGAACCTGCGCGTAAGATGGGGGATGTGCTCGGCGGCGATGCCGTCGCCGCGGTCGCGGACCACCAGCCGGACCCGGCGCTTGCCGGAGGGGTGCACCCGAACCGTCGCCATCTGTGTCGGATCGCCGTATTTGAGCGCGTTGTCGACCAGATTGCGGACCAATTGTTCGAGCTGCTGAACATCGCCCATGATGTGGAACTCGCCCTCGATCGCGAGATCGAGACGATCGGTCCGGTCCGGTCCGGCCCCTTCCGCAGCAGCGCGCGCAACCAGCGGCCCCAGATCGACGATCTCGCTCGGCCGGTCGTGCTTCTCGGCTTCGATTCGTGACAGCGACATCAGATCGCTGACCAGATGCTGGAGCCGCTGCGCCTCGCGGCTGATCGTGTCGAGGAACTTGCGCGAGGTCTCGTGGTCGAGCGCGGTCACATCCTCCTGCAAGGTCTCCACATAGCCGATGATCGAGGCCAGCGGCGTGCGCAATTCGTGGCTCGCATTGGCGACGAAATCGGTATGCGCGCGGCTGATGTCGGCTTCGGCGGTCTTGTTGATGAACTCGTAGACGCCCATTCCGCCGTCGAGCTGCTTGGTGTTGATCCGCCAGATGTCGCGCACGCTCGTGAGTCCGCGCACCGTTACCGAGCCGCTCTCGTCCGAATCGATGAGCTGAATGGCATCGGGATTGCGCAGCGAAATGCGGATATCCTGTTCGAGGATATGAACGCCGAACAGTTCGCGCGCTGCGCGGTTGGCGATGATCACGCGGTTGCGGCGCGTCACCAGCAGCGGGGTGTCGGCGCTCTCGAACAGTTCGCCCATGCGGTCGGTGGTCAGCGCGGAAGGCTCGATCTTCTCGCTCGGCGGCGGCGGCGAACCGACCCGCAGCCACAGCGTTCCGGCCCAGATCAGCAGTACCGACAACGCCACTACAGGCGCGACACCGATCGCGATCATGACCACGCAGCACACGAAAGCCAGGATCAGACCAGGAAGGGGGAGGGGACGAGCGCTCATCTGGTCCGCGCCTTAGCTCCGGCGCTACCGAATTGCCAAGCCGGGTTCGGCTTTGTTCCCGCTTGCGCTGGTAGTGGTTGGTGACCCCTACGGGAATCGAACCCGTGTTTCAGCCGTGAGAGGGCCGCGTCCTAACCGCTAGACGAAGGGGCCCGTCGATCCGACACTCACCAAGGGGCGCCGGTACCCAACGAGAAACGCCACCGTGGTGACCCCTACGGGAATCGAACCCGTGTTTCAGCCGTGAAAGGGCCGCGTCCTAACCGCTAGACGAAGGGGCCACATCGGTGGCGTGGCGGGCCATCTACGGTCGCGCGGGCAACCCGTCAAGTCTTGGCACTGCCACAATTTGGCTGCGGAGCAAGCTGGCGCTCAATCGGCCCAGGCGGCGTCCTCGAGATGGAGCTCGGCCTGGCGGCGCGAACCCCAGTCGTCGATCTTCGCGCGGCCCGCCAGCCACAGCCGCCGACCGCCGACGCCATGGAGCAGGGTCTGTCCCAGGTCGCTCTCGGCCATGCGGAAGCCGATCGCCTTGAAGCTGCGCCCGTCGCCGCCCGAGGCGACGATCCGGACATGGCCGGTGCCCACGACATCGCATTTGATCAGCCGCACCGGACCGACCGCGATCCGTGGCCCGGGCCAGCCGACGCCGTAGGGCCCGGCGACATCTAGCGATTCGACCAGTTCGGGCGTCAGTCCGCCCGACGCGACAGAAAGATCGAGCAGCGTCGTCATGCTGGCGGTGGCGAGTGCCACCTGTGCGGACAGGCGCTCGTCCAGCCAGGCCGCCAGATCATCAATCCGATCTGAGGCAACGGTAAGACCCGCGGCCATGGCATGACCGCCGCCAGCGATCAGCAGACCCTGCTGGCGTGCCTCGATGATCGCCGCGCCGAGATCGACCCCGGCGATCGAACGTCCCGAGCCCTTGCCGAGCCCGGTCTGCTCGTCGAGCGCGATCACCACCGAAGGCTTGCCGCTCGATTCCTTGATCCGCCCGGCGACGATGCCGATCACGCCGGGGTGCCAGCCAGCGCCCGCGATCACCGCCACCGTCCGGTTGTGCTGGCCCCCAAGCTGCTGTTCGGCAGATTCCTGAACCGCAGCCTCGATTGCGCGGCGGTCCTCGTTGAGTTCCGAAAGCTGTGCCGCGATCGCTTGCGCCTCGGCAGGGTCTTCGGTGGTGAGCAACCGCACTCCCAGCGTCGATTCGCCCACGCGCCCGCCGGCGTTGATTCGCGGCCCGAGCGCGAAACCCAGATCGCTGCAGACGGGCGCGCGCTTCAACCGGCTGGCGTCGATCAGCGCCGCCATGCCGATGTTCTGCCGCTTGGCCATGACCTTGAGACCCTGCGCCACGAAAGCGCGATTGAGTCCGTGCAGCGCCGCGACATCCGCCACCGTGCCCAGCGCCACCAGATCGAGCAGCGCAAGAAGATCGGGTTCGGCGCGGGTCTCGAAATACCCGCGCTCTCGCAGCGTACGGACCAGCGCGATGGCGAGCAGGAAAGCGACTCCGACCGCAGCGAGATGACCGTGCGATGCTGCCTCGTCCTCTTCGTCGAGGCGGTTGGGATTGACCAGTGCCACGGTGCGCGGGAGCTCGGGGGAGCACTTGTGGTGATCGACCACGATGACGTCTATCCCGGCGTCATGCGCCTGCTGCAGCGCGTCGTGCGCCATCGCGCCGCAATCGACGGTGACGATCAGGCTGCTACCCGATTCCCCGAGACGGACGAGCGCCTCGCCCGAGGGACCGTAGCCTTCGAGCAGCCTGTCGGGGATATAATAGTCTGCATGGTGACCGAGATCGCGCAACAGCCGGATCAGCAGCGCCGAACTGGTCGCACCATCGACGTCGTAATCGCCGTAGATGGTGACCTTCTCGCCGCTGAGGACCGCCTGCGCAATTCGATCGGCGGCGGCGTCCATATCGTTGAAGGTGCTGGGGTCGGGCAGGAAACCGCGCAGGGTCGGATTGCGGTGGCGTTCCAGATCGCTTTCCTCCACCCCGCGGGCCAGCAGCAATTGGGTGACGATATCGCGGTCGAGCGGGATCGCGCCTTCGGCCATCTCCATATTGCCGCGCCGCCACCGCCAGCCACGGCCCGAGAGCGAATGGGAAACCCCGAAGACGTGATTTGCGCCAGGGGTGTTTGCGATGTTGGTGGCCATGATCGCATCCTATCCCGCCGGGCCCGGCAGGCATAGTCGTGTGTGTTGACAATGCCCCGGTGGAAGCGATGCTAGCCCGATGCTCGAACGCCCGCTTCTCATTGCCTGGCACGGCCGCACCGGAACCAGCGCGGCGCTGGCGCAGGCCGCCAAGGATGGTGCCGGAGAACGCGCCGTCCTGATGGAGGCCCACGCGGTCATGCCGGAGCATCTGCTCGAGGCCGAAGGGTATCTGTTCGTCTGCCCCGAAAACCTCGCCAGCATGAGCGGCGAGATGAAGGAGATGTTCGACCGCTGCTATTACCCGGTGCTCGGACGGATCGAGGGACGACCCTTCGCCACCATGATCGCCGCCGGCTCGGACGGCGAGGGTGCGCAGCGCCAGCTCGACCGGATCGCGCAAGGCTGGCGCCTGAAGCGCGTCGCCGAACCGGTGATCGTCAACACCCAGGCGCAGACGCCCGAGGAAATCCTCGCCTCCAAGACTGTACCGGAAGAGCGTCTGGGCGAAGCGCGGGAACTCGGTGCCGGGCTGGCCGAGGGACTGGCGCAGGGAATTTTCTAGGCGGTCGCCTCGGCCAGAGCAGCCTTGGCAGCCTCGTATTCGCGTTCGAAGCGAGCCACCATGTCGGCAACCGGACCCACGGATTTGACCGAGCCGATCCCCTGGCCCGAGCCCCAGATGTCCTTCCAGGCCTTGACCTTGGTGTTGCCGCCGCTGCCGAAATTCATCTTGCTAAGATCGCTGGTGGGCAGCGCATCGGGGTCGAGCCCGGCGGCCTCGATGCTCGAGCGCAGGTAATTGCCGTGAACCCCGGTGAACAAATTGGTGTAGACGATTCCGTCGGCGCTGCCGTCGACGATCCCTTCCTTGTAGCCACTGTCGGCATTGGCTTCCTCGGTCGCGATCCAGGGCGAGCCGATATAGGCGAAATCCGCGCCCAGCGCCTGCGCCGCGAGGATCGAACGGCCGTGCGCGATCGAGCCCGAAAGCGCGACCAGCCCGTCGAACCATTCGCGGATCTCCTGCATCAGAGCGAAGGGGCTGAGCGTGCCCGCATGACCGCCGGCACCCGCCGCCACCGGGATGAGCCCCGTCGCCCCCTTCTCGATCGCCTTGTGCGCAAAGCGGTTGTTGATGACGTCGTGCATCGATATCCCGCCCCAGCCCTCGACCGCGGAGAAGACCTCCTCGCGGGCGCCGAGCGAAGTGATCACCAGCGGCACCTGCCATTTGGCGCAGGTGGCCATGTCGGCCTCGAGCCGGTCGTTCGACTTGTGAACGATCTGGTTGACCGCATAAGGCGCGGCGGGGCGATCGGGATGATCGCGATTGTGCGCCGCCAGTTCCTCGGTAATGCGGTGGAGCCATTCGTCGAGTTCGGATTGCGGCCGAGCGTTCAGCGCGGGAAAGCTGCCGACGATCCCCGCCTTGCATTGCGCGATCACCAGTTCGGGGCCGGAGACGATGAACAGCGGCGATCCGATCACCGGCAGGCGCATTCTGTCGAACGGGGCGGGCAGGGGCATGAGCGTTCCTCTCGTCATAGGGCGTATTCCGCGACGGGCTTACGAAGCGCGCCGCGGACTGTCGAGATTGACGTAACGGAAGGCGTCAGGCGGCGGGGAGGACGTGCTCGATATCGTAGATCCGCGCCGCCGTGCCCGCGAAAAGCGCGCGCTTCTCCGCCTCGGACGCGCCATTGGCGAGCCGCTTGAAGGCGTTCCACAGCACCGCATAGCTCGCGCCCCAGCGATCGACCGGATAATTGCTCTCGAACATCGCGCGTTCGGGGCCGAAGGCTTCGATGCAGTGGGTGATATAAGGGTCCCATTGTTCCGCCAGCTCTTCCGAACTGCAGCCGCGTTCGGGGCCGTCCTCCGGCATGCCGCAGAATGCCATCGCCAGCCCGCCCAGCTTGACCGCGACATTGGGACATTCCGCGAGGTCGTGGATACTCTCCTGCCAGCGGCTGAAGTTCTCCCCCAGCTTCCCGCGATAGCTGGCGATGTTGAGCGGCGTGCCGCAATGATCGAGCACGATCTGCTGCTCGGGAAAGGCGCGCGCAAGATCGACCACATCGCCCAATTGGGGTTCGAGCAGCCAGGCGTCGAAGGTCAACCCGTACTCGGAGTAGGCGGCGAAACCGGCGCGGAAATCGCCCGAGCCATAGAGCCCCTGCGGCGCGTGGAAGGGCGGCCCGAGAACCTCGGGATCGGCATCCCAGGCGCCCGCGTGGCGTATGCCCTTGAACCGCCCGTTGCCCGCCGCGATCAGCGCCTCGACAACCGGCTTGACCGCATCGCCCAGCGTGAGGTCGGCATGACCGACGATGCCTGCGCAGGGGCGGTAGTCGCCATAGAGCCCGCTCGCACCCTGGGCTGCGACCCCGTTCACGAATTCGACCTCGCCGACCGGCTTCATCGCTTCGCCGCGCGCCGGATCGTAGAAGGCGCCGCATTCCATGAACACCGTGGCGATCACATTGTGGCCGCTGTGAGTATCGGCATGGAGCTGGTCGAAAGTGTAATAGGCCGCGCCTGCGATCGCCTCGATGAAGTCGTGGCGGGGCTCGGGAAAGGCGGGCACCAGCGCGCGCAGATCCCACAGATGATGGTGCGGATCGACGATCGCCAGATCGGGTTCGATGATCTCTTCGGTCATGTGCAGCCGCTCCAAGTCCTCTGATTCGTAGCGACCGTATCAGCGCCGATCCGCGCCGCCCAGACGGATCATCCGGCAACCGCCGAATTCGCGGCACTCAGCACCGCACGCACGCTGGCGGTGGCGACGTCCTCGTCGATGCCGACACCCCAGATCGTCGCGCCTTCAGGAGTGCGGCATTCGAGATAGGCGGCGGCGCGCGCATCGCGCCCGGTGCCCAGCGCATGCTCGGTATAATCGGCGACTTCGAGGCTGAGGCCGAAGGCGTCCTCGATGGTGGTCAGCACCGACGAGATGAGTCCGTTGCCGCGCCCGCTGACAGTGCGTTCCTCGCCCTCGACCGCGATCGTTCCGGTGAACAGGCGGGCACCGTCGGCGGCGCGGCGTTCCTCGTAATCGACCAGTTGAAAATGCTTGTCCGAAGTGTGCACATGATAGGCGTCGCGGAACGCTTCCCAGATATCCGCTGCGGTGAGTTCGCGTCCCAGCAAATCCGCCATCCGCTGGACGTGCGGACTGAAATTGGCCTGCATCCGTTTGGGCAGCTTGAGCCCCTGATCCTGTTCCAGCACCCAGGCGAATCCGCCCTTGCCGCTCTGCGAATTAACCCGGATCACCGCCTCGTAGCTGCGCCCCAGATCGGCGGGATCGATCGGCAGGTAAGGGACGCGCCAATGTTCGTCGTTCTGGCGCTCGGCGGCGGCGAACCCCTTCTTGATGGCGTCCTGATGGCTGCCGGAGAACGCGGTGTAGACCAGTTCGCCGCCATAGGGATGGCGCTGGTGAACGGGGATCTGGTTGCAATATTCCACCGTCTCGATGACCCGGTCGATATCGGAGAAATCGAGTTCGGGATTGACGCCTTGCGTGTACATGTTGAGCGCCATGGTCACGAGACAGCAATTGCCGGTCCGCTCGCCATTGCCGAACAGGCATCCCTCGACCCGGTCCGCGCCCGCCATCAACGCCAGCTCCGCCGCCGCGACACCCGTGCCGCGATCGTTATGCGTGTGCAGGCTGATCACCGCGCTTGCGCGATTTGGCAGATTGCGGATGAAATATTCGACCTGATCGGCATAGATATTGGGTGTCGCCGCTTCGAGCGTGGCGGGCAGGTTGAGGATGATCGGGTGGTCGGGGGTGGGGGCCAGCACCTCCATCACCGCCTCGCAGACCTCGAGGCTGAAATCGAGTTCGGCGGTGGAGAAGGTCTCGGGCGAATATTCGAAATGCCATCGGGTGCCCGGCTGTTTCGCCGCCTCGTCGCGCATCACCTTGGCGCCCGCCACCGCGATGTCGCGCACCTGCTCGCGGGTCATGCCGAAGACGATCTCGCGCCAGGCTGGGCTGACTGCGTTGTAGAGATGGACGATCGCGGCGCCCGCGCCCTCGAGGCTGGCAAAGCTGGTGCGGATCAGATCCTCGCGGCTCTGGGTCAGCACCTGCACCAGCACGTCATCGGGGACACGACCCGAGCGCACCAGCCCGGCGATGAAGTCGAATTCGGTCTTTCCCGCGCTGGGGAAGCCGATCTCGATCTCTTTTACTCCAATCTCGCACAGGAGGTCGAAAAACCGGTTCTTCTTGTGCGCATCCATCGGATCGACGATCGCCTGATTTCCGTCGCGCAGATCGGTGGAGAGCCAGCGCGGCGGCGCGGTGATGGTGCGGGTGGGCCACTGCCGGTCTGTCAGGGGCACTTGCGGGAAGGGCGCGTATTTGCGGGCGGGATCGCTCAGCATGGACATGGGGCAGGCTCTGCAATGGCGAAGAGGAGAGGCGGTTGGCGGCTGTCCCTTGGGCGTTCAGCGCGCCGCAGCAGGCACGCGAACTGTCACGCCCAAGGGCGCGTAAGTCGTAGCAGCAGGCCAATCTCGCTTCGCATGTTTGGGACCATGAAGACGCGCAGCGGGCTTGTAAAGCAAAAGACCGCGCGGCAAGGGAAGCAATATTCTGTCGCAACGCCCTCCGGAGATCTCATGGCCAAAACCCACTTGCTTTACGAAACCATGGGTCTGATCCGCGTCGTCGCCATGGAACCAGAGGGGCGCGCCACGCTGGAATATGAGGCCAAGCCGGAGCAGTGCCATTCGGGCGGGGTGGTGCAGGGCGGCTTCATCAGCGGCTGGATCGATGCTGCGATGGCGCATGCGGCATTGGCGAAGAACGGGATGGAGATCGTGCCGATGTCGCTGGAGCTTAAGGTGAGCTTCTTCGCGCCCGCGCGGCCAGGCAAGGTGATCGCCGAAGGCTGGGTCGAGCGGCACGGGCGACGCACCGGCTTCTACGAAGGCCATCTCAAGGACGAGCACGGCACCGTCCTTGCGAAGGGGACGAGTACGATCCTGCTGGCGGACAAGAGCCGCGTCGAACAGGCTGCGAAGAAAGCACGGCAGGAGTAACGCAGAGCTATCGCCAGCGCAGCCGATCGGCAGTGAGCTGATCGATGCGCGTCACCCCCATCAGCCGCATGCCGCGCTCAATCTCATCTTGGAGGATCGCCAGCGCGCGCTCTACCCCCTCCTGCCCGGCAGCTGCCAGCGCGTAGAGATAGAGGCGCCCACCCGAAGCGGCGGTGGCGCCGCCGCACAGGCTTTTGAGCACATGGGTGCCTCGGCGCACGCCCCCGTCGCAGATGATCTCGATCTCGCCGCCGACCGCATCGACGATCTCGCGCAGCTGGTCGAAGGGCGCGCGGCTGCCGTCGAGCTGGCGCCCGCCGTGGTTGGAAACCATGATCGCGTCCGCGCCGATCTCGACCGCGCGGCGCGCATCGCCCGCGCTCATGATTCCCTTGAGGCAGAAGGTGCCGCCCCAGTCCTGCCGGATCCGCGCAGCGGTGTCCCAATCCATGCCTGTGTCGAGCATGGTGTTGAAATAATCCTGGATGCTGACCGGCTTTCCCGTTCCCTCGACCACATGGCCGTCGAGATTGGGGAGGCGGAACTTGGGACCGAAGACATAGCCCGCTGTCCAGCGCGGGCGGGTGGCGAAGCTCCACAGCGAGGAGGCCGAGAAGCGGGGCGGGGTGGTGAAACCCGAGCGCAGGCAGCGCTCGCGCTTGCCCGAGACGATCGTGTCCACCGTCAGCGCCAGCGCATCGAATCCGCTTTGCTGGCAGCGCTCGATCATCGCGGCGTTGAGCCCCTTGTCCTTGTGGACATAGAGCTGGAACAGCTTGGGCCCTGCGGTCAGCGCCGCGATCTCCTCGATCGAATGCGTCGCCAGGCTGGAGATGCCGAACCACACCCCGAACCTGTCTGCCGCGCGTGCCACCGCGCGCTCGCCGTCGCGGTGGAAGGCGCGCTGCAGCGCCGTCGGGCTGAGCATCAGCGGGAGCGCGCTGCGGCGTCCCATGATCGTGCAGGAGGTGTCGATGGTGCCGACGCCCGCGAGAATATCGGGCACCAGATCGACATCGTCGAAAGCGGAGGTGTTGCGCGCCTTGGTTAGCTCGTCGTCGGCGGCGCCGTCGATATAGTCGAACACCGGCCAGGGCAGGCGCTTTCGCGCCAGCCGCCGGAAATCCTCGATATTGTGGCAGTCGCCCGGACGCATCGCGCGGTCAGTCCGCCCACGCCATCAAACCCGCAGCGCTCACTGCTTTTCGAAGGCGACGCTGATCTTGAGATCGACCGCATCCGAGACCATCGGGATGGCGTAGCCGATCCCCCAGCTCGAACGGTCGATGGTGGTGGTGGCGGTGAAGCCGACGGTCTCCGCCTCGCTCATCGGATTGGCGCCCGCGCCGCTGAATTCGGTCAGTAGCACGACGGGGCCGGTCTGCCCGTTCATGGTCAGATTGCCCGCGATCAGCGCACGGGTCGCGCCAAGCTGCGTGACCTCGGTCGAGACGAAACGCGCCATCCCCGGTTCGGCGCCGAAGAAATCGGGGCTGCCGCCGTCCTTGCCCGGGCGCAGCAGATGATCGCGCAGGCCCGCGCTCGGCACCGCGACCGAAGCAATCGGAATCTGCACATCGACCGTGGCGTCCTCGATCGCCGCGGGGTCGAGCGTCAGCGTGCCCGCGACATCGCCGAAGACGCCGAAATAGGGATTGAAGCCGAAGTGATCGACGCTCCACTGCACCAGCGAATGCGCCGGATCGGTGGTGTAGGTCCCCGCGGTGACGCGCGAGACGTCCATCGCGCCGGGCGTGGTCGCATCCTGCGCGGTCAGGCCGGTCAGGGCGAGCGTGGTGATGCCGGTGGCTGCGGCGGCGGTGAGGATCGTCTTGCGCATGGTGGAATCTCCGGGAGGGATCGGTTGGCGAAGGGGATGACGACTGGCGGTGTATCTCTTGCGCGGCATAGTGGCTCGCAGGAGGGGGCTTGTCCACCCGGCCTTTGGTGTATCCGGGACCGCAGCGAAGCGGATTATCGGGTTGGTCCACTTGGTGTGGATGCGCTGTAGGTGCAGTCCCAGTGGATTTGGCACGAGACTGGCCTGTCGGCTAACGACCCAATTGCGGCACTCGCCGATTTCGTCGCCCCGGGCTCGACCCGGGGTCCCGCTGCCTTCGTGCCGAGAGGCTCGACACCGGCAGGCGCGCCTACGTGGACAAACCCATCCCCTCGTCATTGCGAGCCGCCGCAGGCGACGCGGCAATCCATGACCGAAGCTTGCCGCCCGGCACCAACGCAGTCGCTCAGCCGCGACGTGACGCCCTCGATTGCTTCGCCGCTGCGCTCCTCGCAACGAAGAAAGCGGGACCCCGGGTCAAGCCCGGGGCGACGAGAAGTGAGGGCGGCGCTTCGATTTCTGAGGATCATGTCACCACGGGCAGCCACCGGCCAAGAAAGGCTGCTTGCCACGGTCCACCGCCATTAGCCGCTTGGCAGGTACCGACCCATTAGCGGACTCAATCGTTCATCCACTCGAGGCCAGATTAGATGCCGCAATCAGAATTAGTGCTATGCCAAGCAAGCGTGTCCGCCAAGCACTGCTGTCCGGGTAGGCTTCGAGGGACCTGCGCTCCTCAAAAAAAGCCTCGTGAGCACCTTCACTGAGCGCCTTATGTCGTCTCTCGTCCCTGCGCCTTCGGATACTGGCGATCCACGAGGCGTAGACTGCTAGAAGCAGTCCTAAGGCGATCAAGATCAGCGACAACATCATGCTTCATGGTATCAAGCGGATATTGAACGTCAATGGCAGCTTCCCACCCAATACCGGAACTGCCCCCTCGTTCTACTCCCCAACGCAAGCCGTCGTTCCGCGAGCACTCGCTGGCTCAGTTCTTCTCCTTGTCCACCAGCCGGTTCGCCCCGATCCACGGCATCATCGCCCGCAATTGCGCGCCGGTCTCCTCGATCGGATGCGCCTGCGCGGCCTTGCGGCTGGCCTTGAGCTCGGGCTGGCCGGCCTGATTGTCTAGCACGAAGTCGCGGACGAAGCGGCCCGACTGAATATCGGCGAGCACGCGCTTCATCTCCGCCTTTGTCTCGTCGGTGATGATTCGCGGCCCCGTCTTGATGTCGCCGTATTCGGCGGTGTTGCTGATCGAATAGCGCATGTTGGCGATCCCGCCTTCGTAAAGCAGGTCGACGATCAGCTTGGTCTCGTGGAGGCATTCGAAATAGGCCATTTCGGGCGCGTAGCCCGCCTCGACCAAAGTCTCGAACCCGGCTTGGATCAGATGGGTGATCCCGCCGCACAGCACCGCCTGCTCGCCGAACAGATCGGTCTCGCATTCCTCCTTGAAATCGGTCTCGAGGATGCCGGCGCGTCCGCCGCCCACGGCGCTGGCGTAGGAGAGCGCGAGCTGCTTGGCGTAGCCGTTTCCTCCATCGCCGCCGCTGGCGCTGCTCTCCTGATGCACCGCGATCAGGCAGGGTACGCCGCCGCCTTTCAAATATTCGCTGCGCACGGTGTGTCCCGGACCCTTGGGGGCGATCATGATCACGTCGAGCTCGGCGGGAGGTTCGATCAGCCCGAAATGGACATTGAGACCATGCGCGAAGGCAAGCGCGGCGCCGGGCTTCATCTGCCCCGCGATCTCCCCGGCATAGATTTTCGCCTGATGCTCGTCGGGGGCGAGCACCATCACCAGATCGGCCCATTGCGCTGCCTCGGCGACCGATTTGACCGTAAAGCCAGCTTCGCGCGCCTTGGCGGCGCTCGCAGAGCCCTCGCGCAGCGCGACGGCCACTTCGCTGACTCCGCTGTCGCGCAGGTTCTGCGCATGCGCATGACCCTGGCTGCCATAGCCGATGATCGCGACCTTCTTGTCCTTGATCAGCTGCTGGTCGCAATCGGCATCGTAATAGACTTGCATATTCACCTCTTTGGTCTTGCCGGCGACGGCCGGTTGCGGTGCGGGAGATCGCACCCGCTGAAACGGTCCGGCGGGTGCCGGAGTGTATTAGTCCTGATCTGCGCCGCGCATCATTCCCACGATCCCGGAGCGACCGACCTCGACCAGCCCGAGTTCGCGCATCAGCGCAATGAAACTGTCCAGCTTGGCGGGCGAGCCGGTCAATTCGAAAACGAAACTCGCGGTGGTGGTGTCGACGACATTGGCGCGGAACAGCTCGGCGATCCGCAATGCCTCGACGCGCGACTCGCCCTTGCCGGCGACCTTGACCAGCGCCAGCTCGCGCTCGACGTGCGGCCCGTGCTCGGTGAGATCGATGACCTTGTGCACCGGGATCAGCCGCTCGAGCTGCGCGCGAATCTGGTCGATCACCGGCTCGGGCCCGCGGGTGACGACGGTGATCCGGCTGACGGCATGGTCCTCCGAGATATCGGCCACCGTCAGGCTGTCTATATTGTAGCCGCGCGCGGTGAACAGCCCCGCGATCTTGGCGAGGATACCCGCCTCGTTGTCGACGATGACGTTGAGGACGTGGCGCTCGGAAGGATGGTCGCTCGCGCCCATCAGACCAGCGCCTTTGCTTTGTCGTCCATCGTCCCGCCGACCTGATCGCCATGCATCAACATTTCGGTATGCGCCGCGCCGCTGGGGATCATTGGGAAGCAGTTCGCATCGGGAGAAACCCGGCAATCGACCATCACCGGGTCGTCATGCGCCAGCATCGCCTCGATACCGGGATCCAGTCCCGCCTCGTCCTCGATGCGGATGCCCTTCCAGCCATAGGCCTCGGCCAGCGCGACGAAATCGGGCAGCGAGTCCGAATAGGAATTGGAATAGCGGCTCTCGTAGGTCAGCTCCTGCCACTGGCGGACCATGCCCATATATTCATTGTTGAGGATGAAGACCTTGACCGGCAGGCGGTACTGGCTTGCGGTGCCCAGTTCCTGGATGTTCATCTGGATCGAGGCCTCGCCCGCGATGTCGATCACCAGCGCGTCGGGATTGCCGAGTTGCGCGCCGATCGCTGCTGGGAGCCCATAGCCCATCGTTCCCAGGCCCCCGCTGGTGAGCCATTTGTTCGGCCCGAAGAAGCCGAAATATTGTGCCGCCCACATCTGGTGCTGACCGACCTCGGTGGTGATGATCGGGTCGCGATGCTTCGTCAGCGCGAACAGCCGCTCGATCGATTTCTGCGGCATGATGGAATCCGACCGGTCGGGGTAGGCGAGGCACTGGCGCGCCTTCCAGCCCGCGATCCGCGCCTTCCATTCGCCCAGATCGCGCGGCTCCCGGGAAGCCCAGCCCGCGACCATCTGCTCTAGCACCTGCGCGCAATCGCCCACAATGCCCAGCTCGACGGGCACGACCTTGTTGATGTTAGCGCGATCGATGTCGATGTGGATCTTCTTCGCCTGCGGCGCGAAGGCATCGAGCCGCCCGGTCACGCGGTCGTCGAAGCGGGCACCGACGGCGACGATCAGATCGGCGCGGTTCATCGTCATATTGGCTTCGTAGGTGCCGTGCATGCCGAGCATCCCGAGCCAGTCGGCATGATCGGCGGGGAAGGCGCCCAGACCCATCAACGTGCTGGTGACGGGAGCACCTGTCGCCTGCTGGAGCTGGCGCAACAGATCCGAGGCGCGCGGGCCAGCATTGATGACCCCGCCGCCGGTGTAGAACACCGGGCGCTCCGCCGCCGCAAGCATGTCGATGGCTTCTGCGATCTCATCGGGCTGGGCCAGCGTCCGGGGCCGATAGCGGGTCGAAGGAAGCGTCTCTTCCTGCCGCTCCGTCTCGACCAGCGCGATCTGCACATCCTTGGGGATGTCGACCAACACCGGGCCGGGCCGTCCGGTGGTGGCGATGCGAAAGGCTTCCTCGATCGTCGCGGCGAGCCGGGCGGGGTCCTTCACGAGGTAATTGTGCTTGGTGCAATGGCGAGTGATGCCGACCGTGTCGGCTTCCTGGAAGGCATCGGTGCCGATCAGGCCGGTGGGGACCTGGCCGGTGATGACCACCATCGGGATGGAATCCATCCAGGCATCGGCGATCCCTGTGACCGCATTGGTCGCCCCGGGGCCGCTGGTGACCAGTACCACGCCGGGCTTGCCGGTGGAGCGGGCGTAACCCTCCGCAGCATGCGCCGCGCCGGCCTCGTGGCGGACGAGGATGTGGCGCAGGCGGGTGTCGGCGAACAGCTCGTCGTAGATCGGCAGCACCGCGCCGCCCGGGTAGCCGAAAACGAATTCGACCTCCTGCGCCGCGAGACTATCGATCAATATTTGCGCGCCGTTGCGCTGGACAGTCACGGTTTTCTCCAATGGTTTTGTGCCCGTAGGTTCGGACGATAACCCGCAGGCGCAGATCGGCCCGACGCGGGGGTCACGCGCCGGGCCGACAAAACCTGCTATGCAATTCGAAAAGTGCGCTGTCAACGCGTGGTTTGAAACAAAGAAACAAAAATACTGCGTGGGGAACAATCAGCGCTATCGTATCGAGCCCAGTTCGACGGGGGTTGGTTGCGGAACCAGGTATATTGCCGCTTGGCATATTGTCGGGTTGCAGTCTGACCAGCAGCGATCGCCTCTTCGCGCGTCGCGTCGCCGCTGATCAATGCCGCCAGTTCTGGAACGCCGATCGCGCGCATGACGGGGAGCGCGGGGTCGAGACCTCGTGCGAGCAGCGCTGCCGCTTCGCGCTTGGCGCCGTGGTCGAGCATCTCGACGAAGCGGCGATCGCAGCGGGCGAACAGCCAGTCGCGATCGGGCAGTACAATCGCCGGATGAAGCTCGATTTCCGCCGCAATTCCGCCCGACTTGCGAGTCTGCCAGTGCTGCAACGTTAGCCCGGTTGCCCGAACCACCTCCAGCGCGCGGCTCGTCCGCGAGCGATCGGCCCGAGCGAGACGCGAAGCCGCCCCGGGATCCTCGCGTTCGAGCGCAGCGCGCGCCTTCTCCGGCGCGAGCGCGCGGACTGCCGCCCGTGTCGCGGGATCGATCTCCGGGATCGGCGCGATCCCGTCGAGCAGCGTGCGCATATAGAGCCCCGTGCCGCCGCACAGGATCGGCACCGCGCCGGCTTCGTGGAGTTCGGCAATCGTGCGCTTCGCCGCTGCAGCCCAGTCCGCCGCCGAGCAGGGGACAGCGCCGTCCCAGGTGCCGAACAAACGGTGTTCGATCCCGGCCATTTCGGCCGGCGAGGGCCGCGCCGAGATCACCCGCAGATCGGCATAGACCTGCGCGCTGTCGCAATTGATGACGACCGCGCGCCTGCCGTCGGCCTCCAGCTCTCGCGCTAGGCGCACCGCCAGATCGCTCTTGCCGCTCGCGGTCGGCCCTGCAATGAGCGCGACCGGCTTGTTTAGCGGTTTCTCGGGAGTTTCGCGCGTGCTCATTGTCAGGATGATAGCAGACCAGAACGGCCTAGAAACCCGCCTCGAAGCCGCCATGACGGCTCTGGATGCGGCAGGCATGCCCGTGGCGATGGCGGGGATGCTCGAATTCTGCGGCGACGTTCTGCAACTCTCGTTTCCCCAGGCCGAGCTGGCCCCGGCGCGAGCGCTTCTCGACGAGCACTTCGGCGCCTGCGACATGCTCGCCGCCAACCATCGGATCGAATTACCGCATCTGCTGGTGTCGGATATGGATTCCACCATGATCGGGCAGGAATGCATCGACGAGCTGGCGGATTATGCTGGGATCAAGGATCGGGTCTCTGCCATCACCGAGCGCGCCATGCGCGGCGAACTCGATTTCGGACAGGCGCTGACGCAGCGGGTCGGACTGCTCGAGGGTCTGGATGAGGATGCGATCGCGCGCTGCCTAGCCGAGCGGATCGCGCCGGTGGATGGCGCTCGCACGCTCGTGGCGACGCTCCGATCGCGCGGCTGCCGCGCAGTGCTTGTCACTGGAGGATTTCATCATTTTGCCGACGAAGTGGGCGCGCAACTCGGCTTCGACCGCGTGGTCGGCAATCGGCTCGCGGTCGCGGATGGCCGTTTGACGGGCGCGCTCGCGGGGCCGATCAGCGATGCCGGGACCAAACGCGCCACTCTGGAAGAAGAGCGCGGTCAGCTTGGCGCGGGCGCGCGCGTGCTCGCCATGGGCGACGGAGCCAACGACATCCCCATGCTGCAGGCGGCGGACTACGGCATCGCCTATCGCGCCAAGCCAAAGGCGCGCGATGCCGCAAACGGGCGCATCGACAGCGGCGATCTGTCCGCGGTGCTCAAGCTGTTCGACATTCCCGAGAACGAATGGGTCGCACGATAGCTTCCCTTGGACGGACGATAAGGCTATATTGACATTTCTGTTAGTAGAGGCACGTCCATGACCGATCAGAACGCCATCGAGCCTGCCCACGAATGCGCCCGCGACGGCACGCTGTTGCGCGATCCGCGGCGGGTGGAGCCGAGCTATTCGCTGCTTCGGGCCTATGGCCATTTCCGCGACCTGCTCAAGGACAAGGAAGAGACCAGTCACGTCTTCAAGATCTTCGAAGCGCTTCCGTCCAAGAGCTTCATACCGCGCGTCCGCGCCCTCACGCTGAGCGAACGGGGCGAGAAACTGCGGGCCGAAGAGCCGTTCCTGCCGCCGATTCTCGATGATCACGAAGCCTTGCGCCGCCTGCCCGAGGGTTCGGTGGCGCAGGCCTATTGCGATTTCATGGAGCGCGAAGGCCTGTCCGCTGCCGGTCTGGTCGCCGAAGCGGACAAGCTCGGTCGGCCCAAATATGGCGACCTGGTGGAATGGTTCGGCGCTCGCTCGCGCGACACGCATGATCTGATGCATGTGCTGACCGGCTATGGCCGCGACGGTTTGGGCGAACAATGCGTGTTGCTGTTCACCCATGGTCAGTCGCCCAGCCACGGCCATCTGCTGATCGGCTATGCGGGCGCTTTCAACATAAAGAAAACGGTCAAGAGCAAGGCGCCGGTCTATCGCGCCTGCCGTCAGGCACAGCGGACCGGAGTCGCCTGTCCGCCACTGGTGGAAATGTCGATCCGCGAATTGCTGGCCAAGGATCTCGAGCAGGTCCGGACCGAGCTCAACATCCCCGAGCCGTATTGGTATCGCGAGTGTCACCGAATCTGGCGCGAAGAGGGAATCGATCCCTACGATCTGCTGGCCAAGAACCAGGAGCCGGAACTGGCCGCGGCCTGATCAGCGCAGTTCCTTGCGGATCACCAGCTTGATGCCGCACCAGCCTTCGCCGATCGACGCTTGCTTCGTATCAAGGAAACCGAGCGGCTGACTTGCGGCGCGGATCTTGTCCAAGTCGATGTCGGTTGCGGTGGGCGGGGAGGACTGCGGCCAGCTTACCCACACCTGCCCATCGGGCGCGATCTGCTCTCTTAGAAACGCGAGTTTGGCGATGAGATCACCCAGCTCGGTCACGAAAATATGTGCCGCATCAATACCCTCGACAGGGTCGGCGACGAAGATCAGCTCGAGCGCGTATTCGTCGATTTCGTCGATAACGTGCTCGGGCATGGCGTCGAACCAGACCCGCTGCCCGTCGCGCAGGCCCAGCGTGCGAACCAGCGGAGGCGCGGGATTTGCGCCGGTCACGCGCGCTTGCCGCGCGGGATCATGCTTCCATCCAGTCGCGGAAGAAGCTGGCGTGCGCTTCGCGCAGTTCGGCCAAGGCGATCGCCTTGCCGTTGAACACCAGTGAATCGCCCCCGGTTCGACCGATCTCGGTAAGGGGAACATCTTCAGGGTCGAGTTCGACATCATCGCGATAGGTCACGACATAGAGCGCCTGGGTTTCGCTGAAGGCGAATTCGCCGGTCATCTCCCTGAGCTGTGCGCCGATCCCGCTCGCCAGAGCCATCTCGGCCAGTGCCACCGCCAGCCCGCCATCGCTGACATCGTGCACCGCGGTCAGCTTGCCTTCCGCGATCAGCCGGCGGACGATTTCGCCGCACAGCCGCTCGTCCTCGAGGTCGACCATCGGGCTCTCCCCATCTTCGCGGCCGCAAATCTCGCGCAGCCACAGCGACTGGCCGATAGCCTCGTGATGGAAGCCGATGGTGGCGATCCGCTCGCCCGACGCCTTGAAGGGCATGGTCATCATCGCGGAATAATCCTCGAGGATGCCGACGCCGCCGATCGCCGGTGTGGGTAGGATCGCGCTGCCGCCTCCGGTGGCCTTGCTCTCGTTGTAGAGGCTGACGTTGCCGCTCACGATCGGGAAATCGAGCGCGCGGCAGGCGTCGCCCATGCCTTCGAGCGCGTGGACGAACTGGCTCATGATCTCGGGCCGCTGCGGATTGCCGAAATTGAGGCAATTGGTCACCGCCAGCGGGCGGGCACCAACCGCGCTGAGATTGCGATAGGCCTCGGCGATCGCCTGCTTGCCGCCCTCGTAGGGGTCGGCATAGACGTAACGCGGGGTGCAATCGGTGGTGATCGCCAGCGCCTTCTTCGTGCCGTGGACCCGGACCACGCCGGCATCGCCGCCGGTCTGCAGCGTGTCGGCGCCGACCTGGCTGTCGTATTGTTCGGCGATCCAGCGGCGCGAGGCGAGGGCGGGACTGGCCATCAGCTTCAGCAGGTCGGAGGCGATGTCGTCGCTTTGCGGAACCTCGCCCAGCGGTGCGACCCTGGCCCACTCATTGTATTCTTCTTTCGAGAGATGGGGCCTGTCGTATTCGGGAGCATCGGCGGCGAGCGGGCCCAGCGGGATGTCGCAGACCACTTCCCCGTCGAACTCGAGTACCATGTGGCGGGTATCGGTGACCTCGCCGATCACCGCGAAATCGAGCTCCCATTTATGGAAGATCGCCTCGGCCTCGGCTTCGCGTCCGGGCTTCAAGACCATGAGCATCCGCTCCTGGCTCTCGCTCAGCATCATCTCGTAGGGCGTCATCCCCTCCTCGCGGCAGGGGACCATGTTCATGTCGAGACGGATACCCGCCTTGCCATTGGTCGCCATCTCCACGCTGGAGGAAGTCAGCCCGGCGGCGCCCATGTCCTGGATCGCGACGATCGCATCGGTCGCCATGAGCTCGAGGCAAGCCTCGATCAGCAGCTTCTCGGTAAAGGGATCGCCGACCTGCACCGTGGGCCGCTTGGTATCCGAATCCTCGCCGAAATCGGCGCTCGCCATGGTCGCGCCGTGGATCCCGTCGCGCCCGGTCTTGGAGCCGACATAGACGATCGGATTGCCCACCCCGGTGGCGGCGGAATAGAAGATCCTGTCCGCATCGGCGACGCCGACGGTCATGGCGTTGACGAGGATGTTGCCATCGTATGCGGGGTGGAAATTGGTCTCGCCCGCGACCGTCGGCACCCCGACGCAATTGCCGTAGCCGCCGATCCCGGCGACAACGCCCTGGACCAGATGCTTCATCTTGGGATGCTCGGGACGCCCGAAGCGCAGTGCATTGGCGTTGGCGACGGGCCGCGCGCCCATGGTGAAGACATCGCGCAAAATGCCGCCAACCCCGGTCGCCGCGCCCTGATAGGGCTCGATGTAGCTGGGGTGGTTGTGGCTCTCCATCTTGAAGATGGCAGCCTGACCATCTCCGATATCGATTACCCCGGCATTTTCGCCCGGACCGCAGATCACCCAAGGCGCCTCGGTGGGCAGCTTCTTGAGATGCAGCCGCGAGCTCTTGTAGGAGCAATGCTCCGACCACATCACCGAGAAGATGCCGAGCTCGACCATATTGGGCTCGCGTCCCAGCGCGTTGAGCACGCGCTCGTATTCCTCGGGGCTGAGACCATGCTGCTCGACGGTCTCGGCGGTGATTGGGGGGGCGATCGCGGACTGTGGGTTTGCCATGCGCGCGCGCTTAGCGCCGCACGCTCGCTACCGCCAGCCCCACGTGGCGGTTGTGCCACCGCGTCCGTCCGACCCAGAAGGCCAGCGTGGTGAGGATTGCGAAGGCGGTCATCATGGTCAGCACCATCGCCGTGGGCGATCCTTGCGGCTCGGGCCCGAACCAGCTGAAGGCCTGGAATGCGAGCATCGCGGCGATCAGGATCAGCGGCGGCCCCAGCGGACCCTTCGTCGCGCGGACATACCACACGAAGCAGCCCAGCGTGATCGCCAGCTCGAGCGGAATCGCGACTCCGGGGACGTTCCACAGACCCCAGCCGAGCTTGTCCTCTCCACCGACGAGGGTGAGGTCGGGGCGGTGCACCACGAGGTCGAGCAGCCAATGGCTCAGCACCACGACCGCGGCCCAAAATCCGGCGACCGTATTGCGCAGCCCGGCGCCGATCGCCACCCCGAACACCAGCGCGAACACGGCAGTCCCCAGCAGGCTGTGCGACAGCGGCATGTGGTAGAGATCGAGCGGGTTCATCGCGGTGATTCCCGGAACCAGACGCAGATGTTCGACCCCACCCAGCACGAAGAGGGCGAAAGCCCAGTCGACCAGTTGCGCGGCGACGAAGAGCGTCCCGAGACGAGGGCTTTCGGGAGCGGCGGCCGCGACGGCGAAGGCGGGAGCCCAATGTCCGATGAACATCGTTCTACTCCGGAGTGCGCGGCATCGCCGGCGCAATGGCTGCGGCGGCACGAATGGCGACAATCCACGTCATTAAGCATTCCCCCCGGAGGTGGTTACTTGACCCCGCAGAGCCGCGCGGTCAATGCTCTTGCCCATGGATACGGGACCGGTAGGAGGGGGCGCTTCGGATATCGCCCCGATGAATTTCGAGGATGCGCTGAAGGCGCTCGAAGAGGTGGTACGCCGGCTCGAGAGCGGCGACGTGGCGCTCGACGAGAGCATCGATCTCTACGAACGCGGTGCGGCCTTGCGCGAACATTGCCAGGCGCGGCTCGACGCGGCGCAGGCGCGGATCGAGAAGATCGTCACCGACGGTGCGGGCAAGCCGTCGGGCACGGAACCCTTCGACGCAGAAGGATGAGCGTGACCGCGATCCCGGATGCGCGCGCCGAGCTCAAGGAGGCGCTGGAGCGGATCCAGTCCGAGATCGATTCCGCTTTCGATGCGCTTCTGCCGGTTCCCGAGGACACCAGCGCGCGGCTGGTCGAGGCGATGCGCTATGCCGCCATCGGCGGCGGCAAGCGGGTCCGCCCGCTGCTGCTGGCGGCGGTGGCCGATCTCTACGGGGTGGATCGCACCGCGGCGATCCACGCGGGGTGCGCTGTCGAGGCGATCCATGCCTATTCGCTGATCCACGACGATCTGCCGTGCATGGACGACGACGATCTGCGCCATGGCAAGCCCACAGTCCACCGTGCCTTCGACGAGGCGACCGCGGTGCTGGCGGGCGATGCGCTTCATGCGCTCGCCTTCGACATTCTGGTGCGCCCGGAAATCACCGGCGATCCCTTCGTCCGCGCCGAATTGGTCGGTGCGCTCGCGCGCGCCAGCGGGCACGAGGGCATGGCGGGTGGCCAGATGATGGATATGGTCGCCGATGGTCAGGACTACGATCTGCGCCAGGTCACGCGTCTGCAACAGCTCAAGACCGGCGCGCTGCTCGCCGCCAGCGTCGAAATGGGCGCGATCCTGGGTCGCGTGGCGCCCGAGGGCCGGGTCCACTGGCGCGCCTATGCCCGCGATATCGGGCTGGCCTTCCAGATCGCCGACGATTTGCTCGACGTCGAAGGCGACCCCGCCAAGGCGGGCAAGGCGCTGCGCAAGGACGAGCGGCAGGGCAAGGCGACCTTCGTCACGCTGATGGGGCTCGAACCCGCCCGCGAGCAGGCCCGGATGCTGACCGAGCAGGCGATCGCCCGGCTTGCGTCGCATGGCGAGGATGCCAGCCTGCTCAAGGCGCTGGCACGCTATATCGTCGAGAGAGACAGGTAGGTTCAATGAGCAAGCGCATCGGTATCTATCCCGGGACCTTCGACCCGATCACGCTCGGCCATGCCGACATATTGCGGCGCGGCTGCAAGCTGGTCGACTGGCTGATCGTCGGGGTGACCACCAATCCGTCGAAAAACCCGATGTTCGACACCGCGGAACGCCTCGCGATGGTCCAGCGCGAAGTCGCCACCATGGGGCTGGGCAACGTCGAAGTCGTCGGCTTCAACGCGCTGCTGATGAAATTCGCCAAGGCGCAAGGGGCGAGCGTGATCGTGCGCGGACTGCGCGCGGTCGCGGATTTCGAATATGAGTATCAGATGGCGGGGATGAACCAGCAGATCGACGAGGACATCGAGACCGTCTTCCTGATGGCCGATGTCTCGCTCCAGCCGATCGCCTCGCGGCTGGTAAAGGAGATCGCGCTCTATGGCGGCGATATCGCGCCCTTCGTCAGCGAGCAGGTGCGCGAAGATGTCGTGGCCCGGGTCGAGAAGCTCGGGCTCAAGGGCGACTACTGAACCATTCATTGAACCGACAGCGCACCGAGGCTAGACCGCGCGCCGATCCCATGCCCCAACAAATGGACTATCCATGTTGAAGTTTTCGCCTGCTCTTGCCGCGCTCGCAGCGTTTGCCGTCACGCCGCTGGCGGGGTTTTCCACGGCCGCCCATGCCCAGGAGGCGCCCGCCGAGGCTGCGCCCGTCTACGCGCCGATCAACTACAGCATGGAGGAGGACCGCGAGAACATCCTCCTGCTCGACCTCTCCAATGGCGAGCGGGTGGCGATCCGGCTGATGCCGAGCTGGGCGCCCAACCATATCGAGCGGATCAAGACGCTGACCCGCCAGGGGTTTTACGACGGGGTGATCTTCCACCGCGTGATCGACGGCTTCATGGCGCAGACCGGCGATCCGACCGGGACCGGGCAGGGCGGGTCGTCGCTCCCCGATCTCGAGGCCGAATTCAATCCGATGCCGCATGTCCGCGGCACGCTGTCGATGGCGCGCGCGCAGGGCGAGGACAGCGCAAACAGCCAGTTCTTCGTCGTGTTCTATCCGCGCTTCAGCCTCGACAAGCGCTACACCAATCTGGGCCGGGTGATCGCGAACATGGCCGCGGTCGATGCGATCAATCGCGGCGAACCGCCCGCCGACCCGACCCGGATCGTGCAGGCTTCGCTGGCGAGCGACAACCGCCCGGTGCCGCCGCCGCAGGCCTACCAGGCCCCTCCGGCAGCCGAGATCTCCGCCGACGATCTCAACGCGCCGATCGCACAATAAGCTTGCACGCGGCTCGGCCCGCGTCGGCGGGACCGGTGATGCCATGAACATCGACCTTTTCGATTTCGCGCTTCCGCCCGAGCGGATCGCGCTGCGCCCGGTTCGCCCGCGCGATGCGGCGAAGATGCTGGTCGTGAGAGGCGAAGGCGCTTTCGAGGATCGCGGGGTACGCGACCTGCCCGATCTGCTGCGCGCCGGCGACGTTCTGGTGTTCAACGACACCCGCGTGATCCCCGCGCAGCTCGAGGGGCGTCGGGGCGAGGCGACAATCGGCGCGACGCTGCACAAGCGGGTCGATCTGCGCCGCTGGCAGGCCTTTGTCCGCAACGCCAAGCGGGTCCGGGAAGGCGATCTTCTCACCTTCGGCGGCGGGGTGACCGCCACGGCCGAGGCGCGCCATGAGGACGGCAGCTTCACGCTGTGCTTCGCTGGCGAAGAACCCGTCGAACTGCTGCTCGAACGCGCGGGCACCATGCCGCTGCCGCCCTATATCGCAGGCAAGCGCGGCACCGATGCGCAGGATCGCGAGGACTACCAGACCATGTTCGCACGCGAGGACGGCGCGGTGGCGGCACCCACCGCCTCGCTGCATTTCACCGCCGAACTGGTGGGTGCGCTCGATCGCGCGGGCATCGGACGCGAGACGCTGACCCTTCATGTCGGGGCGGGGACCTTCCTGCCGGTCAAGGCGCAGGACACCGCCGATCATGTGATGCACGCCGAATGGGGGCGGATCGAACCGGAGGTCGCAGAGCGGCTCAACGCTGCGCGGCGAGCGGGCGGGCGGATCGTCGCGGTCGGCACCACCTCGCTGCGCCTGCTCGAAAGCGCGACCGGCGAGGACGGCGTGATCGCACCCTTCGCCGGCGACACCGCCATCTTCATCACCCCTGGCTATAGCTTCCGCGCGGTGGACGGGCTGATGACCAATTTCCACCTGCCCAAATCGACTCTGTTCATGCTGGTGAGCGCGATGATGGGCCGTGAGCGGATGCAGGAAGCCTATACCCATGCGATCGCGAACGAATATCGCTTCTACAGCTATGGGGATTCCAGCCTCCTGCTTCCCTGACCGGCGCTCCTGGCGGGTGGCTTCATCATCGCTGCTTGCAATCCTGTCCCGGCGGGCACACTTGCACGCCATGTCCGAACCCATTCTCGAGCTCACCGGCCTGACCAAGGTCTATCCCGGCGGGCTGCGAGCGCTCGACAACGTCGATCTCACCATCAACAAGGGCGAGATATTCGCGCTGCTTGGGCCGAATGGAGCGGGCAAGACCACGCTGATCGGCGCGGTCTGCGGGATGGTCACACCAAGCTCCGGCACGATCCGCGCATTCGGTCACGATCTTGCGCGCGACTGGCGCCAGGCCCGCAAGCGGATCGGGCTGGTGCCTCAGGAACTTGCCACCGACATGTTCGAACCCGTGCGCCGCGCGGTAGCCTTCTCGCGTGGGTTGTTCGGCCTCCCGCCCAACCCCGAGCGGATCGAGGAGATCCTGCGTTCGCTCAGCCTGTGGGACAAGCGCGACGAGCGGATCATGGCGCTCTCGGGCGGGATGAAGCGCCGGGTGCTGATCGCAAAGGCGCTGGCGCACGACCCGGATTTGCTGTTTCTCGACGAGCCCACCGCGGGCGTCGACGTCGAATTGCGCAAGGGCATGTGGCAGCTGATCGACGAGATGCGCGGGCGCGGGGTCACCGTGATCCTCACCACCCACTACATCGAGGAAGCCGAGGAAATGGCCGACCGCGTCGGAGTGATCCGCAACGGCCGCCTGCTGATGGTCGACGAGAAGGCCAAGATGATGGCGCGGCTTGGAAGGACGGAGGCGCATATCGCGCTGGCGGAGCCGATGGCCGCGATCCCGCCGGCGCTCGCGCATTTCCCGATCGAGATCGAGCAGGACGGGCTCGGCCTGTGCTATCGCGGCGGCGACGGGACCGGCAAGGGCAAGCAGGAAGTCGCCGCGCTGACCAAGGCGCTGACCGGCGCCGGAATCGACTATGTCGGGATCGACGTGCGCGAAAGCAGCCTCGAGGACATCTTCGTCTCGGTGCTGGGCGAGAACGACGTGCCGCAGCAAACCAAGGTCGAGAGGGAAGCCGTCTGATGCATTTCAGTGCCCGTTCGGCCTGGTCGATCTTCATCCGCGAGATCATGCGCGCGTTTCGCACCGCCTTTCAGTCGATCATCGCCCCGGTGCTCACCACATCGCTTTATTTCATCGTCTTCGGCGCGGCGATCGGCGGCCGCATGCCCGATCTCGGCGGCGTGGATTACGGCGCCTTCATCATCCCCGGCCTGCTGATGCTGACGCTGCTGGGGGAGACCACCAGCAACGCCAGCTTCGGCATCTACATGCCGCGGTTTACCGGCACGATTTACGAACTGCTGTCGGCCCCGGTCGGGGTGGGTGAGACCTTGGCGGGCTTCGTCGGGGCGGCGGCGGTCAAGAGCCTGATCCTGGCCGCGATCATCTTGCTGACCGCGCGGCTGTTCGTCGATTACTCGATCGCGCATCCGGTGCTGGCCTTCGTCTACATCATCCTGGTTGCGGCGAGTTTCAGCCTATTCGGCTTCATCCTCGGGGTCTGGGCCGACAATTTCGAGAAGCTGGGGATCATCCCGCTGCTGTTCCTCACCCCGCTGACCTTCCTCGGCGGAACTTTCTACTCGATCGAGATGTTGCCTCAGCCCTGGGACACGATCGCGCTGTTCAATCCGATCGTCTATCTGGTCAGCGGCTTGCGCTGGACGTTCTACGGCAGCGCGGATGTCGACATCTGGATCAGTTTCGCGATCACGCTGGGCTTCCTCGCGACCTGCATCGCCATCATCGCCACCATCTTCAAGACGGGCTGGCGACTGCGCGCCTGATTGGCTAGGCCCACCGGGTCATGACTCTGAACGCACGGCATTTTCTCCTTCCGGCGATGGCGTCGGTCGCGCTGCTCGCCTCGCCTGCCCGGGGCGAACTTCCGCAAGGAGTGAGCAAGATGATCGAGGCTGCGCGCGCCACGGGCGATGCGGCCAAGGTCGCCACCGCGCTCGAACTCGCGCGCAGTGCCTTTCCCGAGAAGGCGGAAGATATCGCCGCGATCGAAGCCGAATGGGCAGCGGCCAAGGCCGAGCGCGATGCGCTTGCCGCCGCGCAGCATGAAGAGAAAATCCGCACTGCGAGTGCGTTCGACCTTTGGAGCGGCGAAGGCGAGCTGGGCGGTTTCCAGTCGAGCGGCAACAGCGAAACGGCCGGCCTCACGGCCTCGCTATCGCTCGTGCGCAAGGGCATAGACTGGACGCACCGGGTGCGTGCCCGGGCGGATTATCAGCGTCAGAACGGCGTCACCAGCCGCGAGAACTTTCTCTTTGCCTACGAGCCGCGCTGGCAATTCGGCGAGGACGTGTTCGCCTACGGACTGGCGCAATTCGAGCGCGACCGGATCCAGGGCTATACCGGTCGCTATGCGATCTCGGGCGGGCTGGGATACAACATCGTCGACAACGGTGACCTCTCGCTCTCCGTCAAGGCGGGGCCCGCCTTCCGGGTCACCCAATCCACCGACGGCAGCAGCGAGAGCCGCATCGCCGGACTGGTGGGGGTCGATTTCGACTGGCGGATTCTCGAGCGGCTGACGCTCACGCAGGATGTCAACGCACTCGCCGAGACCGGCGGTCAGGCGGTGGCGGTGTTCGATGCCGCCGGCACCACCCTCAATCTGATCACCGGGCTGGATTTCCGGGTCACCGACAGTCTGCGCGCGCGACTGTCCTATCAGGTGGACTACGACAGCAATCCTCCCATCGGCAACGTCACCACGGACACGCTGACGCGCGCCACCATCATCTACGGGTTCTGACCATGACCGAACGGTTCTCCTTCCGCATCGACGCCACCGACGGCAAGGCGCGCACCGGTCGCATCGCAATGTTGCGCGGTGAGATCCGCACGCCCGCCTTCATGCCCGTCGGAACCGCGGCGACGGTCAAGGCGATGAAGCCCGAAGCCGTGCGCAAGACCGGTGCCGACATCATCCTGGGCAACACTTATCATCTGATGCTGCGCCCCGGTGCAGAGCGGATGGCGCGACTTGGTGGGCTCCACTCTTTCATGAACTGGCAGCGCCCGATCCTGACCGACAGCGGCGGCTATCAGGTGATGAGCCTGTCCGAGCTCAACAAGCTCACCGAGGAAGGCGTCGAGTTCCGCAGCCATCTCGATGGCTCGAAGCACATGCTGACCCCCGAACGCTCGATGGAAATCCAGCGGCTGCTGGGATCCGACATCGTCATGGCCTTCGACGAATGTCCGCGCGCCGATCGCCCGTTCGCCGAGATCGAGGCGAGCATGGAAATGTCGATGCGCTGGGCGAAGCGCAGCCGCGACGCCTTCGACACCGGCGGCGATCACGCGGCGCGCGCCGCATTGTTCGGTATCCAGCAGGGTGCGCTCGACGAGGGCCTCCGCGCCCGCTCCGCCGCAGCGCTGCGCGAAATCGGCTTCGACGGCTACGCCATCGGCGGACTGGCGGTGGGCGAGGGGCAGGAGGCGATGTTCGCCACGCTCGATTTCGCGCCCGATCAATTGCCCGAGGACGCGCCGCGTTATCTCATGGGGGTCGGCAAGCCCGACGATCTGGTCGGCGCGGTCGAACGCGGGATCGACATGTTCGACTGCGTGCTGCCGAGCCGTTCGGGCCGCAACGGCCAGGCCTTTACCTGGAACGGGCCGATCAATTTGCGCAACGCGCGCTTCGCCGAGGATCTGGAGCCCCTGGATTCGCGCTGCGCCTGCGACACCTGCGCCACCTACTCGCGCGCCTATCTCCACCATCTGATCAAAGCCGGCGAAATCCTCGGCGCGATGCTGATGACCGAACACAACATCGCTTTTTACCAGCAGCTGATGCAGGCAATGCGCGATGCGATCGGTGCAGCTCGTTTCGCCGGCTTTGCGGATGATTTCCGGCGGAATTATTGCAAGACCTGAAAGGCTTGCGCCTTCTTCGCGCGCCGGTAGACTGCCCTGGAGATTGAAATCGGGGGGGTCTTTTCCATGAATTTGCGCTTTTCTCTAGCTACAGCAGCGTCTGTCATCGCGGTGGCCGTCGTCGGGAGCTTTCCTGCGCCGGTTGCGGCCGAAACTCTGGAGGAGACTGCGGCGCGTTTCGGGATCCGCCAGACGGTGCAGCAAATCAGCCTCTCTCCTTCGGGCCAGAAGATCGCCTTCATCGAGCCCGGTCCACAAGGGAGCGAAATCCTCAACGTGATCGATCTCGCCGGAGATGGCACGATCGAACCGATCCTCACCAACAGCGAGCAACGCGCGGATTTGACGCGATGCGACTGGGCTACCGATCAACGTCTGGTTTGCATGATCGACAGCGTCAGCGAAGGTTCGGGGGTGCTGATCGGGTTCTCTCGGGTTTTCGCGGTCGGCCCGGATGGATCCGAGCCAGTGCTGCTCACACCCCCCAACAATATGCGTGCGCTGGGCTATCGACAGGACGGCGGCAGCGTTCTCGCGCTCGATGTCCCGGGCGAAGACGACACCGTCCTGATGACGAAGGAATTCGTTCCGGAGCGGACGATCGGTACCCGTCTCGCCAACGAAGCGAGCGGGCTCGGCGTGGAAGAAGTCAATGTTATCAACGGCCGCCGCAAGAAATTGGAGAACCCGGATAGCGATGCGGTCGACTATATAGCCGATGATACGGGCGCGCTGCGGATGAAGGTGCGTCATCCCAAAGGCGTCGGCGCCAATCTGGGCGACAAGCAGTTTTTCTATTATCGCGACCCGGGCGAATCCAAGTGGAACCTGCTTTCCGAGGTGACTCTCGACGCGCAGAGCGCGGCGGGCTTCATCCCCGTCGCGATCGATTCGCGACGCAACGCGGCTTTCGGGTTCGACACCGTCGAGGGATACACGGGCGTAGTCGAAGTGCCGCTCGATGGCGTCGGCGAACCCAGCATCGTAATGGCGCGCGACGACGTAGACGTGGATCGCCTGATTCGCATCGGGCGCCAACGCCGGGTGGTGGGCGCGAGTTATGCCACCGAGAAGCGGGCGGTCGAATATTTCGATGCCGAGTTGAAGACATTCGCTGCGCAGTTGCAGGCTGCGCTGCCCGGCAAGCCCCTGATCAACATCGTCGGTGCCAATGCGGATGAGAGCCGCCTGCTGATAGTGGCATCGAGCGACGTCGATCCCGGGATGGTCTATCTTTACGATCGCGCCAGCCGCGAATTGAGCGAGGTGATGCCGGTGCGCCAGCATCTCCAGGATCGGACGATGGGCACGATGACGCCCACCTCCTTTCCCGCGGCGGATGGTACGCAAATTCCGGGCTATCTGACATTGCCGCCCGGTTCGGACGGAAAGAATCTCCCCGCGATCGTCCTCCCGCACGGTGGACCGAGCGCGCGCAACGAATGGGGCTTCGACTGGCTGGTGCAGTTCTTCGTCGCGCGTGGCTACGCCGTTCTGCAGCCCAATTATCGCGGTTCCAGCGGCTATGGAAGCGCGTGGTTCGGACGGAACGGCTTTCAGGCTTGGGAAACCGCCATCGGCGACGTCAACGATGCCGGACGCTGGCTGGTCGCAGAGGGGATCGCCGATCCCGACCGTCTGGCCGTCGTGGGCTGGTCCTATGGGGGTTACGCGGCCCTGCAATCGCAAGTGCTCGATCCGTCGCTATACCAGGCCGTGGTGGCGATCGCTCCGGTGACCGACCTCGAGCAATTGCGCGACGATGCCCGCCCCTATACCAGTTCCGCTCTCGTCGACGCTTTCATCGGTCGCGGCCCGCATGTGCGGGCCGGCAGCCCGGCCGAGCATGCGGATAGGTTCGCCGCGCCCGTGATGCTGTTTCACGGGACGCTCGATCAGAACGTCGCAGTGGGCCAGTCGCGGCTGATGGAAAAACGCCTCAAAAGCGCTGGCAAGCCGGTGCAATACGTCGAGTTCGATGGTCTCGACCACTCGCTTTCGGACAGTAGTGCACGCGCCGATATGCTCGAGCAGATCGATATTTTCCTGGGCAGCCGACTGGGCGATTGAGCGCTCGGCCCATTCGCCACCAACAAAAAAGGCGGCCCCTGCGGGCCGCCTTTTCTTTGAAGTCGGTGCTCGCCGATCAGCGCGAGTAGAACTCGACGACCAGATTGGGTTCCATCGTCACCGGATAGGGCACTTCGTCGAGCTTGGGCACGCGGGTGAAGGTCACCTTCTCGGTGCCGTCGGGCGCGACGTAGTCGGGGATGTCGCGCTCGGGCAGGCTCTGCGCTTCGATGATCAGCGCCATGTCCTTGGCCTTGGTGCCCAAGCTGATGACATCGCCCACGTCGCAGCGGCGCGAGGGGATGTTGCACTTCACGCCGTTCACATAGATGTGACCGTGATTGACGATCTGCCGGGCCGACCAAACGGTCGGGGCGAATTTGGCGCGATAGACGATCATGTCCAGGCGGCGCTCGAGGAGGCCGATCAGGTTCTGGCCCGTGTCGCCCTTCATCCGCGTCGCGTCCGAATAGGTGCGCTTGAACTGCTTCTCGGTCACGTCGCCATAGTAGCCCTTGAGCTTCTGCTTGGCGCGCAGCTGCAGGCCGAAATCGCTGACCTTGCTCTTGCGGCGCTGGCCATGCTGACCGGGGCCGTAGGAGCGCTTGTTGACCGGGGAATTCGGACGACCCCAGATGTTTTCGCCCATCCGGCGGTCGAGTTTGTGCTTGGCGCTCTTGCGCTTCGACATAAGTCTTTCCTTCGATTTGCTGTCGCCACCCCGATGGTGGCGCTTGAACCCGGTATCGCACCGCTGGAGCTATTCTCCAGCGCGGCCGCCGCTTCACCGGGGTGCGGAGCCAATTCGCGAAGCGCGCGCCTTAGCAGGCCTGCGCTGCGGGTCAAGATGCGAGATCGGCACTCGACAAATGGGGGAGCGAACGGCAGTGCGCCTCGCCATGACCAGCGATACCAAACGCCCGGAAGACTGCAACGACATGCGCGAGGTGCGCGCCGGCGTCGATGCCACCGATCGCGCGCTGATGGAGATGCTCGACCGTCGCTACGGCTACATGCGCGCCGCCGCGCGGATCAAGCAGGATCGCGGCGCGGTTCGCGACGAGGCGCGCAAGGCCGAGGTGATCGCCAATGCGCGCACCGATGCCGAGGCGCGTGGACTTCCTGCCGACCAGCTGGCGGAAATCTGGGACCGCCTGGTCGAAAGCTCCATCGCCTATGAAGCGCTCGAGTGGGACCGGATCAGAGAGGCCGGCTGAGCCCTCCGGCCCTCTCAATTCCCGCGATTGAATTCGCGCCATTGCTCGCTGGTCATGCACACCCTTTCGCGCTGACGGCTGCCGGTCTGGATGGCCACCCGACGGCAAATCTGCTTTGCTTCGGAAGCCTGCTGGGGCGCCGCTTCCGGTTTCTTTTCGCCCTGGACTTCCTTCTGCGCGGGCTCTGCCGCGGATGCGGGAGCTCCGGTCAGTACGAGCGCGAGTGCAAGCGAGGAGAAAAGGTTGCGCATAATGGGTCCTTGGCAATTCCGGTGTGATTACCGGCGGCTAACCGGCATGGGACCGCACCGCCAGCGAATTGTGCGACCCGGCTCAATCAATCGCGCCGCTTTCGCGCAAGCGTGGTGAGAACTCCGCGCAAAGTCCTCACCTCGAGATGATTCCAGCCCGGCTTGGTGAGTACATTGCGCAGCGTGGTTCGCGTCACTTGCTCGCGGATTTCGGGTTGGAAATAGCCCTTGGGCTCGAGCATCGACTCCAGGTGCCCGATCAGCCCGTCGAGCTCCTCCTGCGGGGCCGGGGGCAGGATTTCCTCGCGCGTGGGCTGGGTAAGGCTGCGGGTCTTGGACCATTCATAGGCGCATATTATCACCGCCTGCGCCAGGTTGAGCGAGCCGAATTCCGGATTGATCGGAACGGTGATGATTGCCCGCGAAAAACCGACGTCCTGGATATCCAGGCCCGAGCGTTCGGGGCCGAACAGCAGCGCGCTCTTACCCGGCGCGGTCGCGATCGTGCCCGCCGCTTCCTTGGGCGTGACCACCGGCTTGGTGATCCCGCGCTTGCGCACCGTGGTGGCATAGACATGCGCGCAATCCGCCACCGCTTCCGCGACGGTATCGAACAGCTGCGCCTCGGCCAGAACGCAATCCGCGCCCGCCGCCGCTGGCCCGGCGCTGGGATTGGGCCAACCATCGCGCGGCGCGACGAGGCGCATCTCGGTAAGGCCAAAATTGAGCATCGCCCGCGCCGCCTTGCCGATGTTTTCGCCCAGCTGCGGCCGGACGAGGACGATGGCGGGGGGCTGCAACCCCTGCGCGTCAGTCACTCGCAATTCCGCCCGACAGTTTTGCGGGCGCGGCGTTCTGCACCGTGCTGGCGAATTCCTCGAAATCGCGCGCTTCGCTGAAATCGCGATAGACGCTGGCGAAGCGGATATAGGCGACGCTGTCGATCTGGCGCAGCCCGTCCATAACCATCTCGCCGATGCGGTTGGATGGGATTTCGGCCTCTCCGGCGGTTTCGACCTGGCGCTGGATGCCCGAGACGAGCTGGTCGATGCGTTCGGGCGCGACATCGCGCTTGCGACAGGCGAGGCTGATCGACTGCTCGAGTTTGCGCCGCTCGAACGGCTCGCGCCGTGCAGCCTCGCCATCGCTGCCCGACTTCACCACCGTCACCTCGCGCAATTGCACGCGTTCGAATGTGGTGAAACGGGCGCCGCAATGCGAACACTGCCGCCGCCGGCGGATTGCGGCATTGTCCTCGGCAGGACGCGAATCCTTAACCTGACTGTCGTCATGGGCACAAAACGGGCAGCGCATTCAGGAGGTTACTTCTTGATCCTGTTGTAGAATGCGAACCCCGCACCCGCGACGAGACCCAAGGGCAGGCTCACCACCGGCAGCAATGCGCCGGCCAGCGCGCCGATTGCGGCTCCCGCCAGCACCGGCTTGGTGGAAGGATGGCTCATCCCGTCCTTCGCCATGCCGGAAATCTCGGCCTTCGCATCATCGACCCAGTTGGGATCGTTCGGATTGTGTTCGCTCATAGTGCTACATCCCTGGATAGACTGGGAAAGCCCGGCACAGTTTACTCACCCGGCTGCGCACGCTTTCCTCCACGCGTTCATCGCCCTCGGGACCGCTGCTGGCAAGCCCATCGACGACTTCGGCGATCAATTTGCCGATCGTGCGGAATTCCTCCGTGCCGAAACCGCGCGTGGTTCCGGCTGGGCTGCCGAGACGCACGCCGCTGGTGACGAAGGGGCTGCGCGTGTCGAAGGGGATGCCGTTCTTGTTGCAGGTGAGCCATGCGCGGTCGAGCCCGGCTTCGGCCGCCTTGCCGGTGACATCCTTGGCGCTGAGATCGACCAGCATCGAATGATTGTCGGTCCCGCCGGAAACCACGCGCAGGCCGTGCTCTTCGAGGCTGGCCGCCAGCGCGCGGGCGTTGTCGACCACGCGCTGGGCGTAATCGGCGAATTCGGGCCGCAAGGCTTCGCGAAAAGCCACCGCCTTGGCGGCGACGACATGCATCAGCGGGCCGCCCTGCATTCCCGGGAACACCGCCATGTCGATCGGCTTGGTGAGCGCCTCGTCGTTCCACAGGATAACGCCCGAGCGCGGACCGCGCAGGCTCTTGTGGGTCGTGGTGGTGACGACATGTGCGTGAGGAACCGGGTTGGGGTGCGCGCCGCCCGCGACCAGGCCCGAGATGTGGCTCATGTCGACCAGCAGATAGGCGCCGACCTCGTCGGCGATTGCGCGGAAGCGCTGCCAGTCCCACACGCGCGAATAGGCGGTGCCGCCGGCGATGATCAGCTTGGGGCGGTGCTCGCGCGCGGTCGCGGCGACCGCATCCATGTCGATCAACTCGTCATCCTGGCGCACGCCGTAGGAGACCGGGTTGAACCATTTGCCGCTCATATTGACCGGCGAGCCGTGGGTGAGATGGCCGCCCGAATTGAGATCGAGCCCCATGAAGGTGTCGCCCGGTTCGAGCAGCGCGAGGAACACCGCCTGGTTCATCTGGCTGCCGCTGTTGGGCTGGACGTTGGCGAACTGGCAGCCGAACAATTCCTTTGCGCGGTCGATCGCCAGCGTCTCGACGACATCGGCATAGTCGCAGCCGCCGTAATAGCGCTTGCCCGGATAGCCTTCGGCATATTTGTTGGTGAAGACGCTGCCGGTCGCCTCGAGCACCGCTCGACTGGCGATGTTCTCGCTCGCAATCAGCTCGATCTTGTCCTGCTGGCGCGCCAGTTCGTTGCGGATCGCCTCGTGAATCTGCGGATCCGCCTGGGCCAGAGTGTCGTGCCAGAAGCCGTCCATCGGGGATGCGTCGGTGGGGGGGGCGGGAGCGGGCTGGGTGCTCATGAGCGGTCCTCGATCTGGGGTGCGGAAAGCTTGTCGACGCGGCGCTGGTGGCGGCCGCCGGCGAACTCGGTGTCGAGAAAGGCCGCGGCACAGGCCTTGGCCATGTCGATGCCCGTGAGCCGCGCGCCCAGCGCGAGGCAATTGGCGTCATTGTGCTCACGGGCCAGCTTTGCCGACAGCGGCTCTGAAACCAGTGCGCACCGCAGAGCGGGATGGCGATTAATCGCGATCGAGATTCCGATCCCCGACCCGCATAGCGCGATGCCGCGCTGCGCCGTGCCATCGGCAACGACCTCCGCGAGGCGATAGCCGAAATCGGGATAATCGACGCTGTCGGTTGTGTCGGGACCAAGATCGGCGACCTCGTGTCCCTCTTCGATCAGCCAGTCGCGCAATGCGGCCTTGAGGTCGAGCGCGGCATGGTCGGAGGCAATGGCGATACGCATGGCGGCCTCATAGGTCAGCGGGGCGATTCTCTCCACCCCGCAAAGCGCGTTTTCGCCCGGGAAGCGCGCCCCCGACAGCAAGCCGCGCTTCAGCCATCGCCGATCTGATCTGCTGGTGCGTGTAGGGTTTCGAAACCGTGGGTATATGGCCGAACTCGTGCGGGTGCGACGCGTCCCCATAACCTGTCGCGAAAACGAAGGGGATGCCGAGCCTTCCCAATAGCTCTCCGACGCCATAGCTCTTCTCGCCATGGACGTTGACGTCGAGCACGGCGAAATCGATCCCGCCCTGCTCGATCGAGGCCGCCGCCTCTGTCACGGACCCAACCATCAGCACCTTAGCGCCGTCGGCAACGAGCATGTCCTCGAGCGCGAAGGCGATGATTGCCTCGTCCTCCAGCAAGAGAATCGTGTTTCCGGCTTCGATCATATCTCTCCCTCGATGCGACAATGCAGTCCGCTACGCTCGTAATCGATCGAAACCGAGCCTCTGCGCCCGCCCAACCCGCTCTGGATCAACCGGCTCCCGAAGCCCTTCCTCTCGGGACGATCGACCGGCGGACCGCCGGATTCCGTCCAGTCCAGCGCAATCGAGATCGGGTCATCCCCGGCCAGCGCGATCCACTCGATTGCGACCCGTCCTTCGGGGACCGACAAAGCGCCGTATTTCAGTGCATTGGTGGCCAGTTCGTGAACGATCATCGCCAGCGCTACCGCTTGTTGGGGGCGAAGCACGAGATCGGGACCCTTGAGCGCACAGCGGAGCGCGGTATCGCCAAGCGCCGCGGCGAGCGATCCTTCGATCAGGCTGCGCACTTCTGCCGATTCCCAATTGCACGACGTCAGCAGATTGTGCGCCGCAGACAGGGCACCCAGCCGCGCCGCAAAGGCATCGCGGCCAGCCCGGTTTCCTTCTTCGAGCCCGAAGGACTGTTGCGCGAGGCCCTGGACGATCGCGAGCGTGTTCTTGACGCGGTGGTTGAGTTCGTGGATCAGGAGCGACTGACGCTGCGCCGCCTCCACCTCCTCGGTCACGTCGTGGCCTTGAACGAAAACTCCGGTGACCTGCCGCTCGCCGTCAAGGATCGGCTGATAGACGAATTCCAGATAGACCTGTTCGGGCTCGGCCCCCGGCTGCATCTGCAGGAACAATTCTTCCTGTCGTCCGAAATAGGGTTCGCCGGTGCGATACACTTCCTCGAGAATCTCGACGAAGCCCTGCTCGACGACCTCGGGCAGGGCCTGTTCGACGGTCAAGCCCACCAGCCGGCGGTTGCCGGTCAGCCGCCGATAGGCCGCATTGGCCATTGCGAAACGCAGTTCGGGACCCAGCAGGACCGCAGTGAAGCCGGGCGTGTTCTCAAGCAGATTGCGCAGTTTGCGCGTTTCTTCGGAAAGGTCGCGATTGCGCGTTTCGACCTGCTGCGCGCGTTCGAACACCCGCATTTCCTCGCGCATCCCGCGCAGCTCGTGCAGCTCGCTGATATCGACTGTGTGCTGGAGGATGTGGGTTACGGTGCCGGCATCGTCCTTCAGAGGCGTGTGCGTCGCGCTCCAGTAGCGTTCCACCATCGTCCCGTCGGCCTGCTCGATATCGTAACGGATATGTGCGATCTCGTCGGTCTCGCCGCTGTCAAGGACCCGTTCGAAGGAGGAGCGGAGCTGACGGTTGCTTTCCGAGGCCGGCGCGCTCGGGAAAGCATCGAACATAGGGCGCCCGAGGATTTCCGCGCGGGTCCGGCCAGTGGTCTGCAGATAGGAATCGTTCATCCATACGATCACGAGATCGCGATCGAGCACCACATAGGGATTGGGCGACCGTTCGAACAAAGCTTCGAAGTCGAGGCCTGGACATCCGGCCGCCCGTCGGCTGGCCGGACCCACAGGTGGTTGCCCTTCTGAGGTCTGCACCAATCTGCCTTCGTCGATCCGCGCCAACCTACTGGTCGAGGAAGCTGCGCATCTTCCGGCTGCGGCTGGGGTGCTTGAGCTTGCGCAGTGCCTTGGCCTCGATCTGACGGATGCGTTCGCGGGTGACCGAGAACTGCTGCCCGACCTCTTCCAGCGTATGATCGGTGTTCATGCCGATGCCGAAGCGCATCCGCAGCACGCGTTCCTCGCGGGGAGTGAGGCTGGCGAGGACGCGGGTGACGGTTTCCTTGAGGTTCGCCTGGATCGCGGCATCCACCGGGATGATCGCGTTCTTGTCCTCGATGAAATCGCCCAGATGCGAATCCTCCTCGTCGCCGATCGGCGTTTCGAGGGAGATCGGCTCCTTCGCGATCTTCATCACCTTGCGGACCTTCTCGAGCGGCATTGAAAGCCGCGCGGCCATCTCTTCCGGTGTCGGTTCGCGGCCTTCCTCGTGGAGGAACTGGCGAGAAGTGCGGACCAGCTTGTTGATCGTCTCGATCATGTGGACCGGGATGCGGATGGTTCTTGCCTGATCAGCAATACTGCGAGTGATCGCCTGACGGATCCACCAGGTGGCATAGGTGCTGAACTTGTAGCCGCGGCGGTATTCGAATTTGTCGACCGCCTTCATCAGGCCGATATTGCCCTCCTGGATCAGGTCGAGGAACTGAAGCCCGCGATTGGTGTATTTCTTGGCGATGGAAATAACGAGGCGCAGATTGGCCTCGACCATTTCCTTCTTGGCGATGCGCGCCTCGCGCTCGCCCTTCTGCACCATGTTGACGATGCGGCGGAACTCGGGGAGCGCCATTCCGGTCTGGCTGGCGATATCGCTGATCTCGGTGCGGATGCGATCGATCGCATCGGCTTCCTTTTCGGCGAAGGCCGCCCACTTCTTGTCCTTCTTGACCCGCGAGGTCAGCCAGTCGTCGTCCATCTCATTGCCGATATAGGCATCGAGGAAATCGACCCGCTTGACCTTGTGGCGCTCGGCCAAGCGCAGCATCTGCCCGCCCAGCGCGGTCAGGCGACGGTTGAAGGCATAGAGATTGTCGACCAGAAATTCGATCTTGTTGGCGTGGAACTGGACGCTCTCGACCTCGGCGGTGAGCTGCTCGCGCAGCGCCTCGTATTTCCTTTCCTTGGCGGCAGGGAAATCCTCGCCGCGAGCGAGCAGGTCGACGCGCTCGCCCTGGAGCTTCTCGAATTTCTTGAACAGATCCTTGATGCGGGCGAAGCGTTCGATGGCGTCGGGCTTGAGCGCGGCTTCCATCTGAGCAAGGGACATGGTGTTGTCCTCTTCCTCGTCGTCGTCCTTCTTGGCCGAGCCTTCCTCGCCGTCCTCGTCCTCGGAATCGCTGTCGTCGTCCTCGTCCTCGTCGTCTTCGCGGATGGTGGGGCCGGCGGTTTCCTCGGAGATCTCGCCGTCGTCGTCATCCTCGGAATCCTCGGCCATCTTGTCGGCCGGGGGCTCCTTGGAGAGCATGGCGTCGAGATCGAGGATCTCGCGCAGCTGCATTTCCTCGGAGTTGAGCGCTTCGGACCAGTGGATGATCGCGTGGAAGGTGATCGGGCTTTCGCACAGACCCATGATCATCATGTCGCGCCCCGCCTCGATCCGCTTGGCGATGGCGATTTCGCCCTCGCGGCTGAGCAGTTCGACCGCGCCCATCTCGCGCAGGTACATGCGCACCGGATCGTCGGTACGTTCGCCCACGGCGAGTTTCTTGGTGACGTTGGTGGTGGGCTTCTTGGGGTCCTTCTTGTCGCCGGTGGTGGCGATTTCCTCGACCTCGTCGTCGCGGTCGGCCTCGGCCTCGGCTTCCGCTTCCTCGTCGTTCTCGACGATCTGGACGCCCATTTCGCTCAGGGCGGTCTGGATATCCTCGATCTGGTCCGGGCTCATTTCGGCCGAAGGCAGGCCATCGTTGAGCTCGTCATAGGTGACGTAGCCCTTCTTCTTCGCCTTCGCGATGAGCTTCTTGATCGATGCCTCGTTGAGGTCGATCAGGGGAGCGTCTTCCTTTTCGGCGGTCTTCGACTTGCTGGCCATATGTGTCGCGTCAGTCCGTATTGTGGGCCGCACCCGCTCAATCGGCGGGGCGGCTGTCTGATTCCTGCCGGGCCCTGCTGGCCCGCTTGCTTGCCATTTGCCCGAGTCGCGCCTCGAATTCCAGCTTGCGCCTGAGCAGGCGCTGCTGCTCGGCGAAAGCGCCTTCGGGATCGCTTTCGAAACGCGCCGTGGCATCGGCCAAGGCGGCTTCGAGCGCGGGTCTCTCGACCAGCAACGACACGGCTTCGGCCAGCTCCTCGCGCGCATCAACCGGGTCTGTGCCTTCATCGAGGAAGGCGAAACGAGATGTTTCCGGTGGGGCAGGCAGGCCTTGGATAGGCGATATGGGCGATCCGCCGGACGAATCAAGCGCTTCCGCCGCTTCGAGCAGCAAATCGATCGCCGGACCGACATTTTGGTCACGCATCGCGAGATCGCTCAAGCCCTCTTCGTGGCGGACGATCTGGTCGGGGAAGCGCGCCAGACCGGCGATCACCGCCGCCGCCAGCGAATCGCGGGCGCCGCCCGAGATGACATGACGCAGTCGTGCTGCGGCTTCCGGTGCAAGCGTGGGAGCGGGGCGGGGCGGTCCGCCCTTCTTCCAAGGTGCGCGCGGGGTCCATTCGCGCTTGGGAAAGGCAAAGGCGGAGAATCGCTCGGTCAGTTCGCGGCGATAGAGCGCGCGGATATCGGGATCCTGGATCGCTTCGGTGTGGTCGAGCAGACGCTGCTTGAGCCCGGCCTTGTCCTCGGGCGAGGCGAGCGGCGCAGCATCGCTCTCGAACTGCCACAGCGTCTCGAGCAGGCTGCGAGCATCGACGAGCAGGTTCTCCAACGCCTGCCGCCCTTCCTGGCGGAGCAGATCGTCGGGATCGAGGCCGGAGGGCAATTGCACGATCGCCAGCGAATGCGAGGGGCGCAGCAGGGGCAGCGCGCGCTCGATCGCGCGCATCGCCGCCCGCTGACCGGCGGCATCGCCATCGAAGCACAGGATCGGCCGCTCGACATGACGCCAGAGCAGTTCGAGCTGTTGCTCGGTCAGGGCGGTGCCCATCGGCGCCACCGCCTCGCCGATCCCCGCCTCGGCGAGGGCGATCACATCCATATAGCCCTCGACCACGATCATCCGCCCCGACTGGCGCGCGGCGGGCGCGGCACGGTGGAGGTTGTAGAGCGTGCGCCCCTTGTCGAACAAAGGCGTGTCGGGGCTGTTGAGATATTTGGGCGCCTTGGGATTGCTCGTCGCATCCAGCATCCGCCCCCCAAAGGCGATCACCCGCCCGCGCGCATCCTGGATCGGCAGCATCAGCCGGTCGCGGAAACGATCGTAGGGATCGCGTTCCTCGACCGCGATCCGCATCCCCGCCTCGACCAGCAGCGGCTCCTCGAACCGCGCCAGCGCGCGCCCCAGCGCCTGTCGGCCTTCTGGCGCATAGCCGAAGCCGAATTCGCGCATGGTCGCCGGCGAGAATCCGCGCTTGGCGAGATAGGCGCGCGCCGCCGCCCCGTCGGCCGAGCGCAGATTATCGACGAACCATTCCTGTGCCGCCGCGGTGACATCCTGCAGACCGGCGCGCTCCTCGGCGCGGCGGGCGGATTGCGGATCGGGGGCCGGGACCTCCATCCCCGCCTCGACCGCCAGTTCCTTGACCGCATCCATGAACGCGAGCCCGCGCTGGTCGGTCATCCAGCGGATCGCATCGCCATGCGCCCCGCAGCCGAAGCAATGATAGAAGCCCTTGGCATCGTTGATGGTGAAGCTGGGGGTCTTCTCGTCGTGGAACGGGCAGCACGCCTTGAACTCGCGTCCTGCCTTCTGCAGTCGCACATGGCGCCCGATGACGGTGCTGAGCGTAATCCGCGCCCGCAATTCGTCCAGCCATTGGGGGGAAAGTGCCATCGGCGCAGCCTAGTGCCGTTCCGCCCCGACCGCTAGCTGACAGCCGAGCCGATTACTCCACAGGCATGTCGGCGGGCGGGAAGGGGGCGGATGCGTTGGCGGACATGCTGCGGGTCTCGAACTGCCAAGCCTCGGCCGGGCCCTCGGGGGGCAGGGTGGACTGCCACCAGAAGGTGATCGTCGCGCCCGGTTTCCAGCCTTCGCCCGAAGTGACGCGCCAGATCAGCTCTCCCTGATCGGACGTGACGCCGATCGCGTCCGCATCGCCCAGAGCGGCTTGCGCCTGCTCGCGCGAATAGCCGATCGAGCCGTTGAAGCCGGTTGCGCGGCGGGTCGAGCGAAAGATCGTCGCGGGCGCCTCCACCGCGGGGTCGGTCTCCTGCAAATCCGCGACGTCTTCATCCACCGTCACTCGATGCACATAGGTGTAGACCGTCCCTTCGGGCATGGCGGCGGGGTCGCAATCCGCGGTCTCGCGCGGACAGGCGACGAAGCTCACCAAGCGTCCGATTGCGCGCCCCTGCGCGGTCAGCACCGATTCGAGCTCCGTTCCCTGCGCCCCCTCGATCTTCGCGCCCAGCATCGCTTCGTCATAATTCGCCGCGAGCAGCGTGCGCGGTGCCGCGACCGTGGCGGTGGGGGTCGGCACGGCCACCGGATCGGCTTCGGGACTCTCGCCGCAAGCGACCAGTACCAGCGAGGCCAACATCGCCGCACCCGCGCCCAGCATCACCCGGGTCCGGCTCATGCGAGGCTCGCCTTGACCATCGCGCTCGCCTTGGCGCCGTCGAGAACGGCGCCGTGGCGCGATTTGAGCTCGGCCATGACCTTGCCCATGTCCTTCATGCCTTGCGCCCCGGTGGCCGCCTTGGCCTCCTCGATGGCGACGCGCATTTCTTCCTCGCTCATCATCTGCGGCAGGAATTCCTCGATCACCGCGAGTTCGTCGCGTTCCTTCGCCGCCAGTTCCTCGCGCCCGCCGTCCTCGTACATCTGGATCGATTCGCGGCGCTGCTTGGCCATCTTCTGCAGCACTTCGATCACCAGCGTATCATCGTCGGGCTGTTTGGCGGCGGTGCGCAGTTCGATGTCGCGATCCTTGATCTTGGCGGCGACCATCCGCAGCGTTGCGGTGCGTTCCTTGTCGCCGGCTTTCATCGAGGTGACGGTGGCGGTCTTGATGGTGTCGCGGATCATGGGGCCTGCTGCTTGTTAAGAGTGGATGGATCGGCGCTGACATAGAACGGCGGGCCGCAAAGCCAAGCGTTCCCGTAAAAGGCCAAGCGTTCCTGTTGACGGAACGCCCGCCGCGCTCTAGCCGCTGGGCCTTAGCACACATTGCCGAAACCCCTGACACCGGAGCGCCCATGGCCCGTCCCGCACCTTCGCACGCGCAACCGCCAGGGGCCACCGGAGTCGTCGTCTTCGCCGACGGGAGCTGCATCTGGGGCAAGGGCTTCGGCGCCAGCGGCAGCGCGGTGGGCGAGATCTGCTTCAACACCGCGATGACCGGCTATCAGGAGGTGATGACCGATCCCTCCTACGACAGCCAGATCGTCACCTTCACCTTCCCGCATATCGGCAATGTCGGCGCGAACGAGGAAGATCACGAGAGCCGCGGTCTGGGCGCGGTCGGCTGCATCGTCCGGCAGGAAGTCACCCCGCATTCCAATTTTCGCGCCCAGCAGGAATTCGCCGACTGGATGGTCGCGCATGGCAAGATCGGGCTTTCGGGCGTCGACACCCGCGCGCTGACCCGCCGCATCCGCATTCATGGCGCGCCCAATGCGGTGATCGCGCACGATCCGCGCGGGCAGTTCGACATCGCGGCGCTGCAGGCGCAGGCGGCGGGCTGGTCGGGGCTCGAAGGGCTCGATCTGGTCCCGCGCGTCACCCGCGAGGGCCATGAGGACTGGAGCGGCGGACACTGGCAACTAGGCCATGGCTATCATACCGGCGGGGCCGAACGGCCGCATGTCGTGGCGCTCGATTACGGCGCCAAGGACAACACCTTCCGCTATCTGGTCAGGGCCGGTGCGAAAGTGACCGTGGTCCCGGCACGCAGCACGCTGGAGGAAATCCTCGCGCTGAAACCCGATGGCGTGTTCCTCTCCAACGGACCGGGCGATCCGGCGGCGACGGGCGAATATGCGGTGCCGGTGATCCGGGCGCTGCTCGAGCGCGACGTGCCGCTGTTCGGCATTTGCCTTGGCCACCAGCTGCTCGGGCTCGCGGCGGGGGCGAAGACCGCCAAGATGTTCCAAGGCCACCGCGGCGCCAACCACCCGGTCCAGCGGGTCGGCGGGGGCTGGGGCGCCAGCGAGGGACTGGTCGAGATCACCAGCATGAACCACGGCTTCGCGGTCGATGGCGACAGCCTGCCCGCGGGCGTCGAGCAGACCCATGTCTCGCTGTTCGACGGCACCAATTGCGGCATCGCGATCAACGGCAAGCGCGCCTTCGGGGTGCAATACCACCCCGAGGCGAGCCCGGGCCCGCAGGACAGCTTCTATCTGTTCGAGAAGTTCGTGGGGATGTTTTGATGCCTCGTATCAGCCCTAAGAACCCCGCGGGGTTTGTTTACTGCATACGAGCTTTGAATGCCCCAGACGGCCCGCCTTACCATACGAAAATTGGTTCGAGTTCCAAATCCTTCGACGCATCTAGCGGACGCGGTTTTATAGCTCGATTTTGGATCGAAGCACTTGGTCTCGGTGAATTGGAGGTCTTCGAACAACCTCATCAAAACGCCTATAGCTTAGAGAAAGAGGTTCACTCAAAGCTAAAAAAAACACTCGGCTGTGGTCGTTCGACTGAAGTCTTCAACATAACATTCGCTGAGGCGGTTTCCTTGATCAAAGATCTCGCGCAGAAAGTATCATAAATGCCCAGAGGCACCGACATCTCCTCGCTCCTCGTCATCGGCGCCGGGCTGGCGCTCTACGGTTGCGGCGACGCGGAGACCTCGCGCAGCGAACAGGTTTCGTTCGGCGGGGAGCGACCTGCTTCGGTTTCCGAATGTCTCGAGAGACTGGCTGAGGGCGGCGAAATTTGGGGCGAGGAGAGCGTTCGCGCTTCCTTCGTTTACGATGTTAGCGCGCTGGGTCCGGATGCCGTGAAGCAGTTCGCGAAGCGATCGATCGAAGGGGGGCGCCATTCGATGGCGGTGCACCATGGCGAAGCGAGCGATCAAGCGCTCAAGAATTTCCTCGATCGAACCCCTGAAGGCGACACCGAGATGTTCGGCACCGATGATCTCGTTCTCCTGCGCGTCAACGACGCAATGGCAAGACCCTTCGATGCGGCCCTGCGCACCGGCTGCCAAAGGTTGCGCGAAGGCGTGACCATCCGGCAATACACATTCTCACGAGGCAATTTCTAAATGCCCAAACGCACTGACATCTTCTCGATCCTCGTCATCGGCGCCGGGCCGATCATCATCGGCCAGGCCTGCGAGTTCGACTATTCGGGCACGCAGGCGATCAAGGCGCTGCGCGAGGAGGGTTACCGGGTCGTCTTGGTCAACTCCAACCCCGCCACGATCATGACCGATCCGGACATGGCCGACGCGACCTATATCGAGCCGATTACCCCCGAGATCGTCGCCAAGATCATCGCCAAGGAGCGGCCCGATGCGGTGCTGCCGACGATGGGCGGGCAGACCGCGCTCAACTGCGCGCTGGCGCTCGATGCCGATGGCACGCTGGAGAAATACGGCGTCGAGATGATCGGCGCCAAGGCCGATGCCATCGACAAGGCCGAGAACCGCAACCGGTTCCGCGAGGCGATGGATGCGATCGGGCTCGAAAGCGCGCGCAGCGGCATCGCCACCTCGGTCGATGAGGCGCATGCGGTGCTCGAGCGCACCGGGCTGCCTTCTATCATCCGACCCAGCTTCACGCTCGGCGGGACCGGCGGCGGCATCGCCTACAACAAGGCGGAGTTCGAGCGGATCGTCCGCGAAGGGCTCGACGCATCTCCCACCAACGAGGTCCTGATCGAGGAATCGCTGCTCGGCTGGAAAGAGTTCGAGATGGAGGTGGTGCGCGACGCAAAGGACAATTGCATCATCGTCTGCGCGATCGAGAACGTCGATCCGATGGGGGTCCATACCGGCGATTCGATCACCGTCGCGCCCGCGCTGACGCTGACCGACAAGGAATACCAGATCATGCGCTCGGCCAGCATCGCGGTGCTGCGCGAGATCGGGGTCGAGACCGGCGGCTCGAACGTCCAGTTCGCGGTCAATCCCGCGGACGGGCGGCTGATCGTGATCGAAATGAACCCGCGCGTCTCGCGCAGCTCCGCGCTGGCGTCCAAGGCGACCGGTTTCCCGATCGCGCGGATCGCCGCCAAGCTGGCGGTGGGCTACACGCTCGAGGAGCTGACCAACGAGATCACCGGCGCCACTCCGGCGAGTTTCGAGCCGACGATCGACTATGTCGTCACCAAGATACCCCGCTTCGCCTTCGAGAAGTTCAAGGGCGCCAAGCCCGAGCTCTCGACCGCGATGAAATCGGTGGGCGAGGTCATGGCGATCGGGCGCTGCTTCGCCGAAAGCATGCAGAAGGCGCTGCGCGGGCTGGAAACCGGGCTCGACGGGTTCAACCGCGTGCCCGAACTCGAGGGCGTGTCGAAGGACAAGATCACCGCCGCGCTGTCGCAGCGCACCCCCGAGCGCATCCTGCGGATCGCGCAGGCTTTCCGCGAGGATCTGACGGTGGAGGAAATCCAGACCATCACCGGCTTCGACCCGTGGTTCCTGCGCCAGATCGAAGCGATCGTCTATGAAGAGCGCATGCTCGCGCACAATGGCCTGCCGCGCGACGCAGTGGAGATGCGGCGGCTCAAAGCGATGGGCTTTTCCGACAAGCGCCTGGCCACGCTGGCGGTGCGTTCGGTCGGGGTCGCGGGCGGGCTGGGCGAGACCCAGGCGCGCCGCTCCGGCCTGCTCCACGATGCTCTGCGCGCCATGGCCGGCGCCACCAGCGAACGCGAGGTGCGCGATCTGCGCCGCAAGCTCGGCGTCGAACCGGTGTTCAAGCGGATCGACAGCTGCGCCGCCGAGTTCGAGGCGGTCACGCCCTACATGTATTCCACCTACGAGGCGCCCAGCTTCGGAGTGGCCGAGGACGAGGCGCAGCCTTCCGACCGCCGTAAGATCGTCATCCTCGGCGGCGGACCCAACCGCATCGGGCAGGGCATCGAATTCGACTATTGCTGCGTCCACGCCTGCTTCGCGCTGGCCGAGGCGGGCTACGAGACCATCATGGTCAATTGCAATCCCGAGACCGTCTCGACCGATTACGACACCTCCGACCGGCTCTATTTCGAGCCGTTGACCGAAGAAGACGTGCTCGAGATCCTGCGCGTCGAGCAGCAGGCGGGCGAGCTCGTCGGGGTGATCGTCCAGCTCGGCGGGCAGACCCCGCTCAAGCTCGCCGCAGCGCTCGAGCGCGAGGGCATTCCGATCCTCGGCACCAGCCCCGACGCGATCGACCTTGCCGAGGATCGCGAACGCTTCGCCCGACTGGTCAACAAGCTCAAGCTCAAGCAGCCCGATAACGGCATCGCCAAGAGCCGCGACGAGGCGGCGGCGGTGGCGCGGACCATCGGTTATCCGGTGCTGCTGCGCCCCAGCTATGTGCTCGGGGGCAGGGCGATGGAAATCGTCGATTCAGAAGCCCAGCTCGACGATTACATCGCCACCGCAGTCAACGTCTCGGGCGACAGCCCGGTGCTGGTCGATCAGTATCTGCGCGACGCGATCGAATGCGATGTGGATGTCATATCCGACGGAGTCGAAGTCCGAATCGCCGGGGTGATGCAGCATATCGAGGAAGCGGGCGTGCATTCGGGCGACAGCGCCTGCACGCTGCCGCCCTACAGTCTCTCCGACGAGATCGTTGCGGAGATGGAACGCCAGGCGCATCAGCTGGCGCTCGCGCTCGATGTGCGCGGCTTGATGAACGTCCAGTTCGCGGTGCAGGACGGACCCGACGGCCAGGAAGTGTTCCTGATCGAGGTCAACCCGCGCGCGAGCCGCACGGTGCCCTTCGTCGCCAAGGCGATCGGCCGCCCGGTTGCCAAAATCGCCGCTCGAGTCATGGCGGGCGAACCGCTGTCCAATTTCGAGCCCTTCGATATCCGCCCGGCCCATATGAGCGTGAAAGAGGCGGTGTTCCCCTTCGCGCGCTTCCCCGGCTCCGACCCGGTCCTCACCCCCGAGATGAAGAGCACCGGCGAGGTGATGGGGATCGATGCCGATTTCCCCGCCGCCTTCCTCAAGTCGCAGATGGGCGCTGGGATGAGCCTGCCGCGCTCGGGCACGGTGTTCGTCTCGGTCAAGGACAGCGACAAGCCGGTGATCGTCCCCGCCGTCCGGACGCTGATCGAACAGGGCTTCGCGATCATCGCGACCGAGGGGACGCAGAGCTATCTGGCCGAGCAGGGTCTCGCGGTCACCCGGGTCAACAAGGTGGCCGAGGGGCGCCCCCATGTGGTCGATGCGATCATCGACGGCGAGGTCGATCTGATCTTCAACACCACCGAAGGCTGGCAGTCGCTGCTCGACTCGCAATCGATCCGCGCCTCAGCGCTGGATCGCAAGGTGCCTTCCTACACCACTGCGGCCGCCTCGCTGGCGGTGGCGCGTGCGATCGCGGAAGTTAAGCCCGACGCGCTTGAAGTGCGCTCGCTGCAAGACTATTATAGTTAGCTGACAATTCCCCTTCCGGACATTCCGCGCTGATCGACCCGCTCCCCCGAGCGGCGCAGCCGCGAATTGCCGGAATCGCCAGAACAGATCGCCGAAACAGATCGACAGACAGGAAGGACACTGGTCCGCATGGATAAGGTACCGATGCTCGCCGACGGTTATGACAAGCTCATGACCGATCTCAGGGCCCTGCGCGAAGAGCGCCCGCGCGTGGTCGACGCCATCGAGGAAGCGCGCGCGCATGGCGATCTGTCCGAAAACGCGGAATACCATGCCGCGAAGGAGCGCCAGGGCCAGATCGAGATGAATATCGCGGACATCGAAGACAAGGTGACCCGCGCCCAGATCATCGATCCGACCACCCTCACCGGCGACCGGATCCAGTTCGGCGCGACCGTCACGCTGCTCGACGAGAACGACAAGCCGGTCAAATACCAGATCGTCGGCGTGGTCGAGGCCGATGCAAGCAAGGGCCGCATCTCCTACAATTCGCCAATCGGCCGCGCACTGATCGGCAAGCGCGTCGATGACGAGGTCGAGGTGACGGTGCCTTCGGGCGACAAGTTCTACCTCGTCGAGAAGATCGAATTCATCTGAGCGACTTTTCCATCGCGTAATTGTGGATCGGCACGCGCCGGTTGCGATAAGCGATGGTGAAATCTCGCCGATGCGTGACTGCATAGCCGGCCCGTTCGAATGCGGGCCGGGCGAGTTCGCTCGCTTCGGTGTAGAGGCGAACGACGCCCCTTTCACGAGCATGCTGTTCCGCTGCGGCTAGCAATCGATCGGCCAAGCCTCGTCGCGAATGGTCGGGGTGGCAGTAGAGCTGATCGAGATGACCCTCAGGTTCCAGCACCGCGTGGGCGACCGACCTGTCCCGGTCGTCGACTGCAACGAGGATCAGCGCCCCCGCCAGCGCACGCGCACGAAAGCGAGCGGGCTCGGTGTGAAACGCGGCCCAGGCTGCCACCTGTTCTTCCGAATAGGACCCTACGCCGATCGTCCAAATGGCGGCCACGGTAAGCTCCGCCAACATCTCGGCATCATCTAGCCGGAACGACCGTATCGAATAGTTCACCTGTTCAGGCCGGCGAACATTGGCTCGGGCATTAAGCCTTGGGATTGAGCAGCTTGTGCAGGTGGACGACGACGTATTTCATCTCGGCATCGTCGACCGTGCGCTGCGCATTGGCGCGCCACGCTTCGACGGCGGCCTCGTAATCGCCATAGACGCCCGCCACGTGGATGCTCTCGGGATCCTTGAACTCCATGCTGCGCGGATCGGCGACGCGGCCACCCATCACGAGATAGAGCGGCTGTTTGGCGGTGGTTTCTTCCATGGCGATCGGCTTTCATCCTGGGGGAGGGGAATGACGCGGCCCATAAAGCAAGCGGCGCGACAGGCAAGCCCGTCGCGCCGCTCGGAAAATTGCGCCCGGCAAGAACCGGACGGGGCCGGAAATCAGTGGTCGAGGTGCGAACGCAGGTCACGTACCGTGCGCGAAGCCTTGCGACCGGCGCGACGTTTGGTGCTGCGCAGCGCATCACCGACGCCATCCGCGCGATAGGCCGCCTCGCGGCGCATGCTCCGCGCTGCCGAACTCAGCGAGTCGCCGAGATCCTGCAACCCGTCCGAGCCGGCGCGCGCTGCTGCCGAGGTCGCGGTACCGGCGCGGTCGAAAGCATCGAGGCCGTAAGCGAGCGCGGTGTCCGCAGCCATTGCGGCGAACGCGCCGGTACGTCGCGTCAGGCGACGACCGGGCCGGGTCATCGCGCCGATTGCGAGGCCGAGGCCGATCGCGCCGGCGACCGTCGCCAGCGGATGGCGCCGGGCAAACCCGGTGATCGTATCGGCGGCGTCTCGCGCGATCTCGGCAACACCGCGATCTTCGTTGCGCTGTTCGGCGGCGCCGATCTTCTCGCGCAGCTCCGCGCGCTTTTCCTGGTCGGTCAGGATTTTGGTTCCTGTCTCTTCACTCATGGGATTCTCCGAATTTGTGTCTGTTCGTTCAACGGCGCCAGCGACTTTCTTGTTCCGCGTCGTCATAGGAGCGCTCGTCATCGTAAGGATTGTCATCGCTGCCGTCGTCGTAACCCTCGTCGGGATCGTCGTCGTCACTCGCGAAAAGCGCATCGAGAATGGGATTGCGTGCGAACCACAGCACCAGGGCCGCGATCAGCGCGGCCAGCGCGCCCTTGTTGTCCGACGCCACCTCGACAGCCTCGTCGTAGACCTCGCTCGCGCCGTCCGCGATGCGGTCGGCAGCGCGCGCGCCGAGGCCGCGTTCGGCGAGATCGCTCTTGATATGCGCAATGTCTGCCTCGACGAGAGCCTTGGCCGAATTGCGCAAATGGCGATCTTCGAGCATGCGGATTCGAAGCGCACTCATTCGTGATCCTCCGCCAAGGCCGAGCGGATATCGTCGACCTTCTTCTTCATCATGCTCAGCAACACCACGCCCACGACGACAAGCGCCAGGGTCACGATCGCGGTTGCCAACCACGGACCGACCAAGGGTATCAAGGCGATGACCAGACCGACGGTCAACGCGATAAGCGCGAGGTGAAACACCCCCAACGCCGCAGCGCCATAGGCGACGAGGAACTTGACCCGGTTGGCGACAAAACCGGCGCGGCTCTTTTGATAGGCGAGCTCGGCCTGCGCGTAGGTTTTCCCGTCGTCGAACAGTGCCACCAGATCGTCGAAGAGGGACGGAGGGGGAGGACCAGCCTCCCTCTCCTCGCCCTCATATTGCTCGGGCAGATCGGTGGTGCCGACAGGCGACTGCCTCGGTTCGGTTTCGCTGTCCAATGCCGTCATCTTCCGGTCCTGCGCGCGATCAGCGACGCGAGCCGCCAAAGATGCGCGAGAGCATGTATCCCGCGACCGCGGCCATGCCGATCGCCAGACCCGGGCTCTTGCGGACGAATTCGCGGCCATCCTCGGTCAGCTCGTCGAGCGACTTCTGATCGAGCCGGTTCGCCGTGTCGTCGAGCGAGCGCGATGCGGTGCGGGCGTAATCGCCATATTGCGCGCCGAGTTTCTCATCGACAACATGGGCGTTGTCGGCAACCATCCGGCTGAGCGAGGCGATTCCACCGCTCAGCTTCGCCTTGCCTTCATTGGCGAGTTCGCGACCCTTGGTCTTGGCTTCCTCGCCATAGCCCTTGGCATCGGCGGCGAGCGAACCGCTCTTGCCGCGCGCCTGGCTGCGATAGGCATTGGCGCGCTCGCCGGCTTCGGCGCGCAGCGCGGCAGCCCCTGCCTTGGCTTCCTGGACTGCGGCGTTGAAGCGCGTCTTGGCCTCGGCCCGGTGCTCGCTGCCGCCGGTAGCGGAAGTGTTCGTGCCCGCCGAAGTGGCAGGCGTTGCGGGAGTGGTGGTGGTTGCGGTGTTGGTCATGGGTGCGGTCTCCTTCGCTGTGCCGGTCTTCGCCACGGTCTTGCGCGGCTTGGCGGCGCTGGTTTTCTTGCTTGCGGACTTGGTCGACGCCTTTGCACTATTGTTATCGGGCGTTTTTGCCATCGGTCATACCCCTCGATCGTTCGTTCTGGTCCGGACACCCCAGAGGGCTCGGACTTCGATATTGCAACGCAACTTGCGGTGCTTTGTTCCGCAGCATAGAGCGACCCGAATCCCCATCTGGGGGTGTATTAGAGAATTGCAACACATCGACGGAGTCCGCCGCAATGACCCTGATAATCGACTTGCACGCCCGCGAGATCCTCGACAGCCGCGGCAATCCCACGGTCGAGGTCGATGTGCTGCTCGACGATGGCAGCTTCGGGCGCGCGGCGGTACCTTCGGGGGCCTCGACCGGGGCGCACGAGGCGGTCGAACTGCGCGACGGCGACGATAGCCGCTATCATGGCAAAGGCGTCCGAAAGGCGGTCGAAGCCGCCAACACCGAGATTGCCGATGCGATCCTCGGGCTCGACGCGGAGGACCAGCGGGACATCGACATGGCGATGATCGAGCTCGACGGGACCCAGAACAAGAGCCGCATCGGCGCCAATGCGATCCTGGGCACCAGCCTCGCGGTCGCCAAGGCGGCGGCCAATGCGCGCGGGCTGCCGCTCTATTCCTACATCGGCGGCGTGTCGGCGCATCTGCTCCCGGTGCCGATGATGAACATCATCAACGGCGGCGAGCATGCCGACAATCCCATCGACATCCAGGAATTCATGGTCATGCCGGTGGGCGCCGAAAACCTTGCCGAGGGCGTGCGCTGGGGCGCGGAGATCTTCCACACGCTTAAGAAGGGACTGGCGCAAAAGGGCCTGTCCACCTCGGTCGGCGACGAGGGCGGCTTCGCGCCCGACCTTGCCAGCACCCGCGACGCGCTCGATTTCATCATGGAATCGATCCGCACCGCCGGGTTCGAGCCGGGCACGGACGTCGTCCTTGCGCTCGATTGCGCCGCCACCGAATTCTACCGCAACGGTCGCTACGAGATCTCGGGCGAGAAGCTGTCGCTCGATGGCGTCGAGATGGCCGAATATCTCGACCGGCTGTGCCGCGACTATCCCATCCGCTCGATCGAGGACGGGATGGCCGAGGACGATTTCGAAGGCTGGAAGGCGCTGACCGACCGGATCGGCGACACGGTCCAGCTGGTCGGTGACGATCTGTTCGTGACCAATCCGACACGTCTGACCGACGGGATCGGGCGCGGCCTCGCCAATTCGCTGCTGGTCAAGGTCAACCAGATCGGGACGCTGTCCGAAACGCTCGATGCGGTCGATATCGCGACGCGCGCAGGCTACACCTCGGTGATGAGCCACCGCTCGGGCGAAACCGAGGATGCGACCATCGCCGATCTCGCGGTGGCCACCAATTGCGGTCAGATCAAGACCGGCTCGCTCGCCCGCTCGGACCGGCTCGCCAAATACAACCAGCTGATCCGCATCGAGGAAGAACTCGGCAATAGCGCCCGCTATGCGGGGAAGGCCTGTTTCGGCGCGAACAAGCGGTAATCTGCCACACCTGCTTCTGGGCCGCGCCCGAATCGAGCGGATCAGCTCTGTTCGGCGCGGTTCTTGGGGTGAAACCAGTATTGCCACACGCCCCAAGCATTGATCAGCAGCAGCACGCCGTTCATCAGCGCCAGCGGGATCGCGTCGGAAGTCAGGCCGATATAGATCCAAAGCACCGCCACCACGCAGAACAGCACGAAGCCCCAGGCGGTGGCGCGGCGACCCAGGTCGAAAGCGATCAGCGAGGCAGCCAACACCGTGCCGATCGAGGCGATCCAGTCGATCGGTCCGTTCATTGTCTCGTTCCCTCCTGCATGATTGTCAGGACGCATCGTCCCGACTAGCGTTCCACCCATCAGCAAGGACAAGCCCAATAAGGGCTGCCTGCAGGGAGGAAAGCGGCTTGGCAGAATTTCCCACGCATCCCGATGCGGTTACGCCCGATTGGCTCGGCCGGGTGCTCGGCATATCCGTCGCCGGAGTCGAATGGAAACCGATCGGGACGGGCCAGGTCGGCGACAGCGTTAGATTGACGATCAGCTTTCGGGATTTGCCCGAGACGCAGACGCTTGCGGCGAAATTTCCCGCCGAGGATGCGACGAGCCGCGGAACGGCCGCGATGTTCGGTCTCTATCGCAAGGAGGTGGAATTCTACCGGCAGGCGGCGCCGCTGCTCGAAGTGCGGGTTCCGCAGGTGCATTTCGCCGCTGTCGCGGAGGACGGAGCGGATTTCATCCTGCTGTTCGAGGATCTCGGGCCGGCGCGGCAAGGCGACCAGATCGCCAGTTGCAGCTCCGATGACGCGAAAGCCGCGATCCGCCAGGCGGCGGCGATCCACGCACCGAGCTGGGGCAGGGCGGATCTGCTCGAGGCGGCATGGCTGCAACCGCCTCCAGGACAGGCCGAGCGGATCGCGCAAATGTATCCGCAGGCGCAGGCCATATTCCGCGAGCGTTACGGCGATATTCTCGATCCGGCCCTGATGGCGCTGTGCGACGAACTGGCAGAGCTGAGCGAGCGGTACTTCATCCGCGGCGAGCCGCCGCAATGCCTCGTCCATGGCGATTTCCGGCTCGACAACATGCTGTTCGATATCCGCGGCGGGCAGGAGCCGGTCGCGGTGCTCGACTGGCAGACCGCTGCCATCGGCCACGCGATGACCGATGTCGCCTATTTCCTCGGCTGCGGGCTCGGCGAGGCGATGTGGCGCAAGCATGAAAGCGAATTGCTCGATCTCTACCTCGATGAAATGGCGGCGCGCGGTGTCGAACTGTCTCGCGGGGATATCGAGCAAGACTATCGCCTTGGCGCGCTCCATGGCGTCTCGACCGCGGTGTTCAGCGCCGCCTTTGTCGAACGCACCGAGCGCGGCGATGCCAATTTCCTGTCGATGGCACGCGGGGCCTGTTCGCTGGCTCTGGAGCATGGCAGTATCGCCGTCTTGAGGGGAGAGAACTGATGGTCTTGTCCAGGGGCGACGAATTCCCGATCCACCAGACGCCGGAGCCGGTCGCCTTTGCAGGCACCGATCGCAATTTCTACGACCGCTATTTCTTCAACGGCTACGCGCCTGACGGCAGCGGCTTCTTCGCCGCGGCGCTCGGCGTCTATCCGCACCTCGATATCATCGACGCACATTTCAACGTCGTCCGCGATGGGGTCCAGCATTGCATCCATGCGAGCCGGGAACTGGGCATGGAGCGGATGGATCTCTCGGTCGGCCCCTTCCATATCGAGGTCATCGAGCCCCTGAAGCGCCTCAAGGTGCGGCTCGAGCCGTTCGAGGGGATAGCTGCGGAAGTGGTCTTCAGCGGGCGCTCCTTTCCGATCGAGGAACCACGCTTCATCCATCGGATCGGCCCGCGCGCCTTCATGGATTACACGCGCATGACGCAGAACGGCCATTACGAGGGCTGGATCGAGGTCGACGGCGACCGGCGCGAACTGACGCCTGGCACCTGCGGCACGCGCGACCGCAGCTGGGGCGTCCGCCCGGTGGGCGCGCGCGATGCGCAGCCGATCCCCGGCCATCCTTTGCCCGGTTTCTTCTGGCAATGGACCCCGATCAATTTCCCCGACGGCAGCCTGTTCTTCCACGTCAATGCCGACAGCCATGGCCAGGCCTGGAACACCCGCGCGGTCTGGGCACCCGACGGGGCCGAAGAGGCGGGACTCAACGGGGGTGCGGGGGGGATGCGCGCGCGGCTTGCCAGCGGCACGCGATGGCCGAGCGGCGGCACGCTGTCGCTGGCGGTCAAGGGAGCGGCCGAGCAGCTCAAGTTCGAGCCGCTCGGTCGTTTCCAGATGCGCGGGCTGGGCTACACCCATCCCGAATGGGGCCACGGCATCCACCACGGCGCTTCGAAAGCCGAGCGCGAGGATATCGATCTAGCCGGCCTCGATCCGCTCGCGCCCGAAAACCTGCATGTGCAGATGCCGGTGGCGGTGACAGGCGTCGATGTCGATGGTGCCGATGTCGAAGGCATCGGGGTGTTCGAACAGCTGGTGATCGGACCCTTCTCCCCGCTCGGGCTCGAGCAGGTGCTCGACGGTGCGCCCTAGGCGCCGAAGCGGTCCGCCAGTTCGAGCAGCGCGATCGCGGCCCTTGCCGCTTCGCCACCCTTGTCCTTCTGCGCCGGATCGGCGCGCACCCGCGCCTGCGCGTCGTTCTCGACGGTGAGGATGCCGTTGCCGATCGCGATCCCGTCCATCGTCAGCGCCATGATCCCGCGCGCGCTTTCGCCGGCGACGATCTCGAAATGATAGGTTTCGCCGCGGATCACCACGCCCAGCGCGACGAAGCCGTCGTAGCGCGCATCCTCCGCCGCCAGCGAGATCGCACCGGGTATCTCCAGCGCGCCCGGCACCCTCAGCACCTCTGCCGAATGACCCGCGTCCTCCAGCGCAGTCCTCGCGCCGGCAATCAGCAGATCGTTGAATTCGTCGTAAAAGCGCGCCTCGACGATGAGGAAATTGGCCATGTTTCGGGCTCCGTTCAGGCGGGGATGGGGTGCTGGCCGGTGACGCTGAGGCCGTAGCCTTCCAGCCCGACGACGGTCTTCTCGTGATCGCTCAGCAGGATCATGTCGCTGACCCCGCGATCGACCAGGATCTGCGCACCGATGCCGTAGTCGCGCAACTCGCCACTGGCGTGAGGGGTGCGGGCGATCTCGGCCTGCAACTGCTCGGGCCGGTCGGGCATGATGCACACGATCACCCCGCTGCCGTGTTCGCCGATCGCCGCCATCGAGCGCTGCAAGGTGCGCTTGCGCGGACCCGATTGGCCCAAGATGTCGTCGAAGATCGAGATCGAATGCATCCGCACCAGCGTCGGCTGTTCGGGATCGACATGGCCCTTCTGCAGCACGACATGTGTCGCGCCGCCGACCTTGCTGCGATAGGTCATCGCGCGCCAGTCGCCGCCGTAATCCGAGGTCAGCGCACTTTCGCTCACCTGTTCGACGAGATGATCGTTGCGCATGCGGTATTCGATCAGATCGCGGATGGTGCCGATCTTGAGCCCGTGCTTGCGCGCGAAAGCGACCAGATCGTCGAGCCGCGCCATGGTCCCGTCCTCGTTCATGATCTCGCAGATCACGCCCGAGGGGTTGAGTCCGGCAAGCCGCGAAATATCGACCGCGGCCTCGGTATGACCGGCGCGAACCAGTACGCCACCATCGCGCGCTGCGAGGGGAAAAACGTGACCGGGGGTGACGATGTCGTCCGGCCCCTTGGTCGAATCGATCGCCACCGAGACGGTGCGCGCGCGGTCGGCGGCGGATATTCCCGTGGTCACGCCCTCGCGCGCCTCGATCGAGATCGTGAAGGCGGTCTGCATGCTCTCGCGATTGTTGCGCGTCATCGGCTCGAGCCCGAGCGCATCGACACGTCGGCGGTCGAGCGAGAGGCAGATCAGCCCGCGACCGTGAGTGGCCATGAAATTGATCGCTTCGGGGGTTGCCATCTGCGCGGGCACGATCAGATCGCCCTCGTTCTCGCGATCCTCGTCATCGACCAGCACATACATCCGCCCGTTGCGGGCCTCGTCGATGATTTCCTCGATCCCGACGAGCACCGGAGTCTCGTCATTGGCGTCGAGAAAGAGATCGAGCTTGCGCAGCGTGTCGGAGGTGGGGTTCCAGCTCTCCAGCGCGCAATCGCGCAGCGTGTTGGCGTGGAGCCCGGCAGCGCGGGCGAGGCCGGCGCGGGTCATGGTTCCGTCCGCGATCAGGGCGCGGACCCGTTGGACGGTGGTGTTCATGAGATCCCGCTATCACATCATAATGTGTTAGAGCAAGCGCCTGTCACATCGAACGGTGATCGAGCCGCAATCCTTTCCGAGAGTGCGCTAGATGAACACCGTTATCGCCAGGCAGGCGGCTGCCCCGACCACGAAGGTCATCGGCAGACCAATCTTTACAAAGTCGGTGAACCGATAGTTGGCGGCGCCATATACCAGCGTATTGGTCTGGTAGCCGATGGGCGTGGCAAAGCTGGCGCTGGCCGCGAACATCACCGCCACCAGCAACTGGCGCGGATCGCCCCCGGTTGCGGCCCCGAGTTCGATGACCAGCGGGGTCATGATCACCGCGACCGCATTGTTGGTGACCGTCGCCGTGAGAACGGAGGTTATCGCATAGACGGCGATCAGGACCGCGAACGGGGAAGCGCCCAGCAGCATCGGCTCGAGAAACCCGACGATCAGCTCGATCGTCCCGGCATTCGCCAGCCCCAGTCCGAACGCCAGCATGGCGAAGATCAGGACCAGAACGTCGCCGTCGATCGAACTCCATGCCTCTTCGGGTTCGATGCATCTCGTTGCGAGGACGATGGCCACGCCGCCAAGGGCCAGGGCCTCGATCGGCATTCCGAAAACGGCAGCGCAAATTACCACGAAGGCGATCGTCGCCAGCGCGATCGGCGCCTTGGCGCGGCGGAAGGGCACCGCCTGCGCGTCGTCCACCACCGCGAAGCCCATGTTCCGCTTGAGCGACAGCGCCGCGTCCGCCCCTGCTGCGATGAGCAGCCGGTCTCCCGGCCGCACCCGCGCCGTGCCAAGGTCGGGGCCCGCCACATGCCTCGGGCGGGAAAGCCCCAGGATCCGAACCTTGAGCCGGGACAGCAGCGGAATCTGCGAAAGGCGGCGGCCGATGATCGGGTGCGAAGGCGAGATCACGGCCTCGATCAGCCGCAGGTCCTCGGGGCGGGCCGGGCCGGCGGTTGCGACGCTGCCGCCGAGGCCGGTCAGCCCGGTAGCGAAATCGCTGGATTCCGCCAGCGATGCCAGTTCGGCGGGGCTGGCCGAAATCACCAGCTGATCGCCTGCCTCCAGCCTCCACGAACTTAGGTCGCGCCTGTTCACTTCGGCGCCCCGCCGGATCGAGACCACATTGATCCCGGGCCTGCGGCTGAGCGGAATCTCGTCGAGCACCAGCCCGACAAGAGGGCTCTGCTCAAGCACGACCAGATGGGAGAGATAGACGTCGCTCTCGCTTTCCTCGTCGAACATGCGCTCGGGTCTGTCGGGCAGCAGCTTGGGCCCAAGCAGTCCCAAGAGGGCCAAGCCGGCGGCCGCCGCCACCAGCCCGACCAGCGTGATATCGAAGATGCCGAAGGCCAGCTGCCCTTCCTGCCGCGCAATGCCGTCGACCAGGAGATTGGTCGAGGTTCCCACCAGCGTCAGCGTCCCGCCCAGGATCGACACGTACGACAGCGGCATGAGCAGCCGCGTCGCCGAGATCTTGAGTATCCGTGCAAGCCGCTTCACGATCGGGATCATCACGATCACGACCGGCGTGTTGTTCATGAAGGCGGAAGCGAACAGAGTGCCGCTGCCGATCTCCGCGATCGCGAGGCGGGGCCGGCGCAAGGTGCGCCGGATCACCCACCCGGTGACCCCCTCCAGCGCTCCGGTTCGCAGCAGAGCGCCGCTGAGGACGAACATCGCCGCGATGGTGACCGGAGCGGGATTGCCGAACACGCTGCCCAGTTGATCGGTCGGCAGGTAACCCAGCGCGAGCATCGCCACTCCGCCCAGCACGGCGACCACCACGGGAGGATAGCGCTCCGTCGTGAAGGCGACGAGCGTGGCGACCAGCAGCGCGAGACCGATATAGGCGCTATGCTGGACCAGAAACGCTTCAATCACGAATGCACGACCAGGATTTGTTGGGCGGATGGGGGATCACCGCGCTGGCTTACTATGATCATGGCGTTGCTGGCTAGGCGATCGAGGGGACGCCCGGGTCGAGACCGGGATCTGCCGCACCGCCCGGTCACAACGCCGGCCTCAACGCCGCTGGAAACGAAGCGCTTTCCTTGCTCGCAAATCACTCCTCGGTGACGAGATGGACCGTCCGCGTCGGGAAGGCGATCGACAGGCCCGCCTCCTCCAGTCGCGCGAATATCTCGAGCATCAGCTCCTGCCGGATGAAGCGGCTCTCTGCGAAGTCGATCACCGTGATATAGGCGAACACCTCGATATCCAGCGAACTCGCCCCGAAATCCGCAAAGCGCGCGCGCAGGCCGTCGTTCTCGACCAGCTCGTGATCGATCAGGACCTGCTCGATGATCTCGACCCCCTCGCGCAGCTTGGCCGAAGAGATGCCGTATTCCACCCCGATCGTCGGATTGAACAGGAACCGGTCGCGCTTGGCGTAATTCTCGATCTCGCGCGAGGAGAAGTCGCCATTGGGGATGGTGACGAGGGTGCGCTCGAGCGTGCGGACCCGGGTCGAGCGCATGCCGACATCCTCCACCGTTCCGATCACTTCGCCCACGCGGCAGAAATCGCCGACCTCGACCGGCTTGTCGGCGATCACCGTCACGCTGCCGACGAGGTTCTCGACCGTCTTCTGGGCGCCCAGCGCCAGCGCCAGTCCGCCGATGCCGAGCGCAGCGACGCCGGCGGTCACATCGAAACCGAAAGTGTCCAGAATGGCGACGAATGCGATCGCGAGCAGCGCCAGCTTTGCCGCGCGCCGCGCCAGGGCGACGATCGACGCGCCCTGCCGCCTTTGCTGCCGCTCCATCCTGTTGGTGGCCAGATGCGCGATCGCATCGACCAGTCGCAGCGCGAACCACGCGAGCGCGATCCAGGCGACGATCCCGATATAGCGCAGCAAGGTCTGCCGGGCGACGATCGAAGCCTCGACGCTGCCGGCCCACAGATTGAAGCCCACGACCGCCAAAAACAGGCTGAGCGGCGGCAAGGCGGCGCGAACCAGGCGATAGGCTGTGCTCTCTTCCGTGTCCGCAACGGCAGCCCGCATCAGCGCGAGGATTGCCGCCGAGAGCACCCACAGCAGGAGAAAGCTGCCCGCCGCGATGCCGAGCAGCAGCAACCAGTCTGCAAGCGGTGCGCCAGCAATGATCGGCGTTGCCTCGGCGTCGGCAGCAGGGAGGTCTTCGGCTGCCGGCATCAGCGTATCGATCGCCTCGAGCGTATCTTCAGAAACGCGCCAGATTTCCTGACCCTCGGGACCTTCGCTGCGTTCCAGCAGGATCGGTGCGTCCGCATCGCCGGGGAGGGTGCCCACCCGCTCGCTCGCAGGGGGCAGGCCGTCGTCGAGGCGCCCGGTGGCGTCGTTGGAGAGCACGCTGAAAGGCAGCAGACTACCCCCGCTGTCCAACGCGGCCTGCAACTGGCGCGCCTGCTCGGCGGCCTGCTCGAGACTGGCGGAATCGTCGGGACCAGCGGAGGAGAGATATTGCGCCGCGCGGGTGTAATCGGCCTCGGCGAGCGCCCGGATGAGCCCGGTGACTGCGGAGCGCGGCGTCTCGCGACCGAACAGATCGGCGGGCGTCGTCTCTTCCACTTCTGGTTGCTGGACGAGCTGGGCCGACGCAGGCATCGCCAGCGCGATCAGTGCCAGCCACGCCAGGGCCCGGATTATCGTCATAGATCCCAAAACTGCATTCTTCCGACCATTCCCGCCTGCGGCCCGCTGATACCAGCCCAGCCGCGATTGTGAAGCGTTGAAGCCGGATTGCCTCGGTCGGCAGGGCCATTCGCCGCCTCGCTGCAGCGATGGGTGCTCGCGATCACCCCTGATCGGGTGGGCGCGCTCGCATCTTCAGGAACGACGTTTCTGCAGCCATCCCAGCAGACCCGTGCCCAGACCGAGCAGTGCGACCGCGGAGAGGGCCGGGTGCCGGCGCAGCTTCGAATAGACGCTCGTTTCGCGCATCCATTCGCTCTGTTCGCCATAGATATCGCCTTCGCCGCCCGAACGATGGAAGCCCCCGTCGCGCGCGCGTTTGGGATTGTCCTTGTCGAGAGCCAGCTTGAAGAATGCCGATGAGAAGACCCGATCGGCGAGCCCGGGTGCGAGATTGGCAAGCAGGGTCATCGACCGCCCCGCGCCGCCCACGATCTTGTCGCGGGTCGGGTGCTGGGCGGCGCGGCAGATCGCCTCGGCGACCAGATCGGGCGAGTAGACCGGCGGCGGTACCATCGCGCGGCCCTCCATCTGGTTGAGCGCGTGTTCGCCGAAGGGCGTGTTGATCCCGCTGGGTTGGATCAGCGTCACCGAAACCGGCGCGTTCTCGTGCATCAGCTCGAGCCGGAGCGAGTCGATATAGCCTTTCACCGCATATTTGCTGGCGGTGTAGGACGAGAGAACCGGGGCGGGCATCTGCGAGGAGATCGAGCCGGTGGTGATCAGCGCTCCGCCGTGCCGCTTGAGGTGCGGAAGCGCCTCGGTCGCGCAGTGGACGACGCCCCAGTAATTGGTCTCGAACACCCGGCGGTGATCCTCGTCGCTCAAATCCTCGAGCTTGGTATAGACCGCGACGCCGGCATTGCTGACCCAGGTGTCGAAACGACCGTGCCTTTCGAGCACCGCTTCGACCACGCCGCGAACCTGGTCGCGCGATCCGACATCGGCGCACAGATAGTCGCATTTGCCGCCAGCGGAGCGGATCCGGTCGGCGGCGGATTTGAGGCCGTCCTCGCCGCGCGCGACGATCACCACCGTCGCACCCTCGCGCGCCGCCATTAGCGCGGTGGCAAGGCCGATCCCGGAGGATCCGCCGGTTATGACCACGACCTGCTCGTTCAGAGGTTTGAGATTCATTTTTCGTGTTCCAACAGCCTAGGGGGGACCCAAGGTCAAACCACCCCCTGCTGCATCGTTCCCCCGACGGTGCCGTCGCGGCTAGCCTGGAGGGCCGATGGATCCGTCGTTGAGGATCCAGATGCCGGCGATGAGCGCCAGGCCGCCGACGATGATCGACCAGCTCATCCAGCGGATGTTGGGGGTTTCGGGCCGATCGATCTCGTGACTGGAAAGCCGCGAGAAGCTGCTGCGAGCGCGCCTCTCCGCGGTGAAGGCGATCGTCATTCCCAGCACGATGAACAGCGAGGCGATCGCTTGCGCCAGCCAGGGTGGCTCGAATTCGCCGAACACGACGTGAAAGGCGATGCCCACGCCGATGGCGGCGAAGCCGGTGCGCAGCCAGCCGGCGAAGGTCCGCTCGGTCGCCTGGATCGTGCGGTCTTCGGCCAGGTCGGTGCGGAACTCGGCCCATTCCGTGCTCTTGTCGGAATCGTCCCGGTCGTCGTCGTCGTTGTCGTCTTGCGCCATGGGTTCAGAATAGCCTCATTGCCGCTCGGTGCAATTGCGCGAGGTCCGATCCCGAACACGGCACAACCTCAAATCACCGCCAGCTGCCGATTGGTCAGCGTTCCGCCATATTGCCGCTGCAACCGGACCTTGCGTTCGAGATCGTCCAGGATCGCGCCGCTGAAATCGACCCCGCTGAGATCCTCCATGAAGTTGATCCCGCCGGGCGTATCGACGTTGAGCTCCATCATCTTGTCGCCCGCGATGTCCAGTCCGGTCAGATACATCCCGTCGTCGATCAGCTTGGGGCCGACGATCTCGGCGATCCGCAGAGCGGTCTCGTCCGGTTCCACCATCTCCACGCCCCCGCCTGCGGAGATGTTCGAGCGATGATCCTCGGTCTGGCTGAAGCGGTGCATGCAGGCGTAGGTATCGGCCACCTTGAGCGGGCGTCCGTTCAGCGTGAGCATACGCAGATCGCCCTCGGCGGCGGCGGGCAGATATTCCTGGACGATGGCATAGCCGTCGCGGATCACCGCCTCGACGATCTGATTGAGGTTCTGGCGATTGCCTTCGTCGATCAGGAACACGCCCTGACCGCCCGAACCCTGCAACGGTTTGATGACGCCCTTGCCCCCATGCGCATCCAGAAAGCGGCTGATCTGGTCAGGCTCGCGCGTGATGCTGGTCGCCGGTCGGACCGATCCGGGGAAGCCCTGGAAATAGGTCTTGTTGACGGCGTCGGTCAGTTGGCTGGGATCGTTCAGCACGATCGTGCGATCCAACGAGGCGAGCTGCGCGAACAGCAGTCCCGAGGACGGCGCCCAATTGCGCGTCGTCAGCTCCGCCGCCGGGTCGCTGCGCAGCATCAGGATATCATATGCGGACAGATTGATACGCGTCCGCTCCATCTCCGGATCCTGCAAATGCGCGAGATAGGCGGTGTCGTCTGCGAACTCGGCGATCTTGCTCATGGTCGCCATCGCGCAGATGCCGTCCTGCCAGTCGTAGATGAAATCGCCGAGCCCGATCAGCGCCACCTCGTGACCGCGCGCCACCGCTTTGCGGGCCAGGCGGATCGTCGTGTAATTGTCCTGTTCGGTCGCGACCTCGTTTACGACGAAGGCAATCTTGATGGTGGTGTCGTTGCTCTTGCCCGAAGAATTGCCCGTAGACTTGCCAGGGGACTTGCCCGGGGACTTGCTCTTCGGTTTCGCCTTTTGTTTGGATTCGGTCATGCTGGGGTGCTTTCCTGATAGAATTGCGCGAGCGGCACCTGGCGCGCCTTCGCGAGCCGGTCGAGCGCGGCAGGGTCGTCGAGGTAGGAGGGCAAGACTTCGGGCCGGTGCAAAATGCCGTCCTCGATCAGCGTCTCCAGACTGTGGAGATGCTTGAGCGCGAATTTGCCCAGAAAAAGGATCTCGAAATCGCCGCCCTCGCGCAGATAGGCCAGCAGTTCCGCCAGGCCTTTGAGATAGAGCGCGTCCTTGGTCAGCCCGCCGCCGCGCTTGGCGCGCAAGGCGGTGTCGAACGCGGTTTCGGAATCGATGCTATGTTGATCGACCAGGCACGCGTAGATTTCGGGCCCCGCCCGTTCCTCCACCGCCATATGCGCGGCGACCACGCGCGCAGCCAGGGTGCGCAATCTCTGCGCCGGAAGATAACCGGCCAGATACTCGGCCAGCACCGCGACTCCTTCCTGAAGCTCGTCGTAATCGGCGAGCCCCCCGGCGAGAGTGTGAAGGGGCTGTCTGCGACCATTGTACCGCGTGATGGCGTGGGTGCCGATCTCATGCTGGATCAGCGGATCGACCCGCGAATGCGAGGTGCGAAAATCATGCGCGACGTGAAAATCGCCGTGCGACACATAGAGCGACGTTCCCGGGGTCGGATCGACCACGACCTCGCACTCGAAGTGGGGGTAACGCGCACGGTATTTCGCCACCTCGTTGCGCGCCGCCGCACAGATCTCGGCAGCGCCCGCGTCGTCGGGATCGGGCTCGGCCGGCGGCACCTCGGCGAGCAGGCTTCGTGCGTCTTGCAGCAAGCGGTCGCCAACATGTCCGAACAGGTCGATGCTGGCGAGAATGAAGCCGTCCTTGTCGCGCATCCGCACCAGTTCGATCTGCTGATCGATCTCGCGCTGCTTCTCCAGCAGCAGGGCGCGGAGCAGATCGTTTTCGACCTCGCGGACCGGCAGGGCGAAGAGATCGCGGCGTAGCACGGGCGCATCGTTCTCCAGCCCCTCGCTGAAGCGACTGTCGGGCATGTGGCGATAGTTCGAGCTGCGGAAACCGTCCCAGATCTCGGCGATATTGACGGGCGTGAGGCGCTCGAGCCAATCCACCTCCTCGTCCATCCGGGCGAGCGCCCGATCGACCGCGATCGCCGCGGAACACAGTCCCGGCGCCCCCTGGTGGCCTTGTTCGTCGGACGTTTCTCTCATTTCGCACCCGCCGATTGCGCCAGCCATCTGCGGGCGTTGGCGACTCCGGCGAGAAACCCTTCCCGCAGGTCCTGCAAGGCGAGAATATCGGCGGTGCGCCCCCACTCGTCCATGAAGATCTTCTTGTATTCCAGGGTGATCACACAGGCCGCATCGCCATAGGTAGCGTGGAGCCATTCGGGGAAATTGCCGCCGTCTTCCCAACGCACGTTCACGCGGACGTCGGGCGATTTGCCTCCGACCGGGCGCGAACGCAGCCCCTGCGCGAACTCTTCGAGCAATCCGCCATAGATCGTCTTGTCGAGCGTGGTGGCCCCGAGATCGATATCCGGGCTCTCGGCCTGCGGATCGGCGGGCGCTTCGGCGCCGTTGCGACGATGGTTGTAGCTGTGGATGTCGAGCACGAGGATCTGCCCGTATTCGGCAATCATGGCCTCCACCCGCTCGCTCATCAGCGCATAGAACCGGCGATGCAGTTCGAGCGAAGCATCCATCTCTTCCTGGGGAAGATCCTGGTCCCATATCTGCAATCCCCAGGTGTCGGCGGGATCCACCGTCACGGCTTTGGCTGCGGGGCGATTGAGATCGAATTCGAAGCGCGAGCGATTGGCACGAAAGATCGTATCCCCCGCGGGGAGAAAGAAGTCGGTCAGCGGGTCCTCTTCGCGTAGCCGCCCCTGATCGTCGAGCTTCAGCCAGCGTCGCAGCGAATCGCGAATGGTGTGGCCGGCATGGATGGCGGTCGCCATCACCGGACCGGGCTGGACGAGAAGGTCCCACGGTTCGGTGCGATAGGTGGGGAGGGTCGTTGGGTTCGTAAGGCTTTGCTGCATGGCTTGCTAACGAGAGGATAGCGGTGCCGTTCCTCCGCAGGCCTCGACAGACGCAGCGAAGCTGCCGCTGCGGGCAGCAGGCTTTCGGAACAACGCCCTGATTTCCCGGTTCGTCCATCAGGAACGTTCGTAGCAAGTGCGTTCGTGAGCGGCGGAGGTTTGAGCCTTGCTCCAGGCTCCAACTCCGCCTGACGTTTAGATCAATCAGTGAACCTCGAGGTGAACACCAATGACAGATGCAGCCCCTGAAGAGAAAAAAGGCTACAAGTGGATCTGGGCAGCGCTGCTCGTGCTACTCGCATTCGCCCTGGTGGTGGTCTTCTGGGACCCGGCAGGCGATCCGGAGGATTCGGCGATCACCCAAACGACGCCCGATGTCCAGATCATGGAGCCGGCGGATATCCCGACGACCGAAGTCGAGGACATGCGCAACCCGGGCGACGATCGGATGGTCACGCGGATCGAAGACGAGACTGCCGCGGAAGCCGCCACTCCGGCAGACCAGACGCCCCCGACCGGCGATATCACCGACGTCGTGGAATAAGCGCCTGTAGGCGTGCGTTCGACCACCGATGCCGCCGGGCGCTGCTGGTGGGGACGCCAGCAATCCCCGCGCCCGGAATAGCGGCACCAAAGGAAAGGGGGCGCAAAGTCGCCCTTGCGCCCCCCTTTTCAGCGGCTCTTGGAATTCAAGGGCTGACGGCTGCGTCGTCGTCGTCGTCGAACGCCTCGATAAGGATGAGGACACCGGCGATTGCGACACCCAGAGCGATCGCTCCGACGATGAGCCCGCCATTGTCACCGCCCAATTCGCTCTCTTCAGCGATAGGAGCCGAAAAACGCTCGGCAGCGGCAACCGGCGCGGCGATCATCGCAGCGACGGCGGTAGCACTCAAGGCAAGTACACTTTTCTTCATAGTGGAACTCCACGAAATTGCATTCAACATCACGGCTCATACTCGTGGCGACTCGCACCACTCGCCCCGCGTCCAAGGTCTTCGGGGCTTGCAAGGACTGTAGCACGACAAGAGAATGGCGAAACCGTATTCCTGCGACAAGGCGGTCCCTCTGGAGCAAAAGCTACAGTTTTCGCAGCAGCTTGCGCTTCGCCTGACCGAAGCCGACTGCGCACGCACATCCCGGCAGCGGCTACGCGGATCTATCCGCCCCGGCCCAATTGCTGATTGATGGGAAAAAATGGTGGACGCACTTGGGCTCGAACCAAGGACCCGCTGATTAAGAGTCAGCTGCTCTACCAACTGAGCTATGCGTCCACATGCCGGATTTTCATCGGCACCCCGACTCGGGGAGGCGCTCATATAGCGGGCATTTTCAGGATGGGAAGGGCCAATTGCGCCTCGGCCCGGGATCCAGACGGCTGGTTGTCGGCGGGGGTCGCCAGAAGAGGTTGCCGACGGCCAGCATTCCCTTTCCCTGGGATCGAGGATTTCCTGCCGGGCAGGGCCCGATTTGGCGCTAGCGGGTCAGTCCGGAACTTCCCTGGCGGCTGTTCCAGCGGTTCACCATCATCAGCGAGCCGATGCAGATCAGATTGGTCAGCATCGAGGAACCCCCGTGGCTCATGAAGGGGAGGGGGATGCCCACCACCGGTGCGAGCCCCATCACCATCATCAGATTGACCGCGACGTAGAAGAAGATCGTGGCGGCCATGCCAGCCGCGAGCAGCTTGCCGAAGCGGTCCTTCGAGCGCCGCGCGACGAGCAAACCCCAGCGCAGGATCAGCGCGAAGCAGACGATCACCACCAGCCCGCCGATGAAGCCCCATTCCTCCGCCATGGTGGCAAAGACGAAATCGGTGTGCGGCTCGGGAAGATACTGCAGATGGCTTTGCGAGCCTTCGTTGAATCCCTTGCCGGTCAGCCCGCCCGAGCCGATCGCGATCTTGGACTGGATGATGTGATAGCCCGCACCCAGCGGATCGCTGGCGGGGTCGAGCAGGGTCGTCACCCGGCGTTGCTGATAGGGCTTCAGCCCGAAAAAGAACGCCAGCGGCGCCAGCACAGCGCCCGCAGCGCCGACGATGGCGAACCAGCGGATCGGCAGCCCGGCGAGAAACATCACAATCCCGCCGCCGAACAGGATGGCGAGCGAGGTCCCCAGATCCGGCTGCACCAGCACCAGCGCAACGGGAAGCCCGACCAGCACCGAAGCCGGAATGAGTGCACGCCAGGTGGCGACCATTCCGACCGGGAGATCGCTGTAGAACCGCGCCAGCGCCAGCACGATCGCCGGCTTCATCAGCTCCGACGGTTGCAATTGCATGAAACCCAGGTTGAGCCACCGTTGGCTGCCCCCGTTGATCTGGCCCATCGCCTCGACCAGCACCAGCAGCAGCAGGATGATCACATAAACCGGATAGGCGGCGAATTTGGCCAGCGCTGGCGAGAACAGCGTCATGACGATCGCCATCACCAGGAACACTCCGAAGCGGACCAGATGCGGCGCGGCATAGGGCTGCCACCCACCGCCCGCCGCCGAATAAAGGACCAGCGCGCCGAAGCCGATCAGAATGAAGAGCGGGAACAGCATCGCCCAGGGCTGGCGCGCGACCGGAGTCGGGACAATGCTCATGGCTGCGGCGCGGGGGAGGGCGGCGTGACCGGGGCGGGCTCTGGCAGGACCGCGTCGACAGTCGGCACCGCTGTTTCGACTCCCGTACCGGGCTGCGGCATCCGCGGGGCGGCGCGCGGGTCGGCTTCGGGTCGCGGCACGATCACGCGATCCGCGATCTGTTCCGACTGGCGACTGGCCACCCGCGCCTCGGCCTCGACCTGATCGAAAATCTCCTCGCTGCGCGAGGGGGCTGGCGGAACGGTTTCTCCCGCCGCCGCAGCATAGGCAGCGTATTTCTTGATCAGCCGCTCCTGTGCGGTGCCGCCCCATTGCTCTTCCAGCGCGGACAGAGCTTCCATGCCCTTCGCCGGATCGAACATATAGGTCATGATGTCGCGTGCGATCGGATAGGCCGCGCCCGAACCGCCACCATGCTCGATCACCACCGCCCCGGCATAGCGCGGGTTGTCGAACGGGGCGAAGAAGATGAACAAGCCGTGGTCGCGATATTTCCACGGCCCGGTACGGCCGTCGGAATTGCTGAGGCTGACGACCTGCGCGGTGCCGGTCTTGCCCGCCATCTTGACGGTTTCGATCGGCAGGCGGGCGCGCCCGGCGGTCCCGGGGCCATTGACGACATCGCTCATCGCCTGGCGGACGTAGCGGACATGCTCGTCCGAAAAATTCACTTCGTCGAAGCCCTTGATCGGAGTCTTGCGATTGAGCCTTGGTTCGACGTGATTGCCGGTGGCGATCCGTGCCGACATCACCGCCAGCTGGAGCGGGTTCGCCAGCATGTAGCCTTGGCCGATCGTGGCGTTGACCGTATCGTAGGCCTGCCATTCGCGCTCGTATTTCTTCAGCTTCCAGGCCGGATCGGGGACTGTGCCATAGAACTGGCTGGTAACGGGGAGCTCGAATTCCTGCCCCATCCCGCAGCGCCGCGCCATCACCGCGATCGGGTCCATCCCGGTGCGCTGGGCCATTGCGTAGAAATAGACGTCGCACGACTGGTAGATCCCTGCCGCCATATCGACCATGCCGTGGCCGCCGCGTTTCCAGCAGCGGAACACCCGGTTGCCGACGCGCAGACCGCCGGTGCAAAGGACCCGCTCCGAGGGATCGATGCCCTGCTCGAGCAGCGCCATCGAGACCATCGGCTTGACCGTCGAACCCGGCGGATAAAGCCCCTTGAGCACCTTGTTGCGCAGTGGGACGCGCTCGTCCTCGCGCAGCATCGAATATTCCACGCTGCCGATGCCGGCGGAAAAGCTGTTGGGATCGTAGCTGGGCATGGAGGACATGCACAGGATGTCGCCGGTGCGACAATCCATGACCACCGCAGAGCCCGATTCCAGCCCGATCCGACGGGCGGCATAATCCTGAAGCGGGCCGTCGATGGTCAGATGGATCGGAGCGCCCTGGACATCCTCGCGCGTCTCCAGCTCCTTGATGATCCGCCCCGACGCGGTCACCTCCACGCGGCGCGCTCCGGGCACGCCGCGCAGATTCTGCTCGAACTGCTGCTCGAGCGCATCCTTGCCGATCTTGAAGCCCGGCGTGATCAGCAGCGGATCGCCCTCTTCCTTGTATTCTTCGGCATTGGCCGGGCCGACATAGCCGAGCAGATGCCCCACGCTGGGCCCGGTGGGGTAGAAGCGCGAGTAGCCGCGCTGGGGAACCACGCCGGGCAGATCGGGAAGCCGCACGCTGACCGCCGCGAAATCCTCGTAATCCAGACCCGTCGCCACCTCGACCGGCTGGAAGGAGGCGGCTTCGTCGACCTTTTTGCTGATATCGGCCAGAGTAGCGGCATCGAGGTCGAGTATCTTGCCCAGCGCCGCCAGAGTTGCCTTCGGATTCACAAGCTGATCGGGGATAACGTCGACGCGGAAATCGGCCTTGTTGGAGGCCAGCGGTGCGCCGTTGCGATCGAGGATCCACCCCCGCCGGGGCGGAATCAGCGACAGATTGACCCGGTTGCTCTCCGATTCGAGCTCGTATTTCTCGTTTTCGGCGATGGCGATATAGGCCATCCGTCCGGCGAGCAGGATCCCGATACCGCCCATGCCCGCGCCGATGACGAAGCTGCGGCGGGAGAAGGCCTGATCCAGCGTGGTGCTGCTGACGTGGTCGCGTTTGCCTTTACCCAGCTTCATCCTACCACCCGCCAGCGGGTCAGCCGCATCTGATCGAGCCGGGCGACGAGGCGCGCGAAGAGAGGGAATACGAGAATGGACAACACGAGTTGGGGCCCCAGTGCGATGAGCGCGGCAAGCGTCGGCTCGCCGCCCGAAATGAGCATGGCGAGGGGGACATAGACCAGCAGGATTAAACCCGCCGTGAACCAGTCCTGCGCGAAGCTGCGCCAGGGGAACCGAGTCTCGATCAGCTCGATCGCGATCATCGCGAGCGACCACAGCAGCATCGCGCTGCCGAGCGGCTGGCCGCTGAACAGATCGTCGAACAGGCCGAGCGGGGCACCCGCCCAGACGGGCAGCAGCCCAGGACGGACCAAGCGCCAGGCGAGCAGCATCAGAAAGCCGAGCGGCGGCACGATCGGCAGCGCCGAGGCGATGAAGAACAGCGGCGCAAGCGAGGCGATCAGGATCGACAGATAGGGGACCACCGTCGCGACCACGGTCGAGTGCGAGCGGTTGATGCGTCGCCCGTAGGCGTCGCTGCGGGACTTCGGGGCGAAGCGGTCCACGCCTACTCTTCCAGTTCGCGCTCGATCGGCGTTCCGGCGCCTACGACCGCATCGGGTTCGAAGATCGGCAGCACCGCGACATAGCCGGCCGCCGCGGGATCGCTGACGATCCGGGCGAGCGCGCCATCGTCGGTTATCTCAGTCGCGATCGCGACCGCGACGCCGGGCTGGTAATAGCCGCCGGCACCGCTCGTCACGAACAGATCGCCGGGTTTGAGCGGATTGAGCCCGAGATTGATCAGCCGGATTCGGATCAGCCCGTCCCCGCGGCCTTCGGCGAAGGCGACCACCTCGTCCTCGGCACGGCGCACCGGCAGCACGCTCTCGGGATCGGTCAGCAGAAGCACGCGGGAACTGTGATTGCCGACCTCGAGTATCCGGCCGATCACCCCGCGCGGGCTGCGCACCGGCATGCCGACCGCGACGCCATCGGCGCGTCCGGCGCCGAGATAGGCGAAGCGGCGCGAACTCGCCGCGCTCGCGCCGACCAGCCTGGCGACCGCGACCGGCTTGACCTCCTCGTCCTGGAGCCCGAGCAGAGCCTTGAGCCTGAGATTTTCCTGTTTGACCGCGGCGCCTTCGGCGAGCCGGATCCGCGCCAGTTCCATCTCGCGTTTGAGCGCCGCGTTCTGCGATCCCGCGCGATAGTACCCGCGCACCGCGTCGATGAAGCCCTTGCTCTCGGTCCGCGCCGCGGCGACCGGCTGCGTCACCGGCGTGGCCGCATCGTTGGCGGTGCCGCGCAGGGTCGAGAGGAAACCGGGCTGCCACAGCGACAGGCCGAGCAGCACCGCACCGACGAGCGCACCCAGGCCAGCGGCGATATAGCCGGTGAATAGGCTGTATTGCGCTTTACGCGAATAGCTCGAGCGCCGGTGTCCTGTCGGCGCCATGCGGCCGTCTTCCCCCTGGTTTTACGCGGTCATCAAGACGCCGCGATAGCGCTCGTCTTCCATCGCCCGGCCGGTGCCGACCGCGACGCAGGTGAGCGGATCCTCGGCGATGGTGACCGGAAGCCCGGTTTCCTCGCGCAGATATTGGTCGAGACCATGGATCAGCGCGCCGCCACCGGTGAGCACGATGCCCTGATCGACGATATCGGCGGCGAGTTCGGGCGCGGTGTTCTCCAGCGCGATCCGGACGCCTTCGACGATCGCCCCGATCGGTTCGCTCAGCGCCTCGGCGATATGGCCCTGGTTGATGGTGATTTCCTTGGGCACGCCATTGACCAGATCGCGGCCCTTGATGGTGATCGCCTCGCCGATGCCGTCTTCGGGAGCGACGGCGATGCCATAATCCTTCTTGATCCGCTCGGCGGTGGATTCGCCGATCAGCAGATTGTGGTGGCGGCGGACGTAGGAGACGATCGCCTCGTCCATCTTGTCGCCGCCGGTGCGCACCGAGGTGGTGTAGGCCAGACCGCGCAGGCTGAGCACCGCGACCTCGGTGGTCCCGCCGCCGATATCGACCACCATCGAGCCGACCGGCTCGGTCACCGGCATGTCGGCGCCGATCGCGGCGGCCATGGGTTCGAGGATCAGATAGACCTGGCTGGCACCGGCGTTGCTGGCGGCGTCGCGGATCGCGCGGCGCTCGACGCTGGTCGAACCCGAGGGAACGCAGATGGTGATCTCGGGGTAGCGCATCAGGCTCTTGCGGCCGTGCACCTTGCGGATGAAATGCTTGATCATCTCTTCGGCGATTTCGATGTCGGCGATCACCCCGTCGCGCAGCGGCCGGATCGCCTCGATGGAATCGGGGGTCTTGCCCATCATCAGCTTGGCGTCGTCGCCGACCGCCTTGACCCGCTTGGTGCCGTTGATCGTCTCGATGGCGACCACCGACGGCTCGTTGAGGACGATGCCCTGACCTTCGAGATAGACCAGCGTATTGGCCGTACCGAGATCGATCGCCATGTTCTGCGAGCCGAATTTGAAGAGGTTGTTCCAGAAACCCATTACTAGCCGATTCCGATTTTCGATAAGGGCCTTACGTGCCGTGCTTGCGACCGTTCCGACCCGATTGTGACAGCGGAGTCGCTCCCTTAGCGAAGGGTCCGGGCAATTGCCAAAACATTCGGGAAGGATTCGCGGGGAAATGTGCGCGTTCCGGCTCGAATTCCGGGCGGTTCGCAGCTAGGCCCCTGCATCAGCCATGCCGACCATCCGCCGCCTCCCCGAACACCTCGTCAACCGCATCGCCGCGGGCGAGGTCGTCGAGCGCCCCGCCGCCGCGCTCAAGGAGCTGGTGGAGAACGCCGTGGACGCCGGCGCGACGCGGATCGCGATCCGGCTGGTCGAGGGCGGTCTCGGGTCGTTCGAGGTGACCGACGACGGTTGCGCGATGACGCCTGAGGAGATGACGCTGGCGCTGGAGCGCCACGCCACCTCGAAGCTGCCCGATGAGGCGATCGAGCAGGTCGCCACGCTCGGGTTTCGTGGCGAGGCGCTGCCCTCGATCGCCAGCGTCGCGCGGTTTACATTGGAAAGCCGCCCGCACGGCGCGGCGCAGGGCTGGAAGCGGGTGGTGGATCACGGCGCGCTGGTGTCCGAAGGCCCCGCAGCGCTCCCGCCGGGGACGCGGGTGCGGGTCGAACAGGTGTTCGCGCGGATCCCGGCGCGGCGCAAATTCCTGCGCACGCCGCGCAGCGAATACGCCGCCAGTCTCGATGTCGTCCGCCGGCTGGCGATGGCGCGCCCCGATATCGGCTTCACGCTCGACCATGGCGAGCGCCGCGTGCTCGGGTTGCAGCCGGGCGAGGCGCTCGCCGATCGGGTCGCGCAGATCGTCGGGCGCGAATTGAAGGACAATGGCGTTGCGATCGAACTCGAACGCGACGCGATCCGACTGACCGGGATCGCCGGCCTGCCGACCTACAACCGCGGGATCGCCGATCACCAATATCTGTTCGTCAACGGTCGCCCGGTGAAGGATCGCCTGCTCGCGGGTGCGGTGCGCGGGGCCTATTCCGACATGCTCGCGCGCGACCGCCATGCGGTGCTGGCGCTGTTTCTCACCCTCCCGCCCGGGGATGTCGACGTCAACGTCCACCCGGCGAAGACCGAGGTCCGGTTCCGCGATGCGCAGGCCGTGCGCGGCTTCATCGTCTCAGGGCTTCGGCGGGCGCTGGCGACCGGCGACCGCCGCAGCGCGCAATCGCCCGATGCCGCGGCGATGGAGCGCTGGCAGCGTGAACGCGACGAGCCCTCGCCGGCGCTGCGCTCGATCTTCGAGGGGCGGGACTGGTCGCGCCCTTCCGCAAGCGTCGCGGAGGGCGCGGCAAGCCCGTGGCGCAGCGCCGATCCGCAATCCATGGCCGAACCTCAGGGCAGGGCGGAGCCGGCCGCGCCGCTGGCGCCGGAAGAACGCGCCTATCCGCTCGGCATCGCGCGCGGGCAGGTCGCGAACACCTATATCGTCGCCGAGGCCGAGGACGGGCTGGTGCTGGTCGACCAGCACGCCGCCCACGAACGGCTGGTGCTCGAACGGCTGCGCGCCGCCGGAGCGGGCGAGGCCGCCGCGCGCAGCCAGGCGCTGCTGATGCCCGACGTGGTCGAACTGGAAGAACCCGCCTGCGACCGGCTCGAGGAGGCGGCAGAGCGGCTCGTGCAGCTGGGCCTCGCGATCGAACGCTTCGGCCCCACCGCGATGCTGGTCCGCGCGCTGCCGCATTCGCTGCGCAACGGCGACCCCGAAAAGCTGCTGCGCGACATCGACGACGATCTGGTCAAGCACGGCCAGGACGAGGACAAGGGCGCGCTGCTGCTGAGCGAGAAGCTCGAACTGGTGCTCGCCACCATGGCCTGCCACGGCTCGGTCCGCGCCGGCCGCGTGCTCAGCGTCGCCGAGATGAACGCGCTCCTGCGCGAAATGGAAGCGACCCCGCGCTCGGGCCAGTGCAACCACGGACGTCCGACCTGGGTGAAGCTGTCGATGGAAGACGTCGAGAAGCTGTTCGGGCGGCATTAGATCGGGTTAGGCCCGCGATTGTCGGCTAAGGATGGCGCTCCTAAAAGCCGGACGGCCGGCGGACGACCAATTGCAGACATTCGCTCAACGAACGACTTCCCTGCGGTCTCCCAGAAGTAGTATGCACGGGAAGCTCCACAATCAGGTATGAAGGATGACAATGGGTAAGCTGCTCATCAACGCGGTGCTGGCTCTCGTTGCCGGTTGCAGCACTGTTCCAGCACCGCCAGAACCCACGCCCGTGATGGTGATCGCGGCCATCCATTCGGCGCACAAAGAGCATCCTCGCTATTCCTATGACGATCTGTTTGACGCCGTCAGCAGCTTCTCGCCGGACGTCGTCGCAGTCGAGATCCGGCAGGAAGACCTGGGCGAAGACGCAGACTACCTGGAGCGCAACTATCCGTTCGAGATGGTGGAACTTGCTCGTCGCTATAGCCCCCGGGTTCGCGGCATCGATTGGCTGGGCGAGGAGCTCGAAGGCCGGCGCGTGCCTGAGAGGTGGTGGCAGGACAGGAGCTGGGTCAAGCGCCTTGAGCGAGAGCGGAGCGAGGATCTTTCTGCTGGAACGCCAAGAGCCGACGCGCTTCAGAAACAGCAGAGAAGTATCCGGGAGGTCGCATCGGCAGCTTCGCTCAACGATGGCCGCTACGACTCGATATCCCGGGCCTACTACCGAGTGCTCGCCGAAGAGTTGGCGGGAACAAGCTACGCGCGGCTCGTGGCGTTCTATGCAGAGCGAGATCGGAGAATTGCAAGGAGCGTGCGTCAAGTCGTGGAGAACAATCCGGGGCGGCGCATTGCATTCGTGGTAGGTGCCGATCATCGAGCATCGGTCGTCGATGAACTGGCGCGCCTGCCATCGCAAAGCCTGCTTGTTGTCCCGGTTCGGTAAGAAGTCTGCCAAGGATGCGTGAGCTGACACCCAGAAGCGCCGGACCGAACCCCATCGATCCACCCCTCAAGCAGCACAGCAGCAGACGAGCAACTGGTCGTGACGACTGCGCATTTCGTCGAAGAAGTGGCCAGCGATTTTCGAACTTCAGCCAAGGGCCGAAAATGCTTCGCATCATCCTCATCGCTCTTGCTGCCTTGGCCTCATTCCCTCTCGCCGCTGAAGAGCTGATTGTCCGTGGCGACCGCCTCTTCGTCCCCGTCGAGGTCCAGGGAGAGCCTGCAGAGGCGTTGCTCGACAGCGGAGCTGAACTGACTTTGCTGGACCGCCGGTTCGCAGATCAGCTCGGAGTTCAAGAAGGCAAACAGGTTGAGGCTCGTGGAACGGGAGCAGGGACAACCAGTGCGGAACTCGTCGAGAACGTCGACATCAGCGCCTTGGGACGCGATTTCACCCTGCCTGTCGTAGCCGTGATCGATCTTTCGGACGTGGCTGCCAGACTGATCGGCCAGCCGCTACCTGTGATCCTGGGCCGCGAGATCTTCGATGCGGGCAAACTCGCCATCGACATCGATGCAGGCACGATTGCCTTTGTTGCAGAGCAGGAACTCCCAGGAGGCCTTCGCCTGCCTCTGACGGCCGCTCACGGGATTGAGACTGTCCCCGTTCTCTTCGGTGACATGGAAGTCAGTGCAGACTTCGACCTCGGCAATGGCTCAGGCCTCTTGCTATCCTCCGAGCTCGCCAGCCAGCTCAAGCTGGAGCCGGTCGGCATCGAGCCAGCAGGTGGAATCGGCGGTGCGGCAGCGCGCCCTGTGGTTTATGTTCGGGAGCTGACCCTCGCTGGTCGCCTCTTCAGAAACATTCGTGCGCACGTTCTCGAGAACCTCCAGGTTCCGGCAAACGTCGGGGTGGGGATATTAAGACGATTTCGTATCGTCACTGATTTCCCGAACAGGGAAATCTTCCTGGATCCGACCAGCTAGTTCAGCCCAGCACGAACTGCGCGGATTGGTCGACGGTGGTCGAACGTCAGCTGTCCACTCCAATATCCGATTTGTCCGGTGCAGTTCCCACATCCCGCGAGCTGACCTTGACGGCCATCGCGAAACGGTCAACCGGACGGGGAGCTCAACATGCCAAAGTTGGGTGAATCGGTCGATGGACGACCTTGAAGAGCTGTGTGGGAGACATTGGAATGCGGTTTTTGCTGGTCCTCTCGCTGCTGGCTCTGGCCGGATGCGGAGAGGAGGTCTCGCCCGAGGAACGGGCGCGGCGCGATGCGGAGGCTGTCGCGGCGGTTCGGGCGACACAGGTCACGCCGGCTGTGCCGGTGAGCCTCCAGCCGATCGGTTTCTCCGATATCGAAGGCCAAGGGGCGATCGGGCTCGGTTGCAGCTTCGTGGCCGATGACGACCGCGTCGGCGGGGAAACGGGCGAGGGTGAGGCGCTGGCGATCGCCATGGGCGATGCCGCTTTCGTCAAGCGCAGCGGCGAGGTCTTGCGGCTGGCGCCCGATCCCGGCAGCCCGGAAAACCCGCTCGGGACGCGAGCGAAATACGACGGGCGCGAATTCAGCCTGGAGCTCGACCTGCAGGACGGCGAGGGCGAGCAGATCGGGATGGAGACGATGGGCTACGACGCGCACCTGACGCTGACCGACGGGCGCGACCGGGTGGTCTATCGCGCCGAGGGCATCGCCGAGTGCGGAGCCTGAATTAGCGCCTCAGTCCTCGATAGGGACTTCGGGATCGCGGACCTGCATCAGCCCGTTCGAGACCATCTCCAGCACCAGCTCGTCGTTCTGGTTGAAGGTGCGCGAGCGGGTCTTGAAGAGCCCCATCTCGGGGCGTGAGCGGCTGCGGCGCTTCTCCAGCACTTCGGTCTCGCAGCGCAAAGTGTCGCCGGGATAGACCGGCTTGCGCCACATCAGCTGGTCGACCCCGGGCGAACCCAGCCCGGCGCGCTGGATCACCGACATGTTCTCGACCAGCATCCGCATGGTCATTGCGCAGGTGTGCCAGCCGCTCGCCGAAATGCGCCCGAAATGGGTCTGCGCCGCGGCCTCGTCGCTGAGGTGGAAGGGCTGGGGGTCGTATTTCCGCGCGAACTCCAGCACTTCCTCGCGGGTGACTTCATAATGGCCGAAGGAATCCTTCGTGCCGATCTCGATATCTTCGAAGTAGAGCATGGCCCCGGCATCGCGCAAAGCGGCGGGCGAAGCAATATCCAACCGCTTCGCCCGCCGTTCGCCTTTGCCTATCCCCGCCGGATCAGGTGCGGAACTTGGGAACCCCGGCGCTGCTGTCGAGCTCGGGAATGATCCGGTAGCGCGCCAGCACGAGGCTGAAGAGCCCGAACAGCAGCAGCCCGATCGCGGTGAGGGTGAAGACGAAGCCTTCACCCGCCAGGCTCGCCAGCGCATCGCCGAGCGATTTGACCTGATTGGCTCCTGCGGACAGGAAGCCCGCCCGGAACAACGACCAGCCGATGACTGCATAGACTACGCCGCGCGCGACGAAGCCGATACCGCCGAGCCAGCGGGTCGCATCGGGCGCCTGCGGGCTGACCCGGTGCATGAATTCGCCCGAGACGCCCTTCTTGACCTGAAAAGCGGCGACCACGAAAAAGATCAGCCCGAGTATGCCGAGCACCGTGCCGCCGAAATCCACCGAGAGCACGCCGGACGCCGCTTGCTGTGCGCCGTCTCCGCCGCCGCCGGTGCTGTTGGCGAATTCATAAGCCGAATAGGCCAGCGCGAGGTGACCGATCCCGCTGCCGCCGTGGCCGATCCGCTTGGCCCAGCCTTTCTTGTCGGAACCGTTGTTCTCGATGTCGAAGAACAGCGAGCAGAAGCGGAACAGCGCATAGGCGGTCAGGCCCACCACCATGATCCACAGGATCACCGTCCCGGCGGGATAATCCTCGACCGCGCGGAACACGCCATTGGTGCCTTCGGCGATCCGGCCGGCGCTGGTCAGCGCGATCAGGCCCAGCACGGCATAGAGGATGGCGCGGCTGAAATAGCCCACCCGTACCAACCAATTGAACTTCTCGGATTTGTCGACCACGATATGGCTCTCCCCTTGATCTATGTGAGCCCAACTATCGCGATCGCAAATGGTGCCTAGACGTTGAACTTGAACATCAGCACGTCGCCATCCTGGACGAGATATTCCTTGCCCTCCTGGCGCAGCTTGCCCGCCTCGCGCGCGCCGCTCTCGCCTTTCAGCGCGATATAGTCATCGAAACCGATGGTCTCGGCGCGGATGAAGCCCTTCTCGAAATCGGTGTGGATCTCGCCCGCCGCCTGAGGAGCCTTGGCGCCGCGCGGGAAAGTCCAGGCACGGGTTTCCTTGGGGCCGGCGGTGAAGAAGGTGTTGAGCGCGAGCAGGTCGTAGCCCGCGCGGATGACCTTGCTCAGCCCGCTTTCGTCCAGCCCGAGTTCGGCGAGATATTCGCGGCGTTCGTCCTGCTCCATGCCCACCAGCTCGGATTCGATCGCGGCGGAGACCACCACCGACTGCGCGCCCTCTCGCGCGGCCTTGGCGGCGACCGCCTCGGACAGCGCATTGCCGGTCGCGGCGTCTTCCTCGGCGACGTTGCAGACGTAGAGCACCGGCTTGGCGCTGAGCAATTGCGCCTGCGCGAACACCCGCGCCTCTTCCTCGTCCCTGGGCTGGGTCAACCGCGCGGGCTTGCCCTCGCGCAGCAGTTCGAGCGCCTGGCCGAGGACGCTCGCCATGATCTTGGCTTCCTTGTCCCCGCCGGTGGCGCGCTTCTGCGCATTGGGAACGCGCTTCTCGAGGCTTTCGAGGTCCGACAGCAACAGCTCGGTCTCGACCACTTCGGCATCCGAGATCGGATCGACCTTGTTGGCGACGTGCTGGATGTCGTCATCCTCGAAGCAGCGCAGCACATGGACCACCGCATCGACCTCGCGGATATTGCCGAGGAACTGGTTGCCCAGACCTTCGCCCTTGCTCGCGCCCTTCACCAGACCGGCGATATCGACGAAGCCGAGCTGCGTCGGGATCACCTTGGCCGAGCCGGCGATCGCGGCGATCCGGTCGAGACGCGCATCGGGGACGGCGACCTGACCGACATTGGGCTCGATCGTGCAGAAGGGATAGTTCGCGGCCTGCGCGGCCTGCGTCTCGGTCAATGCATTGAAAAGGGTGGACTTGCCGACATTGGGCAAGCCGACGATCCCGCAACGGAAACCCATCGAAAACTCCAGATAGAAAGCAGGCCGCGGCCCTAGCCGCAGTCTGGGGCGAATGCCAGCGCGCTAGTTGTGGACCGCGCGCATCACCGGGCCGAGCTGAGGCGAGCGGCCCAGCCATTCGAGCTGGGTGCGCGCGGTCACCTCGTTGATCGCGGTCTGCGGGATCGCTCCGCCGCTGACCGGAACGCGCAGCGGACGGGTGCCCTGGGGCAGGGCGATGGTGCGGGCGATGGCGCGCGGCACGTCCATCGGATCGGCGGAGCGACCCGAGCCGTCCTCGGTCCCCATCCGCGCCACGACCTCGGGATAGCCTTGCGCGTGCTCGGGGGCGATCCGTTCCTTCAGCGAGCCGGTATAGATGTTGCGGTTGACCCAGACCTCGGTCGGGTAGCCGCCGGGCTCGATGATGGTCACCTCGATATTGTGCGGCACCAGCTCGTAGGCGAGCTGCTCGCCCATCGCCTCCAATGCGAACTTGGTCGCCGAATAATGCCCGCCATAGGGCACGATCACGCGCCCCAGCTGGCTCGAGATCTGGAAGATCTGCCCGCCGCCCTTCGCGCGCATCCCCGGCAGCACCGCGCGCGCCATCCGGTGGGCGCCGAAGACATTGGTGTCGAAGGCCAGCTTCGTCGCTTCCATGTCCTGCACCTCGACCGGGCCGGAAATCCCGATCCCGGCATTGTTGACAAGCACGTCGATCGGACCGCCGTTGATCCGTGTCGCCTCGGCGACGCCGCGTTCGACCTGTTCGTCCGAAAGGACGTCGATCTCGATCACATGGATGTCGAGATCGTCGCTGGTCGCGAGGCGGCGCAGTTCCTCGGCTTCGGGGCGGGGAATGTTGCGCATGGTGGCGAACACCCGCGCGCCGGCGCGGGCGTAATGCTCGGCGCCGAGCCGTCCGAAGCCCGAGGAGGTTCCGGTGATGAGGATCGCCTTGCCCGCGAGATCGGGCGCGGCGGCGACCCTATCGGTCTGCGCGCGGGAGGCGGTGGCGGCGAGAACGGTGGTGGCGGCGGCGCCGGCGAGCAGCGAACGGCGGGTCAGATCGGGCATGCGAATCTCCTCTGTCTCGGGAAGAACCTAGCACATCATTCCTGCATCCTCAGCGCGACATCGTTCATGAAGCGGACGTCGTCGCCTTTCGCGAGCCATTCCGCCTCCGCGCCGATCGCGCCGAGCATGGCGATCAGATCGTCGCGCTCGGCCTTGGCGTAATCGCCGAGTACATGGCCGTGGACGCGATCCTTGTGCCCGGGATGGCCGATGCCGATCCGCACCCGGCGAAACTCGGGTCCGCAATGCTGGTCGATGCTGCGCAGGCCATTGTGCCCGGCATGACCGCCGCCCTGCTTCACCTTGATCTTGAAGGGTGCCAGATCGAGCTCGTCGTGGAACACGGTCAGCGCGTCGGTGCCCAGCTTGTAGAAGCGCAGCGCCTCGCCTACCGCGCGGCCGCTCTCGTTCATGAAGGTGGCGGGTTTGAGCAGCAGCACCTTCTCGGTGCCGATCCGCCCTTCCTGGACCCAGCCGCTGAACTTCTTCTGCACCGGTCCGAAATCGTGCATGTCGGCGATCACGTCGCAGGCCATGAAGCCGACATTGTGCCGCTGCATGGTGTATTTGGGTCCGGGATTGCCGAGGCCTGTCCAGATTTGCATGGCGAGCGCTTAGTGGAGGCTCACCGCCCCGTCACCCCCGTATGCGGTCCTGCGCGTAGGCCAGGCGCACACAGCAAAACACCGGACTTCTCGCGAAGCCCGGTGCCTTGATATCGGGTAAGGAGAAAGAGCGCTTATTCGCTCTTGTCTTCCTGCTCCTGAGCGGCGTCGTCGTCGGGACCCTGTTCGGTCGCGGCGGTTTCGCCCGGCTCCATGCCTTCGCCGGTCTGGTCTTCGCCGGCTTCACCCTCGGCGCGCTTGAGCGCGGACGGAGCGACCAGCGTGGCGATGGTGAAGTCGCGATCGGTGATGGCGCTTGCGCTGCCCTCGGGAAGCGTGACTTCGCTGATGTGAATCGAATCGCCGACTTCCTTGCCGGTGACGTCGATCACGATCTCGCTGGGGATGCGGTCGTTGTCGCAGACCAGCTCGAGCTCGTGACGGACCACATTCAAGACGCCGCCCTTCTTGAGACCGGGCGAGGCTTCCTCGTTGGCGAAGACCACGGGGACCTGAACGTCGATCTTGCCGCCCTTGACCATGCGCAGGAAATCGGCGTGGATCGGCCGGTCCTTGACCGGGTCGAGCGCGACATCCTTGGGCAGGGTGCGCAGCTTCGTGCCGCCCAGTTCGATCTCGACGATCGAGTTCATGAAGTGACCGGTCATCAATTGCTTGACCAGTTCCTTCTCCTCGATGTGGATCATCACGGGTTCTTCCTTGCCGCCATAGATCACGGCGGGGACACGGCCATCGCGACGCAGTGCACGGGAGGCTCCCTTGCCAGCCCGTTCGCGCGTCTCGGCCGGCAGGGTCAGAGCATCGCTCATGAGTACTTACCTTTCGAATGCTTGTGGTTGTCGTCCGGTCCGCCACGCCTCCAGGGATGACCATGACGCCGGACCGCGGGCCATTAGCAGGTAGTCCCGAAAAGACAAGGGCGGCGGGGGCGGCGCAGCTCGGCTTGGGAGCGTTACTGGATCCGTCGCACCGTATAGCCGCGCGCTTCCATCAGCGCGGGCAGGCCGTCGGCGCCGAACATATGCGCCGCGCCCACCGCCACGAAGGGCTTCGCGCGCGCCGAGAGCAGGTTTTCGAGTTGCGCCGCCCAGGCGCGGTTGCGCCCCGCGAGCAGCGCTTCGTAGAGCTCCGGGTCGGCGAGGATGCCTTCGCCGGTCAGCTCGCTCAATTGCTCGGCATCGCCCGCCTGCCAGACCCGCGCGAGCTTGCCGATGTCGCGCTCGTAATCCTCGGTCTCGCCGATCACCGCGTTGAGCAGGTCGCGCTGCTCGGTCTCGGGCAGGTCGTCGAAGATCCGCAATTGCGTCTCGGCGCCCTCGAACTCGACGATCTCGCGACCGGCGAAATCGCGGATCAGCGCGCGATCGACCCCATTCTCTGCTTTCGCCTGCTGCGCCACCTGCGCCAGCGTCAGCGCCGCCGCCCAGGTTTCCATCGCGTCGAAATGGCTGCGCCGGACCTTGGCGGTGGTCAGCAGCTCCTGATATTGCTCAGCCAGCGCCGGATCGACCCGCGCGGCGAGCGGGCCGGGCGGCCCGGAGGCCCCCGACGAACCGTCGAAGGCGAGCCGGGTAAACAATTCGCCAAGCTTCACGCCGTCGTCGAGCGCGGCGACCTCGACGGCCAGCACATCGGCCGCCGCGACCGCCTCGTCGAGCACCGCCGAGCGCCATTGCACTCCGTCGGGGAGCGCGTGGATGGTGCCGAACAGCCAGCCCTCGATCTCGCCCTCGGCGTTGGTGAGTTCCCATAGGACGGGGTAGCTCGCGGGCTCGGACGCCGGTTCGCCGGGCCGATCGGAGCAGCCCGCCAGCAGCAGCGCGCCCAGCAGGCCCGTGAGCGATAGCCGCAGGTTCACTGGACCCGCGTCGCGGTCAGCCCGCGTTCGGCGAGATAATCCTGCACGCTGTTGGTGCCCGCGAGGTGTCCCGCGCCGACCGCCATGAACACCGTCCCGGGCGTGTCGAGCCGCTGCTCGATCCAGTCGGTCCAATTGCGGTTGCGGCTGTAGAGCAGCGCCTCGGCGAGCACCGGATCGGCCAGGTTCGCGTTCATCAGCTCGCCCAGCTGATCGGTGTCGCCTTCGACCCATTCGGTCAGCAGCTGGTTCATCATGGGCACCACCTCGTCGATCATGTCGGTCGTGGCGATGAGAAAATCCACCTGCGACTGGCGCGGCAGGGAGTCGAGCACGCCGAGCTGGAAATCGGCGGTCTCGAGCGCATCTCGCGTGACCGTGGCGGGGGCGCGTCCCTCGACGACTTTTTCCACCCCGCTTCCGGGCGTATAGCCCGCCTTGAGCAGCGGCAGCATCGCGAGATTGACTCCGGCGAACCACGGCTCGAAGCGGTCGAACGCGCCCACCGGCAGGTCGAGCGAGGTCATCGCCGCCTCGTAGCTGGCGCGCTGCTCGGGATCGAGCTGGTCGCGCAGGCTCTCGTCGGCGGGAAGCATCGCCAGCCCCATGATGGTCTGTTGCAGCGCCGGATCCTGCTCGAACCCGCTGGGCACTTCGGTCACCAGCGTGCCTGAGGATTCGAGCGCACTGGCGATCGGTCCACGAAACCAGTCGATATTCTCGGGCAGCGCGTGGACGGTGCCAAACAGATAGATCGTGGTGTCCTCGTCGGCGACCTTCCACAGCGCCGGGCCCGCAGGCTCGAACGCCGGCTCGACCGCCAACTCGACCGCCGATTCGACGACGGGTGCTGCTACGGGCTCGGCCGCCGCGATGGGCGCGGCATCCTCGGCAACGGTGGTGCAGGCCTGGAGGGTGACGAGCAGGGTGCCGGCGGTGAGCGCGGCGGCGAAACGGGTTCTGGTCTGGGACATGGTTTGGTTCTCTACAGCATAAGTCTGCAAATTCGCCCCCGAAATGACGCCCCGAAATGAGGCCCCGAAATAGGGAGGGCCGTGCCAGTCCCGGCTTGCGGCGCGCGATATGCGAGTTCGCGCGCTCTTGCGCCCCACACGGCATTGACGCTCCGGAGGCCATAAGCCAAAGCCCGCCGCCATGGACCGCAATCCGAGCCGATCTTTCCAGGACATGATCCTCAGCCTGCATGATTTCTGGGCCGCGCAGGGGTGCCTGATCCTGCAACCCTACGACATGCGGATGGGGGCGGGCACCTTCCACACCGCAACCACCTTGCGCGCGCTGGGGCCGGAACCCTGGAACGCCGCCTTCGTCCAGCCCTGCCGCCGCCCCACGGATGGCCGCTATGGCGAGAACCCCAACCGGCTGCAGCATTACTACCAGTATCAGGTGATCCTCAAACCCAGCCCGCCCGACATCCAGGACCTCTATCTGGAATCGCTGCGGGTGATCGGCATCGATCCGCTCAAGCACGACATCCGCTTCGTCGAGGACGATTGGGAATCGCCCACGCTGGGCGCCTGGGGGCTGGGCTGGGAGGTCTGGTGCGACGGAATGGAGGTGACCCAGTTCACCTATTTCCAGCAGATGGGCGGGTTCGACTGCAAGCCGGTCGCGGGGGAGCTGACCTACGGGCTAGAACGCCTGGCGATGTATATTCAGGGCGTCGACAACGTCTACGATCTCGATTTCAACGGCCGCGGCGTGACTTACGGACAGGTGTTCCTCGAAAACGAGAAGCAGATGTCGAAATGGAATTTCGAGGTGGCGGACACCGCCGCGCTGTTCGATCTGTTCGCCAAGGCCGAGGCAGAATGCCGCAATGCGCTGGAAAATCAGGTGCCTATTGCCGCTTATGAACAGGCGGTCGAGGCCAGCCACATCTTCAACCTGCTGCAGGCGCGCGGCGTGATCAGCGTCCAGGAACGCGCCAGCTACATGGGCAGGGTCCGCGATCTGGCGCGCGGCGCCTGCGAGAATTACGCCGAGGCGATGGCGCCGCAATGGGCGGATAAATATCCGGAGTGGTCGCTGTGAGTCCCCTCATTCGTCATTGCGAGCGGAGCGAAGCAATCCATGGACCTGCGCCTCGGATTGCCGGATGGCCCTCCGGGCCGTCTTCGACTCCGCCTTCGGCTCCTCGCAATGACGAGGTGGTGGACGCAGCCCCGGCAGCCCCCGTCATCCCAGCGAAAGCTGGGATAGCCTTCGGCTTCGCGCCCGATCTGCGACAGATCCCAGCTTTCGCTGGGATGACGGGGAACTTCGCTGGGATGACGGAGAAAGCCCGTGCCTGACTTCCTTCTCGAACTGCGCTCCGAGGAAATCCCCGCGCGGATGCAGGCTGGCGCGCGCAGCGAACTCGAGAAGCTGTTCCGCCGCGAGATGGACGCCGCCGGGATCACGCCCGGCGCCATCACCGTCTGGTCCACCCCGCGCCGCCTCGCGCTGATCGCGCGCGACCTGCCGCAAGCGACGCAGGCGGTCAGCGAGGAAGCCAAGGGCCCGCCCGAGGGCGCGCCCGATGCCGCGCTCGACGGGTTCTGCCGCAAGAACGACGTCACCCGCGACCAGCTGACCTTGCGCGACGTCAAGGGCCGCAACACCTGGTTCGCGGTGATCGAGAAACCCGGCCGCGCGACCGCCGACCTGCTCGCGCAGGCGATCCCCGCGATCGTCCGCGATTTTTCCTGGCCCAAATCGATGCGCTGGGGCGCCGCCTCGATCGGCACCGAATCCCTGCGCTGGGTGCGCCCGCTGTCGGGAATCGTGGCGCTGCTGGGCGAGGAACTGATCGAATGCGAGGTGCATGGCGTCACCTCGGGCTGGGTCACGCTCGGCCACCGCTTCCACCATGCGGGCGACATCACCATCGGCAGTGCGGACGATTACGCCGAGAAGCTGCGCGCCTGCCATGTGATCGTCGATCACGAGGAACGCGCCGCACTGATCCGCAAGGGTGCGCAGGAGGTCGCCGAAAAGGCCGGTCTCGAGCTCGTCGAGGACGAGGGGCTGGTGGTGGAGAACGCCGGTCTCACCGAATGGCCCGTCCCGCTGCTCGGCCGCTTCGAGGAGGCGTTTCTCGAAGTCCCGCCCGAAGTGATCCAGCTCACCGCGCGGGTGAACCAGAAGTATTTCGTCTGCAATTCACCCCTCCCGCTTGCGGGAGGGGTAGGGGGTGGGCCCGATGCAACGCCCGACTTGCCCACCCCCCAACCCCCTCCCGCAGGCGGGAGGGGGAGTCTCGCCAACGCCTTCGTCTGCACCGCCAATATCGCGGCGGAAGACGGCGGCGCGCGGGTGGTCGACGGCAATCGCAAGGTCCTCGCCGCGCGGCTGTCCGATGCGCGGTTCTTCTGGGATGTCGATCGCAAGAGGACGCTGGCGCAGCACGCCGAGGGGCTCGAGCGGATCACCTTCCACGAGAAGCTGGGCACCGTCGCCGACAAGGTCGAGCGCGTGGCGAAGCTGGCGCGCTGGCTGGTGGAAGAGGGGGTCGTTAAACCGCACTCCGTCACCCCACACCCCGTCATCCCGCACCCCGTCACCCCGGCGAAGGCCGGGGTCCATGCTTCCGACAGCGCTGATGGCACGATGGATTCCGGCCTTCGCCGGAATGACGAGGATGTGGCGGAGCTCGCCGATCTCGCCGAACAGGCCGCGCTTCTGTGCAAGGCCGATCTGGTCACCGAGATGGTCGGCGAATTCCCCGAATTGCAGGGGCTTATGGGCGGCTATTACGCCCGCGCCGAGGGCCTGCCGGACGCAGTCGCCGACGCGATCCGCGACCATTACAAGCCGGTCGGGCAGGGCGACGAAGTCCCCACCGCGCCGGTGACGGTGGCGGTGAGTTTGGCAGACAAGCTGGATACGTTGGTCGGGTTTTTCGCGATCAGTGAAAAACCCACGGGTTCAAAGGATCCCTTCGCTTTACGCCGTGCCGCCCTCGGGATTATCCGTCTCTTACAAGCTGGTCAGATTTCGGCAGGCGTCCTCAGACTCGTTCGCGAGAGTTACGCGCAGTTCGCCTATGATGGAGATCGTAAATGGTATCTCTACAAAGTAATCGCTGACGGTGGTTTTGGGGGTATCGCTGCACTTCGTGAACGCCTCCCGTCGATGGTCGATGATGACCTCTGGCTTTTTGATCTACCCGCTGATCACGAGGGTTTTCAACCTCCATACGACGAAGAGCAGTTGGTGGCGTACTCCGAAGCTCGGTTCGCTGCCTCGTCAGCTTGCGCAGCAGACCTCCTCGACTTCTTCGCCGACCGCCTGAAGGTCCAGGAGCGTGAGGCCGGTGTCCGGCACGATCTCGTCGATGCGGTGTTCTCCCTTGGAGGCGAAGACGATCTTGTCCGCCTGCTGGCAAGGGTGAAGGCATTGCAGAACTACGTCGAAACCGCCGAGGGCGCCAATCTGCTGGCCGCCTACAAGCGCGCCGCCAATATCCTCAAGAAGGAGGACTGGCACGGCTGCGAGGGCGAGATCGCCCGCACCGGCGAGGAGGACCCGCTGGCGCTGGTCGACGATCCCGATCTCAAAGCGGTGATCGACGCCAAGATGGCCGAGCGGCACCAGAAAGAACTTTCCTACACCCCCGAACCGGCGGAAAAGACGCTGATCGAGGCGCTGGACCAAGCCGAGCCCAAAGCCGCCGCGGCGATCGAGGGCGAAGACTTCGAAACCGCCATGGCCGCGCTCGCCAGTCTGCGCGCCCCGATCGATCGGTTTTTCGAGGAGGTGACGGTCAATGATGCAGACGAGGACAAGCGCGCCGCCCGGCTCGATCTGCTGGCCCGTTTCCGCGCCGCGGTACACAAGGCCGCAGATTTCGCGCGGATCGAGGGGTGATCGCCACCCCCCTTACCCCCGATCTGTCACCCTGGAGGCGTAAATTCGCGATAACGCCTTGAATTTAATGGGTTCGCCAAACCGGATCAGGGTGACACCGCTGTAACCCGGTGTCACCCTTCGAACGTCACCCGAACAGGAGTTCACATGCCGCAATCGGTCTTTCACTTCGGCGGCGACGCCAGCCATTCCGACCCGCGCCAGAAGGACAAGAAGGTCACCGGCGGCAAGGGCGCCAATCTGGCGGTGATGGCCGAGATCGGGCTGCCGGTGCCCCCGGGCTTCACCATCGCGACCGAGGAATGCCTAACCTATCTCGCGGGCGGCGCCGATTTTCCGCAAGCCCTGCGCGATCAGGTCGCCGAGGCGCTGCGCCATGTCGAGCGCACCGTGGGCAAGGTGCTGGGCGACCCTGAGGATCCGCTGCTGGTCTCGGTCCGCTCGGGCGCGGCGATCTCGATGCCGGGGATGATGGACACCGTGCTCAACCTCGGGCTCAACGACGCAACGGTCGAAGGCCTCGCGCGCACCAGCGGCGATCCGCGCTTCGCCTGGGACAGCTACCGCCGCTTCGTCCAGATGTATTCCGACGTCGTGCTCGGCGTCGATCACGGATTGTTCGAGGAAGCGCTCGAGATCGTGAAGGAAGACACCGGCTTCTATTCCGACACCGAGCTCGAGGCCGAGCACTGGCAGAAGCTGGTCGCCGAATACAAGGCCATCGTCGAGCGCGAGCTTGGGCAGCCGTTCCCGCAGGATGCCCAGGCGCAGCTGTGGGGCGCGATCGCGGCGGTGTTCGACAGCTGGGACACCGAGCGCGCCAAGATCTACCGCCGCCTCAACGATATCCCCCACGACATGGGCACTGCGGTCAACGTCCAGGCGATGGTGTTCGGCAATATGGGCGACACCAGCGCCACCGGCGTCGCCTTCACCCGCGATCCCTCGACCGGCGAGAAAGCCCATTACGGCGAATGGCTGGTCAATGCGCAGGGCGAGGACGTGGTCGCGGGCATCCGAACCCCGCAATATCTCACGCGAGCCCGCCGCGAGGCGGCAGGCGCCGACAAGCCCAGCATGGAAGAGGCGATGCCCGAGGCCTATGCCGAGCTCGCCCGCGTGTTCGACCTGCTCGAGGCGCATTATTCCGACATGCAGGATATCGAGTTCACCGTGCAGCAGGGCAAGCTGTGGCTGCTGCAGACCCGCAATGGCAAGCGCACGGCCAAGGCCGCGCTCAAGATGGCGGTGGACATGGTCGGGGAAGGCCTGATCGACCGCAAGCAGGCGATCCTGCGGATCGATCCCATGGCGCTCGACCAGCTGCTCCACCCCACGCTCGATCCGCAAGCGAAGCGCGACGTGATGACCACCGGCCTGCCGGCCTCGCCGGGCGCCGCCTCGGGCAAGATCGTGCTCGACGCCGAGACCGCCGAAAGCTGGGCGCAGCGCGGCGAGAAGGTGATCCTGGTCCGGGTCGAGACCAGCCCCGAGGACATCCACGGCATGCACGCCGCCACCGGCATCCTCACCGCGCGCGGCGGGATGACCAGCCACGCCGCGGTGGTCGCGCGCGGGATGGGACGCCCCTGTGTTTCGGGGGCGTCGCAGGTCTCGATTTCGCGGGACGCGCGCACCCTGCGGATCGGCGATCGCGAGCTGAAGGAGGGCGATGTCATCACGCTCGACGGCAGCAACGGCCAGGTCATGGCGGGCGAGGTCGCGACCATCGAGCCCGAGCTCGCCGGCGATTTCGGCACGCTGATGGAATGGGCCGACGAGCACCGAAGGATGCGGATCCGCACCAATGCCGAGACCGAGCAGGATTGCCGGATGGCGCGCCAGTTCGGCGCCGAGGGCATCGGGTTGTGCCGCACCGAACACATGTTCTTCGACGCAGGCCGGATCAGCGCGGTGCGCCAGATGATCCTCGCCGAGGACGAGAAGGGCCGCCGCGCCGCGCTCGACAAGCTGCTCCCCGAGCAGCGCGCCGATTTCCACGCGATCTTCACGGTCATGGTCGGGCTGCCCTGCACGATCCGCCTGCTCGACCCGCCGCTGCACGAATTCCTCCCCAACGAGGAGGCCGAGTTCGCCGAGCTCGCCGATGCCACCGGGCTGGGGGTCGATCATCTGCGCCGCCGCGCCGCCGAGCTGCACGAGTTCAACCCCATGCTCGGCCATCGCGGCTGCCGTTTGGGAATCACCTATCCCGAGATCTACGAGATGCAGGCGCGCGCCATCTTCGAAGCGGTCTGCGACGTGGCGAAGGAAAGCGGCGAGGCACCGCTGCCCGAGATCATGATTCCGCTGGTCGCCACCAGGCGCGAGCTGGAAATCCTCCGCGCGCTGGTCGATCGCGTGGCGGAAGAAGTGTTCGAAAGAGCCGGACGCCGGGTGGACTATCTGGTCGGCACGATGATCGAGCTGCCGCGCGCCGCGCTGATGGCGGGGCAGATCGCGCAGCACGCCGATTTCTTCAGCTTCGGGACCAACGACCTCACCCAGACGACGCTTGGGGTCAGCCGCGACGACAGCGCGCGGTTCCTCGGCCCCTATGTCGATCGCGGCATCTTCCCGCGCGATCCCTTCGTCAGCCTCGATATCGAAGGCGTGGGCGAGCTGGTGTCGATGGCGGTGGAACGCGGCCGGGAAACCCGCGGCGACATCAAGCTGGGGATCTGCGGCGAACACGGCGGCGACCCCGCCTCGATCGGCTTTTGCGAGGAGGTCGGGCTGGATTATGTCTCGGCCTCGCCCTACCGCGTGCCGATCGCCCGTCTGGCGGCGGCGCAGGCGAGCTTACGCTAGGCTTTCCAACCGGTTAGGGTGAGAATCTCGAATTTCTCGACCACTCGACCCTGTTCGTCGGCGTGGTCGAGAAATGCCGCGCGGACTCGCTCCAGCGCCGCGCGGCCCAGCGGCGGGGCGACCCGCGCGAGCTGGTTGCCCAGCGCCTGATCGCGCAGGTCCGCGACGAGCCGGTCGAGCGAGCGATAGGCGACCGAAAGCTCGCGCGAATCGACCACGAAGCGCCGGAACCCCGCGCGTTCGAGCAGCGCGGTCGCGGCGCGGTTGTCCACCAGCGGATGCATCCGCGGCGCGGGCCGCTCGGGCTCGGCGGCGATCATCGCGCGACGCAGGTTCGCGAGGCTCCCGGCCCCGACGAGGCTCGCCATCGCGACGCCGCCCTCGGCCAGCGCGCAGCGCATGTGGAGCAGCGCGGCCGGCAGGTCGTTGACCGTTGCCAGCGTCTCGAAACTGGCGATGAAATCATAGGGACGGCCGGGGAAGGGAAGCTCCTCGTCGAAATCCCCGGGCGCGGCACGGGTGACCTCTTTCAGCCCCGGCAAGCCTCCACCCAGCGAACCCATCAGCAGGGCACGCTCGGGCGCCAACTGCATGAAACCGATTCGCTCGGCGAAGTCCTCCGCCATATCCTCGATCACGAAACGCGCTGCCCCCTCGCGCCTTTGCCGGCGCTCCGCGCGATGCCACGAAGCCTCCCGGCGAGCGGGGGAGAAGATGCGGGGCGGGGCGGGTGAGGACATGGCGGGTCCCTGCCGAGCTTGTCACCGCCGCGCAAGCGGTGCAGCTTGCGCGCCATGCCCGCGCTGCGATCCGCCCGCCGCTTTCTCGCCCAGACGCTCGGCCCCGCGGTGGATCTGGTCTACCCGCCGCGCTGCCCGGTCTGCGGCGAGGGAATCGCGCAGCAGGTGGGCTTATGCGCCGCCTGCTGGGAGCAGCTCGAAATCCCCTCCGAACCGGGCTGTGCATTGTGCCAGCGTCCTTTCGCCGGCTCGGTTCTGGAGGCTGGCGCCGTCTGCGCGCCTTGCATGTTCTCACCGCCCAACCACGCCGGTATCGCTGCGGCGACGCTCTACAACGACGTCTCGCGCCGACTCGTCCTCGCCTTCAAGCACGGCCGCCGGATCGCGCTCGCGCCGATGCTGGCGCGGTTGATGGCGGCGCGGCTTCCCACCCCGTCGGACCGGATCATCGTCCCGGTCCCGCTGCACCGCCGGCGGTTGTGGTATCGCGGTTTCAACCAGGCGGCGCTGCTTGCTCGCGGGCTTGCGGCGCTGGGTCATGGGACATTGGCGGTCGACGCGCTGGTCCGCAGCAAGCCTACCCCGACCCTGGGCGGGCTGGGGGCGAAGGCCCGCCGCCGCGCGCTCTCGGGCGCCATCCGCGTCAGCGAGCGCGGGGCGCAAGCGGTGCGCGGACGGGAGGTGATCCTGGTCGACGACGTCCTCACCAGCGGCGCGACCTCGCAGGCCTGCGTCGCCGCCCTCAAACGGGCGGGCGCGACCAGCGTTACGATCTGCTGCTTCGCAAGAGTTCTCGATGGCGAGCACAGCGCCACGATCGCGCAACCCGCATCGCTGCCACAAAGCGAAACGCCCGAGACCACGAAGGTCTCGGGCGCCACGTGACGAATGTTAGCGGACCCTCCCTCGAAGGGCTGGCGCACCCCCCATGAATACGCCGGGTCCTATCCCTCATCGCTTGATGCGCGCCATGCCCCGAAAACAAGCCCCGAAGGCCGGCAGCGCTCCTTGTACCCCCCGAACCCGGTGCTCTATTCGGTACCCTCGCCAAGCGGATAGCTCTTTCGAGCCACAGTGCGAATATTCCACCAAACCGCCGTTCCTCAAACCGGCAATTTTGCTATCGGCAGTTTTAAGAAGCCGCTGTTGCGGCTGTGCAACAAATATCAGTATATTCAACGCAAGGATCGCCGATGACCACGGATAGCGCCGAACGCGAACAGGGTACGCGTTTTCTTCCCAAGTTCGACGATCGGGGACTGCTGACCGCGGTGGTGGTCGAAGCCTCGAGCCTGCAGGTCCTGATGGTCGCCTTCATGGACGAGGAAGCGCTCGACGCCACTCTCGCGAGCGGAGAGGCGCACTTCCATTCCAGATCGCGGGGCCGATTGTGGAAGAAGGGCGAGTCTTCGGGCCACACGCTCGCGGTCGAGGAAATCCTGGTCGATTGCGATCAGGATGCGCTCGTCCTGCGCTGCCGCCCGGCGGGGCCGACCTGCCATACAGGCGCGGTGAGCTGCCTCTACCGCCGGCTGGAGAATGGCTCGCTTGCCCGCGTCACGAGTTGACGTTTACGTAAGCGGACTGTACCCGGAGCCGCATGACGACAGCCAGTACCCAATCCCCCGATCGGGCACCCGATAAATCTGGTCGCGGCCAAATTCGTGGCGGATCGGGCGCCTTGCTCGATCGCCCCGACAAGCTCGCCCGCGAGCAGTTCACCATTTCCGACCTCACTTCGGAATTCGGCTGCACCGCGCGGGCGTTGCGCTTCTACGAGGACGAGGGCCTGATCGCCCCCTCGCGGGTCGGCCTGTCGCGGATCTATTCGCAACGCGACCGCGCCCGGCTAGCCTGGATCATGCGCGCCAAGAACGTCGGCTTCTCGCTGACCGAGATCCGCGAGATGATCGATCTCTACGATCTCGACGACGGCCGGGTGGAACAGCGCCGCGTCACGGTCGAGAAATGCCGCAAGCATGTCGCCAAACTGAAAAAGCAGCGTGCCGATATCGACAGTTCGATCAAGGAACTGACCGACTTCATCGGCCACGTCGAATCGCTCGATCCTGCAAGATAATCTTCCGCTTCAGATCCTACCCACCCCCAGCCTACCCACCCCCAGCCTACCTACCAAGGACACTCCCATGCCCAGCTATACCGCTCCGACCCGCGACGCCCGCTTCATCCTCAACGAGATGCTCGATCTCGCCGGCTATGCGCACCTGCCCGGCTTCGAGATGGCGACCGCCGATGTCAGCGATGCCGTGCTCGGCGAAGGCGGCAAGTTCTGCGCCGAGGTGCTCGCGCCGCTCAACCGCGTCGGCGACGAGGAAGGCTGCACCCGCCACGAGGATGGCTCGGTCACCACGCCGCCCGGGTTCAAGGAGGCCTATACACAGTTCGTCGAAGCCGGCTGGGGCACGATCGCCGCACCCGAGGAATTCGGCGGGCAGGGCATGCCGCATGCGCTCGGCTTCGCGCTGGAGGAGTTCATCTCCTCGGCCAACCAGGCTTTCGGCATGTATCCCGGGCTGACCAATGGCGCGGTCTCGGCGCTGATCGCCAAGGGATCGCAGGAGCAGAAGGACATGTATCTGCCCAAGATGATCTCGGGCGAATGGTCGGGAACGATGAACCTCACCGAGCCGCAATGCGGCACCGATCTGGGCATGATCCGCACCAAGGCCGAGCCGCAGGCCGATGGCAGCTACGCGCTGACCGGCACCAAGATCTTCATCTCGGCCGGCGAGCACGACATGACCTCGAACATCATCCATCTGGTGCTCGCGAAGACCCCCGGCGCGCCGGACAGCACCAAGGGCATCTCGCTGTTCGTGGTGCCCAAGTTCCTCGTCAACGAGGACGGTTCGGTGGGCGAGCGCAACACCGTCGTCTGCGGCTCGATCGAGGAGAAGATGGGCATCCACGGCAATTCGACCTGCCTGCTCAATTACGACGCCGCCAAGGGCTGGCTGGTCGGCGAGGAGAACAAGGGTCTTGCCGCCATGTTCATCATGATGAACGCCGCGCGCCTCGGGGTCGGCGTCCAGGGTCTGAGCCAGGCCGAGGCCGCCTATCAGAACGCGGTCGCCTATGCGCTCGACCGGCGGCAGGGCAGGGCGCTGACCGGCCCTGCCGAGCCCGAGGCGCAGGCCGATCCGATCTTCGTCCACCCCGATGTCCGCCGGATGCTGATGGATGCCAAGGCCTTCACCGAGGGCATGCGCGCGCTGTGTCTGTGGGGCGCATTGCAGGTCGATCTGAGCCACAAGGCCGAGACCGAGGAAGAGCGCGAAAAGGCCGATCTGATCATCGGGCTGCTGACCCCGGTGATCAAGGGCTATGGCACCGACAAGGGCTATGAGGTCGCGACCAATATGCAGCAGGTGTTCGGCGGCCACGGCTACATCCGCGAATGGGGCATGGAACAGTTCGTCCGCGACGCCCGCATCGCGCAGATTTACGAAGGCACAAATGGAATCCAGGCGATGGATCTGTGCGGACGCAAGCTGGCGCAGAAGGGCGGCGCAGGCATTCAGGCGTTCTTCACGATGGTCGGCGAGGAGGTCGAGCAGGCCAAGGGCGACGAGGCGCTTGGTCCGATCGCCGAGGCGCTCGGCAAGGCTCTGGCCGAGCAGCAGGCGGCGACCATGTGGTTCATGAGCAATGCGATGCAGAACCCCAACCATCTGGGAGCCGGCGCGCATCATTACATGCACATGATGGGCATCGTGACGCTGGGCTTCATGTGGTTGCGGATGGCCAAGGTTGCGCAAGCCAAGCTGGCCGAGGGCGGGGACGATGCGGCGTTCTACGAAACCAAGCTGGCGACCGCGCGATATTTCATGGACCGCTACCTGCCCGATGTCGGCGCCTTCCGCCGCAAGATCGAGACGGGCAGCGACAGCATGATGGCGCTGGGCGAGGAGGCTTTCGCCACCGCGGCGTAGGTTCGCAACGCGAAAACTGGTCGACAGAAAGCCATCCGCGCCGCGGCTCCCCGAAGGAGTTGCGGCGCGGACTGGTTTTGCGAGCCCCTGCGGCGACTATTCCTCGGGCAGGAAGTCCGCCACCGAGAGATAACGCTCGCCGGTGTCGTAGTTGAAGCCCAGCACCCTGGTACCATCGCCCAACTCGGGAAGCTTGCTGGCGATCGCCGCCAACGTCGCGCCGCTCGAGATGCCGACCAGCAGCCCTTCGACGCTGGCCGATTTGCGCGCCCATTCCTTGGCATCCTCGGGATCGACCTGGATCGCGCCGTCGATGCTCTTGGTGTGCAGATTGCCGGGGATGAAGCCCGCGCCGATACCCTGGATCGGGTGCGGGCCGGGCTGCCCGCCCGAGATCACCGGCGAGCCGGTAGGCTCCACCGCATAGGCCTTCATCGTCGGCCATACGCCCTTGAGAACTTCGGCGCAGCCGGTGATATGGCCGCCGGTGCCGACCCCGGTGATCATCGCATCGATCGGCGTGTCGCCGAAATCGGCCATGATTTCCTTGGCGGTGATATCGGCATGGACCTTCCAGTTCGCGTCGTTGTCGAACTGGCTCGCCATCCAGGCGCCTTCGGTCTGCGCTACCAGTTCGCCGGCGCGCTCGATCGCGCCCTTCATCCCCTTGGCCTTGTCGGTGAGATCGAAGCTGGCGCCATAGGCCAGCATCAGCCGGCGGCGCTCGATGCTCATGCTCTCGGGCATGACCAGCACGAGCTTGTAACCCTTGACCGCGGCGACCATCGCCAGACCGATCCCGGTGTTGCCGCTGGTCGGCTCGATGATCGTCCCGCCGGGGCGCAACTTGCCCGACTTCTCCGCATCTTCCACCATCGCCAGCGCGATCCGGTCCTTGATCGAGCCGCCGGGATTGCCGCGCTCGCTCTTCACCCAGACCTCGTGATCGGGAAACAGCCGGGAAAGGCGGATATGCGGGGTGTTGCCGATGGTGGCGAGGACGGATGGGGCTTTCATGGAATGCGCTCCTGCAATTGTTCTTCGGGTGTCTCTTCTACCAATTCCTCAGGCGGGTCGAAGGTCCGCGTGGTACGCAAAACAGGAAAGACGCGGGTCCACAAGCCGACCGTGACGATCGCGCCGATTCCGCCGCTGACCACCGCGGCGACCGGCCCGATCAGGAATGCCAGCGAGCCGGAGAAGAAATCGCCGAATTCGTTGGATGCGCTGATCGTCAGCAGGCTGACCGAGGACACCCGGCCGCGCTTGTCGTCGGGCGTGTGCAGCTGGATCAGCGACTGGCGGATATAGACGCTGAACATGTCGGCGGCGCCGATCACGAACAGCATCGCCAGGCTGAGCGGCATCCAGGTCGAGAGGCCGAAAGCGACGGTCGCGGCGCCGAACACTGCCACGGACCACAGCATCTTGGGGCCGACCTGGGTCTTGAGCGGGAAGATCGAGAACCATAAAGCGGTCACCACCGCGCCGCAGGCGGGGGCCATCGCCAATTGCGCCAGCCCGGTCTCGCCGACTTCCAGGATGTCGCGCGCATAGACCGGGAACAGCGCGGTCGCCCCGGCGAGGAACACCGCGAACAGATCGAGCGTGATCGCGCCCAGCACCATCTTGTTGCGCCCGACATAGCGCAGGCCATCGACGATCTGCGCGATCGGGCGAGCGGTTCCGACGCTGTTGGCGCGCGGGACATGCCCGATCGTGCTGAGCGCGGTGAGCGAGACCAGAAACAGCCCCGCGGCGATGGCATAGGGCAGCGCAGGGAGGATGGCATAGGTGTAGCCGCCGATCGCCGGGCCGGCGATCATCCCGACCTGCCAGGCGATGCTCGACAGCGCGATCGCATTGGGGAGGATCGAGCGCGGCACCAGATTGGGAGCGAGCGCGGAGAGCGCGGGGCCGTTGAAGGCGCGCACCACCCCCAGCACGACCGCTATCGCGTAGAGCCATTCGAGCGCGATGGTATCCTGCCAGGTCAGCCAGCCCAGTGCGGCGGCGCAGCCGAACTGCACCAGCACCGTGAGCCGCGCGACATTGCGGCGGTCGAAGCGGTCGGCGGCCAACCCCGAGAACGGCGTCAGCAGGAATAGCGGGACGAACTGGAACAGGCCGATCAGCGCCAGCTGGCCCGAGGCTTCGGCCACCGACGAACCGCCGTCGCGGGCGATGTTGTAGACCTGCCAGGCGATGATCAGCATCATCGCATATTGCGCCAGCGTCATCGCCAGACGACTGACCCAATAGGCGCGGAAATTATGGACGCGGAAGGGGTGGGTGGGCTCGCTCACGCGCGGCCCATGGCAGCGGGCGCGCGGCAAGGGAAGAAACTTCCCCTGCCAGCGGTTAAACCCGGCGGGCGTTCAGGCGTCAGCGATTGCGGCGCAGCCGCGGATTGGGCTGGAGCTGGTCGATCATGGCGATGAAATCATCCGGGCGAATGATCCGCTCGTACTGGAAACCGGCGCGATTGTCGCGGATCCAGATGCAATAGGCTTCGATCCGTCCGACGATCGGCAGGCGGATGATGACCCGGTCGCCGCGCGCCAGATTCTTGGCATCGTCGATCATGAAACCATTGGCGGAGATGTTCGCGATATGCATCCGCAGGTCGCCGACGCGGAAATGCTCCGCGATGACGGGGTGATCGACCGGGTGGCGCGCCATGCGCCGCTTGTCGGTGACGCTGAGCTGAGCTCCGGCACCCATGATAGCCAATCCTCCGTGTTCACTGTGGACCGCCATATTGGGCTGGAAAGGCTGACAATTGGTAAAGCCGGATTGGCCAAACGGCGGGCAATTACGCGCTCTGGCGCAAGTCAGCCCCGGATGATCGCATGTTTCTTTTTGCCGAGGCTGAGACGCGCCTCGGCGCCCGGTGGCAGCGTCAGCAGATGGCCGACATCGTCCATGGTCACGCCGTCGAGCTTGACCGCGCCTTCGGCCAGCTTGCGCTTGGCTTCGCCGTTGGAAGCGGTGAAGCCAAGCTCGGTCAGCGCGGCGCCGATCCGCATGCCGTCGGCGCCCAGCCGAAGCACGGGGAGGTCCTCGCCCAGTCCGCCCCCGGCGAAGGTTGCCGAGGCAGTCGCTTCGGCGACAGCGGCAGCCTCCGGACCGCGCACCAGCGCGGTCACCGCATTGGCGAGCACGATCTTCGCGGCGTTGATTTCGCTGCCCTCGAGGGCTTCGAGGCGCGCGATCTCGTCGAGCGCAAGATCGGTGAACAGCCTGAGGAAGCGCCCGACATCGCGGTCGTCGACATTGCGCCAGTACTGCCAGAAGTCATACGCCGGCAGCTGCGCCTCGTTGAGCCAGACGGCGCCCGAGGCGGTCTTGCCCATCTTGGACCCGTCGGCAGTGGTGAGCAGCGGCGTCGTCAGCCCGAACAGCTCGCGCCCCTCCATCCGCCGCCCGAGCTCGAGCCCGTTGACGATATTGCCCCATTGATCGCTGCCGCCCATTTGCAGTCTGCAGTCGTAGCGCCGCGCCAGCTCGACGAAATCATAGGCCTGGAGGATCATGTAGTTGAATTCCAGGAAGGTCAGCGCCTGCTCGCGCTCGAGCCGCTGCTTGACCGAATCGAAGGTGAGCATCCGGTTGACGGTGAAATGCGGCCCGACATCGCGCAGCATCTCGAGATAGCCGAGCTCGCCCAGCCACTCGTCGTTGTTGACCATTACCGCGTCGGTGGGACCGGTGCCGAAGGTCAGCAGGCGATCGAAGACCGTGAAGATACCGGCGACGTTCTCGGCGATGGTCGCATCGTTCATCAGCTTGCGGCTTTCGTCGCGGAACGAGGGATCGCCGATCTTGCCGGTGCCGCCGCCCATCACCACGATGGGCTTGTGTCCCGCCTGCTGCAGCCGGCGCAGCATCATGATCTGGACCAGGCTGCCGATATGCAGCGATGGCGCGGTGGGATCGAAGCCGATATATCCTGGCACGATCTGCTTTGCGGCGAGCGCATCGAGGCCCTTGGCATCGGTCGCCTGGTGGATATAGCCGCGCTCGTCGAGCAGGCGCATCAGATCGGAAGTGTAGCTGGTCATGATGGTCAGGGCGCTAGCATGGGGGAGCCCGGGTGCAACAGATGGATTTGACGCCGCACCCCGCGAACCCGCCCGCGGGCGACTGGCAAGTGCGCTTTTCGTGGCAGCCGACCGAGCACTGGCTGACCCTGCGCTGGCGGGTGTCGGGCGTGGGCGCGCTCGCCATCCCGCCGCTGGCGGGGCGGGGCAGGGCGGATGGATTGTGGGAGGCGACCTGCTTCGAACTTTTCGTGCAGCATGGCGAGGGGCCGGCCTATGCCGAGTTCAACCTCTCGCCGTCCGAGCGCTGGGCGGGTTATGATTTCACCGGATATCGCGCCGGGATGCGGCAGCGCAAACTGCCGCGCGCGCCGGTGTGCAGTTGGCGCGCAGGGTCCGCCTTCTCGCTGTTCGACGCCGCGATCCCTCTTGGCGGGCTTCCCGAACTGCCCGCCGCTTTCGGCGCGAGCGCGGTGATCGAGGAGACCGACGGGACGAAGAGCTACTGGGCGCTGACCCATGCCTCGGACAAGCCCGATTTCCACGATCCGGCTTGCTTCACCGCGAGGCTTGCGGCACCGCTGCCGCCATGAAATTCGGTATCGACCGGCTGCTTGCCGACCCCGCCCTGCGCCGGCCTCTCGACGGCAAACGCGTCGCGCTCGTCGCGCATCCGGCTTCGGTGACGCGGGATCTCACCCATTCGCTCGACGCACTGATCGCCGCCGGGGTGAACGTCACCAGCGCCTTCGGCCCACAGCATGGTCTGAAGGGCGACAAGCAGGACAATATGATCGAGACCGGCGACGAGACCGATCCCGTCTATGGCATCCCCGTGTTCAGCCTCTATGGCGAGGTGCGCCGCCCCACCGGCCAGATGATGTCCAGCGCCGATGTGTTCCTGTTCGATCTCCAGGACCTGGGTTGCCGGATCTACACCTTCGTCACCACGCTGCTCTACCTGCTCGAGGAAGCGGCGCGCCACGGCAAGGAGGTCTGGGTGCTCGACCGCCCAAATCCGGCGGGGCGCCCGGTCGAGGGCACGCTGCTGGTCCCGGGGCAGGAAAGCTTCGTCGGCGCGGCGGAAATGCCGATGCGGCACGGGCTGACGATGGGAGAGATGGGCGACTGGTTCATCGGGCGGTTCGATCTCGATGTGGACTACCGCGTGGTGGAGATGGTGGGCTGGCGGCCCGGCGAGGCGCCCGGCTTCGGCTGGCCGCAGGATCGCATCTGGATCAACCCGTCGCCCAACGCCGCCAGCGTCAACATGGCGCGCGCCTATGCCGGCACGGTCATGCTCGAGGGCACCAATCTGAGCGAGGGGCGCGGCACCACAAGGCCGCTCGAAGTGCCGTTCGGCGCGCCCGATCTGGATGCCGGGGCGGTGCTGGCCAAGATGCAGGCGCTCGCGCCCGAATGGCTGGCGGGCTGCACCTTGCGCCCCTGCTGGTTCACCCCGACCTTCCATAAGCATTCGGGCGAACTGTGCAGCGCCTTGATGGTCCATGCCGAGGGGCCGGACTACGATCATGACGCCTTCCGCCCCTGGCGGTTGCAGGCGCTGGCGTTCAAGGCGATTCGCACGCTGCACCCCGATTACGATCTGTGGCGCGACTTCCCCTATGAGTACGAGCTCGAGCGGCTGGCGATCGACGTCATCAACGGCGGCCCGGCTTTGCGCGAATGGGTTGACGATCCGCAGGCCGCGCCGGGCGATCTCGATCGGCTGGCGGCGACCGACGAAGCGCGCTGGCTGGAAGAAACGACCCCGCTCCTGCGCTACGAGTGATCGCCTGTTGACGGGCGGCCCCGACTAGGGAAGGTTCGCTCCGGGCGACGGGCATACCCGCGTTTCAGGAGAGGGTCGAATATGGCGTCAGCCGCACAAACCGCCGCCACACCCAATTCGGTGAGAGCCACCTTGTGGATCCTGCTGATGGTCTACATCTTCAACTTCATCGATCGCCAGATCGTCAACATCCTCGCAGAACCGATCGCGCTCGATCTGGGGCTGAGCGACACGCAGATCGGGCTGATGACGGGGCTCGCCTTCGCGCTGTTCTACACCCTGCTCGGATTGCCGATCGCGCGCTATTCCGACCGCGCCACCACCAATCGTCCGCGGCTGATCGCGATCGCGCTCGCAACCTGGTCGGCAATGACCGCGCTGTGCGGGCTGGCGCAGAACTTCTACCAGCTGCTGCTGGCGCGGATCGGGGTCGGTGTCGGCGAGGCGGGATGCACCCCGCCGGCGCATTCGCTGATCAGCGACCTTGTCCCGCCCGAGCGGCGCAGTTCGGCGCTGGCCTTCTACTCGCTCGGTATCCCGGTGGGCACGCTGCTGGGGATGATGATCGGCGGCCTGCTCGCCGACTGGGTGGGCTGGCGGATGGCGTTCCTGTTCGTCGGCCTGCCCGGAGTGGCGATGGCATTGGTGGTCCATTTCATGCTGCGCGAGCCGCGGCGCGGGATGAGCGCAACGCTCGCGGAACACAGCACGCCGCCGCCCGAGATGTCGCTGTGGACTTCGGTGCGCACGGTGATGCGCTCGCGTGCCTTCGTGCTGCTGCTGCTCGCCGGCTCGACCGCCTCATTCCTCGCCTATGGCAAGACCACCTGGACGACGATCTTCTTCCAGCGCACGCACGATCTCACCCCGGGAGAGGTCGGGTTCTGGTTCGGGGTCATCAACGGCGCGGCTGGCATTCTGGGCACCTGGCTTGGCGGCTATCTGGCGGATCGCTTCGGGGCGAAGAACCGCCGCCACGTGCTGACCGCACCCGCGGTGGCGATGGCGGTCGCTGCGCCGATCGCCTTCCTCGCCTATCAGGCTGCGACCTGGCAGGTGGCGCTGGCACTGCTGATCGTGCCGACCTTGTGCAATTCGCTCTATTACGGACCGACCTATTCCGCCGCACAGGGCCTCGTGCCGCTGCGCGCGCGGGCGATCGCGGCGGCGGTGCTGCTGTTCTTCCAGAACCTGATCGGACTGGGGCTCGGCCCGCTGTTCTTCGGCATGCTGTCGGACCTGCTGCAGCCCGGCTTTGGCGAGGAAAGCGTGCGCTACGTGCTTTACGGTGCGGCCTTCCTGGGACTGATCCCGGCGTTCTTCTTCTGGCGCTGCAGCCTGCGGCTGAACGAGGAACTCGACCGGAAGGGGTAAGGGGGCGGAAGGGCTGACCCGCCTAACGCGCGGGGCGCAGCCCGTAATGCTTCTCGACCTGCGGGATCGGTCGGATATCGTCGGGATCGCCTTTCGCGACCAGCACCGCGCAGCCATCCTCGCGGCGGTCGACGGCCCAGATCAGCACCGGTTCTTCACCGGTCACCGGTTCTCGCCGAAGGGGAGGTTGCCCCATCTGCTCGCGCGCAAGATGGAGGCGGTCCCGGCAGACCGCCGCGTCCGATACCGCTTCTTCCACCGTCTTCCAGGCAATTGAGGGCTCGCGATAGGACGGCATGGCGGGAAGGGTTGCATCCGAAACGTTCGCAGTATCGGTCTGCACGGAATTGGGTGGTGCGGCATCAGAACTCCGGCCCCGTTCCAGTTCGGGAGCCGCAGCAACGAGTAGGAACAGCGCGCTGGTCAGGGTGATCGGTGTCCCCACGATCACTCTCCTCAAAATCGGGAGAATACATCAATACCCGTAGCGCTTCAAATCGGGCGGATCGCGCTCACCCCTGCTTGCGGCTCAATTCGCGCATCGCATCTTCCAGCCCGTCGAGGGTGAGCGGATACATGCGATCGTTGACCAGCTGCTTCATCAGCTTGGTGGACTGCGAATAGCTCCACTGCTTTTCGGGCACCGGGTTGAGCCAGACGGTCGCCGGATAGGTGTTGGTCACCCGCTTCATCCAGGTCGCGCCGGCTTCCTCGTTCATATGCTCCACGCTGCCGCCGGGATGCGTGATCTCGTAGGGGCTCATGGCCGCATCACCGACGAAGACGATCTTGTAATCGTGGCCGTATTTGTGGAGCACGTCCCAGGTCTTGGTGCGTTCGGCCCAGCGGCGGCGGTTGTCCTTCCATACGCCTTCGTAGAGGCAGTTGTGGAAGTAGAAGAATTCCAGATTCTTGAACTCGGTGGTGGCGGCGCTGAACAGCTCCTCGGTGGCCTTGATGAAGGGATCCATCGACCCGCCGACATCGAGAAACAGCAGCAGCTTGACCGCATTGTGCCGCTCGGGCCGCATCTTGATGTCGAGCCACCCCTGCTTGGCGGTACCGGAAATGGTCGCATCGATATCGAGCTCGTCCGCCGCGCCTTCGCGCGCGAAGCGGCGCAGCCGACGCAAGGCCATCTTGATGTTGCGGGTGCCCAGTTCCTTGGTGTTGTCGAGATTCTTGAACTCGCGCTTGTCCCACACCTTGACCGCGCGCTTGTGCTTGCTTTCGCCGCCGATCCGCACGCCTTCGGGATTGTAGCCCGAATTGCCGAACGGCGAGGTGCCGCCGGTGCCGATCCACTTGTTGCCGCCCTCGTGGCGTTCCTGCTGCTCGGCGAGCCGCTGCTTGAGGGTGTCCATGATGGCGTCCCAATCGCCCAGCTTCTCGATCTCGGCCATTTCCTCGGGCGAGAGGAACTTTTCGGCGACCGCTTTCAGCCAGTCTTCGGGGACATCGACCGGGTTCTGGCCGTAATCGGACAGGATTCCCTTGAACACGCGCTGGAACACCTGATCGAAGCGATCGAGCATTCCTTCGTCCTTCACGAAGGTGGCGCGGCTGAGATAGTAGAACGCCTCGGGACTTTCCTCGATCACTTCGCGGTCGAGCGCCTCCAGCAGGGTAAGGTGTTCCTTGAAGCTGGCCTTGATCCCGGCCGCCCTGAGCTCGTCCATGAAGTCGAAAAACATGCGCTATGTATAACGGCGCCCGCTGACGAGCGCCACCCTCCTGCGGCACAAATCGGCCCGCGGATGCTTAAGAAGCCGCTAACACATTGCGCCTATGACGATGCCCGGATCGCGAGGGATAACGGCACGATATGGACTTGACGGCTCTTGATGCGCGCGGAGCATCCGCGCTCGACACGATACCAGAGGCTTGCGGCAGGGTCACCGTGGGATGCTCCGATGTCGCGGGCATCGTGCAGGCGGTGATCGATACCTCGGGCGTATTGCGCGCCGAGCATCTCGAGCTTCAGGGCACCGTGCACGAACTCGAGAAGGATCAGCGCCGCGTCGCCGAAGCCAGCGACGAGGCGCGGCTGCTGTCGGCCAGTGCGATCGAGCGGCTGGGGCAGGGCACCAGCCAGATCCAGTCCTCGCTGTCGCAGATCACCCGGCTGCTCGACATGGTCGAGACGCTCGCGACCCATGTCACCGGCTTTGCGGCGGCGATGGATCAGGTAAAGCGCTGCTCCAAGGATATTGCGCAGATCGCCGAGACCACCAACATCCTCGCGCTCAACGCCACCATCGAGGCGATGCGCGCGGGCGAAGCCGGGCGCACTTTCGCGGTGGTCGCCAACGAGGTGAAATCGCTCGCCGGCGAGACCCGCAAGGCGACCGACGAGATCGAGGAGGTGATCGAGACGCTGGGTGCCGAAGCCACCACCGTGATCGACCGGATCGAGGAAGGCGCCAAGGCCAGCAGCCATGCCAAGAACTCGGTCGCCAGCATCGAGCAGACGCTGACCGGGGTGGGCGAGCTGGTCGAAGAGGTCGATTCGCAGAACGAGCAGATCGCCAAGGCGACCGCGATGATGACCGGCAACGTCATCCGCGTGCAGGACGTTCTCGAAAGCTTCGACAAGGCCGCCAACGGCAATGAAGAGAAGCTCGCCACGGTTCACAGCCGGATGGAAGACCTCGAGATGGTCGCCAGCGACATGTTCGACCGGCTGGTACAGTCCGGGCTCGCGCCGCAGGACAGCACCATGGTCGAGAAGGCGCAGCGGCAGGCGCGGCTGGTCGAGAAGCTGACCGAACAGGCCATCGCCTCAGGGGAAGTGACGCTCGAACAGGTGTTCGACCAGGATTACCGCCCGATCGAAGGTTCCAACCCGCAGCGCTTCCGCACCGCGCTGATGGACTGGGCGCATCGCAACTGGCGCCCCGCGCTCGATGCGCTACCCGCCGAGGACGAACGGATCATGGCCGCCGCCTGCACCGACATGAAAGGCTATCTGCCCACCCACATCACCAAGCATTCGCAGGCTCCGACCGGCGATCTGACCCACGATACCCAGTTCTGCCGCGATGGCCGCATCATCCTCGAACCGATCGACCAGAAGGCCAAGCGCAGCTTCGCCCCCTACATGATGGCCGTCTATCGCCAGGAAGGCGACGGCACCACCTATCGCGTGGTCCGCAACGTCTATGTCCCGCTCACCATCCAGGGCCGCCGCTGGGGCGATTTCGAAGTGGCCTATTCGATCGACTGACGGGCTTCTAGTCAATCGTCCGTATAGATGGTCGTTTCGCTGCCTTCGTCGCCCGGCAGAGGCCGCGTGGTGGCGACGATCGGCGCCTCGTTCAAGGCGACATTCGCCGCCTGGTCGGGGGTCGGCATCGCCGTAAAGGGCAGGAAGGTCTTTACCTCCAGCCCATCTGCGGTCGTGACGCGATAGAGTCCGGCGCTTTCGCCATTCGCCTTGCGAACAGCGTCGAGAATTTGGGCGGGCTCGATGCCGATACTGAATCCCGCGTCTCCAAGCGCAATCAGGTAGCGACCGTCGCCGTCGGAAAGCATATATATCCCCTGGCGATCGGTTTTCTCACCGATCGAGCAATAGGTCGAGGCACCCAAAGCGGTCTCGCCGTCTTCGCGCGGGTCCTGCCTAAGCTCGGCGATCGTCCTGCCTCCGAGGAGCCCTTCGGATAGCGCTGCCCGCATGCGGCTGTCTTCATCATTAGCGATCCTGCCGGCCTCGACGAAGGTTGGCTCGCTTGCGCATTGCGGAACGCGATAGGCTGGGGTTCGGGAAATCCCCTCGACCGGAGGAAGCCCCTCCAGAATGCGCACCAGTTCCTCATCCAGGGCTTCGGCGGACAGCATTCTTGACGAAAGCCTCAGCTTGATCAGCCATTCGCCGGCCCGGTACAAAGCGACGCCGGTGCTGCGATAGTCGCCCTTCCCATCGAGCACCGACCGGATGCCGCTTGGAGCGCCGCCCCCGGATGGCACAAAAGCGCTGACGCTCAGCGACTCCGGGTCGAACGGCCCCATTCTGGAGTTGAGCAGCAGCGCCGTGATCGCGCGGTCGTGCCAAATCGAGGGATCGGGATGACCGGGCCGATAGACGTAGATTGACAGGATCGTCCCAGTGTCCGCAGCAAAGTAGCGCGCTCCCATATTGGTATCGCGTTCCTCGAACTTCGTCACCGCCCGGCGCTCATAGGGCCCGACCTGCGCGGGGAAGGTCATAGCGGTCCAGGCGTGCTGCCAATCCTCGTCCGCTGCGATGAGGATGTCTTCCACTTGGGCGCCCGCAGGCGCCGAAGCGCCAGCGAACGCAAGAACCGCGCCTAACAGCAAACCGCATCGACGAAGCGGACCCATCTTTATTCCCCCCTGACGATGGGGTTTATGGCACGGAAGGCCGCTCAGCCAAGCTCTTTTGGCCCTAGCCCGGATTGCGGCGGGCCATGAAGGCGAGGCGTTCGAACATCATCACATCCTGCTCGTTCTTGAGCAGCGCGCCGTGGAGCGGGGGGATCGCCGAATTGGGATTGCTGTCCTGCAGCACCTCGAGCGGCATGTCCTCGTTGAGCAGCAGTTTCAGCCAGTCGAGCAGTTCGCTGGTGCTGGGCTTCTTCTTGAGCCCGGGGACCTCGCGCAGCTCGTAGAACATATCCATCGCCTTGGTGACGAGGTTCTTCTGGATATCGGGGAAGTGGACCTCGATGATCTCGCGCATCGTGTCGCGGTCGGGGAATTTGATGTAGTGGAAGAAGCAGCGGCGCAGGAAGGCGTCGGGCAGTTCCTTCTCGTTGTTCGAGGTGATGATCACGATCGGGCGCTCGGCGGCGGTGATCGTCTCGTGAGTCTCGTAGACGTCGAAGCTCATGCGATCGAGTTCCTGCAACAGATCGTTGGGGAACTCGATATCGGCCTTATCGATCTCGTCGATAAGCAGCACCGGCAGCTCGGGCGCGGTGAAGGCTTCCCACAGCTTGCCCTTCTTGATGTAATTGGCGATGTCGTGGACTCGCTCGTCGCCGAGCTGGCCGTCGCGCAGCCGGGCGACCGCATCGTATTCGTAGAGGCCCTGCTGCGCCTTGGTAGTCGATTTGACGTTCCACTCGATCAGCGGCGCACCCAGCGATCGGGCGACTTCCTGCGCCAGCACCGTTTTGCCCGTCCCGGGCTCGCCCTTCACCAGCAACGGCCGGCGCAGCGTGACCGCCGCGTTGACCGCAACCTTGAGATCCTCGGTCGCGATGTAGGATTGGGTGCCTTCGAAACGCTGCGTCATTCTCTTCCCCGGATTGTCGGATTGCGATTTGCAACCCGATTAGGGACGCGGGCGCAGCGGGGCAAGGGGGCCGTTGAGGGGATGAACGTCAGCGGTCGAGCGCAAGAATGCGCGTTGCCGGTCGAGCGCAAGAATGCGCGTTGCCGGTCGAGCGCAAGAATGCGCGTTACCGGTCGAGCGCAAGAATGCGCTGGGCGATCGCCAGCAGCGTGGTGGTGTCGGTGGCGGACTGCGGGTCGTTCCAGCCCAGCGCCAGCATGTGCCATTGGCCCGCTTCGTCGCGCAGCAGCCAGCTCAGGTTGCGCACGCCGGGTTCCGAACCGCCCTTGTAGCCGACATATTCCCAGCCTTCGCGGGCGCTCTCGCCCAGCGCGGTGTTGACCGCCATGATCTTGCGGGCGGTGTCGTCTTCCAGCGCAACGAGGCGGCGCATCAGCAGCCGCTCGTCCGCCATGCTGGCGAACCATTCCACGCTGTCGATCAGCCTGGGCGCGCCCCCCGAGAACAGATCGAGGATCGGGGCGGGATCGACCCCTTGCGTCGCAAGTTGCTCGAGCATGACCCGGCGTGCGGCCTCGTCCGCTCGCGCATAGGCCTCGCCCTGGTCGCCGCCCTTGAGCACGAAGAATTCCACAGTCTTGAGGAAGGGCGTCGACAGCTCGGGAGCCGAGTGGCCTGTCGCGCGCATTTCCGCTTCCACCGCCTCGCGCCCGATCGCGTCGATCAGCAGATCGGTCGCGGTGTTGTCGCTGATAGAGATCATCAGCGTGGCGGCGGTGTGGAGCGTCAGGGGGGCGCCCTCGGGCCAGTCCTGCAGCATACCGCTGGGAAAGCTCTTGTCGCCCAGCGTCACGACGTCGTCCCAGCCCAGCCGGCCTTCCTCAACCGCCCGCGCCAGCGCCGAGAGGACGTAGAGCTTGAACGTCGAACCCAGCGCATAGGGTTGCTGCGGATCGCCGAACACGAACTCGGGCTCGCCCTCGATCGGGCCGAACCAGGCGGCGGCGCTGCCGGGCAGGGCGGCGAGATCGGCGGCGATCTTGGCGGCACTGTCGTCGATCGGTTCGAAGTTCTGCAGCAGGAGTTCGGTGATCTTGCCCGGCGGCTCGGTCTGAACCGCGATCCCGCCGCTCGCCAGTGCGCGCTCCATGCGGATGGTGATCGCCGCGCGCGCGGGGCTGACCGGCTCGATCTTCTCGACCGCCAGTGCGGGGCCGAACTGACTGGTCAATTGCGCGCCGATCGCCTTGATCTGCTCGGCCGAAACGCTTTGCAGAAAGCTGGCGGCCATTGCCTCCTCGGGGGCCAGCGTGCCGTTGAGCAGCTCGACCACCTGCGCTGTGCGCTGTTGTAGCGGGGTGGCCTGGCTCGGCTCGGCAATCGAGGCCTCCTGCGCCGCGAGCGGCGCCAAGGGAGCGAGTGCGAGGCCCAGCGACAGGAGGGCAGGGGCAAGACGTCTCATAAGAACACTCCTTCACTGCGATAGCGTAGCGGCGATTTGCTCCGGCTCAAGCGCGCGCTTTACTGCTGGTGGATCCGGCGGTCGAGATCGGCGATTTCGCGGTCGAGACTGCGGGCCGCCCAGAGGTTGAGCGCAATCACCGCGGCAAAAATGCCGAGCACCACCGCAGCCGGCCCGGCGATTCCCGAAAGCGCAATCGGCCAGCCCGTCCGCTGCGCCACCTTGAAGGTCACCACTCCGAACAACACCAGCACTCCGGGTACCAGCGGCCCGATATACCAGATCGGCACCGAACGCAGCGCGGCGCTCTGGTGTGCGAGCTGGCGACGCAGATGCGCGGCGCAGCTGTCTTCGGGTCGACGCTCGAGATTAGAGCCGCGGCGAGCGAGGTTCGCCATCACCGCCAGCGCGCCCATGGCCACCAGTAGCGGCCCCAATGCAAGGAGCCATTCGCCTCTTGCAAGGGAGGCGATGGTGCCCGCGCCGAACAGCGCAATCACCAGCAACCCGGCAGCATATTCCATACCGTTGCGGCGCCTGATCGTGCGCTCGAACCTGGTGGCACGCTGCGAGCAGGTATCGGGTTCGGCGAACTTCGCGTCGGCGGCCTGCGCGGCCCAGCCGTCGAGACGGGGTTTGCTCATCGCTGGTCTCCTTCATCCTGGCCGCTCGCGGTGGCCGGCAGTTCGAAATGGCGCGCGAGCTGGGCCCGGATGCGGTGGAGCCGGGTGGTCACCGCGCCCGGCGAAAGCCCGGTGACCTCGGCGATGTCCTGCCCGGTCTCGCCCTCGAGCCACAGCAGGATGAGCTGCGCGTCGAGCGCGGGGAGGCGGCGGATCAGCTCGGCGACCCGGTCGAGCGCATGCGAATCGGCGACCTGCGCTTCGGCTCCATGCTGGACGAGGAATTCGTCGATCTGGTCGATCGCGATCCTGGCGGGCTGGCGGAGCGCGCGCGCGACATGTTCGGCGGCGACATTGTGCGCTACCCGGAAGACCCAGGTCTTGAGGCTGCAGCGCCCGTCGAAGCGCTTGAGGCTGCGCCAGATCTCGCAATGGATATCCTGTTCCAAGTCGCGCGCCCGTTCCGCATCGCGCTCGAAAGCGCGCGCGAGCCGCGCGACCGTCGGCGCGAATTGCCGGCCCGCCTCGGCATAGAGATCGTGTCTGCCCGTCTGCATGCTCCCTTAGTCCGCCGCGGCGGCGGTTTCTTACACGGGCCATCCCATAGGGGCGGGGAAATTTTGCCTTGCCGCGCGGGAGTTCCTAAGCCGTCGCGGCAAAGGGGGGCGACAGGCCTGCCCCCCGCTGACGCCAGACCGGAGACCCGCATGCCGACCGAGACGATCACGATCCAGACCGAGGCCGGCCACGCGCTGGAGGGCTCGCTCGAGCTGCCGACCGGGCTCACCCGCGGCATCGCTCTGTTCGCGCATTGCTTCACCTGCACGCGCCAGAGCAAGGCGGCGGTGGCGGTGGCGCGCGCGCTGTCGAAGGAAGGGATCGCCTGCCTGCGGTTCGATTTCACTGGGCTGGGCGGCAGCGGCGGCGAGTTCGGCCGCGCGGGCTTTGCGACCGATGTCGCCGATCTGGTGCTGGCGGCGAATTATCTTGTCGAACGCTTCGAACAGCCGGTGCTGCTGGTCGGGCACAGTCTGGGTGGAGCGGCGGTGTTGGCGACAGCCGAGGATATCGGGGCCGACAACATCGCCGCAATCGCCACGATCGGCGCGCCTTCGGACGTCCCGCATGTGCTCGAGCGGATAAAAGGCGATCTGGTCGCGATCCGCGCAACCGGCGAGGGCGAGGTGTCGATCGGCGGGCGCGCATTCACGCTGGGACGCGAATTCATCGAGCGGGTCGAGAGCGTCGACCTGATCGCCGAGGTCAACAGATTGCGCAAGCCGGTGCTGCTGCTGCATTCGCCCACCGACGCCGTGGTCGGGATCGACAATGCCTCGGCGCTGTTCGGCGCGGCGACGCACCCCAAGAGCTTCGTCAGTCTCGAGGGCGCCGATCACCTGCTGCTCGACAGCCGCGACGCCGAATTCGCCGCCAGCATGATCGCCAGCTGGGCGCACCGCTATCTGCCGCTGCGAGACGACTGGCCGATGCCCGAGGAAGGCGTGGTGGTGAAGACAGGCCATGGCAAGTTCGGCACCGAGGTCCACACCGATAGCCACCGCTTCCTAGCCGACGAACCGCGCAGCGTGGGCGGAGACGATACCGGCCCGACGCCTTACGATCTGCTGCTCGCCGCTTTGGGCACCTGCACCGCGATGACGATGAAGATGTATGCCGACAGAAAGGGCTGGCCGTTCGAAGGCGCGTCCATCCATCTCACCCACGAACGCGATCACGCGAAGGATTGCGTCCAATGCGATCAGGAACGTGCCAAAATTGAAACACTCGATCGGCGGATCGAGATCTTCGGCGACGCGCTATCAAAGGAACAGCGCGAGCGAATTATCGCGATTGCCGACCAGTGCCCGGTTCACAAGACGCTTGAGAACTTGTGTGTGCGCAACTGCGAATAACGGGTCGTAGCCTTACAGCCGCGTCACCCACCAAAGCAATTCACGTAGACCTCGCCCTCTCGGCAGATAGCGATATATTTATCGTTCAGTGTATCGTAAATCATCGCTATTTCCCCTTTCTCGATCCAGAATTCGAAGCGATATCTTTTCGCTATTTGATCGATATTTGATATCGGTTCGGGCAGGGTGCCGACAAAAAATTGTTCTTTGGATAGGGCTCCAGGCGCTTCACGCGGGGCAAGCACCCTTTCGGGCGGGCAAGTCTCGATAGAAGTGCAAGCAGTCAATATCAGAGATACGAAAAGTCCTGCCAAGACATTCTTCGGTTCCATAAATAGCCCCTCCTTTTCGATGATACCCCGCGTTAGAAGCCAACCGGCCCTGAATGGCAAGCTCAATCCAAGGCAAAGCTCTCCGTTCATTGGTTCCGATCGTGCGCTAGTATAAGTCTATCCAATCACGCGTCGATCAGTTCCTTGTCGAGCTCACCGGCGCGGTTCTGGATGAAGTTGAAGCGGTGCTCGGGATTGCGGCCCATCAGGTGATCGACCAGTTCCTTGACCACGGCGCGGTCCTCGAACTCGGTGGGCAGGGTGATGCGGATCAGATTGCGGCTGGCGGGGTCCATGGTGGTTTCGCGCAATTGCTGCGGGTTCATCTCGCCCAGGCCCTTAAACCGCCCCACATCGACCTTCTTGCCCTTGAACACCGTCGCCTCGAGCTCGGCGCGGTGTTCGTCGTCGCGGGCGTAGCGGCTCTCCTTGCCCGCGGTCAGCCGGTAGAGCGGCGGCTGCGCCAGGAACAGATGCCCGCCACGCACGATCTCGGTCATTTCCTGAAAGAAGAAGGTCATCAGCAGCGTGGCGATATGCGCGCCGTCGACATCGGCGTCGGTCATGATGATGATCCGGTCGTAGCGCAGCGAGCCGGGGTCGCAATCCTTGCGCACCCCGCAGCCCATCGCCAGCGTCAGATCGGCGATCTCGGCATTGGCGCGGATCTTGTCGGCGCTGGCGCTGGCGACGTTGAGGATCTTGCCGCGGATCGGCAGGATCGCCTGCGTCTTGCGGTTGCGCGCCTGTTTGGCGCTGCCCCCGGCGCTGTCGCCCTCGACGATGAACAGCTCGGTTTCGGCCTCGGTTTCGCCCGAGCAATCGGTGAGCTTGCCGGGCAGCCGCAGCTTCTTGGCGTTGGTCGCGGTCTTGCGCTTGATTTCGCGTTCCTGCTTGCGGCGCAGGCGCTCGTCCATCCGCTCCATCACCTCGCCCAGCAGCGCCTTGCCGCGCTCCATATTGTCCGAGAGGAAGTGGTCGAAATGGTCGCGCATCGCGTTCTCGACCAGCCGCGCGGCCTCGGGCGAGGTCAGACGGTCCTTGGTCTGGCTCTGGAACTGCGGATCGCGGATGAAGACGCTGAGCATGACCTCGGCGCCGGTCATCACGTCGTCGGCGCTGATGTCCTTGGCCTTCTTGGTCCCGGTCAACTCGCCGAAGGCGCGCAGCCCCTTGGCCAGCGCGGCGCGCAGCCCCTGCTCGTGCGTGCCGCCATCGGGGGTGGGGACGGTGTTGCAATACCAGCTGGTCGAGCCGTCGGAATAGAGCGGCCAGGCGATCGCCCATTCGGCGCGGCCCTGCGAGATGCCGTCCTCGCTGGCGGCGAATTCATGGCGACCGACGAAGGGCTGCGCGGTGACGCAGGGACGCTCGCCGATCTGCTCGGCGAGATGGTCGGACAGCCCGCCGGGAAACTTGAACACCGCTTCCTCGGGCACTTCGTCGGTGGCGAGGCCGGGAGCGCACTTCCAGCGGATCTCGACCCCGGCGAAGAGATAGGCCTTGGAACGCGTCAGCTTGAACAATCTCTTGGCGCTGAAGGACCGGTCGCCGAAGATCTCGGTGTCGGGGGTGAAGGCCACGGTGGTGCCGCGGCGGTTGGGGGTGGGACCGAGTTCTTCAACCGGCCCGAGCGATTCTCCGCGCGCGAATTCCTGCGCATAGAGCTGCCGGTCGCGCGCGACCTCGACGCGGGTGTGGCTCGACAGCGCGTTGACTACGCTGATCCCGACTCCGTGGAGGCCGCCGCTGGTGGCGTAAGCCTTGCCCGAGAACTTGCCGCCGGAATGCAGCGTCGAGAGGATCACCTCGAGCGTCGATTTGCCAGGATATTTGGGATGCTCGGCGACCGGAATGCCGCGCCCATTGTCGGCGATCGTGACGCGGTTGCCCTCGTCGAGCCGCAATTCGATCCGCGTGGCGTGACCCGCGACCGCCTCGTCCATCGCATTGTCGAGCACTTCGGCGACGAGGTGATGCAACGCGCGGTCGTCGACCCCGCCGATATACATGCCCGGGCGGCGGCGAACCGGCTCGAGGCCTTCGAGCACCTCGATCGAGGAAGCGTCGTAATCACCGCTCGAGGCGGGGGTGTTTTCGAACAGATCGTCTGACATGGACCCGCTATATCGCGCGCGATTCCCCGGCGGCAAGCGAATGCGGGCTCTTATCGTCAGGGTTAGCCGCCGTCCATGAGAACGATGGCGAGGTCTGGTCAGTCGTCGAAGCGGGCCGGAGCGGGATCGACGATCACCACCTCGCCATCGCGAATCTCGCGCACCTCGAAGCTGCGCTCGACCACGCCGTCCCGTCCGAAGCGGAAGGCCCCGTCGAGACCCAGGAAGCCGCCGTCATCGCGCAGCTCGTCGGTCGGGAAGTCGCGGCCCAGGCGCCAGTCCTGCGCCACCCGCAGCGCCAGCAGCACCGCGTCGTACCCCAGCGTCGAGATGCGATAGGGTTGGCCACCGAAGCGGGCCTCGTAGCTGTCGACGAAGCGGCGGTAGCGATTATCGGAAACCGCTGAGAACAGCGCGCCGCGTAGCGCTGGCGTACGGGTAACCGCAACCTCGCCGCTCCACAATTCGGTACCCAGAATGCGCGTGCCCTGACCGCCGACGCGGCCCGCCGCCTGTTGCGCGAGCCTCGGAGAATCGGCGATCAGCACGGTGTCGTAGCCGCCGCGGCGGCTCAGCCTGTCCGCCGCCGACATGATCGAGGTGTTGCCGCGCGCATAGCGTTCCGCGCCGATCACACGACCGCCATAGGATTGCACCGCCGCCTGCAGCGCCGCTTCTGCGCGGCGGCCGTATTCGCCGTCGGGCGCGAGCACGGCGAAATCGCGCGCGCCCTGGCCACGGGCATATTGCACCGAACGGCGGACCGATTGTTCGGGAATGTGCCCCATCACGAAGACATCGGGCGAAGCGATCGCGGCATCGTTGGAGAAGGAAATCAGCGGCACGTCGCCGGGGCGCGCCTCGGCCAGCACCGCACCGACATTCTCGCCCATCAGCGGACCGAGGATCAGCTTGTTGCCATCTGCGATCGCGCGCCGTGCGGCATCGCGGGGATCGGCCGAGGTGTCGTAGGTGGTGATCCGCAGATTGGCGGCGTCCGTGTCCAGCAGCGCCATGGTCGCGGCATTGGCGATCGACTGGCCGACTGCGCCGTTCTCGCCCGACAGCGGCACCAGCAACGCAATACGGTGATGCGTTGCATCTTCCGGCAGCGCGGTGGCGCTGGGCATCGGGGTCGGGGTCTCGACCGGTCGGCTGACCGGTTCGGGACCGCGCGGAATGATCGAGCAGGCTCCCAGCAGCGTCGCCAGGCCGGCGACCGCGATCTGCCGACGGGTGATTGTAAAGCGCTTCATCCTTGCCGCGTCCCTCATTGCTGGTTCATGGGTCCGCCGTGAGCGAAACCGCATCCCGTGTGCCCGAACCTCTCGAACCCGGGCTCTATATCGTCGCGACCCCGATTGGCAATCTCGGGGACATCACCCTGCGCGCCGCCGATGTGCTGCGGCGCTGCGACGTCGTGGCCTGCGAGGACACCCGGGTGACGGGAAAGTTGATGAAGCATCTGGGCGTCTCGAAGCCGCTGTGGCGCTACGACGACCACAGCGAGCATCGCGACCGGGAGCGGTTGGTGGAAACCCTGCGAAGCCGCGCGGTGGCGCTGGTGAGCGATGCGGGGACGCCGCTGGTATCCGATCCCGGCTACCGGCTGGTCAATGATTGCCGCGCCGAGGGGATCGCAGTCACCGTGCTGCCCGGCCCCTGCGCCGCGATCGCCGGGCTGAGCGTCTCGGGCCTGCCCAACGATCGCTTCCTGTTCGCCGGTTTCCTGCCGAGCAAGGAGAAGGCGCGGCGCGACGTGCTGACCGAGCTGGCCGGCGTAGATGCCACGCTGATCTTCTACGAGACCGCGCCGCGGCTGACCAAATCGCTCGCCGCGATCGGCGAGGCTCTCCCCGATCGCGAGATCGCGGTGGCGCGCGAGCTGACCAAGATCCACGAGGAATTGCGCCGCGGGCTCGCCGACGGGCTCATTGCCTGGTTCGAGGCGCATCCGCCCAAGGGCGAAATCGTTCTGCTGATCGCCCCGCCACTGGAAATGCAGCAGGCCAGCGCGGCTGATGCCGACGCGCTGCTGCTCGAGGCGCTGCAAACCAGCAAGGCTTCGCAGGCGGTGGCGCAGGTCGCCAAGGCCACCGGGCTCGACCGCAAGCTGCTCTATGCCCGGGCGATGGAACTCAAGCGCGGATGAAGCGCCAGCGCGCCGAGCGAAGCGGGCGCGAGGGTGAACGTCGCGCGGCTTTGTGGCTGCGGGCCAAGGGCTGGCGGATCCTCGCCGACCGCGTAAAGACGCCGCGCGGCGAGATCGATCTGATCGCCCGGCGCGGCTCGTTGGTCGCCTTCGTCGAGGTCAAATACCGGCGCAACAAGGTGGATCTCGATCACGCGATCGACGAATACCGGCTCGCCAGAGTGGCGGCGGCGGTCGAATGCATCGCGCATGACTACGCGGGCGAAGGGGACGACATCAGGATCGACGTCATCCTCCTTGCGCCGGGCAGCCTGCCGCGCCACATCGCCAACGCCTGGCAGCCGTGAGGCCCCGCCAGCACAAACACGCCTGCACAAGCCGCGCCAGTCGAGGAAACCGCAATGAGCCTACGCGTCGCCGTCCAGATGGACCCGATGGAATCGATCAAGATCGCCGGCGATTCCTCCTTCGCGCTGATGGAGGCGGCGCAGGCGCGCGGGCATTCGCTGTTCCATTACGATGTTCACACACTGGCATGGGAAAGCGACGGCAGCGCGCGCGGCAAGATCACCGCGCATGGCGCGCCGGTCACGGTGCAGCGGGTCGAGGGCGATCATTTCACCATCGGCGAGCGGCGCCCGATCGATCTGGCGCGCGACATCGACGTGGTGCTGATGCGGCAGGATCCCCCCTTCGACCTGGGCTATATCAGCGCCGCCTTCATCCTCGACCGGCTGCACGGCGAGACGCTGGTGGTCAACGATCCGCGCGAGGTGGTCAACGCGCCGGAAAAGATGTTCGTGCTCGACTACGCACAATTCATGCCGCCCACGCTGATCGCGCGCACCATCGACGAGGTCCGCGACTTTCAGGCTCGCCACGGCGCGGTGGTGGTCAAGCCGCTCCACGGCAATGGCGGCAAGGCGATCTTCCGGATCGGCGAGGACGGCACCAATCTGTCGGCGCTGTTCGAGGTCTTCAACCAGACCTGGCCCGAGCCGCATATGGTCCAGCCTTTCCTCCCCGAGGTGGCGCAGGGCGACAAGCGGATCGTGCTGGTCGATGGCGAATTCGCGGGCGCGATCAACCGCAAGCCGGGCGAGGGCGAATTCCGCTCCAATCTGGCGCAGGGCGGCTATGCCGAGGCCGCCGGGCTGACCCCGCGCGAAGAGGAAATCTGCGCCGCCATGGCGCCCGAACTCAAGCGCCGCGGGCTGGTCTTCGTCGGGATCGACGTGATCGGCGGCAAATGGCTGACCGAGATCAACGTCACCAGCCCGACCGGCATCGTCGCCGTCGACCGCTTCAACGGGACCGACACCGCGGGCCTGATCTGGGACGCGATCGAAAGGCGCCACGAGGTTTGAACGCTTGGCCGCCCAGGACGTTGGGCAGACATGGATGATATCGTAGTCGCGGTCGTCGAACGCCTCGGCCTGGCCGGAATTGCCTTGCTCATGGCTCTGGAAAACGTCTTTCCGCCAATGCCGTCGGAGGCCATCATGGGCTCCGCGGCGCTGGCGATCGAGCGCGGCTCGATGCAGTTCTGGCCGGTGATGACCGTCGCGACGCTGGGAACGCTGGCGGGCAATTATGCGTGGTTCTGGCTGGGCGATCGCTGGGGATACGAGCGGCTCGGCCCCTTCATCGATCGCTGGGGCCGGTGGCTAACCCTCGAATGGGAAGACGTCGAGCGCGCGATGATCTTTTTCGAGCGGCACGGGCACTGGGTGGTGCTGTTCCTGCGCGCGGCGCCCTTCATGCGCACCATGATCAGCCTGCCCGCAGGGCTCGCGCACATGAACAAGCTCAAATTCTGCATCTTCACCGCGATCGGTGCGGCAGCGTGGAACGCGATCCTGATCGGCGGGATGCAATGGCTGTCGAACACCTTCGAAAATTCCAACATCGTCAGCTGGGTGATCATCGCCACGCTGGTGCTGGCCGCGGTCGCCTATTTCTGGCGACTGGCGACCTGGACGCCGCGCAGCGAGCGCTGAGGATCAATCGCCGCTCTCGCGCGGATGGGCGGTGCGATAGGTCTCCAGCAGGCTCGCCGAATCGACCTTCGTGTAGATCTGTGTCGATCCCAGGCTGGCATGGCCGAGCAGTTCCTGCAGGCTGCGCAGATCGGCACCGGCGCCCAGCAGGTGAGTGGCGAAACTGTGGCGCAGGGCATGCGGCGTGGCGGTCGCAGGCAGCCCGAGCACCGTCCTCGCGCGTGCGGTCGCTTTCTGGACCATGCCCTGCGACAACGGCCCTCCGCGCGCGCCGCGAAACAGCAGGTCGTCGTTAGCGAGCATGAAGGGCAGCTTGGCGGTGTAATCCGTCACCGCCTCGGCCACGATCGGCAGGATCGGGACCACACGCTGCTTGCCGCCCTTGCCGGTGACCGACAGGCGCTCGCCCAGCGGAAGGTCGCTGGACCGGAGCGACAGCGCCTCCGCGATCCGCAGCCCCGCGCCATAGAGCAGCAGCAGCACCGCGCGGTCGCGCGCGCCGATCCAGTCGTCGGCCGCGAGCGCGTGAACCGTATTCGCAAGGTTGACCGCTTCGTCGGGGGTCACCGGTCGCGGCAGGCCCTTCTTGATCCTGGGCCCGCGCAGCCGCGGCGCTCCCGCTGCGGGCAGTCCGGCCTGATTCCTCGCAAAGCCGACGAAGCCCTTGAGCGCCGAGAGCTCGCGCGCCGCCGAGGCATTGGCGAGTCCCTCGGCGCGGCGCGCGGCGAGCTGGCCGCGCAGTGCCGCGGTATCGAGGCGAGCGACCGCATCCCAGCTTGCGAGCTCGAGCCGCTGCACCAGGCGCCTTGCGGCGGCGCCATAGGCGCGCACTGTGTGCGGCGAACGGCGGCGGGACTGTGCGAGATGGTCGTGCCAGGCCGCCAGCAGCACCTCCTGCGTCACGCCGCCACCAGTTCGCCGGCGACCAGATCGGCGAGCAGCGCATCGAGCAGCGGCATGCCCGCTTCGCTCACCACGATGCGCTCGCCTTCGGTTCTGACCAGCCCGAGTTCGCGATGCAGCGCGAGCTTGCCCGCGTCGATCAGCTCGGCTCGCGCGAAGCCGAAGCGCGCCGAGAGTTCCGCGCAATCCACCCCTTCGCCCAGCCGCAGCCCCATCAGCAGCGCCTCGGTCGCCTGTTCGGCGCAGCCCAATTGCCGCTCCTCGACGATCCCGTGGCCCGAGGCGCCCACTGCGGCGAGATAGTTTTCGGGTTTGCGATGACGCTGCGTCGCCACGCCGCAGCGGCGCCCGTGCGCGCCGGGGCCAATCCCGACGTAGTCGCGGTAGCGCCAATAGGTGAGATTGTGCCGGCTCTCCTCGCCGGGGCGCGCGTGGTTGCTGATCTCGTAGGCGGGCAGACCGGCGGCGGCGGTCATCTCGCGGGTGAGGGCGAACAGATCCGCCGCGCGCTCGTCGTCGAGCGGGGCGAAAATACCGCGGCGCACATCGGTGGCGAAGCGCGTCGCCGCCTCGATGGTGAGCTGGTAGAGCGACAGGTGATCGGTGCCGAACGCCAGCCCGCGCTCCAGTTCGCCGCGCCACGCCGCCTCGTCCTGCCCGGGCCGCGCATAGATGAGATCGAAGGACACCCGCGCGAAATGGCGCTGCGCCACTGCGATCGCCGAAACCGCCTCCTGCGCATCGTGCAACCGACCCAGGAATCGCAGAGCCTCATTCTCGAAGGATTGCACCCCCAGCGACACCCGGTTCACCCCGGCGGCGGCCAGCGCGGCGAAATTCGCCGCCTCGACCGAGGAGGGGTTGGCCTCCAGCGTGATCTCGATCCCCGGCGCGAACCCCCACAACCGCTCCGCCTCGTTCAGCAGTTTAGCAACCAGCGGGGGTGGCATCAGGCTGGGGGTGCCGCCGCCGAAGAAAACGCTCTCGAGCTTTTCGCCGCCCCCAGCGTGCGCTTCGTGGCGCAGATCGGCCAACAGCGCCGCTTGCCACTGCGACTGCTCCACCGTCTCGCGAACATGGCTGTTGAAATCGCAATAGGGGCACTTCGCCAGACAGAAGGGCCAGTGGATGTATAGGGCTTTCGCCATGCTGTCCTTCAGCGAATCTTAATCCCGATTGGGCGAAATCCCGTCCATGGGTCGGATTGGACAATCGGCGCTGCTGGGCAGCGCCATCGCTATTCTATGTGCCACGGCTGCGCCCCTGTTCGCAAGCGAAGGCTCGTCACGCGGCGGTTCCGCCGCCGGCGAGCGCAACGCGCGCATGCAGAACGCAGCCTATGGGTTTGCGCCCGGCGACCGCATCGCCGCGCGCATTCTCGACACCCACAACGCCGAACGCGACCGCCTGCGATTGCCGCGCCTGAAATGGAACCCCCACCTCGAGCGCGAAGCCGCCGAATGGGCGACTACGCTGGGGCGCCGCGGCGTCCTCGAACACGCCAGCGGCCAGACCCGCAACGGCACCGGCGAGAATTTGTGGATGGGGACCGCGGGTGCGTGGAACGTCGAGAGCATGGTCGGAATGTTCGTCGAGGAGCGCAAGCACTACCGCCACGCCGCCTTCCCCGATGTCTCCCACACCGGCAATTGGGCCGATGTCGGGCATTACACGCAGATCGTCTGGCGCGACACGAAAGAAGTGGGCTGCGCCATGGCGACCGAGCGCGGCAACGACGTGCTGGTGTGCCGTTACTGGCCCGCAGGTAATGTGTGGGGGGCGAAGGCCTTCTGAACCGCTGGTGCGGTGGAGGGGCTCAGGCGAACTGCTCGGCGACCAGCTTTGCAAAAGCATCGGCGCGGTGGCTGATGCGGTGCTTTTCTGCCGGGTCGAGCTCGGCGAAGGTCTGCTCCATGCCCGCAGGCACGAAGACGGGATCGTAGCCGAACCCCAGCGTCCCGCGCGGGGGCCAGGCAAGGCTCCCGGCCACGCGGCCCTCGTAGACCGCGCTTTCGCCTTCGGGCCAGGCTAGCGCCAGCACGCAATGGAAGGCGGCGGCGCGCGAGACCTCGGGTCCGCGCTCCTGCAGCATCCCCTCGACCTTGCCCATCGCCATGAACCAGTCGCGCCCGGCGGATCCCTCGAACCACTGCCGTTCGGCCCAGTCGGCGGTATAGACCCCCGGCCGCCCGTCGAGCGCCTCGACCGCGAGCCCGCTGTCGTCGGCCAGCGCGACGATGCCCGAGGCTTGCGCCGCGGCATGCGCCTTAAGCAGCGCGTTCTGGACGAAAGTCGTCCCCGTCTCGGCCGGCTCGGGCAGGCCCAGCGAGCCCGCCGACAGGCATTTGAGCCCATGCGGCTCGAGCAGCGCCGAAATCTCCTTCAGCTTGCCCGCATTATGCGTGGCGATCACCAGCGAGCCGGGGCCGAGACGGCGGGTCACCGGCGGACCGCCTCCTCCTGCGCCGCAAAGATGCGGTCGCAGCCGATCCGGGCGAGCCGCAGCAGCCGCAGCAGGCCTTCCTCGTCATAGGCGGCGCCTTCGGCAGTGGCCTGCGCCTCGGCGATCTTGCCGCCCTCGAGCAGGACGAAATTGGCATCCGCCTCGGCGTTGGAATCCTCGGGATAGTCGAGATCGAGCACCGGCGTGCCCTTGTAGATACCGCAGGAGATCGCCGCGACCTTGGCGGTGATCGGATCGTGTGGGATCGCACCCTCCTTCATGAGGCCGTCGATCGCGATCCGCAGTGCCACCCAGGCGCCCGAGATCGCGGCGGTGCGAGTCCCGCCATCGGCCTGGATCACGTCGCAATCCAGCGTGATCTGGCGCTCTCCCAGTTTCTTGAGATCGACCACAGCGCGCAGGCTGCGACCGATCAGCCGCTGGATTTCCTGCGTCCGGCCCGATTGCTTGCCGCGCGCCGCCTCGCGCTGGCCGCGGGTGTGCGTGGCGCGCGGGAGCATGGAATATTCGCCGGTGACCCAGCCTTCGCCCTTGCCGCGCAGCCACGGCGGGGTGCGATCCTCGATGCTGGCGGCGCACAATACGCGGGTGTCGCCGAAGCTGATCAGGCACGAGCCTTCGGCGTGCTTGGCATAGCCGGGCTCGATGGTGATGGCGCGCATCTCGTCGGGTGCACGTCCTGAAGGTCGCATGGGAATCTCCGCATTGGGTCTGTCGCGCACGACGCGCTGGTGATCGTGCCGCGCCGATAGGCGCTTGGGGCTTGAGGGCGCAAGCGATGTGTCTAGATATCGAATATGGCCTCACCCCCGCTCACCGAACTGACCGATCGCGCTCGCGACATCTTCCGGCTGGTGGTCGAGGGCTATCTCGACAGCGGCCAGCCGGTCGGCTCGAAGACACTGGCAGGCGACAGCGGGCTCAATCTCTCGCCCGCCTCGATCCGCTCCGTCCTCGCCGAGCTCGAACACCGCGGACTGCTGTCCGCGCCGCATACCAGCGCCGGGCGGATGCCGACCGACAGCGGGCTGCGGCTGTTCGTCGATGCGATGATGCAGGTGGGCGAACCCACCGAGCGAGAGCGCGCGGCGATCGAGCAACGGATCGCGGAACCCGGCCCGATCGAGCGAGCGCTCGAAGAGACCAGTGCGCTGTTGTCCGAGCTATCGGGAGCGGCGGGCATGGTCATGGTGCCGCCGCGCGAATCGCGTCTCGCCCAGGTGTCGCTCACCGCGCTCGATGCCAATCGCGTGCTGGCGGTGCTGGTCGCCGAAGACGGACATGTCGAAAACCGCATTCTCGCGCTCTCGGCCGCGGCCTTGGGCACTTCGCTCGAACAGGCGAGCAATTATCTCACCGCCAAGAGCGCGGGACGCACGCTCGCGGAGGCGTCGCGGCGTATCGAGCACGAGATCGCCACCGGGCGCACCGCACTCGACGATGCCAGCCGCGATCTGGTCTCGCGCGGACTCGCCACCTGGTCGCACGACGCCGCCGAACGCCCGGTGCTGATCGTGCGCGGCCAGGCCAAGCTTCTGGACGATGCGGCGCTGGCGGATATCGAACGGGTGCGCTCGCTGCTCGACGATCTGGAAAGCAAGCAATCGGTCGCCGAACTGCTCGAGAACGCCCGCCGAACCGAGGCGACGCGGATCTTCATCGGCAGCGAGAACCGGCTGTTCTCGCTCTCGGGCTCCTCGGTGATCGCCGCGCCCTATCGCGCCCGCGACGGAAAGGTGGTCGGGGTACTCGGCGTGATCGGCCCGACTCGGTTGAATTACGCCCGGGTCGTGCCCATGGTAGATTTCACGGCCCGACAGCTGGGCAAACGTATCGGATAGAACGGGAATTTTCGTGAGCGACGAGAACAAGAGCAAACCGCGCGACGCTGCGGTCGAAAAGGAAATGGCAGGCGTGCCGGAGGAAATGCGCGACGATAGCCGGGAAGAAGAGGGCAGCGAAGAAGCGCTCGAGGATGCGCTGGCGGCTCTGCGCGGCGATCTGGAGGCGGCCAAGCAGGACGTGCTCTACGCCAAGGCGGAAGCGCAGAACGTGCGTCGCCGCGCCGAAAAGGATGTGCAGGACGCGCGCAATTACGCGGCCACCGGCTTCGCCCGCGACATCTTGAGCGTGGCCGACAATCTCGGCCGCGCGGTCGATTCGGTCCCCGCCGATATGCGCGAGGACGAAAAGATGAAGGGCTTCATCGCGGGGATCGAAGCGACCCAGCGCGAGCTCGAGAAGGTGTTCGGCCAGAACGGCATCACCCGCATCGCCGCCAAGGGCCTGCCGCTCGATCCCAACCAGCACCAGGCGATGATGGAAGTGCCCACCGACGAGCACGAACCCGGCACCATCGTGCAGGAAATGCAGCCCGGATACATGATAAAGGATCGCCTGCTGCGCCCCGCGATGGTGGCCGTGGCCAAGAAGCCGGTCTGACCGCCGAGTGGCGCTCACGGCAAATCTGATCGGCGACCGGCAGACCTTCGTCACCCACCTCGAATGCTCGCTGACCGGCGAGCGCTACGAGGCGGACCGGCTTCACGGGCTTTCGCAGGCGGGTCGTCCGCTGCTCGTGCGCTACGATATCGAAGCGCTGGGCAAGGCGCTGCCCCGCGATGTGCTCGAAGGCCGGCCGACCGATCTGTGGAGCTGGCGCGAATTGCTCCCGGTGCGCCATACCGGCAGCATAGTCAGTCTGGGCGAGATCGAAACACCGCTGGTGCCGATCCCCGCGTCCGGCGGCGCGAATGTGCTGGTCAAGGACGAGGGGCGGCTGCCCACCGGCAGCTTCAAGGCGCGCGGGCTGGTGATGGCCGTGGCTATGGCGAAGGAGCTGGGCGTCACCAGGATAGCCATGCCGACCAATGGCAATGCCGGCGCCGCGCTGGCCGCCTACGCGACGCGCGCCGGGATCGAGACGGTGGTGTTGTGTCCCGACGATACGCCCGAGATCAACGTCCGCGAAATCGCCGCACAAGGGGCGCGGGTCCACCGCGTCAACGGCTTGATCGACGAATGCGGCGCGATTGTGGGGAAGGGCGCGGCCGAAGGGCTGTGGTTCGATTTTTCCACGCTCAAGGAGCCCTATCGGATCGAAGGCAAGAAAACGATGGGCCTGGAACTCGCCGCGCAGCTCGGCTGGCGGCTGCCCAAGGCGATCTTCTACCCCACCGGTGGCGGCACCGGGCTGATCGGCATGTGGAAGGCGTTCGACGAGCTGGAACAACTCGGCTGGATCGGCTCCGAGCGACCCAAGATGTTCGCGGTGCAGGCAAGCGGCTGCGCCCCGATCGTGCGCGCCTTTGAGGCAGGTGAGGAACACGCCGAACGCTGGGAGAATGCCCACACGGTCGCCGCCGGGATCCGCGTCCCCAAGGCCGTCGGCGATTTCCTGATCCTGCGCGCGGTTCGCGAAAGCGGAGGTCGGGCGATTGCGGTAGAGGAAGAGGCGCTGCAGCGTGCCACCGCCGAGAGCGCGTTGCAGGATGGGGTGCTGCTGTGTCCCGAAGGCGGCGCGACGCTGGCAGCCTGGCGCGAAGCCGTGGCGCAGGGCTGGGTCGAAGCCGGAGAAAAGGCGGTGCTGTTCAATTGCGCGACTGGGCTGAAGTATCCCTTGCCCGACCGCTCCGCCACGTTGGACAAGGATAATCTACCCGATTTGGCGCGATTATAGGGCTCTTCGCAGCTCCTACGGAACCCACCAGCGCTCCGTCCGTAACCTAACCATCAGGGTTCCAACGGAGAGAACAACCATGAAGACCAAACTGCTGCTCGTCCCCGCGCTCGCCATGTCGACGATGAGCCTTGGCGCCTGCGCCGAGAACTACGCCGCCGAAGGTGCCGGGATCGGCGCCGCTGCCGGTGCCGGACTGGCTGCGCTCACCGGCGGCGATATCGTCCGCTACGCCCTCGCTGGCGGAGCAGCCGGTGGCCTGGGCGGCTATTTCGTCGACAAGAACGATGGCTGCGACGGCTACGGCGAAGACGGCTATCTCGACGACGATTGCTTCGGCACCCGCGGTTATCCGGTCGATCCGCGCTAGGCCTGCCGTTCGCAAGATGTGAGGGCCTCGTCCGGCATCTGCCGGCCGGGGCCTTCTTGCGTCTGGAAGCCGCAGCCGCAGCTAGCCGGCACCATCGAACCGCACCAGCAGATCATAGGCCGCCGCGTCGGCAACTCCGGCGAGTTTGACGCCGTTGCGCAGCCAGAAGGCGTGCTTGACGATCTCGGCCTGCTGCTCGATCCCGTAGCGCTCGAGGCTCCAGCCCGGCTTGAGGCTGTAGTCGTAGCGCGCCCAGGGCATTCGACGGGTGACCAGGTACCAGTCGCCGCGGGTCTGGGTCTGCCAGACATGGGTCAGCTCATGGACCAGCAGGCCCTGACGGATCACGCTTTCGCGCGCAAAATCGTCGCAATAGCTGCTGCCCTGCGGGTGGAAATGCAAATGCCCGCGCGGCGCCATCGTGACCGCACGGGGTTGAAACGGAAACCATTTGCGCCGCCGCAGCTTCACCGTGCTGCAATCCAGCGCATTGCCGAAGACGGATCGGGCGATGCGAATTTCGCCCGCGGTCAGCCCCCGCTTGCCCCCGGTCGGGCAGGGCGACACGTCGTAACCTGCCGTCAGCGTTCTTCACCAGCCGCCTGGATCGGCACCGCGAAGCTGTGCTTGTCGCCGCCGGCGGCGATCAGCGTGACCTCGGTGGTGCCGCCCGCCGCGAGTTCGGGCAAAAGGTCGAAAGCCATGACATGCTTGCCGCCCGGTTCGAAGCTCACCCGGTCGCCCGGCTGCAGCATCAGCGGCGGCATCTCGCCCATCGTCATCTCGAAATCATATTCCATCATGTCGTGCATGACGGCGCGCTCCGCCCCGGCGACGTCGGCGCTGCGCAGCGCCAGATTGCGTTCGCCGTCATAGGCGATATCGAAATAGACCGCCGCCGGATTGCCGGCCACCGGGGGCAGCATCATCCGCGCATTGGTGATCTCCAGGCCGGCGATCCCTTCTGGCGCGATCTCGCTCGGTGTCTCCGCACTGTCGGAACAGGCGGCGAGCCCGAGCCCGGTTCCGGCGAGCAGCAAGGCGGCGTAAACAGGCTTCAGCATTGGAATTTCCCTCCAGACAATCGTGCATTTTCTAGCCCAGCGCGTCCCTTGTGCCAAGAAAATGCGCACCTATATCCTCGGGGCAACAGAGCTGCCGAAAGGTTCCGCCTGTCATGGGGAACCGACCGAGCGGCGTCCAATCACTAGAAGCAGATGGGGAATCCATGAGCAAAGTTATCGGTATCGACCTCGGCACCACCAATAGCTGCGTGGCGGTTATGGACGGGGGCAAACCCAAGGTCATCGAGAATTCCGAAGGCGCGCGCACCACGCCGTCGATCGTCGCCTTCACCAAGGACGGAGAGCGCCTGATCGGCCAGCCGGCCAAGCGCCAGGCGGTCACCAATCCCGACAACACGTTGTTCGCGATCAAGCGCCTCATAGGGCGTCGCTTCGACGATCCCATGACCAAGAAGGACATGGATCTGGTTCCCTACGACATCGTCAAGGGCAAGAACGGCGATGCCTGGGTCGAAGCCGGCGGCGAGGATTACTCGCCCAGCCAGGTCTCGGCCTTCATTCTTCAGAAGATGAAGGAAACCGCCGAGAGCTATCTCGGCGAAACCGTCGCCCAGGCGGTCATCACCGTCCCCGCCTATTTCAATGACGCCCAGCGCCAGGCCACCAAGGACGCCGGTCAGATCGCCGGTCTCGAAGTGCTGCGCATCATCAACGAGCCGACCGCAGCGGCGCTCGCCTACGGGATGGACAAGGAAGAGGGCAAGACCATCGCGGTCTACGACCTTGGCGGCGGCACCTTCGACGTCTCCGTGCTGGAGATCGGCGACGGCGTCTTCGAAGTGAAGTCGACCAATGGCGACACCTTCCTCGGCGGCGAGGATTTCGACCAGGCGATCGTCGAGTATCTCGCTGACCAGTTCAAGAAGAAGGAGAACATGGATCTCCGGACTGACAAGCTTGCGTTGCAGCGTCTCAAGGAAGCGGCCGAGAAGGCCAAGATCGAGCTCTCGAGCTCGCAGACCACCGAAGTGAACCTGCCCTTCATCACCGCGCGTATGGAAGGCGGTTCGTCCACCCCGCTGCACTTGGTCGAGACGATTAGCCGCGCGGACCTCGAGAAGATGGTCGGCGATCTGATCAAGCGCACGCTCGAGCCTTGCAAGAAGGCGCTCGCCGACGCCGGCGTCGGCAAGGACGAGATCGACGAAGTGATCCTGGTCGGCGGCATGACCCGCATGCCCAAGGTCCGCGAAGTGGTGGAAGATTTCTTCGGCTCCAAGCCGCACACCGGCGTGAACCCCGATGAAGTCGTGGCCATGGGCGCGGCGATCCAGGCGGGCGTGCTGCAGGGCGACGTCAAGGACGTGTTGCTGCTCGACGTGACCCCGCTTTCGCTCGGCATCGAGACGCTGGGCGGCGTGTTCACCCGGATGATCGACCGCAACACCACCATCCCGACCAAGAAGAGCCAGACCTATTCGACCGCCGAGGACAATCAGCAGGCGGTGACGATCAAGGTCTTCCAGGGCGAGCGCGAGATGGCGGCCGACAACAAGCTGCTCGGCAATTTCGACCTAGTCGGCATTCCTTCGGCGCCGCGCGGCGTACCGCAGATCGAGGTCACTTTCGACATCGACGCCAACGGCATCGTCAACGTCAGCGCCAAGGACAAGGGAACCGGCAAGGAGCAGACGATCAAGATCCAGGCATCGGGCGGTCTGTCCGAGAGCGATATCGATCAGATGGTCCAGGATGCGGAGAAATTCGCCGAGGAAGACAAGAAGCGCAAGGAAGCGGCCGAAGCCCGCAACCAGGCCGACAGTCTCGTCCACACCACCGAAAAGCAGCTCGAAGAGCATGGCGACAAGCTCGAGGCCGATCTCAAGAGCGAGGTCGAGGCGAAGATCGCCGAGGTGAAGACCGCGCTCGAAACCGACGATCCCGAGAAGATCAACGCCGCCGCGCAGGAGCTGACGCAGGTTGCCATGAAGATGGGTCAGACTATCTACGAGCAGGAGCAGGCCAGTGCCGCACCCGCCGAGGGTGAAGCCGCCGCCGAAGACTCCGGTTCGGGCGACGAAGACGTCGTCGACGCGGAATTCTCCGAGGTCGACGAAGACAACAACAACAACAACAAGGGCTGATCGCCCGATGAAAAACCCGCCGCCACCGGTGCTCGCCAGCGCCGGTGGCGGCTAGGTATCGGGCGGGAGAATTTATGTCAGCCACCGAAATCGATTTCTACGAATTGCTGGGCGTCTCTCGCGATGCCGACGGCGGGACTATCAAATCCGCCTATCGCAAGCTCGCGATGAAGCACCACCCGGATCGCAATCCGGGCTGCTCCGAAAGCGAAGCCAAGTTCAAGGCGATCAGCGTCGCCTATGATTGCCTGAAAGATCCGCAAAAACGCGCGGCCTATGATCGCTACGGCATGGAAGCCTTCCAGCAGGGCATGGGCGGCGGCGCCGGACAGCAGGGCTTCGGCGATATCGGCGATATCTTCGAGACCATCTTCGGCCAAGCCTTCGGCGGCGGGGCCCAGCGCGGGCCGCGGCGCGGCGCCGATTTGCGCTACGACATGCAGGTCACGCTCGAAGAAGCCTTTCACGGCAAGGAGACGCAAGTCGAGATCGAGGTTTCGAAACATTGCGAGGATTGCCACGGGACCGGCGCCCGGCCCGGAACCCGGGCGCGCGCCTGCAATCTTTGCCAGGGCCATGGCAAGGTCCGCGCCAAACAGGGCTTCTTCGTGGTCGAGCGGCCATGCCCCAATTGCCACGGTCGCGGCGAAGTGATCACCGATCCGTGCCGCAGCTGTCGCGGCGAAGGGCGGATCGATACGCCGCAGACGCTCGATGTCGAAATTCCGCCCGGCGTCGATACCGGCACGCGTATCCGGCTCTCGGGCAAGGGCGAAGCGGGGCCGCAGGGCGCGCCTCCGGGCGATCTCTACATCTTCGTCCATATCGCCCCGCATGCGATCTTCCAGCGCGAGGGCACCACGCTCGCAACGCGCGTGCCGATCAGTTTCACCCAGGCTGCGCTCGGCGGCGAAATCGACATTCCCGACCTCGCCGGCGAAACGGTCACCCTGTCCATTCCGGCGGGAATTCAGTCGGGCAAGCAATTGCGCCAGCGCGGCGCCGGCATGCCGGTGCTGCAGGGGCGCGGTCGCGGCGATCTGGTGGTGGAAATCGCGGTCGAGACGCCGACCAAGCTCACCAAGGAGCAACGCTCGTTGCTCGAGCAGTTCCGCGAGACCGAAACCGGCGACGAATGCCCCGAAAGCCGCGGCTTCTTCGAAAAGCTCAAGACCGTCTTGGGCGCCTAGCCGCGGCTATTCTGGCCGCCGCTATTCTGGCCGCCGCTATTCTGACCGCCGCTATTCTGGCAGGCGCTCCTCGACCTCGGCGCGGAGCGAGCGGATCAGTCCGGACGAACAGCGGTCCGCCGCCTCTTCCTCGTCGAGGATGGCGAGGAAGGCGGCGCGCTTGAAGCTGCGGTTGTCCTCCTCGGCGAGACTGTCTTCGAGCGTCGAGCCGAGCAGGTCTACCATCCGCTCGGCCCCATGGAGCCGACCCCAAAGATAATCGTTCTCGCGATAGGCGCGGCTGAAGAAGGCGCCGAAATTGTAGAATTCGGTGCCGCGCAGGGTCGCCCTGGTACCGCCTTCGCGGATGCTGCGGGCATCCTCGGGCGAAATCCTGTCGACCTTGGCGGGATCGAATTCGGTCAGCCCCTCGTCGCGCAGCAGCGCCAGGGTGGCGACATCGTAATAGGGGAAACCCAGATAGGTCAGCAGCATCCGCCGCTTCAGGTCCTTGGGCATCAGCGTCAGCGCCTCGGCGAGCAGCAGTTCTGCCTGATCGTCGACCTGCGGGAGCAGGCGGCGATTCTCCAGATGGTCGAGTACCGCGCCCGGATCCAGCAGCACGTTCTCCGCCAGCTTCTCGAAGTCCGGCCCCAGCGCCGTCAGCCCTTCGCGATCGAAATAGAGCGCGAGAATCGCGTATAGCGAGTCGCGGGCGGTCTCCAGCGCCGCATCAGGAATATCGGGATCGGCTTCCCAGTCGCGCGCCAGCCGCCGCGCCAGCAGCCGTAGCCGGCGGATGCGGAAGCCCAGATCATGCGAACGAAAGAACGCGATCGCCCCCTCGTGCGCGCCGCCCCCCGGCGCCGAGAGGCTCTCGAGCCCGCGGCGCGCCAGTTCCTCGCGAAACACCGCTTCGATGGCTTGTGCATCGGGCAGGCCCAATTGCGGCGCGGCCTGCAGCGTCAGCTTGGCGAGCCGCGCGACGATCCCCGAAACCTTGGCTTGGGCGTAAGACTGGAAGGCGTAGCCCGCCTGCTCGGCCGCCGCAGTCTGCGCGCGCTGGCGCCAATTGCTCAACCGGCGCGCGGTCGGCTTGTCGAGAAATAGCGTCCGCCCGAACAATTGCTCGACCGCGCCTTCGACATCGGGGCGCAAGCGCGCCACGATCCGCCGCAGCCGCAGCGCCTCGCGGCTCTGCTCCTCGAGCGCTTCGAGATTGTCGCGGATCGGCTGTTCGCGCGGGATCGTGGAGAGCGAGCCGAAAATGGCCGAGAAGAAGCCGACCGGTTTCTTCTCCAGCTCGCGCAGCGCGCTCGAGCGGTCGGGGCGGGGATCGACATAGACGAAGCGGCGGTCGACCTCGCGCTGTGCCGGGCGCCCCCTCAGCGCCGCGATCGCGCCTTCGAAGGGCTTGTTGACCAGCACCGAGCCGTCGATGAGCGCGACCTCATCGAGCGTGTTCTCGCGCAGGTGGACCGGCATGATTCGTTCGAAAAAATGGCGCCGGCCGGGCCAGTTGCGCCCGGTCCTTTCCGCCAGCGCATCGATCTCAGCCACCTGCAGCGGGGGGAAAGCGCCAGGGAAGCTCGCGGTCGCCCGCGCGGCGAACACGAGCTCGACTGGATCGGCGAAGTCCCGCCCGCCCGCAGCGGGCGTCCGGCTGCGAAAATCGATCGGCATCCGATGCTCGCTTTCCTCCACCACCGGCGGACTGTTGAGCCGCAGCAGCGACAGATGGCCGTGGAAATCGGTTGCCGTGACGAACAGGTCGAGCGGGTGCCGCGGCGGCAGCAGCGGCGCTTCGGGGGCGGTCCGTTCCATCGCCGCGAAAGCGCGTTCGAGCAAAGCGGAAAAGCCCGCACCGCTGAACGGCGGTTCGAACCAGCGCCCGCGGATGAAGCGCGAAACCTTGCGCCGCACCTCGTCCCGGGTTTCGGGCGCCACGCTCTCGCTGACCAGATTGCCGGGCCGGGTGAGCACCCAACGCACCAGCGGCTCAGACCAGAATTTGGCGAAGCGCCACATCGGGCGGGCGTCGGGATCGACCAATTCGTCGACATCGGCCATGTCGAGCCAGAGATCGGTCAGGGGGTCGAGCGAATAACCCGAATGGACGGCTTGCGCGAGGAACACCGCGTTGATCCCGCCCGCGCTCGCCCCGGTGAGGATGTCGGGCAGCACGCGCAGCCGCAACTGCCGCTCGCGTTCGATGTGGTCGATCAAATCGCGATAGACCCCCGCCACTCCGCCGGGCTTCTCGTCGCCGTCGTGATAGGCCCGACTGGCGCGCGCAAGATGCCACACTTCCTTGGTGACCCCGTGCATGTAGACCGCCAGGCTGACCCCGCCATAGCAGACCAGCGCAATCCTGAGTTCTTTTTGCCGCATCGCGGCGACAGTGGCGCAGCCGCGCCGCGAAGGCAATTGCGTTCCTGAAACGTTCCGGTTATCGCGCCGTCATGGCCAAACCCAAACGCCGCTATGTCTGCCAGGCCTGTGGCAGCCTCTCACACCGCTGGCAGGGGCAATGCCCCGATTGCGCGGAATGGAACACGCTGGTGGAGGACGCACCCGCGACCGTGTTCGCGCAGAAACACGATCTGTCGAGCGGCGGGCGGGGAATCGAATTCGTCTCGCTCGACAAGCCCGGCGCGCTGCCGGTGCGCCAGACCACCGGGCTCGCCGAATTCGATCGCGCGCTGGGCGGCGGGCTGGTGCCCGGCTCGGCGATATTGATGGGCGGCGATCCGGGGATCGGCAAATCGACGCTGCTGCTCCAGGCGGCGGCGGCGATCGCGCGCACGGGCAAGGCATGCGTCTATGTCAGCGGCGAGGAAGCCACCGGGCAGGTACGGATGCGCGCCGGAAGGCTTGGGCTGGCCGATGCCCCCGTGCGCCTCGCCGCCGCCACCAGCGTGCGCGATATCCTGACCACTCTTGGGCAGGGCGATCCGCCCGCAATGCTGGTGATCGATTCGATCCAGACGATGCACTCCGACACCATCGAGGGCGCTCCGGGAACGGTCAGCCAGGTGCGCGGCTGCGCGTTCGAGCTCATCCGCTACGCCAAGGAAAACGGGGTCGCGCTGGTGCTGGTCGGTCATGTCACCAAGGATGGTTCGATCGCCGGGCCGCGGGTGCTCGAACACATGGTCGATGTGGTGATGAGTTTCGAGGGCGAGCGCAGCCATCAGTACCGCATCCTGCGCGCGCTCAAGAACCGCTTCGGCGCGGTCGACGAGATCGGGGTGTTCTCGATGGCGGGCGAGGGGCTGGAAGAGGTCGCCAATCCTTCGTTGCTGTTTCTTTCCGGGCGTCAGGAACAGCTTGCCGGGAGCGCGGTGTTCCCGGCGATGGAGGGCACCCGCCCGGTATTGGTCGAGATCCAGGCGCTGATCGTCCGGCTGCAATCGGGTGCCACCCCGCGCCGCGCGGTGGTGGGTTGGGACAATGGCCGGATGGCGATGCTGCTCGCGGTACTCGAGGCGCGCTGCGGGCTCAATTTCAGCTCGGCGGAAGTTTATCTCAACGTCGCCGGAGGATATCGCCTGTCCGATCCCGCCGCCGATCTGGCGGTCGCCGCGGCGCTGGTCAGCGCGCTCGCCGACAAGCCGCTGCCCGCACGCAGCGTCTGGCTGGGCGAGGTTTCGCTCGCGGGCGAGATCCGCCCGGTCGCGCATGCGCCGCTGCGGCTGCGCGAGGCGGCGAAGCTGGGTTTCGAGCGCGGATTCGGGCCGCGCGACGTCGATCATGCTGCCGCCAAGCTGGAATATCGCGAGGTCGGCCAGTTGCCCATTCTCGTCGATCGCGTCATGGGAGGTAGCTAGTTCTGGCGGGTTGGAAGTGTGAATGACGGGTTTCGATTGGATAGTTCTGGGAATCGTCGGCCTGGCCGCCGCCGGCGGGTTTATGCGCGGTTTCGTGCAGGAGGTGTTCTCGCTCGTCGCCTGGACACTCGCGGTTCTGGCCATCCGCTTCCTGCACAAGCCGTTGACCGCGGCGCTTGCCGATTACGCCGGGCCCGACATCAGCACGGCGGTGCTCGCCTTCGCCCTGCTGTTGCTCATTCCCTATGCCGCGATGAAAGTGATCGCCAGCAATGTCAGCGGGGTCTCGCGCGGCGCGGTGCTGGGGCCGATCGATCGCGTGCTCGGCTTCGGCTTCGGCGCGCTCAAGGGGGCGGTGATCGTGGTGATCGCCTTTTCGCTGCTGGTGCTCGGCTACGACAGCGTCTGGGGCTTCAAGGGTCGGCCCGACTGGATTTCCGGCGCCCGCTCGTATGATTTCGTCGATGCCAGCTCGCGCAGCATGGTTGAAATGGTCGCCGAGCGCCGGGCGCAATTGCGCGACGAACGCGAGGCGGCAGAAGCGGCCGGCGGCGCGGAATGAGGACCAGCAGCACCGCCGTGCTCTATTCGCCCGCGCTGCTCGGCCTCGCGGTAGATCTGGCCGATTACCCGCTGACCGACCGCTTGACGCTGCACGGCGAAGCGCGTTCGCGCAGCTGCGGCAGCACGCTTGCGCTGGGCTGCACCGCCGATGAGGACGGCGCCATCGCCGAGATCGGAATGCGGGTCAGCGCCTGCGCGGTGGGGCAGGCGGCGGCGGCGATCTTCGTGCGCCAGGCGCATGGCCGCGATGCCGCGTCGCTGAAGCGCAGCCTCGCCGGAGTGGACGGCTGGCTGGCCGGCTGTGGCGATCGCCCGGCCTGGCCCGGGCTCGAGGCGCTCGATCCTGCGCTGCCGCACGCCGGGCGCCACGAGGCGATCCGGTTGCCGTGGAGAGCCGCGCTGGCCGCGCTTTCCAACCTTCCGGCTGCGCGCTAGACCCCGCGCCAAGCACGCGGCAACAGCGCGGCAGAAGGGGAGGGGACGCCACCATGACCACCAGCACGAGCGCGAACGAGACCGCTGTGGCACAAGCGTCGCGCGAGCCCAGCGAGAAGGAAATTCGCCTGGTGATCGCCGCCAGCTCGGCAGGGACGATCTTCGAATGGTACGACTTCTTCATCTACGGCACGCTGGCCGGACTGATCGGCGCGGCCTTCTTCCCCAGCGACAATGAGACGCTGCAGATCCTGCTAGTCTGGGCCGGCTTTGCGGTTGGGTTCGGATTTCGCCCGCTCGGCGCGATCCTGTTCGGCTTCCTGGGCGACCGGCTGGGGCGCAAATACACCTTTCTGGTGACCGTCACGCTGATGGGCGTGGCGACCGCGGGGGTCGGGATGATCCCCACCGCCGCGAGCATCGGGATCGCCGCTCCGATCATCGTCATCGGCCTGCGTATTCTTCAGGGGCTGGCGCTGGGCGGCGAATATGGCGGCGCGGCGATCTATGTCGCCGAGCATGCGCCGCCCGAAAAGCGGGGTTTCTACACCGGCTTCATCCAGGCCAGCGTGGTCGGCGGCTTCGTGCTCTCGATCGCGGTGGTGATCGCTTGCCGTGCGGTATTCAACGAGGCGGAATTCGCCGCCTGGGGCTGGCGGGTGCCCTTCCTGCTGTCGCTGATCCTGCTCGCAATCTCGCTGTGGATGCGGCTCAAGCTGTCCGAAAGCCCGGTGTTCCAGGCGATGAAGGCGGCGGGCGAGACCGCGGGCAATCCCTTCGTCGAGAGCTTCACCTATCCGCGCAACAAGCGCCGGCTGGTGATCGCCTTCGCGGTGACGGGGATTCTCACTACCATCTGGTACACCGCCTTTTTCTCGGGGCTGTCCTTCCTGCGCGGACCGATGCGGCTCGAAGAGAGCGCGGTCGAATGGATGCTGCTGGTCGCCGGCCTGATATCGATGAGCTTCTATGTGATCATCGGGCGCTGGTCGGACCGGATCGGTCGCCGCCGCCCGATTGTCATCGGCGCCTTGCTGAGCCTCGTACTGCTGTTCCCGATCTTCTGGGGGATGGGCAGCCTCGCCAATCCGGGGCTCGCCGAGGCCGCCCGCGACAACCCGGTGGTGGTCGCGGGGAGCGAGTGCTCTACCGATCCCTTCACCGAACTGTTCGACCGCGAACAGACCCGCTGCGGCAAGCTGCTCGAGACGCTGACCGCCAGCGGCGTTCCCTACAGCGTCGAACCCGCGCGGATCTTGTCGCTGACGGTCGGCGACGAGACAATCTCGCTGCAGGAGGTGTGGTTCGCCGACGGCATGGCGCGGCGCGACGGGCTCCTGGCCGCGCTGACCGCCCAGGGCTTCGACTTCGAGCGCAAGGCACCGCCGCCGGCAAACATCCTCGGCATCGTCGCGCTGCTGCTGGTGCTGGGGCTGCTCTCGGCGCTGACCTACGGCTCGGTCGCGGCGCTGCTCGCCGAACTGTTCCCGCCGCGGATCCGCTACAGCTCGATGTCGATCCCCTATCACATCGCCGCCGGCTATCTCGGGGGTTTCCTGCCGCTGATCTCGGGGATCATTGTCGCGCGCTCGGGCGATGTCTATGCGGGGCTGTGGTACACTTGGGTGGTGGTCGCGCTGGGGCTCGCGGTAGTGTGGTGGGGACTGCCCGGCGGCCCGCCGCGCGATTTCTCCGACGAGATCGCCAGCGATGGCTGAAGCGCCTCCGGCCACCCTGCGGCTCGTACTCGACGAGGCCGCGCTGGCCACCAATTGGCGCACGCTCGACGCGATGTCGGGAACGGCGCTCACCGGAGCGGCAGTAAAGGCCGATTGCTACGGGCTGGGGGTCGCGCGCTGTCTGCCGGTGCTGCTCGATGCGGGATGCCGGAACTTCTTCGTCGCGCACTGGTCCGAGGTCGAGGCGGTGCTGGCGCATGTCCCGGCCGCGCAGCTCTCGGTGCTGCACGGTGTGCTGAACCCTGCCCAGGCGGCCTATGCCCGCGCCACCGGGGTGCGGCCGGTGATCGACAGTCTCCAGCAGGCCCAAGTGTGGACCGAAACGGGGGGAGGGCGCTGCGACCTGATGATCGACAGCGGGATCAACCGGCTTGGGATCGGCCCTGCCGAGGTCGCCGATCCACTGATCCAGCGGCTCGAGGTCGAAGTTCTGATGTCGCATCTCGCCTGCGCCGACGAGGACAGCGCGATGAACACGCGACAGCTCGAGACTTTCCGCGCCGTCGTTCCGCAGGTAGCCCATCGCCAGACGAGCCTCGCCAACAGCGCCGGGATCGCGCTTGGCCCGGACTACCATTGCGACCTCACCCGCCCCGGTCTAGCGCTATACGGCGGCGTCCCGCGTCCCGAATTCAACGACCGCATCCGGCAGGTCGGATGGCCCGAAGCCGCCTTGCTGCAGGTCCGCAATGTTCCTGCAGGGGCTACGGTGGGATATAACGCGACCTTCACCGCGCCTGGACCGATGCGTGTGGGGGTGGTCTCGCTCGGCTATGCGGACGGCATCCTGCGCAGCTGGGCGGGGGCGCACTTCGCAAGCGGTGAACGACGGCTCTCGATCCTGGGCAGGGTGTCTATGGACATGATCGTGATCGATCTCGCTCAAGCTCCCGACTTGCGCGAAGGCGACTGGGTTTCGCTGCCCTATCATCTCCCCGATGCTGCGCGGCAAACCGCTCTTTCGCAATATGAATTGCTGACGGTGCTGGGCAGACGCTTCCGCTGACCGGGCGCTGGTTTCGCCCCTTGTTGCGCTGCACATTGTGCAGGTGCTAATGCAGCATGGACCCGGAAAATGGGGCAGAGAGAGGATCGATCCAAATGGCCAAGCGCGCGCGCGAGGGCGAGCCCATCGTCATCAAGAAATACGCCAACAGGCGGCTCTACAACACCGACACCTCGAGTTACATCACGCTCGACGATCTGGCGAAGATGACTCGCGAGAATGTCGATTTCTCGGTGATCGATGCCAAGAGCGGCGACGACATCACCCACACCATCCTGACCCAGATCATCGTCGAGCAGGAAAGCACCGGCGAACAGATGCTCCCGGTCAGCTTCCTGCGCGATCTGATCTCGATGTATGGCAATTCCATGCAAGGCATGATGCCCAGCTATCTCGAAGCCAGCATGGCCAGCTTCCGCAAGAATCGCGAGCAATTGCAGGAGGCGTTTCAGAAAGGCGTCGAGGCCAACCCGATGGCCCGCATGGTGGAGACCAATCTGAAGCTGATGCAGAACGCGGCCGAGGTTTTCATGCCTGGCAACAAGCCGTCCTCACGCCAGCCCCCCGCCGCCAAGCCTGCCGCCGAGCCTGTCTCCAGAGACGAGCTGGCGCAGATGCGCGAGCAGATGGCGGCAATGCAGAAGAAGCTCGACGAGCTCGACGGCTGACCGCGCCTTTCTCCGCATCCTGCGCAAAACCCGGCTCGACTAGCCTCGACGGCTGCGGCTAGGGGCTGCGGCGACAACCCTTCAATGAACGAGATTGCTTGATGGCCGAGATTCGCCACGCCCTGACCGCCCGCCGCGCCGAGGATTTCGCCGCCTGGTATCAGGAAGTCATCGCCGCCGCCGACATGGCCGAGGAATCGGGGGTGCGCGGCTGCATGGTGATCAAGCCCTGGGGGTTCGGCATCTGGGAGCGGATGCAGCGCCTGCTCGACGACCGGATCAAGGCGACCGGTCACGAAAACGTCTATTTCCCGCTGTTCATCCCGCTCGCCAATTTCGAGCGCGAGGCCGAGCATGTCGAAGGCTTCGCGAAAGAAATGGCGGTGGTCACGCATCACCGGCTGATCGCCGGCAAGGACGGCGGGCTGGTCCCCGATCCCGAGGCCAAGCTGGAAGAGCCGCTGGTGGTCCGCCCGACCTCGGAAACGATCTTCGGCGATGCCATGGCGCGCTGGATCCGCAGCTGGCGCGACCTGCCCTTGAAGCTCAACCAATGGGCCAATGTCGTGCGCTGGGAAATGCGCACCCGGATGTTCCTGCGCACCAGCGAGTTCCTCTGGCAGGAAGGCCACACCGCGCATGCCGACGCCGCCGAGGCGAAGGAGCACACGCTGCGGATGCTCGAGGTCTATCGCGCCTTCGCCGAGGAGGATCTTTCGCTACCGGTGATCGCGGGTGAGAAGCCCGAGAACGAGCGCTTCCCGGGCGCGGTCGAGACCTGGTCGATCGAGGCGATGATGCAGGACGGCAAGGCGCTCCAGGCCGGGACCAGCCATTATCTCGGCGAGAATTTCTCGCGCTCCAGCGGCATCCAGTTCCAGGACAAGGAGGGCGGCCAGACCTATTGCCACACCACCAGCTGGGGCGTGTCCACCCGCATGGTCGGCGCGGTGATCATGACCCATGGCGACGACGACGGGCTGCGGGTCCCGCCGCAGATCGCGCCGTGGCAGGTGGTGATCCTGCCGATGCTGCGCGACAAGCCCGAGGACGAGGCGCTGCTCGCCTATTGCGAGGAATTGCGCGGCATGCTTGTCGGCCGGAGCGCGTTCGGCGAGAAGCTGCGCGTGCTGCTCGACACCAAGCCGGGCAAGGCCGCGGCCAAGCGCTGGGACTGGGTGCGCAAGGGCGCGCCGGTGATCGTCGAAGTCGGCGGGCGCGACATGGAGCAGGGCGTGGTCTCGCTGCTGCGCCGCGACGGTTTGTGGGATGCGAGCACCGGCAAGCCCGCTTTCCAAAACCCGTCGCGTGAAGGCCTCGGCGAGGCGCTCCCCGCGATGCTGGACGAAATCCACAGCGGGCTGCTCGCCCAAGCACAAAAGCGGCGCGAGGCCAACATCATTCGCGACGTCACCGAGATGGCGGCGGTCGAGGCGCATTTCGCCGAGGACCAGCGTTATCCCGGCTGGCTCGAGGTGCAATGGAGCAAGCCCACCGGGGCGGCGCTCGATGCGGTGGTCGAGCGCTTGAAGGCGCTCAAGCTGACCGTCCGCAACGTGCCCGTCGATGCGGCGCCCGCCGATGGCGCCTGCATCTTTACCGGCGAGCCCGCAGTCGAGCGGGTGCTGCTGGCGCGCGCCTATTGAGCCTATCCGTCGCCCCGGATCAGGTCCGGGGCGACGATCGGGCGTCCGAGACGCACGACGCCGAGAAGCGGACGAAACACTTGTATCTGCGAGCGAAACCGGCGAGCGTGTGCGGATGAAAAAGATCCTCCTGCCTCTGGCCGCCGTCGCCCTCGCCACACCGCTTGCCGCCCAATCCGAGCCGGCGGAGCAAGTCTCCGCCGATCGCCTGCGGGCCGATGTGGAGAAGCTCGTCTCTTTCGGCACCCGCCATACCCTGTCCAGCCAGACCGATCCGCAGCGCGGCATCGGTGCTGCGGTGGATTGGGGCGCCGCTGAATTCGGGCGCGTATCGGCCGATTGCGGCAATTGCCTCGAAGTGGTGCTGCCCGAGCGGATGATCGAGGGCAGCCGTGTGCCGACGCCCACGCGGCTGCGCAATGCCGTCGCCATCCAGCGCGGCAGCGAGCGCCCCGACGAGGTCGTGGTCGTCCAGGCGCATATCGACAGCCGCGTGTCGGATGTCTCCGATTTCACCAGCGACGCGCCCGGCGCCAATGACGACGCCTCGGGCACCGCGCTGGTGATCGAGGCTGCGCGGGTGCTGTCGAAAGAGAGCCATCCGACCACGATCGTCTATGCGCTGCTCTCGGGCGAGGAGCAGGGGCTCTACGGCGGCAGGCTGCTGGCCGACTGGCTCGGCAAGCAGGGTTATACGGTCAAGGCGGTGCTCAACAACGACGTCGTCGGCAACAGCTGCGGCAGCGACGGCTATTGCGATCCCGACAACGTGCGGGTCTTCTCTGAAGGACCGCGCGCCGATCTCACCGATGCCTTGCGCGCCTCGCAACGCCGCGAAGGCGGCGAGAACGATTCTCCCAGCCGCAATCTCTCGCGCTGGATCGACGATCTCGCGGCGCAGAACGAGTCGGGGCTCGATGTCCGCCAGATCTGGCGGGTCGATCGCATGGGCCGGGGCGGGGACCAGATCCCCTTCCTCGAAGCCGGATATCCCGCGGTGCGTTTCAGCGTCGCGGTGGAGGATTACGACCACCAGCACCAGGACCTGCGCACCGAAGGCGGTACCGTCTACGGCGATACGGTGGACGAGATGGATTTCGGTTATCTCGCCAAGGTGACGCAGCTCAACGTCCGCGCGCTCGAAACGCTGGCCTCCGTGCCGATGCCGCCGGCCCCCACCGCGCAGGCTGCGGTTCGCACCTCGACGCTGATCGAATGGCAGCCGGTTCCCGGCGCGGCCAGCTACGAAGTCTATCGCCGCCGCACCGACCAGCCCACTTGGGAAGCCGAGCCGCTGGTGGTCGTGCCCGGTGCCGAAGACCTCCGCGTCGATCTGACTGCAGTGCGCGGCGACGACTGGTTCTTCGGGGTCAATGCCTGTTCCGCGCAAGGCGCCTGCAGCCCGGTGGCAAGCGCAGTCCCGGCGGGGCATTTCGCGCCGTTAGCTGCCGAAGAGGATGACAGCGACTAGGCACGACCCCATATGGCGGGGCATGAATAAGAAAAACGATACCAATCGCCGCACCGCCGGCATGCCCTCACAGACCGAGATCATCGAGTTCATCCAGAGCTACGATGGCGCCGCGGGCAAGCGCGAGATCGCCAAGGCATTCGGACTGAAGGGCCAAGAGAAGATCGCGCTCAAGAAGCGCCTCAAGCAGATGGCCGAAGACAGGCTAATCAACGGCAAGCGCACCGCCTATCATCGCGCGGGCGATCTCCCCAAGGTCACCGTGCTCAAGATCGTCTCGATCGAGGATGGCGAACTCTACGCCGAGCCCGAGAGCAAGGACGGCGATGCCGATAACGATGCCGAATCCAAGCCGCAGCGGCTGCTGGTCAAGGAAAGCAAGAAGCACGCGGCGCTGAAACGCGGCGATCGCATCCTGGCGCGCACCGAGCAGACCGAGCACGGCTGGCGCGCGCACCCGATGAAGAAGCTGCCCGCGCGCAGCGAAGGCTTGATGGGAGTCGTCGAGATCGATCAGGCCGGCAAGGCCTGGCTCGCCCCGGTCGACAAGAAGATCCGCAATTCCTCGCCCATTTCCGATCTCGGCGGGGCCGAGGACGGCGAGCTGGTGATCGTCGAGCGCACCGGCAATTCGCCGCGCGCCGGGGTCAAGGTGGTCGAGGTGGTCGGCGATCCGCTGGCGCCCAAGAGCTTCAGCATGATCGCCATCGCCAAGCACGGCATCCCGCATGTCTTTCCCGGCGAGGTGGTCGAAGAGGCGAAGCAGGCCGCCAAGCTGCCGCTCTCCGAGGACAAGCGCGAGGATCTGCGCGGGGTCCCGATCGTCGCGATCGATCCCGCGGATGCGCGCGATCACGACGACGCGATCTGGGCCGAGCCGGACGGCGAGGGCGGTTATCGCGCGATCGTCGCAATTGCCGACGTGTCCTTCTACGTCCGCCCCGGCGGCGCGCTCGATAAGGAAGCGCGCAAGCGCGGCAATTCGGTCTATTTCCCCGATCAGGTCGTGCCGATGCTGCCCGAAGTGCTCAGCGCCGATGTCTGCTCGCTCAAGCAGGATGTCGATCGCGCGGCCATGGCCTGCCATCTGCGGATTTCTTCCAAGGGACAGATTACCGAATGGCGCTTTACCCGTGCGATCGTCCGGCTGGCGCGCAACATCGCCTATGAAGACGCGCAGGCCGCGATCGACAGCGGGGACGCGCCCGAATTCCTGACGCATCTGTGGGGGGCGTGGAAGCTGCTCCACGAGGCGCGCACCGCGCGCGATCCGCTCGAGCTCGACCTGCCCGAGCGGCAGGTGCGGTTGAACGACAAGGGCCAGATCGAGGAGATCGCGGTGCGCGAGCGGCTCGAGGCGCACCGAGTGGTCGAGGATTTCATGATCGCCGCCAATGTCGCCGCGGCCAAGGCGCTCGAGGCCAAGACCGCGCCGGTGGTCTATCGCATCCACGAACCGCCGAGCCGCGAAAAGCTGATCTCGCTGCGCGAATATATGGCGACGCAGGGCCGCAAGATTGCGCTCGGACAGGTGATCACGCCCGGCCTCTTCAACCGCCTGCTCAAGGATGTCACCGACGAGGCCGAGAAGGCGCTGGTGATGGAAGCGGTGCTGCGCAGCCAGACGCAGGCCTATTACGGCCCCGCCAACGCCGGGCACTTCGGGCTTTCGCTGGGCTCCTATGCGCATTTCACCTCGCCGATCCGCCGCTATGCCGATCTGCTGGTCCATCGTGCGCTGGTCGACGCCTACAAGCTCGAACAGCCCAGGCCGGATGGCGGGCTGCCCGCCGGGACCGGCCTCGCCGACCGCGACCGCGATTCGCTGCAGGCGATCAGCGACGCGATCAGCCAGACCGAACGCCGCGCGATGGAGGCCGAGCGCGACACGATCGACCGCTATGTCGCCGCCTGGCTCTCGGGCCGGGTGGGCGAGACCTTCGACACCCGCATCACCGGGGTGCAGGGCTTCGGCTTCTTCGCCACCATCGAAAAGCTCGGCGGCGACGGGCTGGTCCCGGTCTCCACGCTGGGGCGCGAATATTTCCGCTATGACGAGGCCTCGCAGACCTTGGTCGGCGAAGGCAGCGGCACCAGCTATTCGGTGGGCGACAGGCTCAAGCTCAAGCTTGCCGAAGCCAATGCGCTGACCGGCGCGCTGAAGTTCGAAGTGCCCGACAGCGAAGGACAAGGCATCGAGCCGCGCGGCAGGCGCGGCGATGGTCGCGACGGCGGTCGCAGCAAGTCGGGCACCGGGAAGTCGGGCGGACGCGGCGGCAAGGGCGCTTCGACCAAGGGCAAGAGTGGTCATGGCAAGTCCGGGCAGCGCGAAGCCGGGCAGGGCAAATCCACGCCCGCCAAGCACCCGCAGGGGCAGCGCGGCAGGCCCGCCAACATCCGGCACCAAGGGCGCAAGAAGAAGTAGCCGCGCTGGCAGCGGGCATCCGGAACAGCCGCGCTCCGCGCTCATTGGATGGCGAGAGGAGACTGCTTGATGCTCACCCCCGCCACCACCGCGCCCGATCTCGATCTGCCGCTGACCATTGATGCGCGTTTCGTGCTGTCCGACCAGCGCCCCGACGCCTTCACAATGCTGGTGTTCTATCGCGGCAGTCATTGCCCGATCTGCAAGCGCTATCTGACGCAGCTCGGCGGACGGCTGGAGGAGTTCACCCGCCGCGGGATCAACGTATTTGCCGTGTCGATGGATTCGCCCGAGCGCGCCGCGAGTGCGCATAAGGAGTGGGACACGCGCGACCTCCCGCTGGCGCATTCGCTGAGCGAGGATCAGGCGCGGCAATGGGGACTGTTCCTGTCGCAGGCGCGCCCCGACAGCGAGGAACCGGAGGTCTTCTCCGAACCGGCGCTGTTCCTGCTCAAGCCCGATCGCTCGGTGTATTTCGAAGTCGTCCAGAGCGCGCCGTTCACCCGGCCCGATCTCGACCAGCTGCTCGAGAGCGTGGATTTCATTGCCAAGCAGGACTACCCGACCCGCGGCACACTCACCTGAGCCGCCGCGCTCGGGCACAGGGCGCGATCAGGCCAGCCGGTCCAGCGCCTCGCGGTCGAGCGCTCCGGGGATGATGTAGAGAGGGCAGGGCAGCGATCCGGCATGCGCGGAGAAATGGCTCACCAGCGGGCCCGGTCCGCCCTCGGCGCTGGCGCCCAGCACCAGCGCGGCGATATCCTCGCGCTCGGTCAGATAGGCGCGCACGATCGCCTCCGGATCGCCCAGCCGCACCGCGATCTGCGGCATCTTGCCGCTCTCGGCGAAGATATTGCCCGCCGCGGAATTCGCCATGACCTCGGCGCGCTCGCGCGCTTCCTGCTCGATCGTCGCCTGAACCCCGCCGAAGGCGTTGAAATTCTGCCGCGGCACCAGCGCCAGGATATGCACCGATCCGCCGGTCTGCGCGGCGCGGTGGCTGGCGAAGCGCAGCGCGCTCTTGGCCTCTTCGGTCTCGTCCATGACGACCAGATATTTGCGCATCCGCTCTCTCCGCTTGTCCAATCCGCTTTGACGCGGGGGTATCCAGCCTATCGACGGTCTGCGCAAGAACCTTGCGGGAAGCGGGCAAATTGGCCAGAGGTGCGGCACGCAATTCCGACGCAGCGAGGACGCGCTCCACCCCATGCCGATCGCCATCAAGATGCCCGCCCTGTCCCCGACCATGGAGGAAGGCACACTCGCCAAATGGCTGGTGAAGCCCGGTGATACGATCAGTTCGGGCGACATCATGGCCGAAATCGAGACCGACAAGGCGACGATGGAATTCGAGGCAGTGGACGAAGGTACGCTGGCCTCGATCGCGGTCGAGGAAGGCACCGAAGGGGTCAAGGTCGGCACCGTGATCGCAATGCTCGGCGAAGAGGGTGAGGATGTGGATGCGGTGGCGAAGGCCGGTGCGGACTCTTCCGATGAGAGCGACGAAGCCGCACCCGCTGCGACAAGCTCGGCCGGTACGGATGATGGTGCCAAAGATGCGGGTAAGGAGCCTGATGCCAAGCAGGAGCCCAAGCCCGCATCCCAATCCGCTCCCAAACCCGCCCCCGCACCCGCACCCGAGGGCGATCGCATCATCGCCAGCCCGCTCGCCAAACGCATCGCCGAGCAGCAGGGTATCGATCTCGCAAGTCTGACCGGCAGCGGCCCCAACGGCCGGATCGTCAAAGCCGATGTCGAAGCCGCCGAAGCGGGCAGCGCGGCACCGGCGAAATCGCGAAACGATTCCACCGCCGAGATGGCCGCGCCGCGCAAGCCGTCGAAGACCCCCGCCGAGAGCGAATACGGCGCGCCCTACGAGGAAGAGAAGCTCTCCAGCGTGCGCAAGATCATCGCGCGCCGCCTGACCGAGAGCAAGCAGCAGGTCCCGCATTACTATCTCGCGGTCGATGTCCGGCTCGATGCGCTGCTCGATTTGCGCAAGCAGCTCAACGCCACGCTTGAGGCGGACGGAATCAAGCTGTCGGTCAACGATCTGCTGATCAAGGCGCTGGCGCGCGCGCTGATGCGGGTGCCGCAATGCAACGTCAGCTTCCAGGGCGAGACGATCCACAAATATTCCCGCGCCGATGTCTCGGTGGCGGTCGCGGCGCCCAGCGGGCTGATCACCCCGATCGTCACCGAGGCCGATACCCGCGGGCTCGCCTCGATCAGCACCACGATGAAAGCGCTGGCCGAGAAGGCGCGCGAGGGCAAATTGCAGCCGCATGAATATCAGGGCGGCACCGCCAGCCTGTCCAATCTGGGGATGTTCGGGATCAAGCAGTTCGACGCGGTGATCAACCCGCCACAGGGCATGATCATGGCGGTGGGTGCGGGCGAACCGCGCCCCTACGTGATCGACGGCGCTCTCCAGGTCGCCACAGTGATGACCGCCAGCGGCAGCTTCGACCACCGCGCCATCGACGGCGCCGACGGCGCGCAATTGATGGAAGCCTTCAAGAACCTGTGCGAAAACCCGATGGGGCTGGTGGTTTGATCGAAAGACGTTCCTCGCGCACGGTGGCATTCCTCTGCGGCTTCGCGCTTCTGCTCGCCGCCTGCGACTACCAGAACGACCCGGGCGAGCCGCGCACTTACGATATGCAATCCGCCGAAGAAGCCGCCGTGGTCGACGAGCGCCCGGTGCAGATCGGGTTCGACGGGCGGCGCTTCGCGGCCTGCGCCAGCTACGGCGAGGTTACCAGCTTCAATCCCCGCGGCGAGGACACGCTGACCGTGCGCGCCGCTCCCGCAGGAAGCGCGGCGGAAGTCGACCAACTGGCCGCGGGAACCGGCGTTGCCATGTGCCAGAAGGTCGGCGGCTGGATCGGCATAGTCTATCCGCCCCCGCCTGCCGCGGCAGAAGAAGGCGAAGAGATCGAGGAACTGCTCGATTGCGGCACCGGCTCCCCGGTACCCAGCGCCACGGTTTACGAAGGCCCCTGCCGCTCGGGCTGGGTCCGCGAGGAATACATCCGCCTGATGGGAAGCCAGTCATGACCGAGCGCATCCCGTTGATCCGCGTCACCGCGATGCCCGCCGATACCAATCCTTATGGCGGGGTGTTCGGCGGCTGGCTGATGAGCCAGATGGCGCTGGGTGCGGGCGCGCTCGCCAGCCGGGCGGGGCAGGGCAAGGCGGTTGTGGTCTCGGCCAGCGATTTCGCCTTTCCCGGCGCGATGGCGGTGGGCGACGAGCTCTCGGTCTATTGCGAGATCGCCGCGGTCGGCAAGACCTCGATGACCGTCGAGGCCGAGGCGATCGCTCGCGAGCGCAATGGCGAGGCGACCACCCGCGTCGCCGAGGGAACCTTCAAATTCGTCCTGCTCGACGACGAGGATCGCCCGCGCCCGGTGCGGCTCTCCGCCGAGGCGGCGCTACCGCTGCGCGAAAAAGCCGGCGCCCAGAACGATGCCTGAACGCTTTCCTACAGGGGGTTTGCCGGGGCATAGTCGGAGCATGATTCGCAACGCTTCTTCCGCATCGCTCCAGCGCCCGTTTAGCGGTTCAGGGTCACCGGCTCGCGGCGCGGGAAAGGCCACGCATCGCTGTGACTTTCGCAAATCCGAAAGCCACACCGCCTTTTGCGCAAAGCGGCAGAATTCCGCGGCGCAGCGGCACAAACCGCACGTCTTGAAACCCGCCGCCGTGTCAGGTCCCGCTGTGGACTTGGCGCGCGCCGGGCACCGCAACACACAAGGTTCGCATGGCTGAGAAATACGACGTAATCGTTCTGGGGAGCGGACCGGGCGGCTATGTCGCCGCGATCCGCTGCGCGCAGCTCGGGCTGAAGACCGCGATCGTCGAGCGCGAGCTGCTCGGCGGGATTTGCCTCAACTGGGGCTGCATCCCGACCAAGGCGCTGCTGCGCTCCGCCGAGATTTTCCATTACATGCAGAACGCGGGCGATTACGGGCTCAAGGCGAAGGAGATCGAGGCAGATCTGGACGCGGTGGTCAAGCGCAGCCGCGGCGTCGCCAAGCAGCTCAATCAGGGCATCACGCATCTGATGAAGAAGAACAAGATCGCGGTCCACATGGGCGAGGGCCGGTTGACCGGACCGACATCGCTGACGGTGAAGAGCGAAAAGGGCGAAGAGAAGCTCGAAGCCAGGCACGTCATCGTCGCCACCGGTGCGCGGGCGCGCGAGCTGCCGTTCGCGAAATCGGATGGCGAGCGGGTCTGGACCTATCGCCATGCGATGACACCCAAGGAGATGCCGAGCAAGCTGCTGGTGATCGGCTCGGGTGCGATCGGGATCGAGTTCGCCAGCTTCTACAACGACATGGGTGCCGATGTGACGGTGGTCGAAATGCTCGACCGCGTGGTTCCGGTCGAGGACGAGGAGATCTCCGCCTTCCTCGCAAAATCGCTGACCAAACAAGGGATTACGATACAGACCGGTGCCGGGGTCGAGGGTCTCGAGGTCGGCACCAAGGGTATCGCCGCCCGGATCAAGGGCAGCGACGGCAAGATCGCTGAGACCGAGTTCAGCCATGTGATCGTCGCCATCGGCATCGTCGCGAACACCGAGGAGGTGGGGCTCGAGAAGCTGGCCGAAATGGACCGCGGCTTCATCCAGATCGATCCCTATGGCCGCACCAAGTCCAAGGGCCTGTGGGCGATCGGCGACTGTACGCCCGGGCCCTGGCTGGCGCACAAGGCGAGCCACGAGGGGGTCACCGCCGCCGAGGCGATCGCGCAGGAGCTCGGAAACAAGGAAGTGCACCCGCACCCGCTCGACCGGGCCAACATTCCGGGCTGCACCTATTGCCATCCGCAGATCGCCAGCGTCGGTCTGACCGAAGCCAAGGCGAAAGCGGACGGGCACCAGGTCCGGGTCGGCAGCTTCCCGTTCATCGGCAACGGCAAGGCGATCGCGCTGGGAGAGGCGGAGGGCTTCGTCAAAACGGTGTTCGACGCTAAGACCGGCGAATTGCTCGGTGCGCATATGATCGGCGCCGAAGTTACCGAGCTTATTCAGGGCTATACGGTAGGCAAGCAGCTCGAGACCACCGAGGCCGAACTGATGCAGACGGTCTTCCCGCATCCTACGCTTTCCGAGATGATGCACGAAAGCGTGCTCGCCGCCTACGACCGCGCACTGCATATCTGAGCCAACTGGCTGCGGCCTGGCGCATCAATCCGTCGGCTCGTCGCCCGCGCCCGGGCCGGTTTGCCTCCTCATGGGTTGAACCTGCGAGGAGAAGCCAGATGGAATATGAAATCGACGACGATCCGCAAGGCGAGAAGGACGAGGATCTGGGCGACCGCGATGGCGGCATCGTCGAGGATCACAGTGCCCTCAAGCACCAGTCCAGCGTCAAGGCGCAGGACTACCCGCTCCAGCAGCGCCGCGACCAATCGCTGGTCAACAAGAAGAGGTAACCATCGGAACGGATAGGCGAGCAGCAGTGGCGGACAGGGTGGGATTCGAACCCACGAAGGGCTTGCACCCTTGCCGGTTTTCAAGACCGGTGCATTCGACCACTCTGCCACCTGTCCGCTGGCTGCCGCCGTTACTGGGCGCGGGCGCGATTGTCACGCCCCCACGCACTCGGGCCGTCCGGTCGGGAACCGCGCCGCGCCCCAGGGATAGGTGACGCAAGACATATCGCGTTCATTGGCGATATGCGAGGGAGCGCCCATGAAATTCAAACGCCTGTACCAGACCCTTGCCATGGCCGCTGCAGTGTTCGCCGTGCAGCCTGCCTATGCGCAGAACATGTCCTTCGACTCCTATGTGCAATTGCTGATGGCGAAAGCACGGGCGCAGGGCGTTAGCGAGCCCACAATCGCGCGGATGACCGCCGGGCTCGAACCCAGCAGCCGTGTGATCGAGCTCGATCAGGCACAGCCGGGCTCGCCGACGAGCTCGGGGTACCCGCCCTTGTCCAATTACATCGAGCGGCATGTCGATCAGGCGCGGATCGCCCCCGGGCGCCGAGAATATGCCGACGCCCGCGGCACGCTCGCCGCTATCGAACGCGAGTTTGGCGTGCCTGGCGAGATCCTCGTCGCGATCTGGGGCCACGAAACGGCTTATGGCAGGGTCCGCGGCGGGTTCGACCTGTCGCAGGCGCTGGCCACGCTGGCCTGGGAAGGACGCCGCCGCGATCTTTTCGAGAACGAGTTTCTCGCTCTGCTCCAGGTCGCCGACAAGGGATATTCGCGTTCCGAACTGCAGGGCAGCTGGGCTGGCGCATTCGGCAATCCGCAATTCCTCCCCAGCGTCTACCTGCGCCTCGCCACCGATGGCGATGGCGACGGGAGAGCCAATATCTTCACCAACCGCGCCGACACGCTGGCGTCGATCGCCAATTACTTCCGCGACGCCGGCTGGCGGACCGGCCAGCCCTGGGGCGTCGGCGCTGCGGTGCCGCGCGGCTTCGACACCGCCGCAGTCGATACCGAACTCGTCGCCCCAGTCTGCCCGCGGGTGCACGAGCGCCACAGTCAGTTCAAGACTGTCGCCGAATGGCGCGAACTGGGCATACGGCCGCTCCGACCGCTGGCGGACACCACGCTGGTCTCGCTGTTCCAGCCCGATGGCCCCGGGAGCCCGGCTTGGCTGTTAACGTCAAATTATCGGGTCATCCTCGAATATAACTGCTCGAATTACTACGCCATGAGTGTGGGTTTGCTAGCAGATGAGATCGCCCGTTAAAAATCTGACCCGCTTCGCACCGGTCGCGCTCGGCTTCGCGCTCGCCTCCTGCATATCGGGAGCGAACGCCGGCGAAAGCTTGACAGCGGTCTCCGATGGAGCAATCGAGAGCGGGGCTCAGACGGGTCCGCAGGCCGATTATCCGGTGGTAATCGGCGAGCCGTTCACGATCGATGGCATCACCCACACCCCCGTCGACGTGCTGAATTATGATGAAGTGGGTTACGCGACACTGGACGAGCCGGGCGCGGTCGGGACCAGCGCCGCCCATCGCACGTTGCCATTGCCGAGCTATGTCGAAGTTACCTCGCTCGACAGCGGGCGGACAATTCTGGTGCGGGTCGAACGCCGGGGGCCGATGACCAATGCGCGGTTGATCGCGCTGTCGCCCGATGCCCGGACACAGCTCGGCGTTGCCGAGGGCGCTCCAGTCCGCGTGCGCCGCGTCAACCCGCCCGAGGAAGACCGTGCCGAACTGCGTGCCGACCTTGCGGCGAGCCTGCGCATGGAAACGCCGCCGGGCCTGCTCGAGGTTCTCAAGCGCAAGCTTCCCGCAGTCGGCTCGGTGTCGCTGACCCGGCGCGATGACGATGGCGAGGCTGGCGGGGCCGGTACCGCTCCCGGACAAGTCACGGCGGTCCGATCCGTCGATCCCGATACCGGTGCACCATCCGCCCATATCCCGATCGAGGACGAGGTAACCGTCGGCACCATCGCGGCACCCGATGCTGCGCCGGGCGTTGTGCAGAACGCAGGCTCCGTAGCTGCGACAATCGCCGATCAAGCTCCCAGACCGGCGGACAGCGGCAATTTCGCGGTCCAGGCCGGAGCCTATTCGTCCAAGGCGGCGGCCGAGCGGGTGGCCCGGAATATCGATGGCTATCTTGAGCCGTTCGGGAGACTCTGGCGCGTGAGAGCCGGTCCGTTTGCCACCCGTGGACAGGCCTCGGCCGCGCTCGCCAAGGTGCGCGGGGCCGGTTATAGCGGCGCTCAGATTGTAACGCTGAGATAGGCCACCGGGTGTTCCCGGAGGCGGGAGCACACTTGATCCGAACCGTCGCACTTTGCCTGGCAGCCGCAATGCTGGGCGCTGCAAGCCCGATGTCGCAGGGGGATATCCCGCGCCCCCCGAGCCCTGAAGACGCGCCGATCGCGCTGCTCGTCGATCTTTCGAGCGGTCAGACGCTGTTCGAGCGCGAGAGCGACCGGCGTTTCGTACCGGCCTCCATCACCAAGGTGATGACCGCGATGGTGGCCTTCGAAATGATCGAGAGCCGCAGCCTTTTTCCCGAGCAGGTGATGACCGTCCGGCCCGAGACCTTCAGACGCTGGAGCGGGGTCGGCTCGACCATGTATCTGCCTCACGATGCGCGGGTGAGGGTCGACGAATTGCTCCACGGCATCACGACGGTATCGGGTAACGACGCCTCGGTGGTTCTCGCGGAAGGCGCTGCGGGCTCGGTCGCGCAATGGCTCGCAGGCATGAACGCGACCGCTGCCAAATACGGCATGCTCGACAGTCACTTCAACACGCCGAACGGCTGGATGGACGAGGGCCAGACCTTCACCACCGCCCGCGACCTGGTGACGCTGGGGAGTGCGATGGTTCGTCGGCATCCGAGCAAATACCGCCACTTCTTCGGCGCGGAAGGGCTGGAATACAACGGTATCACCCAGCGCAACCACGATCCTATCACCGGCAGCGTCGAGGGCGCGGACGGCATCAAGACCGGTTTCACCAATCAGGCCGGCTACGGCTTCCTCGGCAGCGCCGAGCGCAACGGTCGGCGGCTGATGATGGTGGTTGCCGCAAGCCCAAGCGGCCGCGCGCGCAATTCCGCGTCGCGCGACCTAATCGAATGGGGCTTCGCCAATTTCGACAGCATCCCGCTGTTCGAGAAGGGCGAGCCGATCGCCCAGGCGCGCGTTCAGGATGGCAGCGCGGGGAGGGTGCCGTTGGCGGCACAGGCTCCCGTGCGGCTGTCGATCCCGCGCGATCGGCAGGCGAGAATCGATCTCGCCGTGCGCTACGAGGGCCCCTTGCGCGCCCCCATTGAGCAAGGCGAGCAGGTCGCGCGGCTGCTGATCAGCGTCGATGGCGAGCAGGTGAATTCCGTCCCGCTGGTCGCGCAGCAGACGATCGGCGAAGCGAATGTGCTGCGTCGGGTGTTCAACGGTTTGCTGGGATGGCTCGCTTGACCCGAGGGAGGTTCATCGCCCTGGAGGGCGGGGAGGGGACGGGCAAGTCCACCCAGTCCCGCCTGCTGGCGGCCGAGTTCGAGCGGCGCGGTCTGAAAGTCGTGCTCACCCGCGAGCCGGGTGGAACCGCAGGAGCCGAAGCGATCCGGAAGCTGCTGCTGGAGCCCCCGGGTGAGGGCTGGGGGATGCGCGCCGAGGCGCTGCTGTTCGCCGCCGCGCGGAGCGATCATGTCGAGCGCCTGATCGATCCGGCGCTGGCCAGTGGCCGCTGGGTGATCTGCGACCGCTTCCTCGATTCCAGCCGCGCCTATCAGGGCAGCGCCGGTCTGCTGGGCGACGAACTGGTCCGTTCGCTCCATAAGAGTGGTAGCCGCGGCCTGCTGCCCGATCTCACGCTGGTCATCGCGGTGGACGACGCGACCGCCGCCGCGCGGCTGGCGGCGCGCGATGGCACGGCTTCCGATGCGATCGGCGGGCGCGACGGCGCCTATCACGCCAGCGTCAACGCCGCTTTCCTTCAATTCACACAGAGCGAACCCGAGCGCTTTGCCGTCATCGATGGCGAAGGAACGGTCGAGCAGGTCCACAGCCGCATTCTCGCCGCGTTGGAACCCCTGTTCGAAGCGGACCCACGCTCATGATCGGCCACGATGCGGCATGGTCGGCGTGGCACGATGCGCTTGCCGGCGAGCGGATGCACCACGCCTGGCTGCTGGCGGGTAAGTCGGGGCTGGGGAAGATGCACTTCGCCCTCGCCGCAGCCCGCACACTCGTGGGAGCGGGGCCCGATGTCGAGAACCATCCCGACATCCATGTCCTCACGCATCTTCCCAAGGACGACAAGGAGGAGCGCAAGCGCGACGAAGGCAAGCCCTTCGAGGTCAAGCGCAACATCACCATCGGGCAGGTTCGCGCCATGCAGCAGCGGCTCAGCACAAGACCGACGATGGGCGAGCGCCGCGCGATCATCGTCGATCCCGCCGACGACATGGAGCGCAACGCCTCCAACGCGTTGCTCAAGAGCCTTGAGGAGCCGCCGGTGGGAACCTTCTTCCTGCTGGTCAGCCATCGTCCGGCCAAGCTGCTCCCGACGATCCGTTCGCGCTGCCGGACGCTGCGCTTCCATGCGCTGCAGGATGGCGAAATCGCGGAGCTTCTCGTGCAGCATGCACCCGATGCGAACGAAGCGACCCGCGCCGCGGCCGTCACTGCCGCCGCCGGATCGCCCGGACGCGCGCTCGCCTTCGTCGATCTCGGACTGGGTCCGGTGGCGCAGATCCTCCACCTGATCGCAGAGCAGGGCGATCCGGAATTCACCCTGCGCGGCGAACTGGTGTCGGCGATCGGCACCAGGCCCGATCGCGCGCGGCTCGACGCGGTGCTCGAACTGGCGCGCTCGATCCTTGACGAGGGCCTTGCCGATCTCGACCACCGCCTGTTGCCCGCGCGGATTGCCGCACATGCCGAGCTCGTCCGGCTCTCGGGCGAAATGCCGACTTACAATTACGATACCGGGTTGCTGGTGATGGAAATCGGCACCTTGCTCGCGGGCGCGGCGCAGTCTAGCGGAGGCGCCCATGGCTGAGCCTTTCTATATCACTACGGCGATCAACTATCCGAACGGTCGCCCCCACATCGGCCACGCCTATGAGGCGATCGCCGCCGATATCATCGCGCGCTTCCAGCGGCTGCGCGGCCGCGAGGTCCGGTTCCAGACCGGGACCGACGAGCATGGTCTCAAGATGGCGCGCAAGGCCGCCGAGCAGGATCGCAGCCCGCGCGAGTTGGCGGATGAAATGTCGGGATATTTCAGAGCGATGGATGACGCTCTTGATATTTCCTACGATCGCTTCATCCGCACCGTGGAGGACGATCACCACCGCGCCAGCCAAGCGATCTGGCGGGCGATGGAGGCCAAGGGCGATCTCTATCTCGACCGCTACGAGGGCTGGTACTCGATCCGCGACGAGGCCTATTACGACGCCAGCGAACTGAGCGAGACCGAGGACGGCGAGAAGCTTTCGCCGCAGGGCACCCCGGTCGAATGGACCGTCGAGGAAAGCTGGTTCTTCCGGTTGTCGAACTATCAGGAGCCGTTGCTCGAATTGCTCCGGACGCCGGGCTTTCTCGAGCCCGAGAGCCGCCGCAACGAGATGATCGCCTTCGTCGAGGGCGGACTGCGCGATCTCTCGGTCAGCCGCACCAGCTTCGACTGGGGGGTCAAGGTGCCGGGCAGCGACGAACATGTGATGTATGTCTGGGTCGATGCGCTGACCAATTATCTCACCGGTCTGGGCTATCCCGAGGACACCGAGGACTGGCGCCGCTTCTGGCCCGCCAGCCTCCACCTGATCGGCAAGGACATCGTCCGCTTTCACACGGTATACTGGCCGGCCTTCCTGATGAGCGCCGATCTGCCGCCACCGCGCAAGGTGTTCGGCCACGGCTTCATCCTCAATCGCGGGCAGAAGGAATCCAAGTCGCTCGGCAACGTCACCGATCCGCTCGCGCTGGCAGAGAATTTCGGGGTCGACAACCTGCGCTATTTTCTGATGCGCGAAGTCGCCTTCGGACAGGACGGCAGCTATTCGGCCGAGGCGATCGTGGCGCGCTGCAACGCCGAGCTCGCCAACAGCTTCGGCAATCTGGTCCAGCGCGCCTTGTCGATGGTTCACAAGAATTTGGACGGCGCGCTGCGCGCCTTTTCCCAAGCCGATGCCGACCGAGCGCTGCTCGCGACGGTACGCAAATCCTGCCGCGAAAGCCTGCCCGAGCGCTTCGAAGCGTTGGATTTCAGCCAAGGGATCGAAGCCTGGATGCAGGCGGTCTGGGCCTGCAACCAATATGTCGACGAACAGGCGCCCTGGGCGCTCAGGAAGACCGATCCGGAGCGGATGGAAGCGGTGCTGCTGACGCTGGTGATCGCCATTCGCGATCTCGCGCTGGCGATCCAGCCGGTGATCCCGACGCGCGCCGGTGCCGTGCTCGACATGCTTGGTATCCCCCAGGATGCGCGCAACTATGCGGATCTCGGCGATACGGGCTGGTACGATGCACTGGTTGCGGCGAATCACAGGATCGCCAAGCCCGAGCCGATGTTCCCGCGGCTCGAACTCGCCACCGAGGCCGCATGATGCTGGTCGATAGCCACTGCCATCTGGAGTATAAGGGCCTCGTCGAGGACCAGGCGGCGGTGCTCGATCGCGCGCGCGCGATCGGCGTGCAGACCTTCCTCAACATCTCGACCAAACAGTCCGAATGGGCGCAAGTCGTGGCCACCGCGGAACGCGAGCCCGATGTCTTCGCCAGCGTCGGCATCCACCCGCATCACGCCGACGATCATCAGAATTTGACCGAGGACGAGCTGCGCCAAGCTACCAAGAACCCGCGGGTGATCGGGATCGGCGAGACCGGGCTCGACTATTATTACGAACATTCCGATCGCGCAGCGCAGCAGCGCCTGTTCCGCCTGCACATCGCGGTGGCGCGCGATGTGCAGCTGCCGGTGATCATCCATACCCGCGACGCCGAGGACGACACGCTTGCCATCCTCGAGGACGAATTGGGGAAGGGGGCCTTCCCCGCGCTGATCCATTGTTTCACGGCTTCCGCAGAGTTCGGGGAGGCGGTGTTGGCGCTGGGGCTGTCGATCTCGATCTCGGGCATCGTCACCTTCAAGAACGCCAAGGATTTGCAGGCGGTGGCCAGAGACGTTCCTGCGGACCGATTGCTGGTCGAAACCGACAGCCCCTTTCTCGCGCCAGTGCCGCATCGCGGTCGGCCGTGCGAGCCGGGCTTCGTCCGCGATACCGCAGCTTTCCTTGCCGAACTTCGCGGTGAAAGCCTTGAACAGCTCGCCGTGACGACCACTCGCAATTTCCATTCGCTGTTTACCAAGGCGCCACGCGCAGAGGCAGCGGCATGAAGCTGCTGATGCTCGGCTCGGGGACCTCGACCGGGGTGCCGCGGATCGGCAACGACTGGGGCGAATGCGACCCCGCGGAACCGCGTAACCGCCGCACCCGCGTCTCGATCATGGTCGAGAACGATGCCGGGCAGCGGATCCTGATCGACACCTCGACCGATCTGCGCCAGCAATTGCTCGCGAACGAGATCGAGAAGGTCGATGCAGTGCTGTGGACGCACGACCACGCCGATCACTGCCACGGCATCGATGATCTGCGCGTGATGCGCTACGGTCGCAGCAATGCGCTACCAGGCTATGCCGAGCCGAAGACGGCGAAGAGCCTGCGCAAGCGGTTCGACTATGTGTTCGAAGGTCAGCATGGCTATCCCACGCTGATCGAATTGTCCGATCTGCGCGATCAGCGACTGGTCGCAGGCTTCTCGCTCGACTGGGTCGAGATGCCGCACGGGCCGACCCACAGCACCGGCTTTCGGCTCGAGGCCGATGGCGTCTCGCTGGTCTATGCCACGGATTACAGCGAGATCACGCCGCAGATGCAGTCCTGTTTCGCCGGCGCCGATCTGCTGGTTAGCGATTGCCTGCGCCGCCAACCGCATCCCACGCATGCCAGCCTAGGGCTGGCGCTCGAACTGGCCTCGCGCACCAAGGCGAAACGCACTGTACTCACGCATCTCGACAAGAGCATGGATTACCGCGCGCTGGCGGACGAAGTGCCCAAGCGCGTAATCGTCGGATACGATGGCCTGGAGCTTGCCGTATGAGCGAATTCGAGGTCGTCTCGATCATCTCGCTGGTGGGTTTTCTGGTGCTGGCGGTGAGCGCGCTGTCCGCGCATCGCTTTTCGCTGAAAAAGGGCATCGTGATGGCCTTGGCGTGGGCGGCGATCTTCGCGATCGTCGTACTGTTCATCAGCCTGGTCGAAGGGTGAAAGCCCGCCACAACCTCACCCGACATTTAACATAATATATATTATCATTCCAATATGGCCGACCCGACCGTTCAACTCACCCGCCTCCTCGCCATCATGACCCGCTTGCGCGACCCCGAACACGGTTGCGAATGGGATCTGGCGCAGGATTTCGCCTCGATCGCCCCTTATACGATCGAAGAAGCCTATGAGGTCGCGGATGCGATCGAACGTGCGGACATGGCCGATTTGCGCGGCGAACTCGGCGACCTCTTGCTCCAGGTCGTGTTCCATGCGCGGATCGCGGAAGAAGCAGGACATTTCGCCTTCGCCGATGTGGCGCGCTCGATCGCCGACAAGATGGAATCGCGCCATCCGCACATCTTCGGCGACCAGACCGGCAGCATGGGCGAGATGCGGTGGGAGAACCTCAAGCAAGCCGAACGCGAGGCTGCGGGCGCCACCAGCGCTATGGATGGCGTCGCCGGGGCCCTGCCGGGACTGATGCGCGCGCAGAAGCTTCAGAAACGCGCCGCGCGCGTCGGGTTCGACTGGCCCGATAGAGAAGGACCGAAAGCCAAAATAATCGAGGAAATAGAAGAACTTGAAGAGGCTTCCTCGGACTCCAGGGAGGAAGAAGCCGGGGATCTGCTGTTTGCCGCAGTCAATCTGGTGCGCGCCTACGGTATCGACGCCGAAGCGGCGTTGCGAGCGGCCAACGTGAAATTCGAACGACGATTTCGGGCGATGGAAACCCTTTCGCAGGGCACCTTCCCGGACCTGACGCTGGACCAGCAGGAAGAGCTCTGGCAAGCAGTCAAGCGCGACGAGAACAGCCGCCCTTAAAGCGCTGAAAAGCGACCGAACTCCTTCGGGGTGAGGCGGACCGAGAGCTGCCGTACCGGCCCCTCGTCGCGATCGATGCTCTGCTCTTCTATGACTTGGCCATGCTGGTGTAGCCAAGCGCTGCGCATGCCGTCTCCTGCGGCCAGTTCGATCGCATAGGTGCGAGAATCCTGCGTCAGCAATGCGTCGATCCGCTGGAGCAGATGCTCGACCCCTTCCCCGGTCATGGCCGAGATCGGCACGGTCTTGTCGTCATGCGACGCGATCTCGACGAGTTCCGCACGTCGCTCCTCGGCGAGCGCATCGATCTTGTTCCAGGCTTCGAGAATGGGGATTTCGCTCACCCCGCTTTCGGCATCGATGACTTCGAGATCGGTGAGAATCTGCAGAACCTGCTGCTTCTGCGCGGCGGCGTCGGGATTGGCCATGTCGCGGACATGGACGATCACATCGGCGCCGGTGACTTCTTCCAGCGTCGCCCGGAACGCCGCGACCAGCTGCGTCGGCAGATCGGAGATGAAGCCGACTGTGTCGGACAGGATAGCCTTCTCGACCCCCGGCAATTCGATCGCCCGCATCGTCGGGTCGAGGGTGGCGAAAAGGAGGTCCTCCGCCATGACGTCGGAACCGGTCAAGCCGTTGAACAACGTCGATTTTCCCGCATTGGTGTAGCCCACCAGCGCGATCACCGGCCATGGTGCCCTGCCCCGCCTCGCCCGGTGTAACGCCCTCGTCTTGCGGACCTGCTCGAGTTCCTTGCGCAGCTGCGACATCCGCTGGCGGATCATCCGGCGGTCGGCCTCGATCTGCGTTTCGCCCGGACCGCCGAGAAAGCCGAAGCCGCCGCGTTGCCGTTCGAGGTGGGTCCAGCTGCGCACCAGCCGGCTCTGCTGGTAATCCAGATGCGCGAGTTCCACCTGCAGCCGTCCTTCGGCGGTCGCGGCGCGCTCGCCGAAAATCTCGAGGATCAACCCGGTCCGATCGATGACCTTGCGCGCCAGCTTGTCCTCGAGGTTGCGCTGCTGGATCGGGGTCAGACTGCCATCGACCACCACCAGCTCGGCCTCTTCCTGCTCGCACTGGATGCGGATGTTATCGACCTGCCCCGAGCCGAACAGCAGATTGGGCTTCACCTGGCGCACGGGCAGCACGAAAGCCTCAGCGATCACGATCCCGATCGCGAGCGCGAGCCCCTTGGCCTCCTCGAGCCGCGACTGCGCGTCGAGTTCGTAGGATTGCCCGCGAATATCCGGACAGATGACGAGGGCTCGCGCGCCGCGCGAGACTTCGCCCAGCAGGTCGTCGTCGAAGCTCAGTTTTCTTCACCTTCCCAGTCGTCGGACAGATCGACCGCCGTAGCAGGCTGGATCGTCGAGACGGCGTGCTTGTAGGCGAGCTGCACGTACCCCTCGCGCTCGAGCAGCATGCAGAACAGATCATAGGCGGCGATCCGGCCCTGGAGCATGACCCCGTTGACGAGGAACATCGTCACCTGCGCTTCGGCCTCGCTCACCCGGCTGAGGAACACGTCCTGCAGCAGGCGCTGCTTGGCGCCCGAATCCTGACTGGCGAACTGATCCGCATCGAGCGCGGAGCCCGGCATGATCGTCGAAATGGCGTGCTTGTAGACCAGCTGCGCCTGACCATCGCGGCGCAACAGGATCGAGAAATTGTCGAACCAGGTGATGATGCCCTGCAGTTTGACCCCTTTGACCAGAAACATGGTCACGGGCATCTTGTTCTTGCGCAGCAGGTTGAGGAAAGCATCCTGAAGGTTCTGAGGCTTGCCCGCAGACGGCCTGCGGGCCGGCGTTTCCGCCGCAGCGGGTTTTTCCACGCGCGGGCGTGGGGATAGGGTCTTCTCGGACATGAAACTGCCTCCTGTTGTTGGCGGCCGCTCCTCGCAGTCCGCAATCTGGTCGTCCGCCCGGTCGTTAGCCGAACCTTGCCGCCCGTGAATTCTGCGCGAATGTGGGCCTTGCCGCCCGAAAGACAAATGCTTTTGTCGAAGCTGCGTTCCGCAGCGATCGACCGGCCCGATCAGGACGAGCCCTCGCCCCCCTTGCGATCGGTCATCCCCAGCATCTTGAGCTTGCGATGCAGCGCCGATCGCTCCATCCCGATGAAGGTGGCAGTCTTCGAAATATTGCCCGAAAAACGACGAATCTGCACCGCAAGATATTCGCGTTCGAAATTCTCGCGTGCCTCGCGCAGCGGCACACCCATCATTGCCGCCATCGCCTGGCCGCCTCCGACCTTGCCTTCGGTCACCTCGCCCGAAAGCATCGCCGGCTCGACCTTCTCGAGCTCGTCGCGCGGCGTCAGGATGATCGTGCGCTCGACGACGTTGCGCAGCTGGCGGACGTTGCCCGGCCAGTCGTAGGCCTGCAGCGCCGCCATCGCCTCTTCGGTCACCTGCGGCGGCGAGAGCCCCTGTTCGGCGGCGTAGCGGGCGAAGAAATGCTCGGCCAGAACGGGAATGTCGTCGCGCCTCTCGGACAGCGAGGGCACCTCCACCGGCACCACGTTGAGACGGTAGAACAGATCCTCGCGGAAGCGCCGCTCCTCCATCTCGCGCTGCAGGTCGCGGGCGGTCGAGGAAACGACGCGGACATCCACCCCGATCTGTCGCGATCCGCCCACCCTGACGAAGCTCTGCTCGGTCAGCACCCGCAGGATACGCGCCTGGGTGGAGAGCGGCATGTCGGCCACTTCGTCGAGATAGAGCGTCCCGCCATCGGCCATTTCCAGCAGACCGGCACGCACCAGCTTCCCGTCCTGCTCCTCGCCGAACAATTCGTGCTCGAAGCGCTCCGGGGTAATCCGCGCCGAATTGACGGTGACGAAAGCGTGATCGGCGCGCGAGCTCCAGCTGTGGAGCAGCCGTGCGGCGACCTCCTTGCCCGCTCCCGCCGGTCCGTAGATCAGCACCCGGCTGCCGGTGCCCGCGACCCGTTTGAGTGTCGCCCGAACCTGCGTGATCGCGACCGAATTGCCGGTGAACTCGTCGTCCGTTCCTAGATAGCTCTTCAACCGCGTATTTTCGCGTCGCAGCCGCTCCGTCTCGGTGGCTCGCTCCACCAGCAGCAGCAGGCGCTCCGCCTCGAACGGCTTCTCGATGAAGTCGAGCGCGCCCCGGCTCACCGCGGCGACCGCGGTGTCGATATTGCCGTGGCCTGAGAAGATGATCACCGGCAGCTGCGGCTCGCGGATCTTGATTTCGTCCAGCACTTCGAGCCCGTCCATCGGGCTGCCGTGCAGCCAGACATCGAGCAGCACCACGCTGGGCCGCTTCTCGTCGATCGCCGCAAGAGCGGACGTGCTGTCGCCGGCTGTGCGGCATTCATAGCCTTCGTCGCTCAACACACCAGCGACGAGCTCGCGGATGTCGCGCTCGTCGTCCACGATCAGGATGTCCAGAGCCATGCTAAGCTACCTCATTCGTTCGATTGTGCGGTGTTGGGACGCGATGTGTTTGCCGTCGGCCTCTCGGTTGGATCGCGCGCGAAGCGCATCCTTACGCAGGTGCCCCCGCCCTCGCGGGCCGAGAAACCCATTTCGCCGCCGTGCTCCTCGACGATCTTGTTGACGATCGCCAGCCCCAGCCCGGTGCCCTTGTCGCGCGTGGTGACATAGGGTTCGAGTATCCGTTCGCGGTCTTGCGGCAGGCCGACGCCATTGTCCTCGACTGTAACGGTGAGCGCGGATTCGTCGCTCTCGAGGACCACCGCTATCTTGCCGCGGAAATCGACGGGCGCTTGCGCAGCCTGCGCCTCGACAGCCTCGCCGGCATTCTTGAGCACGTTGATCAGGGCCTGACCGAATTGATGGCGATCGCACTGGATGGTGATCGGTCCGTCGGTATCGCCGGTCAGATTGTAATCGATATCGGGATGCCCGACTTCCTGCAGAAACAGCGACTGCCGCACGAGGTCGAGCGCATCCTCGGAGCGGAACACGGGCTTGGGCAGCCGGGCGAAGGACGAGAACTCGTCGACCATCTTGCGCAGGTCGCCCACCTGGCGGACGATGGTATTGGTCAGATCGTCGAACAATTCGCCATCCTGCAGGATCTGCTTGCGATAGCGCCGCTTGAGCCGTTCGGTCGCCAGCTGGATCGGCGTAAGCGGATTCTTGATCTCATGCGCGATGCGGCGGGCGACGTCGGACCAGGCGGCTTGCCGCTGATCGAGCAGCTGACGGGTGATATCCTCGAAGGTGATCACGTGACCGTCGCGCTCACGCCCGATCTTCACCGCCAGCGTCAGCAGGTCGGCGCCTTTGGAATAGCTGACGATCCCTTTTTCCAGCCCCGCCTCTACCATCGCGGCGATCTGCGGTGCCACCTTTCGAAGATTTCGCTCCTGGCCATCCGCATTGCGATCGGCGTCCCCCAGCAACGCCTGGGCCGGCCCGTTCATCAGCAGGATGCGGCAATTGCTGTCGATCGACACGACGCCGGCGCTGACGGATTCGAGCACCGCCTCGATAAAGCCGCGACGTTCCTCGATCTGGCGATTGGCGGTCATCAGCGCATCGGTCTGGCGCTCGATCTGCGCCGTCATCCGGTTGAAGGCGCGATTGAGCAGACCGATCTCGTCGCCCCTGGTGCGGCCCTCGACGCGCAGCGCGAAATTGCCGGCTCCCACTTCGCGTGCGGCGGCCACGAGGTCGGTGAGCGGTTCGACCTGCCGGTCCGCGAGCCGAAGCGCGAACCAGACCGCCAGACCGACCAGACCGAGGCTGACGAAAAACAGCGCCAGATTGAAGCGCAATTGCAAGGCGCGGGCGCGCTGGGTGAGATCGTCATAGGCCTCGGTGATCGAGCGCGCACTCTCCCAGCTCCTGAAGCTGTCGCCTTCCGAATTGCGAGCGTTGTAGAGATAGATCCCCGCTTCGCGATCGATCGGCGCGAGAGCTTCGATCCGCTCTTCCGACCCTTGCACGACCACCGGCTCTCCGGCCTTGAGCGGCTCGGCGCCGCTTTCCGCAAAGGTCACCGGATCGCTTCCCTCGCTCAGCCCATAGACGACGGCCGTGCGCATGCTGCCATCGGGCATGGCCTGGAGAATGGCGCTCTCGTTCACGTCGCGCGGATCCGCCTGATATTCGTAGAGCAGCGCGAAGTTCGGATCCGTGACGGCGACGCGGCCCAGGATGCTGCGCATGTCCATCGCCATCGACACGGTTTCTTGCGACAGATCGAGCTGGTTCTCTTCGTAATAGTTCTGCGCCAGCCTGTTGGTGTTCTCCATCAGCCCGCGCGAGCTGTCCGAAAACCAGAAATCCACTCCCGACTGGAACAGGAAGGCCGCAAAGCCCGCAACCAGAAGCGTCGGCACCGCGGCGATCAGCGAGAAGAAGAAAACCAGCCGGACATGCAGCCGCGCCGTGCTGCCGGCCGCGCGCCGCAACGCCAACCGGCGACCGAGCAAGACGAGCAGCGCCATCGCCGGTACCAGCGTCCCGATCAGCAGGCCTGCAATCTGTTGCGATGGCAGCAATTGGCCATCCGGCGGTGCATTGGCGAACACCAGATAGCCGCTCACGACCATCGCCACCACCGCCAGCGCCGAGGCCATCTCGAGCCAGGCAAACAGGTTGGCACGGCGCGATGTCACCACGAAGCGGCGCAACCAGCGTGGAGTCTGTCGCAGAGGTGGGTGCGCCTGGCTGGCCATCGTTGCCGCGTTACAACGACACTGTGGCCAATGTGCAAGCTATTTATCGGCAGCCCGCGCCTCAGCGGCGACGGGCGTAGCGATCGGGCTCGATCGCGAGATCGGAGATCTTCTTTCGCAAGGTGTTGCGATTGATCCCCAAAAGCTGCGCGGCACGAACCTGGTTCCCTTCGGTTTCGCGCAGCGCATGTTCGAGCAGCGGCTTCTCGAACTCCGCCAGCGCGGCGTGATAGAGAGTTCCGGAAGGGACCTCCCGCCCCTCCAGCCAGGCTGCCAGCGCGCTCGCCAGGCCGCTCTCCGTACCGGGATCGCTTGCCGCTTCGAGCGGCGGCAGGTTCTCGTCGACGGTCGCGCGATCGATCGTCTCGTTGCGGGCGATCAGCGCCAGCCGGAACACGACGTTGCGCAATTCGCGAACATTGCCCGGCCAGTCGCGCTCGGTCAGAGCTGCCACGGCGTCCTCGGCTATCGCACGGCGGGGCAGGCCTTCGCGTTCGGCCAGAGCCAGGAAGTGGCGCGCCAGAGCTGCAATGTCCTCGCGACGTTCGCGCAGCGGCGGCATGGGGATCGGGACCACGTTGAGGCGGTAATAGAGATCTTCGCGGAAACTGCCCTCGGCGATCATTGGCGCGAGCGCGCGGTTGGTGGCGGCGATGATCCGGACGTCGACCGCAATGTCGTGCCGCCCACCGACCCGCCGGATGCGTCCCGATTGCAGGGCCCGCAGCAAGCGAGTCTGCGCCTGGGCCGGCATGTCGCCGATCTCGTCGAGGAACAGCGTTCCGCCATTGGCCTGTTCGAACTTGCCGATCGCCTGGTTCACCGCGCCGGTGAAGGCGCCCTTTTCGTGCCCGAACAGCTCGCTTTCAATCAGATCGTGGGGAATGGCCGCGGCGTTGACCGCCACGAAGGGACCGGTCTTGCGTGCGCCGAGTTCGTGAATGGCTTCGGCGACCAGTTCCTTGCCGGTGCCCGAGTCGCCGGTGACCAGCACTGTGAGATCGTTGCGCAGCACCCGCGTGATCATCCGATAGACCCCCTGCATGGCCGGGCTGCGGCCGATGAAGGGCATATCGTCGGTAGCATCCGACTGCGGGCTCGCCGATGGCTGCCGCGCCGCCGCTTGCCCGACCGCCTTGGTCAGCTCGTCCAGGTCGAAGGGTTTGGGAAAATATTCGAAGGACTGGCTGTCGCTCGCGCGCACCGCGGTATCGAGCGTGTTTTGGGCGCTCAGCACAATGACGGGCATCTCCGGCGCCGCGGCATGGACCGCTGCGATGCTTGCGAGTCCATCGCCATCTTCGAGTATGACGTCGGTAAGCATGACGTCGAAGCTGCGCTGCGCCAGCAACTCGTCGCGTCTGTCGATCCGGCTGCACAGCGCGACGTCATAGCCCTCTTCGCCGAGCGCCTCCGCAATGACGGCAGCGATGGCGGCGTCGTCCTCGACGAGCAACACGCTTCGGGTCACTCGCCCTCCCCTTTCTGGACCATCGGCAGATTGATGCGAAAATGCGTCTGACCGGTGCGCTCGTCGCGCTCATGCGCGATCCGGCCGCCCATGTCGCGGACCAGCTTGCGGACCAGCGCGAGACCGAGGCCCTGCCCCTGCGGCTTGCTCGAGACAAAGGGTTCGAAGACATGGTCGCGAAGCGCAGGATCGATCCCGGGACCGTTGTCGATCACGCTGACCTCGATCGGCAGGCGAGTAGCCTTTCCCAACCGGATCGCGTTGAACACCAAGCCCCCGGTGAACCGCGTCCGTACCACGACCCGCGGATCCGCGACGGAACCGCAGGCATCGCATGCATTGGCGATGAGATTGATCAGGATCTGCTCCAGCGCGCCGCGATCGGCGAGCACCAGCGGCAGCGAGGGATCGAACTCCTCCACGGTCTCCGCCCCGCCGCCGCGCGAGGTCCGGACCGTGCCCGCCGCATTGCGGATCGCCTCGTGCAGGTTGCAGGGCGCGGCGACGAGGGTGGCGGCGCTGCCGAGCTGCTGCATCCGGTCGATCAGCTGCGCGATCCGATCCACCTCGGTCGCGATCAACTGTGTCAGCGCCTTGTCCTTTTGCGAGGCACGGCGGGTGAGCAATTGGCTTGCGCCGCGGATCGCCGCGAGCGGGTTCTTGATCTCATGCGCAAGCACCGCCGGAGCGCGCAATTCGATCCTTTCGGCTGCGCGCTCCTCGTCCTCCTGGCCTGCATCCGAGAGCGTCACGATGCGCCAGCCCGGATCCCCGGCGATAGGCGAGCAGGTGAGATTGACCCTCCGCTCGCGCCGACCGACTACGATCGCGAGGCTGCGCGCGATCATCCTGCTGTCCGAATGGCGCAAGGCGTCGGCCACCCGCCGGTCGTCGATGGCGACGATGTCGAAGAAGGCTCGGCCGACCAGCCGGACAGCGCTGCTTCCCAGCAGTTCCTCCGCGGCGGGATTGGCCTGTCGGACGGTGACCGCCGGATCGAGCAGGACGGCGGCAAAGACGAGCGAGGCGAGCTGCGTGCGCGCATCGGGCGCCTCGACCGTTTGGCTCACGCGGCGCGCCGCTGCAGGAAGGGCTCGTAGAATCGCTCGATTTCCGCTAGCACTTCAACGGGATCATCGATGAAGTTTGCGCGGTTGCGGAACTCGGCCGAGCCGTGCATCCCCTTGGTGTACCAGCCCAGATGCTTGCGCGCGAACTTCACCCCGACGTCCTCGCCGTAATGCTCGAGCATCGCGCGGTAATGTTCGACCAGCACAGAATACTGTTCGTCGAAGCCGGGCGTCGCCAGAACCTCGCCTGTTTTCCACCAGTGCATCACCTGCGCCAGCAGCCAGGGGCGGCCATAGGCGCCGCGCCCGATCATCAGCCCGTCCGCGCCCGACTGCTCGAGCGCCGCGGCGGAATCGGCGATCGAGCAGATGTCGCCATTGACGATGACCGGAATGGAAACCGCTTCCTTGACCTTGCGGATGAAGGACCAGTCGGCGCTGCCCTTGTACATCTGGTTGCGCGTGCGGCCGTGGACAGTGATCATCTTGACCCCGACGTCCTCGGCGATCCGCGCGAGCTCGGGGGCATTGAGGCTGTCGTGGTCCCAGCCCATCCGCATCTTGACGGTGACCGGGACATCGACCGCCTTGACGGTCGCTTCCATCAGCCGCGTCGCCAGCGGGACCTCGCGCATCAGTGCGGAACCAGCGAGACCGTTGACCACCTTGCGCACCGGACAGCCGAAATTGATGTCGATGATATCCGCGCCGCGATCGGCATTGAGCCGCGCCGCCTCGCCCATCGATTCCGGATCGCAGCCGACCAGTTGCATCGAGACCGGCTCCTCGATCGGATCCCAGGCGGCTTTCTGGATGCTCTGCCTTGTTTCGCGGATCGCGGCCTGGCTGGCGATCATCTCGGTGACGTTGAGCCCCGAGCCGTAGCGGCGGACGAGCTTGCGGAACGGCAGGTCGGTGACGCCGGTCATCGGCGCCAGCACGACCGGCGTGTCGATGGTCACGGAGCCGATCTGGATCGGCTTCGGCGGGACCGGAGGGAGGGGATGCGCGCTCATGAAGGGGATATCTGCCTAATTCTTGGGCAGACATAGTGCATTGCGGCAATTTCGGCAAGCGGCTAGCCGATGCTCTCCATGTCAGAGCCAGCCTCCCTCCCCCCCTTTGCAGCCATCGTGGTGGCAGCCGGCCAAGGTCTTCGCGCAGGGCAGCCGGTACCCAAGCAATTCGCACTTTGGCGCGGGAAGCCCGTCGTTCGGCATTCTGTCGAGGCATTGCTTGCTGCGGGCGCGACGCGGGTGGTGGTGGCCATTCCGTCGGGTGCCGAATCCCTTGCGCAGGATGCTCTGGCCGGGTTGACCGGATTCGACCTGGTCACCGGCGGGCGAACCCGGCAAAATTCGGTTGCCAATGCGCTCGAGCATCTCTCCGCAACTCCTTGCGAACATGTCCTTATCCACGATGCTGCGCGTCCCGATCTGGCATCGGCGGTCGTCGCCAGACTGCTGTCCGCGCTTGGCGATCATGCGGGCGCGATACCGGTTCTGCCGGTTGTCGACAGTCTCGCGCTCGATGAGCGCGGCGTGATGGCGGGAACCGCAGATCGTGATAGCTTGCGGCGAGTACAGACGCCGCAAGCCTTCCGCTTCGCCGACATACTCGCCGCTCACCGCCTGGCGGGCGCCGGCAGTTCCGCAGGAGACGATGCCCAGGTTCTGCGCGCCGCCGGCGGCGAGATCGCGCTGGTGGCGGGCGACGAGAGGTTGGCCAAGCTCACCTATGCGGAGGATTTCATGACTGCCCTGCCCTCGATCCGAACCGGTATGGGCTACGACGTTCACCGCCTCGCCGCAGGAGAGGAGCTCTGGCTCGGCGGCATCCGGATCGAGCACGACAAGGGGCTCGCCGGGCACAGCGATGCCGATGTCGGCCTGCACGCGCTCGTCGATGCCATCCTCGGGGCGATCGGGGAAGGCGATATCGGCAGCCATTTCCCGCCTTCCGACCCGCAATGGAAGGGCGCCAGCAGCGACCGCTTTTTGAGCCACGCAGTCGGTCTGGCCCGGGAGGCGGGCTATGGCATCGGCAATGTCGATCTCACGCTGATCTGCGAAGCGCCCAAGATCGGACCGCACCGCAGTGCCATGCGGGCGCGGATCGCCGAACTGCTCGGCGTTGACATCGCTCGTGTATCGGTGAAGGCCACCACCACCGAGAGGCTGGGATTTGCCGGACGCGGAGAAGGTATCGCCGCGCAAGCCATCGCCAGCCTGATCCGCGAATGACGAGGCTCGCCCGCATGCAACGAACACCGGTTTCGAAGTGACTGAAGGACTGCTCCCCGAGCCGATCGTCCGTCTCGCCCAGCGCGTGGTCGACGAAAACGCCTCCGCGGGGCGCAAGCTCGTACTCGCGGAAAGCTGCACCGGCGGGCTGGTGGCGGCGGCGCTGACCGAGATCCCCGGCTCCTCCGCGGTGCTCGAGCGCGGTTTCGTGACCTATTCGAACGAAGCCAAGATGGAGATGCTCGGGGTCCCGAGCGATCTCATAGAGACCTTCGGCGCGGTCTCGGTCGCCTGCGTCTGGGCGATGGCCAAGGGCGCGCTCGAACGCAGCACCGCCGATGTCGCAGTGGCGATCAGCGGCGTCGCCGGCCCCGGGGGCGGATCGCCGCACAAGCCGGTGGGCACCGTCGTGTTCGCCCGCGTTACGCGCGATTTGCAGCAGGATCCCGAAGGCGAACTCAGGCAGTTCGAAGGTCCCGGTCGAGCGGCGATCCGCCACGAGGCCACGATTTGCGCTCTGGAGTTGCTTCTGCCCTAGGCGTTGCCGGGTGCCGCCTCTCGACCATAGAGATCGTCGGCGCGCCGCTCGAAGGCTTCGACCATCTTGCGAAACGCGCGGTCGAAATACTGGCCCGCGATCGCTTCGAAGACGGCGTTGCGAAAGGTGAAATCGACGCTGAAATCGATTTCGCAGCCACCCTCCTGGGTCGGGCGGAAGGTCCAGCTGTTGTCGAGATCTCGCAAGGGCCCATCGAGGTAGTGGACCTCGAGCCGCTCGGGGCGGGCCTTGTCGACCCGCGAGGTGAACTTCTCGCGGATGGCCTTGAAGCCGACCAGCATGTCGGCAACCATCTGGGTGTCGCTGTCGGACCTGACTCTCGTCGCCACGACCCAAGGCAGAAACTCGTCATAGCGCGCTACGTCCGCGACCAGATCGAACATCTGCTCGCAGCTGTAGGGAAGCCGGCGCGTTTCGCGAATCCCGGGCATCAGGCGCCTGCCCTCGCGCGCTCCTTGGCCAATTTGGCTTCGCGCGAGGCCCTCATCTCGGCGAAATCGTCGCCGGCGTGATAGCTGGAACGGGTGAGCGGGCTCGAGGCGACCTGCAGGAAGCCCTTGGCGCGGGCGATCGAACCGAAGGCGGTGAAGGCCTTGGGGGTGACGAATTCCTCGACATTGGCGTGCTTGGGGGTCGGCTGGAGATATTGCCCCATGGTCATGAAGTCGACATCGGCGCTGCGCATGTCGTCCATCACCTGATGGACCTCCAGCCGCTGCTCGCCCAGTCCCAGCATGATCCCCGATTTGGTGAAGATCAGCGGATCGTGGCTCTTCACCTCTTCCAGCAGCCGCAGCGAGGCATAATAGCGCGCGCCGGGGCGAATGGTCGGATAGAGCCGCGGGACGGTCTCGAGATTGTGGTTGTAGACGTCGGGCCCGGCCTCGCAGATCGCTTCCACCGCAGCGCGCATCTTGCCGCGAAAATCGGGGGTCAGGATCTCGATCGTGGTGTCGGGCGTGGCCCGCCGGATCGCCTGGATCACCTTGACGAAGTGCCCCGCCCCGCCGTCGGGGAGATCGTCGCGATCGACGCTGGTGATGACGATATGCTCCAGCCCCATCGTTGCCGCGGCGGTCGCGACATTCTCGGGCTCGAGTGGATCGACGATCCGCGGCATCCCGGTCTTGACGTTGCAGAAAGCGCAGGCGCGGGTGCAGACATCGCCCAGGATCATCATCGTGGCGTGTTTCTTTTCCCAGCATTCGCCGATATTGGGACAGGCGGCTTCCTCGCAGACCGTGGTAAGATCGAGACCGCGCATCAGCTGGCGGGTCTCGTGATAGCCCTTTCCGGTCGGGGCTTTGACGCGGATCCAGTCGGGCTTGCGTTGCCGGGCCGGGCGATCGCCTTCGGGCTTGGGGGCGGTGGAAAGATCGTTCATGTCGCGGTCCATCTAGGGATCGCGCTTGCCATAGGCAATGCCGCACGGCAGGAGCTTCGCCCATGAAGAGCTACGACCAAATGATCGAAGGCTACCAGCGCTTCCGGAGCGGGGCCTGGCAGACGCAACACGCTCGCTGGGAGCAATTGCGCGAAGGCCAGTCGCCCAAGGTGATGGTCATCGCCTGTTCCGACAGCCGCGTCGATCCGGCGCAGATCTTCGATGTCGATCCGGGTGAGATTTTCGTCGTCCGCAACGTCGCGGCGATGGTTCCGCCCTACGAAACAAGCCCGGGTCAGCACGGCGTTTCGGCCGCGCTCGAGTTCGCGGTCCAGTTTCTCGAGGTTCAGCACGTCGTGGTGTTGGGCCATGGACTGTGCGGCGGGTGCCAGGCGGCGCTGACGCAGAGCATGCACGGCAACCCCCTTGGCCAGGGCGGCTTCGTGGCGCAATGGATAGCCATGCTGGACGAAGTCCGCGAACCGATCGCCCGCGAATTCGGGACCACCGGACGCGCAGCCGAGCGCGCGATGGAACTGGCCGCAGTGAAGAAGAGTCTCGAGAACCTGCGCACCTTTCCCTGCGTTCGGGAAAAGGAAGCCGGCGGCTCGCTGGCGCTGCACGGCGCCTTCTTCGCCATCTCCGACGGCGTGCTCCACCTGCTCGACGAAGAGAGTGGCGAGTTTTCTCCCGCCGGCTGACTTGCACGACCCGCTGCTGCGCGGCATGGGCGCTCTATGTCTGTCATCGATCAACTCAACATCGCCCTCCTCATCGATGCCGATAACGCCAGCCCCTCCGGCATCGACCCGGTGCTCACCGTCCTTGCTGAGCTCGGGCAGGTGAACATCCGCCGCGCCTACGGCAATTGGCGCAAGACCAGTCTCAAGGGCTGGATCGACCGCATGCACCGCTATGGCATCGAGCCGCAGCAGCAGTTCGATATCACCAAGGGCAAGAACGCCACCGACATGAAAATGACGATCGACGCGATGGATCTGCTCTATCGCGGGCGCGTCCAGGGCTTCGGCATCATGTCGAGCGACAGCGACTTCATGCCGCTGGCGATGCGGATCCGCCAGGACGGCTATCCCGTCTACGGCTTTGGCGGGGCGAAGACCCCCGAAGCCTTCCGCGAGGCCTGCAGCCGCTTCATCGACGTCAACGCGCTGGTCAAGGCGGAAAAGCAGGAAGAGCGCAGGCCGGCTCCTTCGCAGCATATCGACGAGGAGATGCTGCATTTGCTGGTCGATGCCTACAACGCCAGCCGGCGCGACGACAAGGGCTATGCCAAGCTGTCCGAAGTCGGCCAGCGGGCGGGCAATCGCTCCAGCTTCGACACCCGCAACTACGGCTTTGCGCGGCTCATCGACCTGATCGAATCGATCCCGAATTTCTCTGTGGAGCGACGCGATTCCGGCCAAGCCTACGTCAAGCGCTTGCGCTGAGCGCGAGCCGGAATGCCGTAAACCCGGGAAACAGCAGCCACAAACGCACGAGCAGGCGCATAAAAAAGGGCGCGGAACCCTCGGTCCCGCGCCCCTTTCATCGTAGCTGCTCGCAGGCGGACTAGCCGCCAGCGTTCTGCTGGGTGGAGTAGACTGCCCACAGATCGGCGATCGGCTCGCGCGGTCCCTGCACCTTCTCGAAGGTCGCCTCGGCCTCTGCCCGTTTGCCCTGATCGAGCTGGGCGATGCCCAGCCGCGTGAGAACCAGCGGCGTGTTCACGCCGGGCATCGCGAGCGCCTTGGTGTAGAATTCTTCGGCCTCGGCAGCCCGGTCGTAGCTCAGGAAGGTATCGCCCGCCGCCATGACCGTCACCAGGCTGGCGTTTCCAGCACGGGCATCGGCGGCCAGTTCGGGCAGATCGTTCTTGTCGGTCTCGATCCGACGTTCCGCCTCGGCGCGGGATTCGATCACATACGGATCGGTCCGATCCAGCATGCCCGAAGCGTAGCCTTCATCGATCACCGCCAGGACTTCACCCGGGAATTTGCGCGGATCGGCAGCCTCGATGTATTCCGTATACATACTGCCGTCGCGGAAAGTGTCGGTCCGGCGCGACAGCCGCAGGATGTCGAGGATTTCGGGATATTCATACCGATTGCCGTTGAGCGCGACCGCGATCGCGTCGCCCCAAGTGGTCTTGTTGGGGTATTCTTCGACATAGCGGATAGAATATTCGCGCGCCTGCTCGGGCAGGTCGTTGTTGTAGGCGGTCACGAAGGCGTGCTTTACCCAGGCTTCCGGAACCGGCTGGCCGGCTGCTTTGCGCGCATTCATCTGCTCGTCGAGATAGGCGAAACCGGTCGGGTAGTCGCCCGCCTCGAAATAGAGGTCGGCGATCATGCGGTGCATGTCGTCGGCGCCGAGCGTCCGCGTCGAGCCGTCGGTAAGCTGCGCATCGAGCGTGTAATTCGCCGCGATGGCACCTTCCAGTCCGCGACGCGCCGCAGCCATGTCGCCGAGCCGCTGATTGAGTTGGTAGGACGACCAGTGGAACTGGCCGACCTGCTCGGGTCCGACCTTGCCGCTTGCGAGCATCAGATCGAGCCCCTGCACCATCAACCGGTCGTTTTCCGATTTCGCACCGATACTGTAGAGGATGCTTCCCGCAGCATGGCGGTCATCGGCGGTCTCGACCGCGGCGACCAGAGCGGGAGCGGCCGCTGCGGCAGCGGCGTAATCGGGCGTTTCGCTGGTGACGTTCTCGTTGACCGGCTTGTAGGCGGCGATGAAGCCCTTGGAATAATCGGCCTTGGCCGCCTTTTCCTGCTTTTGCGCATGGGCCGGGGACTCGAGCGCGACGCCGGTGAACACGGTGCCGGCGGCCAGGGCGAACGCCAGCGCCAGGCTGGAGCTTCGCTTGCTAGAGGAATGGAATTTCATAAGGTTAACTCCCAAAAAAAACACAGGGTGCCAACTGCACCCTGGTGCGGATTGCATCGGCGGCGGCTTGCCCCGGCTGCAATCCAATTGCAAACCGTGATACCCTTGTCGGGCTGAATAGCGATTGAATACCGGTTCCTTTCGCCGTTCAGAACCGGGGCGAACCGGCGTTTCCAGCCACATGTGGAAAAAGCGCCCGAGCCAGGCAGCCGGTTCCCGCAATCGGTGGCTTTTGCATGGCAACCCGCCTAGGGTTCCGCGCAGCTATACGCCCTTTCAACTACCGAAAAGCAGTACCTCCTTTTGAGCGACGACACCGACATTCTCGAACCCGCTCCCGCAAGCGGCGGCTACGCCCGCATCGACATCGTCGATGAGATGAAGACCAGCTATCTCGATTACGCGATGAGCGTGATCGTGGCCCGCGCACTCCCCGATGTGCGCGACGGGTTGAAGCCGGTCCACCGCCGCATCCTGTTCGCGAGTCAGGAAGGCGGCTTCGTCGCCGGGCGCCCCTATCGCAAGAGCGCCAAGATCGTCGGCGACGTGATGGGCAACTATCACCCGCACGGCGATTCCGCGATCTACGAAGCGCTCGCGCGGATGACGCAGGACTGGTCGCTGCGCGTGCCGCTGATCGACGGTCAGGGCAATTTCGGCTCGATGGATCCCGATCCGCCCGCCTCGATGCGCTACACCGAAGCGCGGCTGGCGCGTGTCGCCAACATGCTGCTCGACGATCTCGACAAGGATACGGTCGATTTCGCGGACAATTACGACGGTTCGCGGCGCGAACCCACCGTCCTTCCGGCGCGCTTCCCCAATCTGCTGGTCAACGGCGCGGGCGGGATCGCGGTCGGCATGGCGACCAATATCCCGCCGCACAATCTGGGCGAGGTCATCGATGGCTGCTTCGCCTATATCGAAAACCCGGCGATCACCTCGGAAGAGCTGTTCGAGATCATCCCCGGACCCGATTTCCCCACCGCGCCGCTGATCCTGGGCCATGCCGGCGCCAAGGCGGCCTACACCACCGGGCGCGGCTCGATCCTGATGCGCGCACGCCACGAGATCGAGGCGACCCGCGGTGCCAAGAGCGAAGGCCGCCAGTCGATCGTCCTCACCTCGATCCCCTTCCAGGTCGGCAAGTCCGGCCTGGTCGAGAAGATCGCCGATGCCGCCAAGGAAAAGCGGATCGAGGGCATCTCCGACATCCGCGACGAAAGCTCGCGCGAAGGCATGCGCGTGGTCGTCGATCTCAAGCGCGACGCCTCGCCCGAGGTCGTGCTCAACCAGATCTGGCGCTACACCCCGGCGCAGTCGAGCTTCCCGGCCAACATGCTCGCCATCCGCGGCGGCCGGCCCGAGACGCTGGCGCTGCGCGACATCATCCAGGCCTTCATCACCTTCCGCGAAGAGGTCATCACCCGGCGGACCAAGTTCGAGCTCAACAAGGCGCGCGACCGCGCGCATATGTTGCTGGGCCTGGTGGTCGCGGTGTCCAACCTCGACGAGGTGGTCGCGATCATCCGCGGCGCTTCCACTCCGGCGGAAGCGCGCGCCAAGCTGCTGGCGCGCGAATGGCCGATCGGCAATATCGCCCAGTATATCCGCCTGATCGAGGCGATCGAGCCCGATGCCGAGCAAGCGGGCGGGACCTATCGCCTCTCCGAGCGGCAGGTGAAGGCCATCCTCGACCTCAGGCTCCACCGCCTCACCGCGCTGGGGCGCGACGAGATCGGCGGCGAGTTGAAGGTGCTGGCGGATGCGATCGAGGAATATCTCTCGATCCTCGCCGACCGGGTCAAGCTCTACGGCGTGCTGCGCGAGGAACTGCAGGAGGTCCGCGATCTCTACGCGACTCCGCGCATCACCGAGATCGCTCCGGCCTGGGACGGGCTCGAGGACGAGGACCTGATCGAGCGCGACGAGATGGTCGTGACCGTCACCCACGACGGCTATATCAAGCGCACCCCGCTGTCGACCTTCCGGGCGCAGGCGCGCGGCGGCAAGGGTCGCGCCGGAATGGCCACCAAGGACGAAGACGCGGTCGTCGAACTGTTCGTCACTTCGACCCACAACCCCGTGCTTTTCTTCACGAATACCGGACGCGTCTATCGCCTCAAGGTGTGGAAGCTGCCAGAGGGCGGGCCGCAGACGAAGGGGCGCCCGATGGTCAACCTGCTGCCTTTGGGCGACGAGGAACGCGTCACCAACGTCCTCCCGCTGCCCGAGGACGAGAGCGAATGGAGCGCGCTCAACATCGTCTTCGCCACCGAGCAGGGCATGGTGCGGCGCAATTCGATGGATGCTTTCACCAACATCCCGTCGAACGGCAAATACGCCATGGGCTTCGTCGAGGACAGCGGCGACCGGCTGATCGGCGTGCAACTGCTGTCCGCAGGCCAGGAAGTATTCCTCGCGTCCGACGCAGGCAAGGCGATCCGCTTCGCCGCCTCCGATGCGCGCGAGACCAAGAGCCGCACCGGCATCGGCGTGCGCGGCATGACCTTGCGCGAGGATGCCAAGGTGGTGTCGATGGCGGTGCTCGAGGGCCATGCTTACAGCCCCGAGCAGCGCGAAGCCTATCTGCGCGCCGCCGCCTGGAAAAACAACGATGCCGAGGCGACCCTGTCCGCGGAGGAAGCGGCCGAGATGGCGGAGAAGGAGGAGTTCATCCTCACCCTCACCGCCAACGGCTACGGCAAGATCTCCTCGGCCTATGAATACCGCACGATCGGTCGCGGCGGTCAGGGGCTGACCAATATCGGGGAGCCCTCGAGCAATCCCGATCGCAACGGCCCGGTGGTCGCGAGCTTCCCGGTCAGCCACGGCTCGCAACTGATGCTGGTGACCGATCAGGCCAAGCTGATCCGCCTGCCGATCGAATTCCGCCATCTGGTCGAAGGAGGCTTCGAGACGCACAAGGGGATCGCGGTCTATGGCCGCACATCCTCCGGCATCCGGATCTTCGATGTCGCCAAGGGCGAACATATCGTCGGCGCGGCGCTGATCGACGAAACCGAGGAGCCCGAAAACCCCGCCGAGGAAGCGATCGCGGAAGAGATCGCCGATCGCGAGGCGCAGGTCACCGAGCCGCACACCACCGCGCATTCGGACAAGAACATCGAAGGCGAACCCGGCGGCTGAGGGTGTCGATTGTCGAATTCGACAATCGCGCCCGGTAAGATGTCGGTCGAATTCGAGCAAAAGGCGCTCGGATTCGCCCCGGCTCAGTCGGCCGTTTGCTTCAGCCGCAGCGTCTGCACGACCCCGGTCACGATCAGGAACTGCGCCGCATAATACAGCGGCCAGACCAGCCAGCCGGCGATTGCGGGATCGAGCCCGCCGCCCTCGCGCCCCAGCAGGACCAGGTCCGATACGATGAACAGCACCGCTCCCAGCCCCACCCGATAACGGGGAAACCGGCTCGACCAGGCGCTCGCCGCCATCAGTCCCAGAACGGCCGCATAACCCGTGGCGATCGTCCAGTCGGGCGATTGGCGGGTAATCAGCCAGGCGATGAGCGGCGCGAACACCGCCAGCGCCAGCGCCGCGGCGTTCTGACTGCCCGTTCGTACTCTGCGCATATTCCGGCGATAAAGGGTGATCGCCATCAGATGTCCCAGCGCGAAAGCCGCGCCGCCCGCGATCAGATCAATCTCGATCGCGACATCGCCGATCGCGCCGAGCGCCATGGCCGCCGCGATCAGCGCACCGTCCGGCCCCGCGCTGCGCCTGGCAGCATAGACCGCAAGGAAGGCGACCGCCGCGCCCTTCCACAGCATCAGCCAGACCCCGCCGATGGCGCTGTCCGCAACGAAGAAATAGCTGATCCCGGCGAGCAGGCTGAGCAGCAAATAGGGTCGATGTTCGCTCAGGGCGCGTCTGGGCATTGGCAATGTCCTCCCACCGACAGGCCTTGAACGATAGTGCCCCGCGGTTCTAGGGCGATGCGGCAATGACCCACGACATCCACATCATCGGCGGCGGGCTCGCCGGAAGCGAAGCCGCCTGGCAACTCGCCCAGCGCGGCTACCGCGTCCGCCTATCCGAAATGCGCGGCAGCGGCGACACCACGCCTGCGCACCACACCGACGGGCTCGCCGAGCTGGTGTGCTCCAATTCCTTCCGCTCCGACGACGACGAGAAGAACGCGGTCGGACTGCTCCACCATGAGATGCGCCGGCTCGACAGCCTGATCATGCGCGCCGGCGAAACCGCGCGCGTGCCGGCGGGCTCGGCGATGGCGGTCGACCGCGACGCCTTCAGCGCCGAGGTCGAGCGCATGCTGGCCGCGCACCCGAACGTCACCATCGTCCGCGAGCGGATCGACCAGCTCCCTTCCGAAGGCCCGACCATCGTGGCCACCGGCCCGCTCACCGCGCAGTCGCTCGCGCAGAGCATCGTCGCGGCCACCGGGCAGGACCGGCTGGCCTTCTTCGATGCCATCGCCCCGATCGTCCATCGAGAGAGCATCGACATGGACATCTGCTGGATCCAGTCGCGCTGGAACAAGCGCAATTCCGCTTCCAACGAGGAAGGCGACTACATCAACTGTCCGATGACCAAGGACGAGTACCTCGCGTTCCACCAGGGGTTGATGGATGGCGAGAAGACCGAATTCCGCGAGTGGGAAAAGGACACGCCCTACTTCGAAGGCTGCATGCCGATCGAGGTGATGGCTTCGCGCGGGGTCGATACGCTGCGCTACGGCCCGATGAAGCCGGTCGGTCTCGACGACCCGCGTACCGCCTGCCCCGAATTTCCGCAGGGCCGCTGGCCCTATGCCGTCGTCCAGCTGCGACAGGACAACAAGCTCGGCACCTTGTGGAACATGGTCGGCTTCCAGACCAAGCTGAAATACGGGGCGCAGATCGAACTGTTTCGCACAATTCCCGGGATGCAGAACGCCGAATTCGCGCGGCTGGGCGGGCTCCACCGCAACACCTTCCTCAATTCGCCGCTGGTGCTCGACCGGCAATTGCGCCTGAGGAATGCCCCGCATATCCGCTTCGCCGGCCAGGTGACCGGCTGCGAGGGGTACGTCGAGAGCGCCGCGATCGGCCTGATGTCGGGTCTGATGGCGGCGAGCGAACTATCGGGGCGTGAGTGGCAGGGGCCGCCGCGCACGTCGGCGTTCGGTGCGCTTTTGTCGCACATCACCGCCGATGCCGAGGCGGAGACCTATCAGCCGATGAACGTCAATTTCGGGCTGTTCCCGCCGCTGCACGACGTCAAGAAGAAGCAACGCAAGGAAGCCTATACTTCGCGGGCGAAGTCCGATTTCGGCGCGTGGATGGAGGAAACGGCACTCGTCCCGGCCTAGCAGCGGCAGGCCGGTGGCTTGCTCGGGCGGGACTTCGTGGTCGCAAATTCTATAGGCGTCAGCCAATCATTGCCATCGGCATCCGCGCCTTCGAACCGGTCCACGGTGGCCACCGCCCATTCCTCGAAGGTCAGCAGATTGTTGCCGTCGATATCGAGCTTGCGAAAGGCGTCGGTGCGGCTGGACAGCATTTCGTTGCGAGTGATCCTGAGGTCGCGATCGCGGTCGTAGCGGAAGAAGCGGCGCTGCTCGCGGGTCAGTTCGGTGGCTTGCGGCGGTTCGGGACCCAGCAGATCGCCCACCACCGCTTGCGGCAATTCGAGTTCATCGGCGAATTCGGCGGTTTCGAGCGGCAGCGGCGGCGGGGCGCCGCGTTCGACCTCCGCCCTGCCCTGCCACCAGAACAGTCCCACCCCGGTCAGGACGAGTGCCAGGATCGCTCCCAATGCGATGCGGTTCATCAACGCCACCTCCGAGGCGGCAAAATACGCTAACGCCCCAGAATGCCAAGCCGCGTTGCGAGCAGCGCGCTGGCGCGGTCGCCGAACAGCGGTCCTGCGCCGCGCCGCAGCACGCGCTCGCCCAGGCCCCCGAGGACAGCGAGCGGACGTAGAGCGCGCGGCAAGCGGCTCCGACCGCTGCTGATCCGGTTTGCAACCGTCCGGAGCCGCTTGCGCTCGAGCGGGTTCGAGAGACGCGAAAGACAGTCCCCAAGCGCGTAGCGACAGCCCGCCAAGCGCGCCGCTTCTGCATAGCCCCCCTGTCCTGCGAGCCGTGCGGCTGCGGCGAAGGCAGCGCCCTTCCCTTCGGCAAATCGCTCGAAGGCATTCTCGTTCAGCGGCGCCTCGCCGAGCAGTTCCTCCCAGCCATCGACAAGAGCCACCAGCGCCGGTTCCTCGCCGCGCCAGTGCTCACCGATCGCATCGAGCACGGGATCGCCCCTGGGCCTCGTTTCCCGCGCTTCTCCCAACCGGTCGCGCCACCACGCGAGCCGCATTTGCGCGAGCATCGGCTCGCGGGCTGCCGCGACGATCCGGCCGAGCCGCTCGTCGAGGGTGAGCAGCGGAACCAGCAGCGACCGGGTCGGCCCTCTCGCCCACGCCAGCGCGACCTCCCCTGCGAGCGACAGATCTCCGGTTCCCGGACTCACCAAGCGTCGTCCAATGGCAAGTTTCTGTTAACCATGCCTTTCCACCCTTTCTTCGCTCTGTCCGCCCTATGCCAACCCCAAATCAGGGGACAATCGTCATGCGCGGATTCCGCGACAGATCAGGGGAACCGGCTATAACCGCGATGCGCAGGGGCTTCCTCTCGCGCCTCCGCGCCGATGAAGCGGGCAATACCCTCGCCATCGCGGCGGCTGCGCTCCTGCCACTGATCGGCTTGGTCGGCGGCGGTGTCGACATGAGCCGCATGTACATCGTCAAGACGCGCTTGCAACATGCCTGCGACGCCGGAGCATTGGCGGGGCGCAAGGCGATGGGCGCCGGCGTGTGGAGCTACGACAATTACGCCGCGCGCAGGGCTGCCGGCGGGTTCTTCGACGCGAACATCCAGGCCGATCCCTACGGCGCGACCGATCTGACCCGCAATTTCACCGAAGATGCGGGCAAGGTGGTCGGAACGGCATCGGCAACCGTACCGATGACGCTGATGCGCATTTTCGGCAATGAGAGCCAGACGCTCACCGTCAGTTGCGATGCCGAAATGCGGCTTCCGAATACCGATGTGATGTTCGTGCTCGACGTTACCGGATCGATGGGCGAAACGCCGTCGGGCGACTCCCAGACGAAAATACAGTCGCTGCGCGTTGCGGTGAAATGCTTTTACGAAATCGTTGCGCGGCTCGACAGCGATGCCAGCTGCACGACCGGCGCCCCCAGCGGCGGCACGGGCGACCAGGTCCAGATACGTTTCGGCTTCGTGCCCTACGCAACCAACGTCAACGTCGGGCGCCTGTTGCCCACTGCTTACCTCGCCGACAGCTGGAATTATCAGACCCGCAGGCGAGTGGGATGGGAGTGGGGAGACTGGACCGCGTATAGCTATTCCGGTTCAAGCTATTACGGATCCTGCTCCAGTCCGGCCGCGGATACTGCGGAGACTCAGTACAAGTCCGAGAAAACATCTTACTATGGGAGCTATTACTGCGTCAATTATTCCCGCGGTCGGGTTCCGGCTTGGGAATACGACCGGCTTCCGGTCAACGTCGCAGAGCTCAAGAACGGTACGGCCTGGAGGGACAGCTTCGAATGGCCGATCGCCAACGACGGTGGCAACAAAACCATCGGCTGGGATGGCTGTATCGAGGAGCGTCAAACCGTCCGCACGACCAGCTTCGCGCCTATCCCCGCTGGCGCAAATGATCTCGACATCGATCTCGTTCCCACCAGTGACATTACGACGCAGTGGGGTCCGGCGCTTCCCGATCTTATCCATACGCGAAGAGGGAATTTCGGCGACTGGGATCGCAGCCGCGTAAGCAGCACTACAAGCAATTACAGTAATGCTTCCAGCTACTTCTGTCCCGCACCGGCCCGCAAGCTGCAGAGCTTTCCGGCGGCAAGCGAGTTCGATACCTATGTCAACAGCCTCACTCCGTCCGGCAATACCTATCACGATATCGGTCTCCTCTGGGGTGCGCGCTTGCTGTCGCCCACGGGCATCTTCAGGTCCGAAAACGAGTTTGCCTCCGAAGGTGGCGAGATCGAGCGTCATCTGATTTTCATGACCGACGGCGACACCGTAACATCGTCAAGAAACTACACCGCTTACGGGATTCCCTGGTTCGATCGCCGCCAGACCACTTCGACCTCGAGCACCGCGCTCGACGAGCAAGTCGATCTTCGCTTTGCAGCAATCTGCACCGCGGTGAAGAACAAGAACATCACCCTGTGGGTCATCTCGTTCGGCTCGGTCTCGAGTGGCACGGTGACGCGGCTGAGGAACTGCGCAACCTCGGGCCGGTATTTCCACGCTACCAATGCAGCGACCATTCAGCAGACCTTCCGTTCGATCGCGGACGAGATCTCTCAGCTCAGGCTCACCCGGTGATGCTGCGCGCTCTCTCCCGGCGGAATGTTCCGCACGAGCTGGTCGGCAGCCAGACGGGCATCACGCTGGTCGAATTCGGCATCGTGGCGCCGGTCCTGTGCGTCATGCTCCTGGGCGCGTTCGACATGGCTCACACGCTCTATGCCCGCTCGGTACTAGAGGGTACGCTGCAAAAGGCGGCCCGCGACGCTTCGCTCGAAGCGGGGACCGATGCCGCCGTTCGCGCGGTGATCGATCAGAAGGTCCGCGATCAGGTAGCGCCGCTCGTCGGCGATGCGGACATCCGTTTTACGCGCCGCTTCTACCGCACCTTCAGCGATGCCGCAGCTGCGCGGGCGGAGACCTGGACCGACAGCGACTCCAACGGCAGCTGCGACAACGGCGAACCCTACGACGATGAAAACAACAATGGAGTCTGGGACTCGGACGGCGGCAACGATGGCCAGGGCGGGGCCAAGGATGCCACCCTCTACACCGTAAGGGTGAGCTATCCTCGCTTCTTTCCCATCTACAATCTTATCGGCGGCTCGAACACCGCGCGGTTGAGCGCATCGACCGTCCTGCGCAACCAGCCCTACGGCGATCAGGGCAGCTACGAAGCGCCGCAGGTGCGCAATTGCACATGAACCGCAAGCTCCGCCCCGCATTGCTGCGTAGGCTGCGCGCCGACCGAAGTGGTCTCGCGCTGATCGAATTCGCGTTCGCCGCGCCGGTCCTGCTCATGCTGAGCCTGACAGGTGCCGAGCTCACCCACTACATCACCACAAAGATGCGGATGAGCCAGCTGGCGCTGCACCTAGCGGATAACGCCGCGCGGATCGGCTCCGGCAGTCAGCTCTCCGCCAAGCGCATCAGCGAAGCCGACATCAACGACCTTTTCATCGGCGCGGGACTGCAGAGCGGCGAGCTCGACCTCTATGACAATGGCCGGGTGATCATCTCGAGCCTCGAACCGATGGCGAACCCCAACACCGCTGGGACCTATCGCATTCGCTGGCAGCGGTGCCGCGGCGTGAAGACCGCGCACCGATCCACCTTCGGTCGCGCCGGCGATACCGACCTGACCGGGATGGGTTTCGCCGGTCGGCAAGCGATTGCGCCCGAGAACGGCGTCACGATGTTCGTGGAGGTCTATTACGAATACCAGCCGCTGCTCGGCGATCACCTCGCCCCGAGCACGGCGATGATCGAGATCGGCTCGATGATGGTTCGCGACCGGCGCGACACGGTCGGCGGCGACAATGGAGTCTACCCCGTTGCCGGCGTCACGCCGTCCGGATGCTGACCGCGGCTCACTCCACGTAACAGACCTGCTTGACCGCCGCGACGATGCGGGGGGCGTCGATCAGCGCGAGTTTTTCAAGATTGGCTGCATAGGGCAGCGGCACATCCTCGTTGCACACCCGCAGAACCGGGGCGTCGAGATGGTCGAAGCCCTTTTCCATGCACAGTGCGATGACTTCCGACGCGATCGAACAGGTGGGCCAGCCTTCTTCGGCAACGATCAGGCGGTTGGTCTTCGCAAGGCTCTCGAGAATGGTGTCGCGGTCGAGCGGACGCAGTGTCCGCAGGTCGATCACCTCGGCCTCGATCCCGTCTTGCGCCAGGGTTTCCGCCGCTTCGAGCGCGAAGCCGACCCCGATTGAATAGCTGACTATGGTGACATCCGACCCCTCGCGCACGATCCGCGCCTTGCCGATCGGCAGGACATGGTCGTCGAGCTCGGGCAGTTCGAAGGTCTTGCCGTAGATCAGTTCGTTTTCGAGGAAGACCACCGGGTCCTCGCAACGGATCGCCGCCTTGAGCAGGCCCTTGGCGTCGGCGCTGTCGTAGGGCGCGATCACGATCAGGCCGGGGACGCTGGCGTACCAAGGGCCATAGTTCTGACTGTGCTGCGCGCCGACGCGGCTGGCGGCGCCGTTGGGGCCGCGGAACACCACCGGGCAGCGCATCTGGCCTCCCGACATGTAATTGGTCTTGGCCGCCGAATTCACGATGTGATCGATCGCCTGCATCGCGAAGTTGAAGGTCATGAATTCGACGATGGGCCTGAGGCCGCCCATCGCCGCCCCGGTGCCGATCCCGGCAAAGCCGTATTCGGTGATCGGCGTGTCGATCACGCGCTTGGGACCGAATTCGTCGAGCAGCCCCTGGGTGACCTTATAGGCGCCCTGATATTGCGCGACTTCCTCGCCCATCACGAACACGCGCTCGTCGCGGCGCATCTCCTCGGCCATGGCATCGCGCAGGGCCTCGCGGACCGAGACCGTGGCCATGTTGGTGCCATGCGGGATGTCGGGATCGGACTTTGGCTTGGATTTCGGCTTTTCAGGAGTGATCGAGCCGCCCTCGTCGTCGCGGCCGACGTCCTTGCCCTCGCCTTCGACATCGGCTTTCGTATCATCCGAAGGGGCCTCGATCTCGGAGGCGTCCTCGCCCTCGCCCGCCAGCATGGCGATCACCGTGCCGACAGGGACATTCTCGGTCCCTTCCTCGACGAGGATCTTGCCCAAGGTTCCCTCGTCGATAGCTTCGAACTCCATCGTCGCCTTGTCGGTCTCGATCTCGGCGATGATGTCGCCGGGTTCGATGGCGTCACCTTCCCGCTTGAGCCATTTGGCGAGCGTGCCCTCTTCCATCGTTGGAGACAACGCGGGCATCTTGAGTTCGATAGCCATGGCTCAATACTCCCCTACCAGCACATCGGTGTAGAGCTCGGCCGCCTGGGGCTCGGGGGAGTTCTCGGCGAAATCCGCGGCTTCGGAAACGGTGCTGCGGATAGCCTTGTCGATCGCCTTCAATTCGTCCTCGGTCTTGCCATTCTCGAGCAGGGTCTTCTTCAGCCCCTCGATCGGGTCCTTGGTGTCGCGGAAATCCTGCACTTCCTCGCGGGTCCGGTATTTGGCCGGATCGGACATCGAATGGCCGCGATAGCGATAGGTGTTGCACTCGATCAGCACCGGACCCTTGCCCTCGCGGACGTGCCTGAACGCTACCTCGGCTGCGCCGCGCACCTCGAGCACATCCATCCCGTTGACGAACATGCCCGGGATCCGGAAGGCGGTACCGCGGCGATAGAATTCGGTTTCCGCGCTGGAGCGCCCGACCGCGGTGCCCATGGCATACTGGTTGTTCTCGACCACGAAGACGATCGGCAGCTTCCACAGCGACGCCATGTTCATCGTCTCGTAGACCTGGCCCTGGTTCGCTGCACCATCGCCGAAATAGGCGAGGCACAGTCCGCCGTCGTCATTGTACTGATGCGCGAGCGCCAACCCCCCGCCCAGCGCCACCTGCGCGCCGACGATGCCGTGACCGCCGTAGAATTTATGCTCGGTGCTGAACATGTGCATCGAGCCGCCCTTGCCTTTGGAGATTCCCGCCTGGCGTCCGGTGAGTTCGGCCATGATGACCTTGGGATCGATCCCGTATGCGAGCATGTGACCATGATCGCGGTAGCCGGTGATGACGCTGTCCTTGTCGTTGTCGAGCGCGGACTGGAGTCCGATCGCAACCGCCTCCTGGCCGATATAAAGGTGACAGAACCCGCCGATCAGGCCGAGGCCGTAAAGCTGGCCGGCGCGCTCTTCGAAGCGGCGGATCAGCAGCATCTGCTCGTAGAAGGCGAGCATCTGTTCGGGGCTGGCATCAAAGCGCTTCTGCTTCTCGTGCTCGTCCTGCAGGCTGTGCAGCGCGAAGTCGTCGGGCGACTCGCTCCGCTTCTTCGGGTCGCTTTTCGGGGATTTCGTCGCGCTGGCGGGAGTCTTGGCCAAGTCCGGTGTCCTTCGATCATCCTGGTCCCGTCGATCGCCCGGAGTTCTGTCGAAACCTCGGGCCGGGTCGCGTGGCCTATAGGCGCATGGTCGTGGCGCGCGCAACGGGGCGCGGCTTGGTCCGTGCGAAACCGTAACGTCAGGGGTGGTTAGCGTAGGCCTTCTTCGTCGAGGCGGACGACCACCTCGTCGGGATGGACCACATTGAGCTGGCTGCGGAGCAGTTCGCCGACCATGTCGGGATCGGCGCTATCGGGGTCGAGCAGCACGACCCTGTTGCGGAGCGCGTCGCGTTCCTTGGTCAGCGCAGCAAGGTGCTCCTGCCGCTGATCGAGCAGGCGCAAGTTTTCGCTCCAGGAGAGCAGACCGGAAGGCCCGGCGATGGCGAGCCCGCCCATCACCAGCAGCACGCCAAGAGCCAGCGACTGTACGCCGCGCTCCCTGCGAATGCCGAATTTTCCACCTGTGCGCTTCATAAGCCACCAGAATCACACTTGGCCGGAGCGCGCAAGCGCAAAAGGCGACCGTCGCCTAGATGCAGTCGCCGTCGAGCTGGCGATGAGGCGGCGATGAGCGGAACCAAGCTTCCTGCCCAGCCGTAGCAAACTTGACACGAGCCGCGCGCTTATGTAGTTACCGTTGCAACTAGTAGCGCGATAAGAGGACCGCCCATGCCCGATCTTTTCGAAAATCCCATCGGCCTCGACGGCTTCGAATTCGTCGAGTTCTGCGCTCCCGAAAAGGGTCAGCTGGAGCCAGTGTTCGAAGCGATGGGTTTCAGCCGTGTGGCTTCGCACCGCTCCAAGGATGTCGATTTGTGGCGGCAGGGCTCGATCAATCTGATCGCCAACTACGAACCGCGATCGGCTGCTTGGTATTTTGCGCGTGAACACGGCGCTTCGGCTTGCGGGATGGGTTTTCGGGTCAAGAACGCGGCCAAGGCCTATGCCGAATTGCTCGAACGCGGTGCCGAACCGGTGAGGGTCGAGACGGGCCCGATGGAACTGCGGATTCCGGCGATACGCGGCATTGGCGGCGCGATCGTGTATCTGATCGATCGCTACGAGGATGAAGACGGCCAGGGCCTTTCGATCTACGACATCGACTTCGAGTATGTCGAGGGCGTCGATCGCCATCCCGAAGGCGCGGGTTTCAACGTCATCGATCACCTTACGCACAATGTCTACAATGGTCGCATGGCCTATTGGGCCGATTACTACGAGACGCTGTTCAACTTCCGCGAAATCCGGTTTTTCGACATCAAGGGCGAATACACCGGCCTCACCTCCAAGGCGCTCACTGCGCCGGACGGGAAGATTCGCATCCCTCTCAACGAAGAAGGCGAAGGTGGCAAAGGTCAGATCGAGGAGTTCCTCAAGGAATTCAACGGCGAAGGCATCCAGCACATCGCTCTGATCTGCGACGATCTCGTCACCGCATGGGACAAGCTCAAGGAGTTCGGCGTCCCCTTCATGACCGCGCCGCCCGAAACCTATTACGAGATGCTCGACGAGCGCCTGCCCGATCACGGCGAGGATGCCGACGCGCTCAAGATGCGCGGCATCCTGCTCGACGGCACCACCCAGAATGAAGATGGCTCAGGCGGCAGCCCGCGACTGCTGCTCCAGATCTTCGCCGAGGCGCAGGTCGGGCCGGTGTTTTTCGAATTCATCCAGCGCAAGGGCGACGAAGGCTTCGGCGAGGGCAATTTCAAGGCGCTGTTCGAGAGCATGGAACGCGACCAGATCAAGCGCGGCTCGCTCAAGCTCGAGGACCGCGAAACGGAACCCGCGCAATAGATCGCCTCTAGAACAGAACGGAACCGGCCATGACCGAACAGACTCCCCATCCCATCCGCCTCGGCGGCGTTCACCACGCCGCCTATCGCTGCAAGGACGCCAGGGAGACGGTGGAATGGTATGAGAAGGTGCTCGGTATGGATTATGTCAGCGCCTTTTCGGAGGACCATGTCCCCTCGACCGGGGAATACGATCCCTACATGCATGTCTTCCTCGATGCGGGTAACGACAACATCCTCGCCTTCTTCGAGCTGCCCAAGCAGAAGGACATGGGCCGCGACGAGAATACCCCCGCCTGGGTACAGCATCTTGCCTTCCGGGTGCACAGCGAAGACGAATTGCTCGCGGCCAAGGCGCATGTCGAGAGCCTCGGCATCGAAGTACTCGGCCCCACGCATCACGGCATCTTCAAATCGATATATTTCTTCGATCCCAACGGCCATCGCGTCGAACTGGCGACCGACATCGGCACCGACGAGCAATATGCCGAGCTGAAGCGCGTCGCCATGCCGATGCTCGAGGAGTGGAGCGAGACCAAGACCGCGCCGCAGCACGCAGCGTGGCTGCACGAGATCGCGCGCAAGGAACACGGGAAGCGGTGATCGCCCAAACCGGGCGAACCGCTCCCTAACTTTTGCTATACCGGAACCTCCGGGCGAACCTCACGTTGGCGCCCACAGGGAGGTTTCATCGTGAGCTACATCGCAACGCTGCGCGAGCAGGTACAGGCAATGGCCACGGGCTTCGTCGCCGCGTTGCCCAGCATCGCGATCGCGCTGCTCGTCCTGCTCGTCACCTGGATTCTGGCGCGCTTCGCAGCAAAAATTGCCGATATGCTGGTTGGCCGGACCGAAATCCGTCCCAGCCTCAAGTCGTTGATCGACACGCTGGTCAAGCTGGCTATCTGGCTGATCGGAATCATGATTGCCGCGATCGTGGTGATGCCCACCCTCACCCCGGCGAGCCTGATTGCCGGGCTCGGAATCGGTGCGGTCGCGATCGGCTTTGCATTTCAGGATATCTTCGAGAACTTCCTCGCCGGCGTGCTGATCATGCTGCGCGAGAAGATGCGGATCGGGGACGTGATCGAATGCGAGGGCATTGTCGGCAAGGTCGAGCGGATCACCTTGCGCGAAACCCACGTCCGCCGCCTGTCGGGCGAACTGACCATCGTTCCCAATTCCATGATCTTCAAGAACCCGGTCGAGATTCTCACCGATGAACTCAAGCGTCGCCACGAGATCGTGGTCGGCGTGTCCTACGACACCAATCTGGATCATGCCGCCGACGTCATCCGCCGCTCGGTGGAGGCGGTCGGGGGTGTGGATATAGACATGGGGCTCGATATCTTCGCGCAGGAATTCAATTCGAGCTCGGTCGATTTCCTGGTCCGCTGGTGGGCCGGCTCGACGCCCCGCGCCGGTTGGGAAAGCAAGGACAAGGTCGTGCGCGCGATCAAGGCGGGGTTGGACGCGGCGGAGATCGAAATCCCCTTCCCCTATGTCACGCATACCTTCAAGGAGCGGGTCCCGCTGGGCCGAAATCCTGGCGCCGAAGCCTGACCGCCCGAAGATCGGGTTTCCGCAGAAGGGATATTCATGGCGTTACTGCGTAACCTCGGCGGGCGGTCCTCTTGAGCAATCCCGAATATCTGACCCGGCGACAGGAGCTGCTGCTCGCGCTCGCGGCGGCGGTGGTTACCGCGAATGCCTATTACATCCACCCGATCATCGGCGAAGTGGCCGACGGCTTCGGCGTGAGCGCTTCGACCATCGGACTGGTGCCGGCCTTGAACCAGCTGGCGCTGGCAGTCGGCATTTTCCTATTGCTGCCCTTGGGCGACCGCTTCTCCAACCGGCGGTTGACGGTGGTTTTCACCATCGGGCAGTGCATCGGGCTGGGAATGATGACGCTGGCGCGCGATTTCGCGCTGTTCACGGCGGGATCGACGCTGCTCGGCTTCTTCACCATCGCGCCCTATCTGCTGCCCGCCTACGCCTCCAAGCGCGTGGCCCCCGAGAGGCTCGGCCATGTCACCGCGACGCTCACCGCCGGAGTGATCTTCGGCATCCTGATCGCCCGCGTCGGGGCCGGCGTCGTCGCGGAATATCTCAGCTGGCGCGCGGTCTATTGGATCGCCAGCGCCGCGATGATCGCTATCGCGCTCGCGCTGCCGCGGATCATGCCGCAACTCGAAGCCAAGCGCGACAAGCCGCCGGGCAATTATTTCGCGCTGGTGATGTCGGTCTTCCCGCTGCTGCGCGCGCATCGCGAGATCCTGCTGTCCGGAATGATCCAGGGGATCGGGTTTGCGCAGTTCATCGCGCTGTGGCTGGGGCTGGCGCTGCACCTCACCTCGCCCGAGATGGGCTATGGCACCGACGTCGTCGGCTATCTGGCCGGGTTCGCCGCGATCAGCATCCTCTCGACCCCGCGACTGGGGACGCTTGCCGACAGGCTGGGCCCACGCCGCGCCCGGTTCTACTTCTCGCTGGTCCAGACCGCGGGGATCGCACTCCTGATCCCCTTCGGCGACAATCTCTATCTGCTGATGATCCCGATCTTCTTCGGCAATCTGGTCGGCCCTGCCATCGACGTGACCAGCCGGATGACCTTCCTCTCGCTCGCCCCTGGCCTGCGCACGCGGCTGACCACGATTTATATCGTGATGATGTTCATCGGCGGCGCGATCGGCAGCATCGCCGGAACCGCGATCTACGATGTCTACGGCTGGACCGGCACCGCGCTCTATGTCTTCTGTTCCTGTCTGGGAATCGTAGCGATTTCGTTGGTGTCGTGGCGGATTTACGGGCGGAATGAGCGATAAAAACGCAGCCGGCGAATGGGCGCCGCACGGTCGGGAGAATGCCGCGCTCCGATGCGACCATATTCCCTTGCCCGAAAAGCGCTCCGCAGCGACTTCCTAGCCATGACCGAGCGCGAGTATCGCCCATAGGCGGTTTGTGCGAAGAGGGAGACGAGCGGCGTGTTGCGCCCGTAATTGAGCCAGAAGGCGCCCCGGGTTCGATCCTCAGTTGAAGGGAAAATGGTGCGCCCGGAAGGATTCGAACCTCCGGCCACCTGATTCGTAGTCAGGTACTCTATCCAGCTGAGCTACGGGCGCACTCGAGGTGGGCCACATAGGCAGGTGCTTTGTGCTTGGCAATCCCCATCGGGCTCGATCCGCGATTTATTCCGCCCCGCGCCTGCAACAGCCGGTCAGAGGTGGTCCCCCATAAGCCCTTCAAGCGCCGTCAACTGCGCCAGCAGCGCGTGGTCCAGTGGGGGCTTGTCCAGCAAAGCGGCTTGCTTTGGTGCAAACCAGGCGATCTCGCCCCCTTCCAAGGCCTGCGGCTCCCTCGCCCAGGACCGGCAGGTGTAAAGCAGGATGACAATTGGCGGTCGGCTTTCATCGTCGGCGGTCTGCGCAAACCCTGCGGGTCGCAACGCCTCGGGCGACAACTCCACGCCCAACTCCTCCGCAATCTCGCGAACCAGCGCATATGCCGGAGTTTCGCCCTGCTCGACCTTGCCGCCGGGAAACTCCCACAGACCGCCATGATGCTTCTCTGCAGGGCGTTTGTGCATCAGCCAGCGGCCCCGCTCGTCCACCAGCGCAACCGCCACCACCGCCAGCCATGTCGGAATTTCTTCCACTGTCATCGCCTGCCTCAATCCTTTCTTAACCCGCGATGCCTAGACCCGGCATCGTCAGATCCCGTGGTTGCGATTGGGGAAACACCGGAATGCGTCAATTCCTGCGAAAACTCGGTCGCCGGACCGATGGTGCAACCGCCGTCGAATACGGACTGATACTTGCCCTGATCTTCCTGGCAATGGTCGGAGCCGTCCAGACTTTCGGGATCACCGCGATCTCGTTTTGGACCATGGTTTCGGAAAACATAACCGGCTCAGGCGGTGGGTAACGATCCGACTTGCGGGTTGCGTTAGCGATTTCTCAACCTTCGAAGTCGAAACTGCAAGATGCCCACTCCCGGTCCGAACACCGGGAGAGGGTCGGGAACCGAAGACCAAACCAGGAGACGACCAATGAAGTTCATCAAGAAAATCCGTCAGAACGAAGAAGGCGCGACCGCCATCGAATATGGCCTGATCGCCGCGCTGATCGCCGTTGCGGCCATCACCGCGATGCAGAGCCTCGGCGGCAATCTGTCGACCACGTTCAACAAGGTTTCGACCGAAATGGCCGGCACCACCACCACGAGCACCACGACCGGCGGCTAATCGGCCCCGTTATAGACAAACGAAGGGCGGCGGGAGCGATCCCGCCGCCTTTTCTTTGCGCGCAGTTTAGATGCGATCGCGCGTCGATCAGCGCCCGCGAACCACCAGCTTGACCTTCTGCCCGATCCGTAGCGTGTCGTTTGCATCGAGCGAGTTGAGCACGAGGAAGCGTTCGAGCTGGCCATCGGTGTAGGCCATTCGGTTTGCGAGTGTGCGAATCGTATCCCCGCTGCGGACGGTCGCAATTTCGAGATGGCGGGGGACGACATTGGCGGCTTCCGCCGCGCTGATGCGGCGCATCGAGTTGAACATAGGGGTGAAGGCGCTTGCGCCGCCCGGCTGCGTGATCACCTGGAAGTGATAGGCGCGATCATTGCTGAATTCATAGGCGAAGACCACGACATCGACTTCGCCCTGACCGCTGTTGACCCGCGCGGTCCCATAGGCGGCGGGTAGACCGTTGACCGTCGTGCGCTGGATCGTTTGCGGGCGCAATTGCTGCTGCGCGCCGCCCAGATCCGCGAACACCTTGGCAACGTAGTTCTCGAGATTGCCGCCGTAGGGCGCCAACGTCAGTTGCGCCTTGCCGCTCTGGCCGTTGATGCTGACCGCGCGGGTGCCGTTGATCATGTAAAAGCCCTGCGGCGCGGTGAATGCAAGACGCATGTCGGGATGGATGAACTGCCGTCCCTCGATCACCCCCTGCTCCGGATCGTCGCCGTAGAGCAGCCCGTCGATGCGGGTCAGGAAGGTGTCGCGATTGGTTACACCGGAGGCCCCTTGCGCCATGCTCAGCGCCTCCTGGACCCGGCTGGCGGGATCGGGGTGGGTCGATGCCCATTCGGGCAGTCTGGCGTCGTCGCGGCCCTGCAGCCGCGCATCGAGCGCGTTCTGCGCCGCGAGGCTGGCCAGCACCGTGCCCATCGCGGTGGGATCGTAGCCAGCCTGGTTGAGATAGCGGATCCCGAGCGCATCGGCTTCGAGCTCCTGGCTGCGCGAGAACCTCAAGGTCAGCAATTGCGAACCCTGGAGCGCAGCCTGGCCGATCTGCTGGCCGATTCCGCTGTTGCCCAGAAGGATACCCGAAAGGATCGCCGCGCCTGCGCCGAGCAGGGTGTTCTGCTGCGATCGCGCCTGGCGGCGCTGCGAATGGCGGGCGGCGACATGGCCGACCTCGTGGCCCAGGACCGCGGCGAGCTCCGCCTCATTGTCCATCAGCGTGACCAGCTGACGGGTCGTGTAGACGAAACCGCCCGGAATCGCGAAAGCGTTGTTGACCGGACTGTTGAGCACCGAAACGGTAAAGGATTCGCGCGCGTTGGCCAGCCCCGACTGGACCGCGATGTTCTGCCCCACCTGCTGGACGTATTGCGCCTGCGGCCCCGTCATCGCGCCACCGAATTCGGCGAGCAGCTGCGGATGCGCTTCGGCGCCGGTCTGCGCCTCGCTCTGGGTGATCGGTGCCGAGGCGCCCGGAATGTTGGCCGTTGCGCAACCGCTCAGAGCAAGCGCGAGCGCTGCGGTGGAACTGGCGGCAAGCGCCTTGATGGTCGACATGGATCTCTCCCTGAAACGCGCACACGGGCACAGCTGCCCGCGCATCGGATTACAGGTAGGGAAATCCTGCGATACAGCGGTTGGTTCCCGAAGCCGCCTCGTGCGATCTAGGGCGGCGGGGCTTAGTCCCTAGCCCGCCATCGACAAAAAGCGTTCTTCGCGCATCCGCCTCAGTTCCGCCTCGGGCTTGGCGCCCAGCGTATCGAGTTCGTCCGCCAAAGCCGCGCCGAGCGCTTCGGCTGCAACGCGCGGATCGCGATGCGCGCCGCCGACCGGCTCGGGCACGATCCGGTCGATCACGCCGAGAGCTTCGAGATGCTGCGCGGTGACTTTCATCGCTTCGGCCGCGTCGGGCGCCTTCTCCGCCGTGCGCCACAGGATCGAGGCGCAGCCTTCGGGGGAGATCACCGAATAGACCGCGTGCTGGAACATCAGCACCCGCTCGGCACTGGCCAGCGCAACCGCGCCGCCCGAGCCGCCCTCGCCGACGATCGCGGCAACCATCGGCACTGGCAGCGCGAGGCAGGCCTCGGTCGCGCGGGCGATCGCCTCCGCCTGACCGCGCTCCTCGGCCTCGATCCCCGGGAAGGCGCCCGACGTATCGACCAAGGTCACCACTGGCAGGCCGAAGCGCCCCGCCAGTTCCATCAGCCGGATCGCCTTGCGATAGCCCTCGGGCTTGCCCATGCCGAAATTATGCCTGATGCGGCTGGCGGTATCGTTGCCCTTCTCGTGGCCGATCAGCATGATCTTGCGCCCGTCGAGCTTGGCGAAGCCGCCCAGAATTGCGGAGTCGTCGGCGAAGCTGCGATCGCCGCTTAGAGGGACGAATTCTTCGAAGGCATGCTCGACATAGTCGCGAAAATGGGGGCGCGAAGGGTGGCGCGCGACCTGGGTCTTCTGCCACGGAGTCAGCGCCTGATAGATCCCGCGCAGCAGCTCGGCGCTCTTGCGTTCGAGGCGCGCGAGCTCGGGGCCGATATCGACATCGTCGCCATCGGCGGCGGCGCGCAACTCCGCGATCTGGGTCTCCAGTTCGGCGACCGGCTTTTCGAATTCGAGGTAGGAAATCATCGCTCGCGGGCTAGTCGCTGTTGCGCGGCCGCGCAAGCGGGTGCCGTTCGTTGACCAGTCTCACCAACCGTGCGGCATCGACGTGGGTGTAGATCTGCGTCGTCGCGATATCCGCATGCCCCAGCAACATCTGCAGCGTGCGCAGATCGGCACCGCCTTCGAGCAGATGGGTAGCGAAGGCGTGGCGCAGCACATGCGGGCTGAGTTTCGCCGGATCTAGCCCGGCGCGCACCGCCAGCTGCTTGAGGATCTGGAACAGGCGAACCCTGCTGATATGTCCGGTCCGCGAGGGGAAGAGGAATTTCGCACCCACCTTCGATCCCTCGGCCCCTTCCGGGCGCACAGCGAGCCAACGGCTGAGCGCTGTCCTGGCCCGCCCGCTCACCGGAACCATACGCGCCGCGCCGCCTTTGCCCGTCACGGTCAGGAAAGGTGCATCGCGCGGCACCGCGGAAAGCGGCAGCGAAACCAGTTCGGTAGCGCGCAGACCAGAGCCGTAGAGCATCTCGAGCAACGCCAGCTGCCGCAGAGGCAGCGGCGCATCGGTTGCTGCCTCCAGCTCGGCCCGCGCGAACAGCGCCTCGACCTCGGCATGGGAGAGGATTTTGGGCAGCGGCCGCCGGGCGACCGGACGCGGGAGCGCATGGCTAGGATCGTCGCTGCGGCGCCCTTCTTCGGCGAGGAAGCCGTAGAACTGGCGCAGCGCCGAGGCCTTGCGCGCCAGCGATGAGGGCGCGAGCTGCGCCCATGTGCGACCGAGCTTCTCCAGATCGGAGGCTTGCGCGCCTTCCAGATCGCCCACCAGCTCTTCGGCCTGTTCGAGATCGCGGCGATAGGCCTCGAGCGTGTTGCGCGCCGCGCCGCGCTCGGCGGCGAGCATGGCGAGAAACTCGGCGATTGCGCTCATCGCCGCTCCGTCGGCCCGATCACGCCCGGGCGACCGCCTCGGCCGCGATCATCCGCGCTTCGGCATTCATCCCGACGGCATCGAGCGCGCGGACGATATGATAGAGATGCAGCGCGGTCATCCGCTGCCAGCTCTCACCCTGCATCCCCAGCCCCGCCAGCAAGGCAACCAGCGCCGGATTGTCGGCCTGCGCGGCCTGTGAAATGCGCTCGGTCCAGACGCTCCGGCGAGAGAGATCCACGCCCAGATCCTCGCTGTATCCGGCTATGTCCGAGGGATCGATCCGCCCCAACCCGGCAAGCCCCGCCAGCAGCAGTCGCGATCCGAGCTGGCGGGTACTGCCGTCGTTATCGATGAAACTTCCAAGATCGCCGCCGCTCACTTGGGCCGATGCGCCCGGTGTGGCGACCGCGAGTATGCCCCAGGCCATGCTGCCGTCCTCGACGACCCCGCTCCAGCGCTGCGCATCCCGGTCGAGACCGGCGGCGAGCATGGAGGAAATCAGCGCCGCCGCATCGTCCGCCAACGCTTCGTTGGGGGGCAACCGCGCCGCGGCATAGGCCGTGAGTACATAGGGTCCGAAATCCTCGCCCCGCTCGCCGCTCCAGATATCGCGCATGGCCGCCAGCCTCGCCGCCGGATCGTCATCGACATAGGCGTTGCGCAGTTGCACGGCCGTGGCGCGCGCCTCGATCTCCATGTCGTCCAGAGCGTAAATCTGCGAATAGAGATCAATCAGCGCCTCGGAGGAGAGAATCCCCCTCTCGGCGGCCATTTTCGCCCCCGCCACGCGCTGAGGCAAAGGCAGCATCGGCGCGGTCGCAGTCTGCAGTTCCAGCGCCGGCGAGAGCGTTCCGGCAAGCTCCACGGGAATGTCCACTCCCAGCGCATTGGCCAGCGCGAACCGCCAGGGGGTCACTTCCTCGACATCGTTCCACTCGATATTCACCGCGCGCCGTCCGGCGCCGGCGGCCCCGGCGAAACGCTGCGCCAGCAGCGAATCGATCCGCGGCACCGTGCCCGAATTCATCAGCCGTCGCAGATCGTTGCCGGCGCGGGTTTCCTCGCCGGCATAGGCGTTGCAGATTGCCTGCAGCATCCGCCACTCGCCGCCCTCGCGGGCTTCGCGCGACAGCCGCACCGCGGGGCAGGCGCCAACGATATCGGCAGTGCCGATATAGGCGTCCAGAGCGGCACCGGTGAGATTCTCGTCGTAATCGGCGGTATCGATGTCCTGCACCAGCGCGCGCGCGGCGGTGTGCTCGCCCATGCGGTTGAGCAGACCGGCGCGCAGCGCGGCGAATTCGACCGCGCCCATCCCGGCTGGCGCGGCGAGGCGGCTGGCAAGCGCCCGGCGCAGCAGGATATGGCCCCAGCGCGAAACTAGCTGACCGTCGGTCCCGGTCAGCACCGCGCGCACCAGCGTGGCGGGCTGGTTGGCGAGCGAGGCTACGGGCATTCCGCCTTCCTGCGGGCCGATGATCCCGACCCGCTCGGTCGAGCGGCGGGCGGCGGGCGGGATGTCGAACCGGGGCTTGAGCCCGAGCAGCTCGTCGAGCTCGTCGGTCGACATGTTCTCCAGCTCGCGAAGCGTCGGCAGGTCGGCGAGGTCGGCGGCGGAAGAGCTGGTCGAGGGGGCAGTGGGGAGCGGCTGCACCACTTCGCCCGGACGCCTGACCGGTGTGGGAGCGGCACCCGGCAATGGTGCTGGTGTGGCGGCGGGTCGCGGGCTGGGAGTCGGCGCCGGAGCTGGTGTCGGCGTCGGCGTCGGCGCCTCGAACCCTGGCGGAAGCAGGTCTACGGGCTGCCCCTGCGCCAGCGCCAGGCTCGAGCCCAGCGCCATCGCCGCGACGCCGGCGGCGAGCCAGCCGCGCGTCATCGGACCGCCTGGGGAAGAGGGACGGCCTGCTCGATGGGGCGCATCGCCTCTTCGCCGCCATCGTACCAGGCGAGGATCAGGATCGACAGGAGGATGAACGCGGCGATCATGCCGATACGCTGTCCCTTCATTATCTGTGCTTTAGTCCGTGCAATATGTGCCATGCTTGCCTGCCCGATAGCCCATCTCTAGGCCATGCAGCAATGACCCAGACGGCCCCCAGCCTTACCCAGCAGGATATTGCCCGGATCGCGCGCCGGATCGACCGACCGATCGTGCTCGTCGGCTTGATGGGGGTGGGCAAATCCACCGTCGGGCGGCGGCTCGCCAACCTCATCGGGGTCGATTTCGTCGATGTCGACGATGAGATCGAGCGCGCGGCCGACCGCTCGGTCGCCGAGATTTTCGAGGAGTTCGGCGAACCCTATTTTCGGAATGGCGAGCGGCGGGTGATGGGGCGGCTGATAGGCGAGAAGCAGGGCGTGATCGCCACCGGCGGCGGCGCCTTCGTCGATCCGGAAACCCGCGGGCTGATCCGCGAGAAGGCGATCTCGGTCTGGCTCGACTGCGATATCGAGACGCTGGTCGAACGCACCGCGCGGCGCGATTCTCGCCCGCTGCTGCGCCAGGGCGATCCGCATGCCATACTGCTCGACCTCAAGGAGCGGCGCAGCGGTTCCTACTCGCAGGCCGATTGCCATGTGGTGACAGACGATGGCCCGCACAATGCAACGGCGCTACGCATTCTCGAGGCAATTGATTCATGGCTGTGATCCCGGTGGAACTCGGCGGGCGCTCCTACGAGGTGCATATCGGACCGGGCCTGCTGGCGCGGCTCCCAGCGCTTGCCGGCCCCTTGCTGCGCAAATCCGCGGTGCCGATCGTCGCCGATGCCAATGCGCGGCGGCACTGGGGCGCAACGCTCCAGGAGACGCTCCATTCGAGCGGCAGGACCGCGCAATGGTACGAGGTCGCACCCGGCGAAGGCTCGAAATCCTGGTCCGAACTCGAGCGCCTGACCGACTGGCTGCTGGCGCAGGGCGTCGAACGCGGCGATCATGTGGTCGCGCTCGGCGGCGGCGTCGTCGGCGATCTCGCCGGTTTCGCCTGCGCCATCCTCAAGCGCGGCTGCGGCTTCATCCAGCTACCCACCACCTTGCTGGCGCAGGTCGACAGCTCGGTCGGCGGCAAGACCGCGATCAACACCGCGGCGGGCAAGAACCTCGTCGGTGCTTTCCACCAACCCGCACTGGTGCTCGCCGATCTTGCCACGCTCGCCACGCTGCCCCCGCGCGAATTGCGCGCGGGCTATGCCGAGGTGCTCAAATACGGCGTGCTGGGCGATCGCGGCTTCTTCGACTGGCTGGCCGAAAACGGCAGCAAGGTGCTCGCGATCGAAGAAAAATCGCTCGAACACGCAGTCGCCACCAGCGTCGCCGCCAAGGCGCGGATCGTCGCCGAGGACGAGCGCGAGACCTCCGGTGCGCGGGCGCTGCTCAATCTGGGTCACACGTTCGGTCATGCGCTCGAAGCCGAGGGGGGATTCTCCGACCGGCTGCTGCACGGCGAGGCGGTGGCGCTCGGCATGGTACTCGCGGCGCGCTATTCGGCGCGGCTTGGCCATCTGTCGCTCGCCGATGCCGAACGGGTCACCGCGGCGGTCGATGCCGCAGGCCTGCCCGCAGAGATCGCGGCGCTGGCGCTCGACTGCGACGGCGCGGCGCTGGTCGAACACATGAAGCACGACAAGAAGATGGACGCGGGCACCCTGCCCTTCGTGCTGCTGCGCGGGATCGGAGATGCCTATCTCGACCGCACGGTGGCGCTGGCGGATGTCGCGCTGTTCCTCGACGAACATCTGCACAGGCACTGAGGCCTAGAACAAGCGCGACCCGTTCGGGACCGGCGCATCGGGGGCGAACAGCACTACCTCGCCCGCAGCATCGGCAAAGCCCAGCACCAGCACTTCAGACATCGCCGGCCCAATCTGGCGCGGCGGGAAATTGACCATCGCCGCCACCTGCCGCCCGGGGAGCTCGGCGAGCGTGTAATTGGCCGCGATCTGCGCGCAGCTCTTCCTCGTCCCGATCCCCGTACCGAAATCCACCACAAGCCGATAGGACGGCTTGCGCGCCTCGGGAAAAGCTTCGGCGGAAAGGATCGTGCCCACGCGGACATCGGTTTCGAGAAACCGCTCGAAGGCGATTCGCTCTTGGACCGGGGCACCAGGAGAGTGGGCCAGATGCATTAGGATTTCACCCTCAGGAACATCATCCCGTCCCAACCCTTGCCGCCCACTGTCTGCAGCGCGGTGGCCTCGAGCCGAGCGTGTTGAAATACATGGGCGTACAAGGCTCGCGTTCCGATCGCCGATTCGTCGTTGTCCGCCGGCTCGAGGACGGTCCCCTCACGGACCACATTGTCGACCACGATCAAGGCGCCGGGTCGCGAGAGATGCAGGGCATGGTCGACATAGGCACAATTGTTCGGCTTGTCGGCGTCGATGAAGGTGAGGTCGAACGGTCCGGTCAGACCGGGCAAGTTCGTCAAGGCTTCGCCGATATGCAGCTCGATCCGGTCGGCCAGTCCCGCCGCACGGAAATTCGCCAGAGCGACTTGCGCGAAGGAGGCCTGCGCCTCGAGCGTTACCAACTGCCCGCCTGGCGCCAGACCGCGCGCGAGGTGGATCGTCGAATAACCCCCGAGGGTCCCGATCTCGAGCACGCGCCGAGCGCCGCTCAGCGCGACCAGCATCTGCAGGAAGCGACCCTGCGCCGCGGAGACGGCGATATCGGGCAGGCCGGCGGCCGAACAGCGCTCCAGGCACTCGGCCAGAACCGAATCCTCGGGGAGCAATCGGTCGGCGATAAAACCGTCGACCGCCTGCCAGCCGTCGTCCACCGCCTTCCATCCTGCGACGCCCGACATGGCGGCTACTCCAGTTCGAGGATCACTTCGTCCACCGCCAGGCTGTCACCCTCCCCGGCGTTGATCTTGGCGACGGTCGCTTCCTTCTCGGCGCGCAGGATGTTCTCCATCTTCATCGCCTCGACCGTCGCGAGCGGCTGGCCCGGCTGCACCTTGTCGCCCTGCGCCACATGGAGCTTCACCAGCAGGCCGGGCATCGGGCAGATCAGCAGCTTGGACAAATCCGGCGGGATCTTCTCGATCATGTGATCGGCGAGATGCGCGACGCGGGTCTGGAGAATCCGCATGGTGTGCTTCGCGCCGCGGGTCGTCACCGCATAGCCGCCGCGGGTGGGTGCGAGCTGCAGCGTCAGCCGCTCGTCGTCGATCTCGATCTCGACCACACGCGCGCCCGGCGTGTATTCCATCTCCAGCGCCACCGGTTCGCCATCGACGGTGATCGCGTCTTCCTCGAGCTCGACCGCGTAGTCCTTGCCCGCGATCCGGACCGTCCATTCGCCGGGCGCGTAGGGGGAGCCGTTGAGCTGCTGGTCGATCCTTCCCGCGCGATCGGCATCGGCGGTGGCGATGATCCCGCCCACCGCAGCAAGACCGCGCTTGAGTTCGTCCGAGGTCGCGGCGCCTTCGAAGCCATCGGGATATTCCTCGGCGATGAAGCCGGTGGTCAGTTCGCCGGAGCGGAAGCGCGGATGCTGCATGATCGCGCTGAGGAAATCGACATTGTGCCCCAGCCCCTCGATGCGGAAGGCGTCGAGCGCGCGCACCTGCAGGTCGGCGGCTTCGTCGCGGGTTTCGCCCCAGGTCACCAGCTTGGCGATCATGGGATCGTAGAACATCGAGACCTCGCCGCCTTCGAAAACCCCGTCGTCGACACGGACGCCGGCGACACCGCGGCGGCCGTTGGCGGCGCCGTCGTCGCTCCAGGGTTCGACCGGGGGCTGGTAGTGCACCAGTCTGCCGATCGAGGGAAGGAAGCCGCGATAGGGATCCTCGGCATAGACGCGGTTCTCGATCGCCCAGCCCTCGATGCCGACATCGTCCTGCGCCATCGCCAGCTTTTCGCCCGCGGCGACGCGGATCATCTGCTCGACCAGATCGATCCCGGTGATCGCCTCGGTCACCGGGTGCTCGACCTGCAGCCTTGTGTTCATCTCGAGAAAATAGAAGCTCTCGCCCGTCGGGTCGGCGCCGCTGACGATGAGCTCGACCGTGCCCGCCGAATGGTAGTCCACCGCCCGCGCCAGCGCGACGCTCTGCTCGCCCATCGCCTGGCGCATCTTCGGGGTCACGAAGGGCGACGGCGCTTCCTCGACCACCTTCTGGTGGCGGCGCTGGATCGAGCATTCGCGTTCGTTGAGATAGAGAATGGTGCCGTGCTTGTCGCCGAGGATCTGGATCTCGATATGGCGCGGATCCTCGATGAATTTCTCGATGAAGACCCGCTCGTCGCCGAAGCTGTTGAGTCCCTCGCGCTGCGTCGCCTCGAAGCCTTCCTCGACATCCTTGTCGTTCCAGGCGAGCCGCATCCCCTTGCCGCCGCCGCCCGCGCTGGCCTTCATCATCACCGGATAGCCGATCCGGTTGGCCCATTCGAGCGCCTCGGCGGTGTCGGCGATCGCGCCTTCGGAGCCGGGCACGGTGTTGACCCCGGCGGCGCGCGCCAGCTTCTTGCTCTCGATCTTGTCGCCCATCGCCGCGATCGCGCCAGCGGGGGGGCCGATGAACGCGATCCCGGCGGCATCTAGCGCCTCGACGAAACTCGCGCGCTCGGAGAGAAACCCATACCCCGGATGCACCGCATCGGCGCCGGTAGCCTTGCAGACCTCGATGATCTTCTCGGCGAGCAGATAGCTCTCGGAGGCCGGCGCGGGCCCGATCCGCACCGCCTCGTCCGCCATACGGACGAAGGGCGCGCGTGCGTCGGCATCGGAATAGACCGCCACCGTGGCGATGCCCATCCGCCGTGCGGTTTTGATCACGCGGCAAGCGATCTCGCCACGATTGGCGATGAGGATTTTCTTGAACACAGCTATTTCTCCGCTCCGGCCTTGGCTTCGCCGGACACCTGATTGGTAAGCAATTCCCGCATGCGCTGGGTGCGGGCGCGGGTCAATTCGGTCTTGCAGCCGGATACGAGCATCGGCTCCAGCGAACCGCCGCGAGCATCATAGCCGACGAGACGGCAATGCGCATCGCGATAGCCGAGCCAGGCGCGCTGCGCCTCGAGCAGACTCGCCCAATGGCCCGGTCGGCCGTCGGCGCGGGAATGCTCATCGGCGCGCTTGGCAACGATACGCAACTCGCGCCAGACCCGGTTGAGTTCGGCATCGGCGCGGGCATAGTCCTGCACGGCGCAGATATTCATCGCAGCCTGAGTGAGGGGTTCGGCGCAATCCGCGGCTTCCCGCGCCGGGATCGCGACCTGCGGCGCCAGCGCCGTGGCAAGCGCCGTCGCGAGCGACAGCGCGATCATGCCGCCCGCTCGCAATTGCCGCATCGATTTCTCGCTCGCATCACGTCCCCGTCCCCAGACCTCGGCGGGTCGCATAGCCGATTAGCGCCGCCGCGTAAGCCCCTGCGCCGCGCCGATCGCCTTCGCCCGCCACCAGGGAGCGCACTGCGCGCTCCAGCATCGCCACATTTGCATCCGACAAGGCACCGAGCGGTTCCACATAGACGCCGATGGTGAAAAGGATCGCGCCGGTTTCGGGCAAACGCCGCAGCGTCTGGCGTTCGGAGCGGACGAACAGCGTCTCGCCCGCGTTCTCGGCATCGACACGCGCGAAGGCGCGCTCGGGCGCTTCTGCCACCCAGCGCCGCGCTCGGGTGGGCGCAATGAACCAGTTGCAGCGGCCGAAGATCTTGCCCGCTTCGAGCCGTTCCATGAAGTGGTCCACTCCGCTGGCAAGCTGCTCGGCATAGCCGTGGATCGGCGCATGCAGCGCGGTCAGCGAGAGGCCCAGCTTTTGCGCAGGCCGCCAGTCCGAGGGCCAAGCCACCGCCGCACCGACGAGGCGATAGACGTCTTCGCCCTCGCGCCTTGTGAGCAGGCACATGTCTTCGTGATGCGCGGCTGCGGCCTCGGACAAGCTGCCGGCGAGCCCGAGCATTGCCGCCAGTTCTAGCCCGGGTGCTTCTGCCTCGGGCGCAAGCTGGATGCCTTCGGGGTAGTCCGCGAACCCCTCGGCCCGCGCAACGCGATCGGGGTCGGGCTGCAGCCACTCGCGCTCGTCGACCCTCGCCAGGCCCATTTGGAGCTGCCCGCCGCCGCGCGCTTTGGGGAGCAGTTGATCGACGGAGAAGCCTAGAGACAAATCCCACCGTCACCCCGGACTTGATCCGGGGTCCAGCTTGCTTCGAGCGCCGCGCCCGAAGGCAGCTGGACCCCGGCTCGGGGGCCAGGGTGACGGGGCTGACAGGTGGTCACTCGGCCGGCTCGCTGACCTTACACGCCCGCATCGGCTCTTCGCCCTGCAGCGGCGTGAGCCCCAGCTTGGCGAACAGAGCGCCATCGCTCTCGTCGCCGGCATTGGCGGCGGTGAGCAGCTTGTCGCCGGTGAAGATCGAATTCGCTCCGGCGAGGAAGCACAGCGCCTGCGTCGCCTCGCTCATGCTTTCACGCCCGGCGGACAGCCGCACCATGCTCAGCGGCATGCAGATCCGCGCCACCGCGACGGTGCGGACGAATTCGATATCGTCGATCTTGGCCAGCGGCGTGTCGGCGAGCATGTCGCCCAGCACCGTGCCCTTGACCGGGACCAGCGCGTTGACCGGCACGCTCTCGGGGTGGCGCTCGAGCGTTGCGAGCGTGTGGACGAAGCCGACCCGGTCGGCGCGCGTCTCGCCCATCCCGACGATCCCGCCCGAACAGACGTTGATCCCCGCCTCACGAACGTTCTGAAGCGTGTCGAGCCGGTCCTCGTATTTGCGGCTGGTGATCACGCGCTCGTAATATTCGGGCCCGGTGTCGATATTATGGTTGTAGTAATCGAGCCCCGCCTCCTTGAGCATGTCGGCCTGGCGCGGCGTCAGCATCCCCAGCGTCATGCAGGTCTCGAGCCCCATCGCGCGCACGCCCTTCACGATCTCCACGATCGCGGGCATGTCGCGGTCCTTGGGGTTGCGCCAGGCGGCGCCCATGCAGAAGCGCTGGCTGCCATGGTCCTTGGCCTGCGCCGCGGATTGCAGCACGGCTTGCACATCCATCAGCTTGGTCGCCGCAACGCCGCTGTCGGCCTTCACCGATTGCGAGCAATAGCCGCAATCCTCCGGGCACCCGCCGGTCTTGATGCTCAGCAGCGTGCAGAGCTGGACCTGCTCGGGCGGATGGTTCGCGCGGTGGACGCTCGCCGCCTGGAACAGCAATTCGGTGAAGGGCAGCTCGAACAGCGCGGCGATCTCGTCGCGGGTCCAGTCGGTGCGGATTTGGGAGGGGTTGGGGGTCACTTAATTGTCCTGAGTTTGCGTTGGATTATTTTGATCTAATGACGAGTGGCTCAGGTGTCGGTCTGGCCGCGCATCAACTTCTCCATTCCCGTCATGCTGAACTTGTTTCAGCATCCATTCTTCCTCATTAGCAGCTGTGCGTGGGGTGAAATGGACCCTGAAACAAGTTCAGGGTGACGGGGTACAAGACAAGCCCCCTCCTTCGTCATTGCGAGGAGCCCCGCTACGCTCGCAAAGACGAGTTTCGGAAGCCGCCCTCACTCCGCCGCCTCGTCCAGATCCTCCCCAGCCGGCGGCATATTGTGCCCCAGCAGCCGCAGCACGTCCGCAGCGCACTCCACAACATTCGAGCCCGGCCCGTAGATGCCCTGCACCCCCGCATCGCGCAGGTACTCATAATCCTTCTGCGGGATCACCCCGCCGGCGATCACCTTGATGTCGGGGCGGCCCGCTTCCTTCAGCAGGCCGATCAGCTCGGGGATCAGCGTCTTGTGCCCCGCCGCGAGGCTGCTGGCGCCGATCGCGTCGACCTCTTTCTCCAGCGCCATCGCCAGCGTTTCCTTGGGCGTCTGGAACAGCGGTCCCGAGACCACCTCGAAGCCCATGTCGGCAAAGGCGGATGCGATGACATTGGCGCCGCGGTCGTGGCCGTCCTGGCCCATCTTGGCGACCATCAGCCGCGGCGCATGGCCAAGCCGCCGCTCGACCGCCTTCACGCCCTCGACCACCTGCGTGTAGCGATCGTCGCCGGCATAGGCTTCGGTGTAGACCCCGCGCACCGGCACCGGAAGCGTGTCATAGCGGCCATAGGCGTCTTCCATCGCCTGGCTGATCTCCCCCAGCGTCGCATCGTGGCGCGCCGCCTCGACCGCGAGCTCGAGCAGATTGCCCTCGCGCTGCGCCGCGCCGCGCGCCAGCGCGTCCAGCGCCGCCTTGCAACTCATGTCGTCGCGGGTGGCGCGGACCTTTTCCAGCCTTGCGATCTGGCTCGTGCGCACCGCGTGGTTGTCGATATCGAGCGTGTCGATCTCGTCCTCGGTCTCGCGGCGGTACTTGTTGACCCCGACCACCACCGTCTCGCCGCGATCGACGCTCGCCTGCTTGACCGCGGCGGCACGCTCGATCGCCGCCTTGGGCTTGCCGCTGGCGACGTAGCGGGTCATCCCGCCGGCCTCTTCGACCTCGGCCAGCAGAGTGCGCGCCTGTTCGATCAGCGCGGCGGTCAGGCTTTCGATGTAATAGCTGCCCCCCAGCGGATCGGCGACATTGGTGATGCCGCTTTCCTCCTGGATCACCAGTTGGGTGTTGCGCGCGATCCGGGCCGAAAAATCGGTCGGCAGCGCGATCGCCTCGTCGAGCGCATTGGTATGGAGCGACTGCGTCCCCCCCAGCACCGCCGCCATCGCCTCCATCGTGGTGCGAATGACGTTGTTGTAGGGGTCCTGCTCCTGCAGGCTGACCCCGCTGGTCTGGCAATGGGTGCGCAGCATCTTGGACTTTTCGGACTGCGCGCCGAGCCCTTCCATCACCTCGTGCCACAAAGCGCGCGCGGCGCGCATCTTGGCGATCTCCATGAAGAAGTTCATGCCGATGCCCCAGAAGAAGGACAGGCGCGGCGCGAAGGCATCGATGTCGAGCCCCGCTTCCATCGCGCGCTTTGCATATTCCTTGCCGTCGGCGATGGTGAAGGCCAACTCCTGCACCGCGGTCGCCCCGGCCTCGTGCATGTGATAGCCCGAAATCGAAATGCTGTTGAATTTCGGCATGTTGGCCGAGGTATATGCGATGATGTCGGAGACGATCCGCATGCTCGGCTCGGGCGGATAGATATAGGTGTTGCGGACCATGAACTCCTTGAGAATGTCGTTCTGGATGGTCCCCGAAAGCTTGGCCTGCGGCACGCCCTGACGCTCGCCCGCGACGATGTAGAACGCCATGATCGGGATCACGGCGCCGTTCATCGTCATCGAGACGCTCATTTCGTCGAGCGGGATGGAATCGAACAGGATCTCCATGTCGCGCACGGTGTCGATCGCGACCCCGGCCTTGCCGACGTCGCCGACCACGCGCGGGTGATCGGAATCATAGCCGCGGTGGGTGGCGAGATCGAAAGCGACCGACAGCCCCTTCTGGCCCGCGGCGAGATTGCGGCGGTAGAAGGCGTTGGATTCCTCGGCGGTGGAGAAGCCGGCATATTGCCGGATGGTCCAGGGGCGCCCGGTGTACATGCTCGCATAAGGCCCGCGGGTGTAGGGCGCGATGCCGGGGACGCCGGGATCGAGCGCGCTGCCCTCGGCGCCGACATCGGCCGAGGTGTAGAGCGGCTTGATCGCGATGCCCTCGGGCGTGTGCCATGTGAGGTCGCGGCCCTTCACTTCCTTGTCGGCGAGGGTCTTCCAGTCGTCGTAGTTGGGTCTATCGGTCATGGGAGACGCCTAGCGCCCCGATCCGCGCTTGCCAATCAGGCGGAAGCGGTCGGCCGTGCGGAAACGCGTGCGTGCCACTCACGGAGGCTGGCACAGTCTTCGGGAATTTCCAGCCCGACGAACAGTGCGAAATCCAACGTCGTCAGCAGCAGAATATCGGCCGCCGAGAATGCGCTGCCTGCAAGAAATTCGCGCTCGTCGAGCGAGCTATCGAAGAACCGCATCGCCTCTTCCACGCGTGGCCGATTGGCTTCACCCCATTCGGCGTTGCGACCCGGCAGCGCGGCGGTGAAGCGATGGGTGTGCACCCAGACCGCGCCGACCGGAAGCATCAGGATCATCTCGACCCGCCGGTTCCACATCTCGATTTCGGCGATCTCGGGCGGGGTGCTGCCGAACAGCGGTGGCTCGGGGTTGAGCGCCTCGAGATAGCGCATGATGGCGACGCTTTCGGCGATGACGGTGCCGTCGTCCAGCTCGAGGATCGGCGTCTGCCCCCGCGGGTTCTTCGCAACGAACTCGGGCGCCTTCTGCTCGCGCTGCGGGATCGAGACTTCCTGCGATGGCAGCTCGATCCCCTTCTCGGCGGCGAAGATTCGCACCCGGCGCGGGTTGGGTGCGGGGTTCGGGCTGTCGTAGAATAGCATGGTCGTCCTCTCTCCCGTCCCGGTCAGTTCGACCAGTGCGAATCGCCCTTGGGCGTCTCCATGATCTCGGTCAGCTGTCCCATCATGTCCTTGGGGTGGAGGAAGAAGATCGGCGTCCCATGCGCTCCGATGCGTGTGGGGCCGAGGATACGCTTGCCCAGTTCCTCGAACCATTTGCGCGCGTCTTCGATATCCTCGACCTCGTAGCAGACATGATGCTGGGCGCCGGCGGGGTTCTGCTGGATGAACTTGGCGATGGGGCTGTCCGGACCGAGCGGCTCGATCAGCTCGATCTGGGTGCCGTGGGTACCGTTTTCGCCTGGCGTATCGACGAAGCAGACCTTCACCCCCTGCTCTTCGAGATCGAAGGGTTCGTGAGACGAGGTCGCGCCCATGACATCCCGGTAATAGCGGATCGATTCCTCAATCGAAGGCGTCGCGACGCCGATATGGTTGAGACGGCCAAGTTTCATCATCATCCTCCAAGCAATCCAGAAATAGTCTCACTTCCATCGTGGAGTGCACTCGCTGCACCATAAGCCTGAAGCACCCAACCAGTGTCTTCAGAAGCTCCTTTAGCGAAATTGAAGGCCTTCACCGCTTTTCCCATGAATGCCTTTGTTTTCATCAGCATAGCAGTGATTAGCTCATCGCCGTTGGAGACTTCTGGAATTGCACCCTGCAAAGCAAGATATGCATGCAGCACGTCTTTGAGGCCATCAATGACGTAGCCCGCACCAAACCAACTCAAACGATCCAATCGAAATTCGAAGGACTGCAGGCCCTCGATGAGAGCTTGCCGAATAAAATCCGTGTCCTGATCCTGCTGCTGGTGTAGCCAGCCAATCAGTGCACGCACATCTGCGAGCAATTCATCCCGCTGCTCTGGAATCAAGTGTTCATACGAAATGTTCTCTCGAACCTGAGACGAGAGCATCTTAAGAATGGTGATATTTTGCCCACCCAATGAGCTCTTCGCTTGGGCGATCTTTTGATTAACAATTTGCTTTTGATTTAAGTACGTCTTCATCCGGTGAATGCTGCGAACTGAATCTGTTTTCACGTCCTCGTCAAGCGGGAGACGCCTGATCTCCACTTCGACAATTTCGCAGCGCCTAATCAACTCAAAAAGAACGAGGAAAAACTCGGATGACCACCCATCGACACGAGCCAACCCTGCTATAGCAGTATCTACGGAAGCATTCGGATCTGGATGGTTGGTCAGTTGCTCAAGCGTGGAGGCAAGTTCGCGCGCGGGGTCAGTTCTAGCCAATTATCTTTCCTCACAGCGGGATGTTGTCGTGCTTCTTCCACGGGTTCTCGAGCACCTTACCACGCAGCTTTCTAAGCCCCAGCGCGATCCGCCTGCGCGTGGCGCGCGGGTGTATCACCTCGTCGATATAGCCGCGGCTCGCCGCCACGAAGGGGTTGGCGAACCGGTCCTCGTATTCCTTGGTCTTGTCGGCGATCTTCTCGGGATTGTCGCGGTCCTGGCGGAAGATGATCTCGACCGCGCCCTTGGCGCCCATCACCGCGATCTCGGCGGTGGGCCAGGCGTAGTTGAAATCGCCGCGCAGATGCTTGGACGCCATGACGTCATAGGCGCCGCCATAGGCCTTGCGGGTGATCACGGTGATCTTGGGTACGGTTGCCTCGGCGTAGGCGAACAACAGCTTGGCGCCGTGCTTGATGATGCCATTGTGCTCCTGCGCGGTGCCGGGAAGGAAGCCAGGGACATCGACGAAGGTGACGATCGGGATGTCGAAGGCGTCGCAGAAACGCACAAAGCGCGCGGCCTTCTTGCTGGAGTTGATGTCGAGCACGCCTGCCAGCACCATCGGCTGGTTGGCGACCACGCCCACCGTGCGCCCCTCGACCCGCCCGAAGCCGCACAATATATTGCCCGCATGCGCCGGCTGGATCTCGAAGAAATCGCCTTCGTCCAGCACCTTGGCGATGATTTCGTGCATGTCGTAGGGCTGGTTGGCGTTGTCGGGGATCAGCGTGTCGAGGCTGGGCTCCTCGCGGTCCCAGGCGTCGGCGGTGGGGCGCTCGGGCACTTCGAGCCTATTGGAGAGCGGCAGGAAATCGAAGAAGTCGCGCGTTGCGAGCAGCGTCTCGATATCGTTCTCGAAGGCAAGATCGGCGACGCTGGTCTTGGTGGTGTGCGTCACCGCCCCGCCCAGTTCCTCCTGCGTCACCACCTCGTTGGTCACCGTCTTGACCACCTCGGGCCCGGTGACGAACATGTAGGAGCTGTCCTTCACCATGAAGATGAAGTCGGTCATCGCCGGCGAATAAACCGCCCCGCCCGCGCACGGCCCCATGATCAGGCTGATCTGCGGCACGACGCCGCTGGCGAGCACGTTGCGCTGGAACACCTCGGCATAGCCCCCGAGCGACGCCACACCTTCCTGGATGCGCGCGCCGCCGCTGTCGTTGATGCCGATCACAGGCGCGCCGACTTTCAGCGCCATATCCATCACCTTGCAGATCTTTTCCGCATGGCGTTTGCTAAGAGAGCCTCCGAAGACGGTGAAATCCTGAGAGAAAACGAACACCAGACGGCCGTTGATCGTCCCCGATCCGGTGACCACGCCATCGCCGGGGATTTTCTGGTCCTGCATCCCGAAATCGGTGCAGTCGTGTTCGACATAGGTGTCGACTTCTTCGAAACTGTCCTCATCGAGCAGCACCTCGAGCCGTTCGCGCGCGGTCAGCTTGCCCTTTGCGTGCTGCGCGTCGATGCGCTTCTGGCCCCCGCCCAGGTGGGCAGCGTCGCGGCGACGTTCCATTTCGGCGATATTGGCGGACATTGAATTCCCCTGAAAACTCGTACCCCGAGCGGTTAGCCAGCGCAGCCGCTTCGCACAATACCGCGGCCCGATTCCGCCGGCCGCTTCACGCGCCGCGCAGCGCCGAGATCAGGAACTCGACATTCCCCTCGGGTCCGGTGATCGGGCTTTCGACGATCCCCTGTACCGCAAAGCCCAGTCCTTCGACCCAGTCCTGCACCTCGGCGCAGACCCGCTCATGGAGCGCCGCATCGCGGACCACCCCGCCCTTGCCCACTTCCTCGCGGCCGACCTCGAACTGCGGCTTGATCAGCGCCACCAGTCGGCAATGCGGTGCCGCAAGTTCCAACGGGCGCTCCAGCACCTTGGCCAATCCGATGAAGCTCGCATCGCAGACCACCCAGCCGCAGGGTCGGTCTATCATCGCCGGTGTGAGGATGCGCGCGCTGGTCTGTTCGAGCACGGTGACGCGCGAATCCTGGCGCAGCTTCCATGCGAGCTGGTTGGTCCCGCTGTCGACCGCGAAGACATGGGCAGCGCCATTTTCCAGCAGCACGTCGGTGAAGCCCCCGGTCGAACTGCCGATATCCATCGCGACCGCACCTGCCGGGTCGAGCTCGAAATGCGCCAGCGCATGCGCCAGCTTGATCCCGCCGCGGCTGACCCAGGGATGATCGCGTCCGCGCACCTCGAGCGGCGCGTCCTCGGGCAATTGCTGGCCCGGCTTGGCGAGCTTGGTCTCGCCCGAAAACACCAGCCCCGCCATCACCAGCGCCTGCGCGCGGGTGCGGCTTTCCACCAGCCCGCGTTCGACGAGCAGCTGATCGAGGCGGCGCATCTTGATCATGGTTTGAGATGATCCATTGGAAACAAGCGGCCTAGCGCGCATTGAGCGGATATGAAACCGATCTACACCCATATGGCCGCCGCACTGGGTCTCACCTTCGCGATCGCCGCCTGCGTTCCCGCGCCCCGTCCCGCTCCGTTGCCGGCACCCGAGCAGGTGGTCGTAAGGCCGAGCCCGCAACCCACCCCGCTGACGGTGCCTCAGCCCACCTACGCCGACTGGATGGACGCGCCGCGCTCGGCGGGCGACTGGACCTATCGTGCTCACAGCGGCGGCTCGACCGCGTTGTTCGGCGAACTCGGGGGCGTAGCGCGCTTTACCATGCGCTGCGACCTCGGCAGCAATGCCATCGTTCTCTCGCGCGCGGCAGAAGCGACCCAACCGGTCCCGCTGCGGATCCGGACCGAAACCGCCGACCGCATCGTCACGGCGCAGCCTGCGGTCGAGGCCGGTCCAGCCGTGGCGATCGCCCTGACAGCGCGCGACCCGATTCTCGATGCTATGGCATTGACCAAGGGGCGCTTCGCGATCGAGGCGCAGGGTTCGCCGACCCTCTATCTCCCCGCCTGGGCCGAAGTCACGCGGGTGATCGAGGACTGTCGCTGAACTGCAATGTAACGGCTGGCCGGATCGCTCGAACCGGAGCGACCGATACTGACGTGGGAAAACTTTATTACAAGGCTTGTTTTAAGGCCGCGCGCGAACCAGATTGCGAATCAAGATCAGCGGCGAAACGCGGTCTTGTCCCCGGAGACGGGGTACTTTGGCTCTAACAGCGCGAAAGGAGGTGATCCGATGTCTCATGGTTCAGCAGAGAGGTCGGCAAGTTTCCGCGCGGAGCACTATCGGTAAAACCTACCCTTAGAGGCTCCGTGAAGCGGCGCTTCCCGCCGCTGACCATGCGAAGGGCAGTTCCATCCCGAGCGCTTGCGCCGGGCCGGGGCTGCCCTTCACATATTGGCGCGCTATGTTGTTCGCTGCGGCAATTTAATTGCGTTTTCGCGCTGTTTTTGCCTATTCGGCGACCGGCATGCTGATACTATCTTCACACGGCTTGCTCTGCGCACTTGCGCGGATTAACCGCTCGGCATGAACTTCGAACAGATCGCCCACCCCGCTCCCGTACCCGGTGCAACCCGCCAGCAGGCGATTGCAGATCCGGGCTTCGGCAAGCTCTTCACCGATCACATGGTCGAGATCGACTATGATGCCGACAAGGGCGGCTGGTTCGCCGCGCGGATCGGCCCGCGCCAGCCGATCACGCTCGATCCGGCGGCGGCGGTACTGCACTATGCGCAGGAAATCTTCGAGGGCATGAAGGCCTATCGCCACGAGGACGGCGGTTTTGCTCTGTTCCGCCCCGAGGCCAATGCCCGCCGCTTCAACGATTCGGCTCGGCGGATGGCGATGCCCGAACTGCCCGAGGAACTGTTCGTCGAATCGGTCCGCCAGCTCGTGCTCAAGGATCGCGGCTGGTATCCCGAGATCGAGGGCGGTGCGCTCTATCTGCGGCCCTTCATGTTCGCCAGCGAGGCCTTTCTCGGCGTGCGCCCGGCGCGGCAGTACAAATATATGGTGATCGCCAGCCCGGTGGGCGGCTATTTCAAATCGGGCGCACCGGCGGTCAAGATCTGGGTCAGCCGCAACTACACCCGCGCCGCGCCCGGCGGCACCGGCGCCGCCAAGACGGGCGGCAATTACGCCGCCAGCCTCGTCCCCCAGGACGAAGCCACTGCGCAGGGCTGCGATCAGGTCGTTTTTCTGGACGCGGTGGAAAAGAAGTGGATCGAGGAGCTGGGGGGAATGAACCTGTTCTTCGTCTTCGACGATGGCAGCGTCATCACCCCGCCGCTCACTGGGACGATCCTCCCCGGGATCACCCGCGACAGCCTGATCGCGCTGCTGCGCGACGAGGGGCTGACCGTACGCGAGGAGCCCTACAGCATCGACCAATGGCGGATCGATGCGGGAACGGGGCGCCTGCTCGAGACCATGGCCTGCGGCACAGCGGCTGTGGTCACCCCGGTGGGGACGGTCGCCGGGCCGGACGGCGAATTCACCATCGGTTCGGGTGGCCCGGGCCAGTTGACCAGCAAGATTCGCGAGCGCTTGGTCGGAATCCAGCGCGGCACCGTAGCCGACGGCCGCGGCTGGGTGACCAAGCTCTGATCGCAATCGTCAGGCCGCGATCCGACTGAGCCGCATCGCCAGCCGCGCCGCCGGAGCGACATGCTGCGCCATTTGCGTCAGCGCAGGCCCTCCGAGCGCGTTCTCGCCCATGTGCCAGATTGCTTCCGCTACTCGTATGGGCCGCCTAACGCGGCGAGCGAACGCCTGCTGATAGGCTGGCGCAGCCGCGCCGCCGCCCTGCTGCCAGGCCTGCGCCGCGGCGATACCGCTGGCGATGGCGATGCTCATCCCCTCGCCCGCCAGGCTCGGTATCACCGCAGCCTGATCGCCCAGCCGGAACAGTCCGGGGGCAGTGTTCTGCGCGATCCAGCCATAGGGGACCGCGGCGATCGTATCGATGTGCGGGTTCGCCGGTGCGAATTCGAGCCGTTCGGCGAAGGCTGGGGATTCCCCAGCCAACATTTCGAACAGATGCGCCGGCTCGTTGCCCGCCCGAGCGAGCAGCGACTTGCGCAGCGCCAGGCAAACGTTCGCGCTGCCATCCTCCTGCAGCACGATCCCGGCATAGCCACCCTCGAACAGGTGCAGCTCGATGCTCTCGCCGACCAGCGCGTTCAGGCCAGGATCGGTCGCGATCCGCAACCGCAGCCCGAGCGCAGGATCGCGTGCAATGCGCGGGCGGGCCGCTCCACGCAGATCGTGCTTGCCGCTGGCCAGGAACAGTGAACCGGACCGGTATTCGCGCGCCTCGCCGCGCGCGCAGCCCGGCTCGAGCGCGCGGATCGTGTCGATCTCGAGCTTTGCGCCTGCCGTAATCGCGGTACGGCGCAAGGCGCTGTCGAAGCTGCGGCGCGAGAGGCCGTAGGCAGGCTCAGGCAAATCGCTCTGCGCCGAATGGTGCCCGGCGAACAATCGCAAGGAGGTTACCCGCTGCGCGCCAAGCTGCGCGAGATCGATACCGAGCTCTGCCACGGTCGCCGCGGTGCGCCAGCTCATGAAGCCGCCGCACAGCGCATCGCCGACCTCCGCGTCGCGATCGATGAGAACGGGCTCGCCCCCGTTCCGCGCCAAAGCTATCGCGGCAGCACACCCCGCAGGCCCCGCCCCCAGAATGACCGGTGTGTCTGTCGATCGGTTCACAGCCGCTTTTCGACGCAAAGCCGAAACGGGAATACGCGCCGCACGCGCGCATCCGTGACGCCTGCTTCCTTGAGCATCGGCTTCCATTCGGCGGGTCGATAGGAACGCGCGATCGACAGATGGCCGTCGTGCCGGACGATCGGGTGCCACCCCGCCAGCTGGGCAAGCAGAGAGTACGCGTTGTAGGCCAGAACGTGACGATGCAGATCGTTGATGAACCAGCCGCGCTTGGCGTGCCTGTCCATTGCGACCAGAAAGGCGACCAGCTCGTCATGCGACATGTGATGCGCGACCAGGCTCGAGATGACGAGATCGAAATCCCGCGCGATCACCTCGGCATAATCGCCGGTCCAATATTCGATCGGCAGATCGCTTGGCGTGCTCTCGCGCGCCACCTGCTTGCTCTTGGGATTGAGATCCACCCCCACCAGATAGGCGGTCTTGCCCTTGCGCTCGGCCCACGCAGCGATCTCGCGCAGCATGTCGCCATCGCCGAAACCGACATCGAGCAGGCGAAAGGACTGGTGGTCGGCCAGCGCGCGCTCGAGGTAGGAGAGCGTGGGGGCGTAGGCCTTGGTGGTGCGGTTGACCTTGGCGAGATCCTGGAGGACGGCGCGATAGGTCGCCAGATCCATCCCCGGCTCGTCCATCATCTCCTGGGCGATCAGTCTGTTCTCAAGCATTCGAACTCACGCGCTCCAGCCGAAGCGGAACCCTTCCATCGCCAGTCCCGGCCCGAAAGCCAGCGCAACCCCGTCGCGAGGGGTATCGCGCAACGTGCGTTCGAGCACGAACATCAGTGTCGAGGAGGACATATTGCCGAAATCGCGCAGAACCGCGCGTGAATGGTCGAGCGCGCTGGGGCCGAGCGCGAGCCCGGCCTCGACCGCGTCGAGGATCGAGCGACCGCCGGCATGGACTGCGAAGGCTTGCGGCAGCGCGTCTCCCGCGATCCGGTCGCGGACCTCGGGGGTCAGCAGCGCGTCGCGGATGCGACCGGGCACCTCGCCCGAGAGATGCATGTGGAAGCCGGTATCGCCAATATGCCAGGTGATCAGCCCGGCGCTGTCTTCGAGCGTGGCGGAAAGGCCTTCACCCAATTCCAGCCCGGGGCCCTCGCCGGTCACGACGGCCGCCGCGGCGCCATCGCCGAATTGCGCCCCGGCCAGCAACGGTTCGATCTGGTCGTGGTCTTGGTGGTGCAGGCTCGAGAGTTCGACCGTCACGACCAGCACCCGCGCACCCGGCTCGCTGCGGACGATATGGCGTGCGGTGCGCAGCGCGGTGACTGCAGCATAGCAGCCCATGAATCCCACCAGCACCCGCTCGACCGAGCCGGCCAAACCCAGCCGCCGCGCGATGATCTGGTCGACCCCCGGCGCTACGAAGCCGGTACAACTCGCTACGACGATATGGCTGATGGTACCCACCTCCCCGAGCTTGGCGATGGCGGATAGCGCCAGTTCGGGCGCTTCCTGTGCGTAGATCGCCATGCGCTCCGCGGTGGAGGGTGGTTCGGCGGCATAGAAACCCCTGCCCTCCTCGAGCTTGGCGTCTTCCTCGTCGAGCACCGACCAGCGATGCTCGATCCCCGAACGGTCCGCCATCCGGGCAAAGACCTTCGCTTCGCGACGACCTTCGAGCCGACGCAGAGCCCAGTGGCGATAATCCTGTTCGAAATCGCAATCCGGCACGGCTGTTGCGATAGCATTGATACGCGCGCTCATCTGGGCAGACATCCTCGATTCCAACCTTCAACGGTCGCGCGCTGCGCTAGTTTCCTATCGCGGCAGATTGTCGCGCAACTCCGCCAGCCACAGGTCGGCCACCGCGTCACTCGGCGCACGCCAATCCCCGCGCGGGCTAAGCGCCCCGCCGGGGCTGACCTTGGGGCCGTTGGGCAGCGCGCTGCGCTTGAACTGGCTGAACTGAAAGAAGCGCCGTAGGAATTTCTCCAGCCAGCCGGCGATGGTCTCGAGGTCGTATTCGTTCTTGCGATCCGCAGCGAAGCCCTCGGGCCACAGCCCAGCGCTCGCATCCTTCCAGGCATGCCAGGCGAGGAAGGCGACATGACTGGGCTTATGACCCCAGCGCACGATGTGATGCAGAAAGAAATCGTTCAACTCGTAGGGACCGATGGTGTCCTCGGTACTCTGGATCGCCCCGTCTTCGCCCGCCGGGACGAGTTCAGGCGAGATTTCGGTCCCGAGGATCGCCAGCAGAACCTCGTCGCACGCCGCGTCGAACTGGGATGTCGTCGTGGTCCAGCGGATGAGATATTGGATCAGCGTCTTGGGCACGCCGGCGTTGACGTTGTAATGGCTCATCTGGTCGCCCACGCCATAGGTGCACCAGCCCAGGGCAAGCTCGCTCAGATCGCCGGTGCCGATCACCCAGCCACCATGCTGCCCCGCCAGCCGGAACAGATAATCGGTCCGCAACCCCGCCTGCACGTTCTCGAAGGTCACGTCGTAGACCGGCTCGCCCCCGGCAAAGGCATGGCCGATGTTTTCCAGCATCAACCGCGCAGTCGGCTTGATATCGATCTCCTCGGCGGTGACGCCGAGAGCCTCCATCAGCTTCCAGGCGTTCGATTTCGTCGTGTCGGAAGTACCGAAGCCCGGAAGCGTATAGCCGCGGATGGTGGAGCGCGGCAGTCCTAGGCTGTCGCAGGCCTTGGCGGCCACGATCAGCGCGTGCGTGCTGTCGAGCCCACCCGAAACCCCGATTACGAGCGATTTCGGATCGGTCGCCTCGATCCGCCGCACGATGCCCTCGACCTGGATGTTGAAGGCTTCGTAGCAATCCTCGTCGAGCTTGAACTGGCGATTGGGAACGAAGGGGAAGCGGCGCACCGGACGGATCAGGTCGATATCGCCGCCTGCTGGTTCATGATCGAAAACCACGGTGCGGAAGCGATCCTCGGGCCGTCCGGCCGCCTCGGCGGCATCGTTGAAAGTCTGCATCCGCATCCGGTCGCTGAGGATGCGCTGGCAATCGATGTCGGCGATGCTCAATTCGGGTTCGCGGTCGAAGCGGACGCTTTCGACCAGCAGATCGCCGAGTTCGTAGATCATCCCCTGCCCGTCCCAGGCGAGGTCGGTGGTGCTTTCGCCATGGCCGCTGGCCGAATAGGCATAGGCGCAGACGGAGCGCGCGGAGCTGGCGCGGCTGAGCAAGTGGCGCTCGTCAGACTTGCCGATGGTGATGTTGGAGGCGGACAGGTTGAGGAGGATGGTCGCGCCCGCGAGTGCAGCCTGCGTACCCGGCTGAACCGGGCTCCAGAAGTCCTCGCAAATCTCTATCCCAAAGATGAAGCCCGGGATGCTCTCATGCGCAAAAATCAGATCGATCCCGAACGGCACTTCCGCGCCGTTGATCGTGATGGCTAGGTCGACGCAATCGCGGCCATGCGCGAACCAGCGCTTTTCGTAAAACTCGCGATAGTTGGGGAGATAGCTTTTGGGCACCGCGCCCAGAATGGTCCCGCGCGCGATGGCGATGGCGCAATTGTAGATTCGACCATTGCGACGCAGCGGCGCGCCGATCACCAGCACGGTCGGAAACTCGCGGCTCGTTTCGACGATCCGGGCCAGATGCAATTCCACCGCCTCGCTCAAGGCGAGTTGCAGATGCAGATCGTCGATCGCGTATGACGACAGACTCAGCTCGGGATAAAGCAGCAGATCGACTTGCTGCTCGGCGGCCTTGCGGGCCTCGCTGATGATCCCGTCGGCGTTGTAGGCGACATCGGCGGTGCGCACCTTGGGGGTGCTGGTAGCCACACGCACGAAGCCATGGGTGTGCAGGTCGAAGAAAGGGTGGATCTGGGTCATGGCACCATCCGTATCGGGAGACATCCCCGCGCGCAATCGAGCAGGGTCGCGGTCAGGCTTAGGGTCACGCCGCGAGCAATTCGGCGGCACATGGCCCGTCCTGCAACAATGCAAGCAGCCCGCGCTCCTCGCGGCTGAGCCACTGGGTGCTGCGCGGAAGGCGCAGGTTCTCGCGCCATTCGGCCTGCTTGCCGATGAGATCGATCACCGCGGGGTGGACATAGCTTCTGCGGGTCACTGCCGGAGTGTTGCCGAGATAGGCAGCGACTTCCTCCAGGACGGCTTTGATGGGCAGAACCTCCCCGCTCGCGGCCAGCACACTGAAAGCCAGGGCGCTGGCATGCCAGGTACGGAAATTCTTGGCGGTGAAGTCTTCGCCCATGGTTTCGCGCAGATAGGCGTTCACATCGGAAGAACCGACCGCGTGATGCTCACCCTCGTCGTCGATGTATTGAAAAACGTGCTGCCCGGGCAGATCCTGCATCTTGCGCACGACGCGTGCCAGACTGCTGTCGGTCAGCGTCATCTCGCGCAGTTTTCCGCCCTTGCCCTTGAAGCGCAGGCGCAATCTATTGCCGGTTACCTCGGCATGACGCTGGCGTAAGGTGGTGGCGCCGTAGCTCTTGTTGCGCACCGCGTATCCCTCGTTGCCGATCCGCACCGCACCCAGATCGAGCAGCCGCACCACGCTCGCCACCGCGCGCTCGCGGGTCAACTTGCGAGCCCGCAAATCCTCTTCCACCCGGCGGCGTACCAGCGGCAGCAGATTGCCGAAGGTGATGCAGCCATCATATTTGTCACTCTCCTGCTTAGCGCGGAAATCCGGGTGATAGCGATATTGCTTGCGGCCCTTGTCGTCGTAGCCGGTCGCGAGGATATGGCCGTTGGGTGCCGGGCAGAACCAAGCATCGCGATAGGCCGGCGGCAAGGCGATCGCATTCAGCCGGCGCTTTTCCTCGCGGTCGGAGATCAGCGTGCCGTCAGGATCGTAATAGGCCCAGCCCCGCCCCGCGCGCTTGCGGGTGATTCCGGGCAGATCGTCGTCGACATAGATGAGCTTGGTCATGGTCAAGGCCAAACCGCCCGCCCGACATCCGGTTCCGCTTGCCTGTCGTGGATCGCAGCCCCACCTAGCGGATCACACTCGCGAGGAGAGAAGCATTGGCCGACGCCACCTATTCGCCGCCCGAAATCTGGTCCCACGATGCCGAGAACGGGGGAAAATTCGCGAACATCAACCGTCCCACTGCCGGCCCGCGCGCAGACAAGGAACTGCCGATCGGCAAGCACGATCTCCAGCTCTATTCGCTCGCCACCCCCAATGGGGTGAAGGCCTCGATCCTGCTAGAGGAATTGCTTGAGGCGGGTCACTCCGGAGCCGAATACGACGCCTGGACGATCGACATCGGTAGTGGCGAACAGTTCGGTTCCGGCTTCGTCGATCTCAACCCCAATTCGAAGATCCCCACGCTGCTCGACCGGAGTGGTGCGAAGCCTGTCGGGTGTTCGAAAGCGGCGCCATCCTGATCCATCTGGCCGAGAAATTCGGTGCCTTCATGCCCGCCGGTGAGACCCGCGCCGAGGTCCTGAGCTGGCTGTTCTGGCAAGTCGGAAGCGCGCCCTTCATCGGCGGCGGCTTCGGCCATTTCTACGCCTATGCGCCGGAGAAATACGAATACCCGATCAACCGCTATGCGATGGAGACCAAGCGCCTGTTCGATGTCGCCGACAAACGTCTGGCGGAGTCGCAATATCTCGGCGGCGACGATTATACCGTGGCCGACATCGCGACCTTCCCATGGCTCGCACCCTTCGTCTTCGGCGGAATCTACGGCGAAGCGCGCAAATTCCTCTCGATCCACGAATATCGGCACGTCGATCGCTGGGTGAAGGCAATCGCCGAGCGCCCCGCGGTCAAGCGCGGGCGGATCGTCAACAAGACCTGGGGCGAGGACGACGAGCAATTGCGCGAACGCCATTCGGCTGCGGATTTCGAGGGCAAGGCACTGTAGGGCAGGCGACCTCGAGCGCGACGGGGGGGTGCACCCGAGGCTCCCCTCCTGTTGCGGCAGCCAACGAGCCGTTGACCCTTTTCATCGCCGCGCAAGCCGTTATATGGGCGCCTTCGTGCTGGGGTGTAGCCAAGTGGTAAGGCACCGGTTTTTGGTATCGGCATTCGCAGGTTCGATCCCTGCCACCCCAGCCAGCTATTTCCCTTAACCTAAGCGACTGAAAAACCTCTGGTTTCCCTGCGAGTCGAAACCCCGTGGCACCCTGCCGTGGCACCCTGCCGTGGTCTCGATTTGAACACCATGAATCGGCGCAATTTGAGATGCAAGTCGGTGATGGCGAAACCCACCGGGTGCGCCGAATCATCCACAAGGTTACGCACAGGGGACAGCTGTTCGCGTTAAAGTCCGAGACTGGGATCGATAGTGGCCCCCTGATTGTGGCGATTACGAGTCGGCGGGGGCGAAGGAATCTTTGCCGCGAGCTCCTTTTCCTGAGCCGGATAGTGCTTCAGAACCTCTACCTTTGCTTTGAGAAAGGCCGTTTCGGCATCCTCTGCGCGGACGATCGTGTGTTGAAGCCGAGTGATGGTCTGCACAAGCGGCATGAACCACGTCGGCACTTCGGACTCATCGATCAGCTGGCTAAGCTGAGAAGGATCACGCGCTTTAAGCTCGAAGCAATCCCGACCCGCTTCCAGCGAATGCCGGTTGTCGAACACCCCCACGACAAGCTCTCGGGCACGCATGCTTTTGGCTTCCTCAGTTTCGAACAATTTCCTGTCGGCAGCCAATTGCTCTTGGTCGGCAAGCAAATTTGCCTGCGACAGCGCGAGTGCCTGTCGTTCCGCCTGCAAAGAGAGGAGTTCCTCTGACAGCACAGCCTTGTCCTGGCTGAGCTGCGTCACGCTACCGGTCAGGTTGGAGAGCTTTTTGACGAGATCCTCCTTCTCGGTCCTCAGCCCCTCAATTTCGGCCCGCGCGTCATCTTTCTCTTGGATCACGCCAGCCAGCTCGCCTCGTGCGGACGCTGTCTGGGCCTTAGCGTTTTGCTCATCGCGCACTGCTTGGGCGCGAGCGGCTCGAGCGGAGGAAGTCTCGTCTCTCAGAGTCCGGATAGCGTCCTCGGCAGTTTTGCGATGCGCAGCCAAATTGACGCGCTCCGTTACCGCTTCTGCTTTCGAGCGCTCGCCGGCAGTCAGCAATGCGTTGGCAGTTTCTGTTTTTTTCTCAGCCTCCGCATCGCGCCCATCTGCCACACGCTCTCGTTTTTGCAGGTCAGCCTCATTGCGCTGCACGGCCTCTTCGCGCAATTTCACCTGATCCATCTTCATGCGCGCTAGGCGAAGCGCTCTGCGGACCCAGCCGATAGTTTTCGCGATACGAGATCGCCTCGCGACCATGGTCGCTATTGCTATTCCCGCGAGTCTCAACTTTTCCGGCCACGCTGCTGCGACGGCAGCTCTCGTCTGCTCGTCGGTCTCTGCGGCCATCGTCGGTCGTTCTTCCCCCCGCTTCCAGTGCGCCCCGCCCTTTCCGGAGGCCATGTCGGCGATGATCGAAATCTGTGTCTCGCGAATATCGACAGCATCTTCTCGGCCCACCATTGCGGTTTCCGCGTTACCCAGCTGTGCTGCTCGCTCCGTCAACGACAGTTCAGATTTCAGGAGTGCGGTTTCTCGAACTGCGATGTTTCGCAAGCCGGCTTCGACGGCCTCAGTGCGTAAAGCGACCGCGCTTTCCTTCGCTTCAGCTTCCGCGAACTGCCTTTGCGCGTTCGTCTCGCGATTGGCCGTTCCTAGCGCGAGTTGCTTCAGAGATCCTTCGCGCTCGTCAAGCTCTTGAGCTCTTTCATTCAGTTGCCTCTCCCGTGCATCAAGCCGAGCCTTGTCGGCTCGAAATATCTGCAGGTCATCGATGAGGCGCTGGCTTGCAGCCTCGAAGAACAACTTGTCCTCTTCAAACTCTTCGCGCTCGTCCACGAGTTGCTTTTTCAAGGCAGCCAACCGGTCCTTTTCTGCCTCAAGGCGCTTAGCGTAATCCTTCAGGGTCGTGTGCTTGATACCTTTGCCGACGGTATCTTCCCCCCGTGCCAACCCGAGATGCTTCACGTAGGAGTGGTATTCGGTCTGGTATGCCGCGAGCACTTCCGGACTGCCGCCGAGAACCTTGTGATACGAAATCCGCCAGACCCGCGGCGCAGCAGCTTCTTCTCTGGCACGCTTCGCAATGCCTTCCTGCGTGGTCGGCTTCCGCCCCCTCTTCTTTACGATGTCCCGATAGACCGGCACCACCACCGCCTGGATATGCGGTGTGCTTTCATCGGTGTGCACGCTGATGGAGACAACGCCCTTGCCAAACTTGTCGTGCAGGCTTTTCGCACTCTGCTCGATAAACTCTTTCTTCTGCCAGTCGTCAGCAGCGGCCCACCACTCAGGAGAAGCTGTCATCAGCACCTCAATCGCGATGACCTTCTCCTTCTTATGCGCCACGCCCAGCTCCTTGTGCCTGGCACGAACGCGTTCGGTGAGGTCGTCCGGTCCCGGTACAAGTTCCGTTGGCGGCATGGCCCCCGGCACCGTGTTGGCAGGGATAAGGCGGTTGTTGTGCTTTCCGACTGCTGCCAGATGCTTCCACGTCTTGATCTTCTCGGTGCGCAGAATAGCGTAGTGTTTTCCCTCAGCCATTGATATTACCTGTTCGCCGAACGCGTTCGGATCCTCTGATTGAATTGACCATAAACACTCACTCCGGGCTAATTCGTTGAATTAGCCCCGCTCGCCGATGCACGGAGGCATCGGTCATTGCCTTGACCGGAATGCGGTCAAGGCAGTTGCCGCTGGGCACAGCGGCAACAAGGAAGCGGCAAACGTCAAACATTTGCCGACCAGCCATCTTGCGATAGATCACCTTCCTGCGGCTCGCCCGCATTCGATCGCGGCGTTGCGCTTGCTTCGGCAGAAGCAGCGCCTTGCGATCGAGAAGGTGATGGATCGATATCTGAACCTAGGAGATCAGCAGAAGCTGTTCCGTGCGGCTGTGCCGCTTTCAGAACGGGAGCAACACTCGCCGCGGGCGCGGGAGTGGCTTCGTCCTGAGGACCAGAAAGAGCGCCCCCTGCTACAGTCGCATCGGCCTCAGCTAGCTCTTGCCCCTGCACAACGGACGCCTCAGCATCGGACGCAGCAGCCAGGTCGCGACCAAACCCGGCTTCCATCGCCGCGGTAAAACTTTCTGCAGGCTCTTGGGCCTCGTCCATGAACCGTGCGACGCTGCCTCGGGCGATCGCAGCCATCTCAGCATCATATGCACGGGGATCGGTATCGTCGTCGTGCCACCATTCATGCTTTATCGGGTAGAACGGCCTTGGCGGAGCGGGCTCGTGTGGGCCGACTTCATTGGCATTGACCACAGGCCCCCATCCATACACTTCTTCATAGTGAGCATAATCATGCTCGACGGGCGGTGCTGCTGGATCCGGCTCTGGCGCGCGGTCGAAATGCATTTCGAGCTGTAAAAGCAGCGATCCGACGATCTTGTTGTGAGCGTCGAGCTGATGCTTGATCGACGCTATCAGGCTGGTTGTTCCACTCCCATGAAGAACCTCGAGTTCGTATCGAGTTTTGTAATCATAATATGTCCCAAGACTTCCTTCGCCCATGGCTGCCTTAAACTCACGAATGGAGAGGCTGGCGAAGGCTTTCGGAGATAGGCTCCGCAGGAAATCTTTCGTTTCTTCGTAAGAAGGTGCTTTCTTAGACGACGACATTGAGTGAGTCCTATTCGATCATATCTGATCAGAATTATAGGACTACGAACAAGATCGACGATGTGCTGAATTTAGCAAAACAGGTTATCTCCTTGAAAACTGTATAGTAGATAACTTCGTCTCACTCAGAATCTGCCTGTAAGCATCTGAAGTTACGCAACTTTGCGAAAACACTTTCTAATCGGAAATAACGCGCATTTCTCAAAGGTTTGTGGTTCGCAGCCCCTGAAACCCGGTGAGAAGCGCGAATGGGCCTTGATGGTGAAGATGGTGAAGGAGGGGAAAAGCCTCTCTGCCACTTCGTGACCATCGAGGTGAAAAATGAATACGCACAACGCTGCCAGCGGAGACTCCGCTGTTGAAAGACTGATGGCCGATCCAGATGACCAACGCATCTGCCTATCGCGCGTCAGGCCATTGGACGGGTGGCCTGTCCTTGCCGATCCTGTCCTGCCAATCAGGACCATCGCCGTCGTCGATACGGAAACCGAAGGCCTGGATCCCAGGCTGCATAATGTGATCGAGATCGCCGTCGCCTTCGTCGAGATCGACGCACACGGACGTATCGTGCGGGTCGCCGGCAAAGGCGAGGCCCTCAATGATCCGGGGCGACCACTTACACCGCAAATCCAAGACCTCACCGGACTGACAGACGCGATGCTGGCAGGGCAGCGCATCAACGTCGATCATGTCACCAAACGGCTGAACGCGGTTGATGTCATCGTCGCACACAATTGCGCACATGATCGTCCGTTCGTCGAAGCGCTACTACCGGACCTGCAGGACAAGCCGTGGGTCTGCTCGGTGGCAAATGCCGACTGGAGCGCGTGGGGCTTCGACGGGAAGAAGCAGGATCACCTGCTGATGCAAGCCGGGCTGTTCAATCCGATCAAGCACCGTGCCCTGGCCGATGTCGCAAGCCTGCTGTCGCTGCTGAATGTCGAAACCCCAACCGGCAACAGTTTGCTGAGCGAATGCATCGCCCATGCAAAGAGGCCGACCTGGCTTTTCCGGGCTGTTGGGCTGCCGTTCGAATACCGGCAAGGGATCAAGGACCGCGGATGGCGCTGGAATTCCAATGGTCGGGTTTGGTGGACCGAAGTTCCGCACTCGGCCCGTGCAGCCGAAGAGCAGTGGTATGACCAGGCGTTCCGGCCATTCCGCGACAAGCCGGCCATCGAGCAGGTGACCTGGACCACGCGCTACAAGCGCTGACCAAGGCAAATGACCGGGCGGCCTCCATGGCCGCCCGGTTCCATTGATCAAAGGGTGAAGTGAGCATTCCGGGAGATCGGAAAAAAGGCTCTGGCGATCACGCCATCACTCAAGAAACAGGATAATGAAATGAATGATGCCCATGACGGTGCGAACGCCAGTTCGCGCCGCTTTCACCTTTCGATGCTCATGGTTGCCATGAGTCTCGGCGGCTGCACTGCCGTCAAAGCCAACCAGTTTGATAGCCTGGTCAATCCGACAGACTTCCGCATGATCAAGCTTGCCCAGAAGGTAGTGCTTGCGCGGGACACCACCGTGGTCGCGCTATGGCCAGATCCTGTAAGCACACGTTGCAAGAATTTGGCCGTTATCCGGCGGCATCCACTCGGAGTTCAGTTCGTGCCCGTCGACATCGCACGACTGTCCGACGATGCACCCTTCGTCCTCATCTCGGGAGATCGTCGCACCATGTTCGAGCTGACATCAGCTGGCGAAGTTACAGCATCAGCGTGCGCGCCGTCGCGTCGTATCGAGCGCGCGATCGAGCAGGGAACCGCGCAATTCGAGGACGGCTATACGGGCTATCACGAAGCGGCCTGACCGCGCAGCAATTCAACAATCCCACCACAAAGCGGGCGGCATCTACGGATGTCGCCCGCTTTGCATTTCAGGACATATTCCATGCACAATTTCTTACAGCACCCCCAGCGGTTGGTGGCGTTCTCGCTCGTTTACCGCAGGAACAGCGGCGAGGAAGCGCAACCGATCCGGGCGGTCGGCGCCTTCAGTGTCCAGCTCAAGCCGGACAGCGACGTGACGTTCGCGCGCCATCACTTCGCCTATCAACCAGGAGATTACATCTCGCCCGGTATTGATATGCTGCACCTGGTCGATAAACGCACCGATACGCTGGCCGCGGTTCGAGGACCAAGTGTCCGTCGAATGATCGCGTTCGGAGACCCGGACATAGATGCGCGCGAGCAGCGGGCCCTTCCCATCCTTCGCGACCGGCGACACCGGCGCGCGCACTTCATGCGTATCAACCCACTCGCCATCCGTGCCGTCGCAGCGGAATACGATATCGATATCGCAAGGCCGGAGTCCGACGAAGCGACCCGTGCCAGCCACGCGGCCGAAATGGCTCAGGCGATCTGGCTGTCTTGGCTCACGCTCGTCCTCAGAGACGAGCCGGACAGTCCAGCCCTAGTCGCTGCATACCAGGCCTTTGCCCAACTCGACCGGGTGCGGCCGATTCCCTTTTGACCGCCGCTTCACGCGGCAATTCTGATCACCAACACATACGGCCCAGCGCGGCCGGAAGGACACCACAATGACAAAGACCTACACCATCCTCGACTGCGAAATGCTCTTCGACCGATATCTCGCGGAGGCTTACGAAGAGATCGACAAGGATTGTAAGCGAGTTCGGATCGCGGCGCGGACGATAGCCATCGCTTCACTCCTCGATCTGACCATCGATGACCTCGGCCGGATCTCCGTCGGGAGGTTGCGCACCTATACCACCGAGCATCAGAACGAAGGAGCGATGCTGACTGCCGTATTCGACGATTTGCGCGCTTGCGGCGATCGCGATCTGGTAACTTACGGCGGCAGCGCGGTCGACGCGAAGGTGCTGGAACTTTCCGCCATGGCTCACGATCTGGCGCTGCCTCCGCAGTTGAAGCAGATCTTCGGTCCTCGGAAAGAACATCCCGGACATCTCGATCTGTCGGCCGCGATGAAGGGGTTCGGGAAGACCTGGCACCACCTCAGCGAGATCATGATCCGTATGGGAATGCCCGTGGCAGTTCTGCGCAATAAGAGCGAACCTCAGTTCGCGCATGACAATCTCGACTGGAAAGCCGGCATCGACCATTGCGAGCTCGACACATTGATGACGGCTATGGCGCTGATCGCATGGCGGCGCGTGCAAGGTCACCAAGGCTTGCGAATTCCTCCAGCATGTTTTGCGCTTCTCGCAGCATTTCTGCGTCAGCGACCGGATGCAGTCGCCGCATCTATCTTGCGGCGGGAGCAAGCCATCTTACTCTCGGTCATTGAGGCTCGGCTACCTCGGGCAGCGTGACATCCAAGTGGATGTTGAGAAGTAGGCGACGCAGTTTTTGCAGCACTCCAGCTCGCAGACAAATTCCTGCGTCGCACCGGCAAACGATACGCGCATGGTGGCCCCGCTAACCGAACTGCGTCAAACCATGGCGGAGCGACTGGCCTAGAGATCCGACCTCGCCGCTTAGGAGCGAAATTAGCCGGGCCCGACGGGTTCACACAACCTGACCGGCGGGCGTCCTGCGGCGAAGACGTTAAAAATAAAAAGGATTTACTGGCGAGAGGCGTTTCGCCGCGCCACTGCGAGAATTCACGATAAGGGGTGGATTTTTTCCCGATACTCAACCGGATGAACCTTCGCGGAGATATCGTTGCTGCGGAAGGTGCCGATCAACGATAAATAACGATGCTACTCTGGCCCCTCCTGGAACTAAGGATCAATTAGGCGAAGGAGGAGGCGCCCCTTGCGTGATAGCGACAATTATGTCCGCCAACGTCGCAGCTTCTTCGGGAAGCTCGTCCGGCTGGCGAATCGGAGGTGCGGCGGGAAGGGCGAGATAGATTGATGCGAGTTCTTGATTGCTATCCAGGTCTGCATTTGGCTCTTGAACCGTCGCAAATCTGATACGATTCCTGCCCATGCTAACCGCTGCTAGCTCGTCGTCCGATCGGCTCGCCAAAAGTGACTGCTCGGCACTCAGCTGAGGTGGAGCCGGCGCGCTGAATTCCTGCGCGCGCAGTTCAAGTATGCGGAGGCATTGCGCCAAGTCCCGCTCGGGCAATTGCGGATCGCAGCGGTCCGAACCTACAAGGCGCGTTACTCCCTGTGGCCGACTGTCTGCAGGGGTAGATCCCGCGGCAGGTATCGGAGTGGTCGAATTCGAGCCGTCGCTCAGTTGCGATTGGAATGAGCCTTGATCATTATCCGAAAGCTGATCGGGGCTTAATGACCTACGCCGAGGCATGGGCGAGCCGGAGATTGACCGATCCCTTATCTGCGGCTCGGGCTGAACCGGCTCAGGTCTAGGAGAAACCTGTTCGACACCGAGTGATCCGTCGCCCGGTGCCACCGAAAATTCGTCGAGCCGAGTGCGGCTCCCGGTTTCCTGCGCTGCGGCCAAGGTGGCACCGGCTACAACAAACAGCCCTCCGAGGGCCGAGGCTGCCCAGCGGTTCATCGCGACTGTGTAACCAGTAGAACTTGTCCAGCTGGTTGCGTGATTTGAAGGTCGGATAAACCGCTGCCTGTCTGCGTCCAGGTCAGCTGGTTGTTTCCATTCTGGACCGCGGTCATGTCATTATCAGAGCCGGCTTGGGTCAACCGTGCCATATTGTTCTCGCCGTTTTGGGTGAGTGACATCGTGTTGCTGTCGCCCATCTGGACCGCTTCGACGCCAGAGGGAAGTAGCCCTTCGTTCTGCGTGACCGTCATCAGATTACTCGCCCCGTTCTGAAGAAGGTAAGCGATTTGCGTACTTTCGCCCGACTGGGTTAGTGTCGCCTGATTGTCGTCGCCCGTCTGCTCCACGAGGGCGTAGTGTGCGCCAGTGCCGGTCTGTGTAGCGGCCGCAAGGTTGCGTGCGCCATCCTGATCGATCCAAGTATACTGGCTGTTGCGAGACTGCCTGATAGTCGCCCAGTTATCCTCACCGATCTGAGTGATAAAGGCACCACTTCCGCCGCCGCGCACGACGGTGAACGGCGCGGGATCGTCGTCTCTTCCATTGATGTCCCGATTACCAGCATTGCCCTGCAGGCCGGTGTTACCCGGCTGACCCCCACATGGGTTGCCCTTGCCGACACCGGGGCCGTCGCCGCAAGGATTACCTGGCGGAACGTGTTCCTTAGCGCCTTTATCGGTTCCGTCACGGTTGCCGTCGCCAGCGATAGCCGCCGAGGGGGCAAGGAGAAGGATTAGAGTGGCTATACCCCCTAGCAGCGGAAAAACAGAGCGCATTAATCGTCTCTCTCTATTGCGGGAGCCTGACGAACGACAACGCGGTTGCCATTGCCCGACTGGTTGACGGCGGCTCGATTACTAGCGCCAGTTTGACTCAGCTCGGCAGCGTTGCACTCACCGCCCTGCGAGATGTCGGCCTGCGCCGAAGCGCCGGACTGGGCAACGCGGAGCGAACCTCCGCTGCCCGACTGCACGGCCACCGAAGCATGGTCGCGGCCATGCTGCTCGATGTGGACGGTGCCATCGGGGTCAGTGCGAGTTACAGTAGCAGTATGGCCCTCGCCCGTGCGAATTATAGTGGTGCGGCCCTGCGCGTCGTCGGCCATGGCGCTCTCTCCGGTTTTTAGATGGGGGCAGACATCGGACGCGGCCTGCGCAGCCGCCGGAGCGCCAAGCGCCACGGCGAAGAACGGGAGATAACGGAAGATCCGGGTGCTCATGTTCCTGTCCTTACTCTATTCAGCGTCGAACAGCCAATGGCGGGGCGCCGACCGGCGCCCCGCCGCCTTGGCTCAGCTTCCGCTCTGAATGACGGTCGCCGCATTGTTGCTGCCACTCTGGGTAATGGTCGAGAGAGCATCGGTCCCGCTCTGCGTCACTGTGGCCGAGTGATCGGCACCCGACTGGGTGATGAACGAGTCGTTTTCGATGCCAGACTGGGTGAGCGTCGCGGTCTGGTTGCTCCCGCTCTGCAGAATGCTGGAAGTGCCATCCTCACCGCTCTGAATCACCAAGGCCGAGTGCGAATCACCGAAGTTTCCACCCTGGCTGATGATCGAGTCGTTGTTGCGGCCCGACTGGTTCACCGATGCGGTCTGGTCAATTCCGCGCTGGGTGATCGACGACGACTGATCGGCCCCGGCTTGGAGAACACTAGCATCTTGCGAGATCCCCGCACCAAAGCCGAGGAAGCCGCCATTCGTACCCTGATCGATCGTCGAGGTGCTGCTGTCCCCGATCTGCTCGACATAAGCAGTCTGGAAGCCGCCGCGCTGCGTCACCGTCGAGGTGTTGTCGTCACCCGCCTGTATCACGCCGTTCTGAGTCTCATCAACGAAGCTGCCGGTCTCGTTCAACAGGCCGCCCTGATCGACGGTCGACGAGTTATCCGCGCCGGTCTGCAGGACGTTGGCCTGATGACCGCCCCACGGACGCTGCGTGATAGTCGAGCTGTTGCCGCTGTTGCTCTGATTAACCACGGCACCGCTGAGCACAGTCGACGACTGCGTGACGGTCGAAGTATTGTCCGACCCGCTCTGCGTCACGTCGGCGGCGCTAAGGGCACCCGTCTGGGTAATTGTCGAACCGTTGTTGGACCCGGTCTGGTTGACCGTCGCCAGAACGAGGTCGCCTGACTGGTTGACGTCCGAGGTCAGATTGGTGCCGTCCTGCGTCACATCGGCCAAGTTGGCATCGCCTGACTGGTTGACGTCCGACAGGTTCTCGTCGCCGGTCTGCGAAATGATCGCACTCGATGCGCCTGACTGATCAATCAGCGAAACGTTGGTGGGAGCATTCGCCGGCAGGGCAAGGTCGGATCCGCGCTGAGTCACATCAGCAGATGCGCCGCCGGCGGATTGAGTGATGCGCGAAGCGTTGCGGGCGAAATCGCCTGGGGCGACACTGCCCTGATCAACGACCGCCGAGGCAGCCCCTGTCTGGTCCACAACCGAGGTGTTGTAGACCCCGCTCTGCGTCACGTCGACCGAAGCCGCCGCGCTCTGGTCGATGCTCGAACGATTGAGAATTCCGTTCTGGCCAACCGTGGCGGATGCGCCGTCGGCCGACTGGTCGATCAGCGACACGTTGTTGGCGAACGCCTCACCAACGCCATTCGGCGGCGGCAGGTCAGAACCGTCCCAAGTTCGAGAACCAAGGCCGTTGGTTCCTCCATCCTGGCTTACGGTAGCTGACGCACCCGCGCTCTGGGTGATGCGCGAGGTGTTGTCATCGCTCAACTGCGAGGTGATGGCCGACGCCCCTTGGGCGGTGCCGGTCTGGTCAATCATCGACTCGTTGCCACTGCCGATCTGGGTGACGGAAGCGTATGCCGGAACAGCATCCTGCGTGATCGTCGCTTCGTTGTCGTCGCCGGTCTGAATCACGAAGGCATCCGCGTTCACGTCAGGCACGACCGGCGAGCTAGCCGGCGAGCCGTCACCGGTGCCGTGGGCGCTTTGGCGAACGACCGTGGCATTGTTGCTATTGCCGGTCTGCGCAATGTCGGCATTGGCGAAGTTGCCCGCCTGGTTGACCGACGCGACGTTGAACGTCCCGCTCTGGTTGACCAAGGCGTTGGTGTTATCACCGCTCTGGAAAACCGTGCTCTCATTGTCCGATCCGTTCTGAACGACACCGGCCAGCGACAACGGGTCGGCGCTGCCATAGATGTTGTCGGGATCGCCGGCCGCGCCGTTGACGCCGCTCTGGATCACCGACGAGGTGTTGCCGTCGCCCACCTGATTGACGCTCGCCTCGTTGTAGCGGTTGCTCTGCGCGATCGACGAGGTGCTCGAGCCGTTCTGGTAGACCGAGGCGTTCTGCGCCCCGTTCGACTGGGCAATCGTGGAGGAAGCGGCGCCGCCTTCCTGGATCACGCTGGCGCGCTCGTTGCCGCCGGTCTGGTCGATGTCGCTGCTGGCATTGTTGGTGCTCGCGCCCTGATCGACCACGGCAAGGTTGCCGTTGCCCGATTGGTCGACGTCCGACGAGCTATTGGCGCCGGTCTGGGTGACGTCGACCGACTGGCCGCTGCCGGTTTGGGTCACGTCGCTGGTGTTGGACTGTGCATAGGCCTGGCCGGAGACCGCGAGGGCGGCTGCCGAGACGCTTGAAAGAATGATCTTTTTCATGACTGTAGCCTCGAATGAGGAAGGGGCGGCGACACGAGGCCGCCGCCCTTCGCTGGATTAGAGAACGCCCGGCGCACCCTGGGTCACGGTCGCAGCGTTGCCGCTACCGCCCTGCGTGATGGTCGAGGTATTGCTGTCGGTGTACTGATAGACAGTCGCGCTGTTGCTCGATCCGCCCTGTGTGATCAGCGAGGTGTTGTCGAAACCCTCCTGCGTCACTTCAGCCAGATTGAGATCGCCGCCCTGCAGGACGTCGGAGTCGTTCGACTCGCCGCTCTGATTGACGGTCACCACGCCGTTGGTGCCGGTCTGCTGGATGTTCGAATCCTCGGACAGACTGTCGAACAGCTGGTTGACCGTGGCCGTATTGCCCGCGCCGAGCTGGTCGACGTCGGAAATGCCGCTGGTGCCCGACTGGTTCACGTCTGCCGTCGATCCTGTCGAAGCGGCGCTCTGATTGACGTTCGACTGATTGAGGTCGCCGATTTGATCGACGAACGCCAGGCTGTCGCCGCTCTGGGTGATGATCAACTGGTTCGAATTGCCCAGCTGGTTCACGTCCGCCTGGAAGCCAGCCTCCGACCGGTCGCCGCTCATCGCGATGCTCGACGAGTTGCCTTCGCCTTCCTGGTCGACGTCCGCGCGAGCCCGCACGCCGGCCTGCGTGATGGAGGAGGTGTTCAGCGCTCCGCCGGTCATGTTGGTCTGGCTGACATTGGCGACCGAGGAGCGGCCGGCGGTGCCCTGGTTGACAGTCGATTGGTTGCCAACGCCGGTCTGCTCGACCGTTACGTTACCGAACCGCGCGTTCTGGGTGACGAGCGAGTCGTTGGCGGGGAAGCCGCCCGAGGGGACGCCGGCAGTGTCCTGGGTCACTGATGCGGTCACGTCGTCATTGCCCTGATTAAGCACCGACCTGTTATCCTCGCCGGTTTGCGAAACGCTGGCGATTGCGTTGTCGCCGTTCTCGTCAAACTGGTTATTGGTGCCGGCGCCCTGGAAAACGGTCGAATCGTTGCCCGTGCCGTCCTGAGTGACCGTTGCGAGCGCGTTGTCGGCCCGCTGGCGCAGGTTGGACACGTTGCTGGAGCCGGTCTGGGTGACGAAACCGGTGGTGTTGGAATCGCCTTCCTTGTTCGCTTCGGGTGGCGGCGGACCGCCCTGGTCGAAGTAAGAATCATTGCCATCGCCAGTCTGGGTAACGGTGGCGTTGAGATTCTCGCCCAGCTGGCGCAGGTCGGACGTGCTGGCGCCCGCCTGGTCGACCGTAGCGGTGTTGCCCACCAACGGTGCGTCGTTTTCGGCATTATACTGCGCAACGGAGGAGGTTGCGCCGCCGGTCTGGGCGACATCGGCGTCGTTGCCTTCGCCCGTCTGTGCAATGGTCGAATCGTCGCCGGCGCCATTCTGTTCGACTGAAGCCGTATTGTCGGTCCCGTCTTGGTCGACGTCGGAGTCGCCGGCAGAGCCGAGCTGATCGACGGTCGCGCCATTGCCGCTGCCGCTCTGGTCGACATCGGAAGTATTGCTCTGCGCGAAGGCGGGAGCGGCGGCGAGGAGGGCGATGGCCGAGACCGAGCCCATGATGATCTTGTTCATTTCGATTTCCTTTGAGTTAAAACGAATTGGCCGGCGTCCGCGGGGACGCCGGCCGTTAAGTCAATTGGCGCCAGGCGTGCCGCCCTGGGTCACGGTTGCGGTGTTGTAAGTGCCGCTCTGCGTCACGTTCGACACGTTGCCGTCCGAATACTGGTTAACGGTCGCCGAGTTATGCTGGCCCCGCTGGAAGACATCGGACACGTTGTCGCTGCCAATCTGAGTGACGACCGCATCGAGGAACTTCCCGTTCTGGTCGATGTCAGATTTGTTGTCGTCGCCGGACTGATCGACAGAGGCAGACCCGTAGGTCAGGCCGCTCTGGTTGATCTTGGAGACATTCCGTTCGCCCGACTGATCGACGCCGACCAGCAGGTCGTCTCCGACATCATTGAGCAGCCCCCGCTGGTAAATCGTCGACTGGTTGTTCGAACCGGACTGATCGACATTTGCGGTGTGGGAGCCCGCCGTCGTTTGCGTAATCAGCGAACTGTTGGCATCGCCAGCCTGCGCGACGTAAGCCGCATTGTTGGTGCTGCCGACCAACTGGTTAACAGTCGAGTCGTTGTCCGTACCGATCTGCTCGATGTCGACAAGCGAGGACGAGCCCGCCTGGCTGACAATCGAGTTGTTGAGCGATGCGCCCTGAACGACGAACGCCTCGTTGCCGGTGTTGCCCGATTGCTCGATGTCCGACGTGTTCGCCAGCCCCGTTTGCGTGACGTCGGCAAAGTCGCCGCTGCCCAGCTGCCGGATATCGGAAACGTGATTGTTGCCAGTCTGGTCGACAATCGCGTCGTTGTTGTCACCGTCCTGCAGGATGTCCGAGCTGTTGGATGGGAAGCCGTCGGTAGTGACATTCGCAAGCTGCGTCACATTCGCGGATGAGGCACCGTTCTGTGTAATGTTCGACAGGTTGTCACCCTGCGCGGTGCCGATGCCGCCGAACGCCGGATCGCCAGACTGGCTGACCATGGCAGTGGCTCCGCCAGCGTTCTGGGTGATGTTCGATTCGTTGTAGAGGCCGACCTGGCTTACGTCCGCCTCGGCGGCAGCGTTCTGGATGACGCTGGAGCGGTTGAGCTCACCATCCTGATCAACCAGCGCGTCGGCGCCGGGTGCCAGAGCGGTCTGCCTCACGCTCGACGTGTTGCGATCGCCATCCTGCGTCACCAGCGCTTCGTTCTGCGCTCCCGACTGGTCGAGCGTCGAGTCATTGCCATCACCATTCTGGATGACAGTGGCGTACAGCAGGCTCGGATTGACGCCGCTCAACTGGTTGATTGTCGATGCGTTGTCGGTGCCGGTCTGCGAAACGCTCGCGACCGAAGCGTCGCTGCTCGAAGCGCCGGCCGCTATTTCCTGGCGGATAGCCGAAGTGTTGGCGTCTCCACTCTGAAAAGCGCTCGCCACCGCGCGTTGCGCCGGGTCCTGGTCGATCGTCGAGATGTTGCTGTTGCCGAACTGAGTCACGCCGGCCGAGGCGGTTTCGTCTACAGCGTCGCCCACGGAGTTCAGCGAACCGCCCTGGTTGATGGTGGACTGGTTGTCTGCACCGCCTCCCTGATGCACCTCGGCGCCATTGGCGGTGCCGGTCTGCGTGACGTTGGAGGTGTTGTCGCCATCCTGCTCGACCAGGACACGGTTGCGGTTGTCGATGCCAACGCCAGGATTTTGCACAACCGTCGAATCGGCGCTATCGCCGGACTGAATTACAGTGACGCGGTTGTTGCGGTCAGCGGTCTGCGAGTTTGTAGTCGACTGTTCGACCGACGATGTGGCGTTGGTGCCGCTTTGCGTGACATCGGCTTCATTGCCGCTGCCGCTCTGCATGACGGTGCTGCCATTGAACGAACCGGTCTGCGTGACCTCTGCGTCCTGATTTGATCCGCTTTGCGTGACCCCAGAGGTATTGCTCTGAGCAAGCGCGGGTCCGGCGATCAGCAGCGCAGCCGCTGAAACCGAACTAAGGAAAATATTCTTCATTTCAAAAACTCCCAAAGAGATTGTTCAGTCCGTGTCGTGCGGCCCGGCGCCCGGCGAGGAATCTCGCTTGGCGACGTGAGGCGGACCCTTGCCGGGCCTCGATTTGTGGTTCGTTCCGTCGCGGGCGAATGCCCGTGACAGTGCGCTTCTCGATCAGGAGCTTGGTTTGGGGAGCTCTCGATGCTGCTGATGCAGCAACCGGAGCCAATCCGGGGCTTTGGCCCTTCACCATGGTTGTCAAACTCCTTCCGGAGATACATAACCATGTCTGTTCTGCGCAAATGACGCAGACACCGACCTGGTTGTCTCACACGCAACTCAGTCATTCCTGGCGCGTCGGAGCTGCAACTCCGGCGCGCCTTCCTTTTGCACCGACCCTGAAACGCGGCTGCAACCGCAAATTCAAAGCCCCCGGAACCCTTGGCAATCGTCAGGCAGGTCCGGTTCCATGCCTGATCAGTTGATCACCGCCAATCGGCTGCAATCAATTCCTCAGTCGTCCGCCTTGCGAGCGATCGAGAACTCTGTCCCCATCGGCCTCGTCTCCACGAACGCTGCGCTTGATCCGTTGCGGCGCCATCGGCGGCGCATTGCGCAGCGCCTCGGCCATCTCAGCCTCGTCGATCTTGCCGTCGCGCTCTTGGCGGTATTCCCACAGCAGCGGCCAGCCGGCATCCGTATCGGCGAAATTCCACAGTTTCAGGTCGACGCCTTCGAGTACCAGGCCATAGACGGCCTTTTCGATGGCCTGCTGAAGAGCGACCTGGTCGGGCTCGTTGGTCGTGTACCCGATTTCGGCCTGAAGCAGCTCCTTGAAGGCGATATAGCGAAATGCATTGGCGCCGACAGATTGGCTCGCGATGGTCTTGGACGCGGTCACCGTGGTAAGCACTTCGCCGGTTCGAACCGAAACGGCTCGCAGGTAGACGGTCACCGTGTCTTGACGATATTCGGAGCGACCACCAATCCCGAGGAATGCAGCACCTGCTCCCCCGGTCACCGTGTTGGAGTCATAGCCGACGATTCCGCCTTCCAGAAGCACGCCAGCAAATAACAGTGCCGGAAGCGCTTGAGGATTAACCCCTTGCTCACCAAGATAGCGTTCACGCATTTCGCGAATGATCTGGCGTTCGTTTAACAGGTTCCTGAGCGACTCACGCTCTACGATGGTAAACCATTGCCGGTTGCCGGCATCTTGGAGTGCCTTGACGAGGATCGAGCCTCCACCTTGGCTTACCGCACGTGAAAGTGTCTGCCCCGCCTCAACTGGCTTGAACTGACCAGTCTGGTCTGAAAAGCCATAGACAGCGACGGCAACGGGCCGGTCCGGAGCAGGTAGAGCAGACAGCAAGGTTTGTGTCTGTGTTCTGTCGGGGATGAAAGCCTGAGGCCGAGTCTCAGGAAATGCAGTGCGACCTGAGTTGGTCACCGTATCACATGCGCCCAGCGTAAGAGCCGCCAAGGTTATCCATGCAGTTTTAGAAAGCACGGACCGCATTTCAATCGACCTCAATGAAGGTGGGGATGACAATTGTCGTTACTTCACCAGTGTCGTTATCTGTTATGGTCAGCGTAACCTCGGTCAGACTACGAACGAAATTGATGGTCTGACCGCCAAAGCTGATTGTTCCGCTCTCTTGAGGGTTCTCACCGAATATTGCGTTCACGATCTGTGATGAGAGCGCCGAGAGGAGCCGCGACTGCAACTGGCGAGCAAAAATATCAGCCTGCGAGCTATTTTGCGTGGAGGTCGGATCCTTATAGTCATTCTGCGCGTTCGCAATTCCAAGCAAGTGTGCCGAGTTGAACGGATTGCCACCAAATGAAGGATCAATTGGTTGATAGGTGATATCTTGCGCAGCTGCGGGAACCGTAACTGCATACGCAGCGACTGCTATTGGAAATGACAAACGCGCTCTTGAAAACATTAAAACCCCCTCCACAAGAGCGATGCAATGCGCTCAGGCAGCTCAACGCTCCGCTATCGGATATCAATGAGTTAACGTGGAATTAATATAAGGCCTACCGATTCGCATCCCCAAAGTGGGGGAGGAATCATTGAGCCCGCGAGAAAGTCACTTTGGTGTCGCAACCTGGGACAGAAGCGCGCGAATGACTAGCATGAGCAATATCCCCTCACGAGTTGTGTGAGTTGAACCGCCGACCCAACACCAGCTTTCGAGTGGATCTGCTTCATATGGCTTCGCACAGTACTAAGCGAAACCCCCAGATTACCGGCAATTTCGCGCGTCGAATTGAGTCGAGAGAATTGATCGAGAACTCTCGCTTCGCAGACAGTCAGACCAAGTGCTTTAGCTAGCCCACTTTGTTCGACGCTACGGTGCGGAACGGATAAATTCAACATCAGGCAGACCAGGCTGGGATCTTCCTGGGGCGAGAGTGCCATCACCATAGCCCAATGTTTTCTCTCGTTACCTTGAACAAGAAGGGTTGAGCATTCTTCCCCTACGCCCTCGATAAATTCAGCAAGCTCGTTTAAGGCCGCGTCAGTATCTGCCCCGAGATAACCCTCATTTAGACGAAGGGGAACGGGCTGCCGCATTAATTCAGCAGCTTTATTGCTTTGCCAAACTATCTTGAGTTCGCGATTGATCACGAGACGGGGGCGCGCATCAAGCGAACCGAGCCATCGGTCGAATGTGCTCTCTAGATCGAAAGTTGCGGCCCTCTCCGATCGAACGCTGTTTGCAAACGCCAATGAACGCCCCTTCGCCATGCTTCTATTCGGACACTCGATGTGACCGACGTATGGTGCGACCCGAAGGGTGAGTTCGGTCATCAAGAACTGATGCCATGCCTCTTGTGCTATGCGGTTAACCGTAATTTTTTAGATTGCAACCCTGGGCAGGCATCGGCCCGGTGTTCTCATGCCGACAAATACGCAGTTGCCATATTGTAGTGGCCAGCAGCACCTTGCGATCGGATTAGGCCCTTCTCTAGAGAGGCGCGGCGAAACGGCAAGCGAGCGCACGTGTGCCTTATCTTCGGCGAGCCCTACTTGGGCCGCGAAGCCGATCGGGAAGGAGGCTAACAGGAAACGGCCTTATATCTTTCGTAACTTCAGGAATGGCGTCGGCTGCTTCCTTCAATAAAGGGATGTGCGCCTTTGAATATCGGCCACCTGTCTCGCCTTGGGTTTTGTGGCCTGCAAAATCAGCGGCCACCGCTTCCGAAATCTTCGCCGCCTTGAGGGAATCGATGGCGGTATGCCTGAATGCATGGACGCCCTGCCCTCCGCCGACGAACGGAAGCGCGGCGGCGATCTTGACCCAGACCCTTTTGTAATAGGCGTCGCCCATCGTGCCCTTGCCGCTCTCGGCGGCCAGTTCGGGGAACAGCAGCGTCTCGCCAGCTTCTCGCAGAGCCTTCACATATTCGGGAAGGCCCAACCGGATGAGTTCGTCTGCGAATGGCAACTTGCGCTCCGAGCCGATCGTTTTGATCCTGCGCGTCGCGTTGTCTCGGATGAAGAAGAGCCAGAATCCATCCGATTCCTCGATGTCGACGAGTTCCATTCCACAGATTTCATCGCGGCGCATGCCGGAATACCAGGCAATCAGCGGCACGAAATACCAAGCGTCGTGCACGAGGACATTGCCGGACTGCATGCGCCGGGAGTGCGATTTGGATCCTGTCCAGGGCGGCAGGCTGAATAGCTCCCGGCCCTGCTCTTCGGTATAAACTGCGCGGAGATTGCGCTGGTTGCGTTCGTCGTAGACCGTAAATGCTCTATAATCGAGTTTGGCCAGGGATTGATGACCGCTGAACCAATTAGTCAGTTGGCGGAGGAAACCCCAATGGCGATTGGTGGTAATGGGGTTGAGACCGAGGTCGTCATCGGTGAGGTATTGCTTCTCGCCGATTCCGGAGCCGTTGGAGTTAGCCTTCTCAGGACGCGCAGTTGCTTTTTTCCCCGCGGCAACCTCGGCCTCATATTCAGCAACGATCTCGAGGATCGTCATCTCGCGCTGCCTCTTGGCCTTGCGGAACGTGGCCCCGTGTAATTTCCCGAAGCAACGGTTGAGCTTCACTAGATCGTCGTGCGTCACCTGGGCGAGGGGACGGCCCCCCATAACCTCCTCCAGAAACTGGGCAGGCAGTCGAAATTGTTCGCGCGTCTTTTCCGTCCACGGCTTCATGCCTGACTTGCGCGCCGTGCCATCCGCCCCGCCGGTCCGCGGATTATGCTCGAAGAATTTTTCGACGGCTTGGGTCGGAGTCATCGTTGCCCAAGGACCTGGGGCCACCGGCTGCGATTGGTCAGCCGAAGCGAGAGCTATCGGCGCGGCGTGATCCTGGGAAGCTGATTCATATCCCCCGATCGGCACCGCCGGGTAAGCCGATCCCGGATTGGCTAGCACCTCGCGGAACTCGCGTATTGCCACGATCCGCGCTTCGTTGATCACCTTGCGTGCCATTGCTTCACGCAGCGCTGACTGGTCCACGCCGATCTCGGCAAGCCGTGCAATAGCGGCCTGCTCGGCGCCTTCATGCTCGATGGATGCCGCGATGTCGGACCAGGCGAGGATTAGGACAGGCGCCTCATCATCGTCGGGGTCGAGGTGCGCGATTAGAAAGTCCTCGACCTTTCCATTCTTGGCACCATCCTGCGCGGCCATCTCGCTAGCCCCAAGCCGCAGCGACAGCGCCTTGCCGATATCGTCGTGGTCTTCGGGCGGCACGATATGCAAGCTGGCATACATCGTCTCGAGCCGGTCGCGTTCTTCCAGCATCTGCCGGCGGTAGATTTCTGCTCTCTGCGCGCCTGTCAGGCCATCGCGCGCCATATTGCTCATCATGTTCATCGCTACCCTCTCCCCGATCAAGGTCAGCGCCGGCGCGAGCAGTCCTGCCCGTTTTCGGCACGTAGTCTTGAGGGACATCCGTAACCGGAAAGGCTTATCAGGCCCTAAACGTATGAGTTTGCGGTAATAATACGTGCCCTGCTTGCGGGTAACGTTCTGAATGCCGGACATAGCCGTGGTATCCTTCCGTGGCACCCTGCCGTGGCACCCTACAGGGGCCATCCACGGCGGGATAAATGGAAGAAACCAGAGGTTTCAGAAGCTTAAGTTATTTCCGGCTGGGGTCCCTGCCACCCCAGCCACTTCCCTCGGTATTGCCCGCAGATATACCGCGTCGTTTCAAGCAGCGGATTATCATGGAGTCATCGTGGCTCAGCGGCCCTCACCGAGCGCACTGGGAGTTTCCGTGAGACTCCCTCTCGATCAGTCGTAGCGCAATTGCCCGCGGAGCGCTCCGCCCGGGTATTCGACTGTCTGGATCTGGATGTAGAACCCCGGCGGATCGGGGCGAAGCAAGTCCTTCGCCAGTTCGGTGCTGTTGATGCAGCCGTTCCACCCGCTTTCGCCTCCGCGCGGCAGTTGCGCGACGACAGGGCCCTCCTGTCCCTCGTAGCCACGATAGATGCGAGCCCCTGTCGCTTCGCCGATGCCGCGGATGCTGCGAATGTTGTAACACACTGCATCCGCATTTCTCGTGACCGTTATCTGAGCGACAGCGGATCCGTCCGGATCGCCCGCTCCGACGACCGCCGCTCCGTTGAGTTCCGCATCGTAGGAGGCTTCCACGAAGCCGACCGGACCTTCAGGCGATGTGGCACAGGCGGAAAGGGCAAGCGCCAGCGCACTTGCCGGAGCGGCTCTAATCATTTCTTGGAACATCTGGCTCTCCAGTCAAATTGCTCGGGCGAAAACCCCGGATCAGCTTCGATTGGCTTGGGGAAGGCCGATGGTTGCAGGGCAAGGCAGAAGCTTATCGCGCGTCAGATATCGTCGACTTCTTCTTCGACTTGTTCGACGCAATCGGTATCGTCAGGAGCGCAGGTTGCTGCAGCGGCACCCGCCCCGGCACCGAGAAGCGCCGTGCAGCCCGACAGGCTAAGCCCGGCGAGTAGAATTGCCGTGGTGGTAAGCTTTTTCATGATAGATCGCTCCTCGATCGGTTTGCATTATCGGTAAAATGGGCCGGCAATTTCGAAGGTTCCGAAAGCAGGAAAAAAGCTTTGGATACCAGTCCTTAGCACGTTCTCGGGCGAGCATCTCTCAATGCCCTTGTACTCGGCCCCAGTGGCGCAGGGTGCGCTAGACCCCGCTACTGATGTCTGGGCTCCAGGTAGAGATAGGCGGGATCGAAATCCGCCCGCCCCTCGAGAGCCTTGAGGTCGGGGATCTCGACCTCCTTGCTGCGAAATGTCGCGAGTCCCTCGTCGCGCAACTCGCGAAGCATTCGATTCACATGGATCGTCGTGAATCCGAGGGCCTGCGCAAGATCCGCCTGCGTGATCGGGAAGCGATAGCTCTTACCTTGGGTAAGACCCACGACCTGGAGGCGATAAAACATCTCGCAGAACAGATGCGCGACACGCATCGCACCCGCCCTCGCCCCGAAGCATACAAGCCACTCGCGATGCATCGATGCATCGACCATCGTGGCAAACCACAGGATCCGCCCCAGCCGCGGGTTGCTATCGATGATCTGGGTGATGTCCCGGTGTTGGAGCTTCACGATCCGGCAATCGGTCAGGGCGGTGATGCTGTGATCGAGAACCTCCAAAGGATAGGAGTGCAGATCGACGAAGTCGCCGGGGATGTTGAATTGCATGATCTGCCGCGAGCCCTCGGTCGTGTATTTCGATCGGCATGAAAATCCCTCGACCAGCAGCGAGGAGTAGCTGATCTCCTCGCCCTCGGGGACGATGATATCGCCCGGCTTGAACTCCAGCGTCTCGGTCATCCGGGCGCGCAGCATATTAGCGTCTTCCTCCGAAAAGGCATAGCGCTCCTGGATAGTGGCGATGAGTTTCTCGATCATGTCTGCCCGACGGGCTCTCCTTCCAGGTCGCTTATCGCAACAACCTCGCCGAAGGTCACCTTGAACAGCACAGCGCCGCTCTCGTCGGTCACGGCGACATGGTGGCTCAGATCCAGAGTACCATGTCTGACGCTTTCTGCCGCCATGGCGCGGGCTTCGTCTCTGGCTTCGGCGAAAGCGGCGCCGGCATCGGGCAGCTCTCGACCCTCTTCGTCAACGGTGTGAACGTCGTTGTGCAAATGGAAGTAAAACCGCATTCTGCTTAGAAAGCCTAACGATTACAACGGTTCCCCGAGCCCTGCGACGCCGCATGTCACTTGCGCGCCATTTCGACACCTGAGACCGGCCTGAGATCGACAAGTTTCGGTCGACGAGCCGAAAGGGTTGACGCGGCATGACCATCGGGCGATAGGCGACGAAGCAAATGCAAGTCATTCGCAATAGCAGGGCACGATAATTTCCGATGGATATGCAAGCGACGCAGCAGCCGGTGTGCGGCACTCGGAGCGTTCCGCGCAAGCCGGGCAAGCGCCGAATCCCGGCCTTTTGGGTGCGTCAGTTCCACACCTGGCACTGGATGAGCAGCGCGATCTGCCTCGTGGGAATGATCCTCTTCGCGGTGACCGGCATCACGCTCAACCATGCAGGATCGATCGAAGCCGAGCCGCAGATCGCGACGCAGGAATACACGCTTCCCGCAGCATTGCTCGAAACGCTCGCCGCCGTGCCCGAGGGCGCCGGAGCGGGCACTGCAATCCCCCCGCCCGTGACCGAGTGGCTCGACAAGACAGCCGGTGTGGATGTCTCCGGCCGGGCGCCCGAGTGGAGCGAGATCGAGCTATATATCCCGCTGGCGCAGCCGGGCGGCGATGGCTGGGTGTTGATCGACCGGACCACCGGAGCGGTGGTGCACGAAGCCACCGATCGCGGCTGGATCGCCTATTTGAACGATCTCCACAAAGGGCGGGATACCGGTATCGCATGGTCGTGGTTCATCGATATCTTCGCCGCGGCCTGCGTGATCTTCTCGCTGACCGGACTGTTGCTGCTCCAGCTTCACGCCAAGAAGCGGCGTTCGACCTGGCCCATCGTCGGCGCGGGGGTGGCGATCCCGCTCTTCCTGCTCGCCTTCCTCACCCACTGACCCGAACCGGGAGCTTCCCATGCGCGTTTCGATCGCCTTCGCCTTTGCCGCCAGCGGCCTCGCCGCCGCCCCCGTCGCAGCCCAGGAACTCGCCGTCAGCGTCGAGATTCCACGGCTGCGCGTCGCCGAATACCACCGCCCCTATGTGGCAATCTGGATCGAGGACGAGGCCGGCAAGGCTGTGCGCACGCTCAACGTCTGGTACGATGGCAATCTGTCGCCCGAGGACGGCGCCAAATGGCTCCCCGACATGCGGACCTGGTGGCGGCGCGCCGGCCGCGCGATGACGATGCCCGCCAATGGCGTCAGCGCGCCCACCAAGGCACCCGGCACCCATGCCCGTACATATCGCCAGGGCAGCCGCCCGCTCGCCAATCTTCCCGCTGGAAACTACAAATTGCGCGTCGAAGCCGCTCGCGAGGTGGGAGGGCGCGAACTCGTGACGCTGCCGTTCCAATGGCCGCCGCGCGCCGCGACCTCGGCGAGCGCGGAAGGCAAGTCGGAACTGGGAACAGTCCGCCTGACCACCAGGCGCTGAGCCGCGCCCCGATACCCCTATCCCTCCACGATTCGCCCTAAAAGGATTCTGTCATGTTTGCCAAACCCAGCCTGCTCGCCCTCGGCGCCGCCCTTGGGCTCACCGCCCTCCTCCCCAGCGCAGCCGACGCCCACCGGCGCTGGCTGCTCCCCTCCGCCACCGTGCTGGCGGGCGAGAGCGACCTCGTGACGGTCGATGCCGCTGCCTCGAACGGGTTGTTCGTGTTCGAGCATCGCCCGATGCCGCTCGATTCGCTGGTGGTCACCGGCCCCGATGGCGAGCCAGTGAATCCGGCTATCTTGGGCTCGGGCGCCTATCGCAGCGTGTTCGACGTGCCGCTGGCAGAGCAAGGCACCTACCGGATCGCGCTGGTCAGCGACGGAGTGATGGGATCCTACTCGCTCAACGGCGAACGCCACCGCTTCCGCGGTGCCACCGCAGAGCTGCCCGCGGACGCGAGCGACATCCGCACCAGCCACAACCATTCGCGCACCGAAACCTTCGTCACGCTCGGCGCTCCCAGCACCGGCGCGCTCGCGCCCACCAACAGCGGGCTCGAGATGGTCCCGGTCACGCATCCCAACGATATCGTTGCGGGCGAACCGGCAGTGATGCGGTTCCTGCTCGACGGCCAGCCGGCAGCGGACTTGGAGGTCGAGTTCGTCGCAGGCGGAACGCGCTATCGCGACGATCCGGGCATCGCCATGCTGCGGACCGATGCCGAAGGCCGGGTGACGCTGGAAGCGGGCGAACCCGGGATGTATTATCTCGAGGCATCCAGCGCTCAGGAAGCCTTGGAAGGCAAGCCCGAGAGGCGCGCTTCCTATACTGCTGTGCTCGAATTCCTGCCGCTTTGAGGGCATCGGGCAGCTTGGCGCCGGAAGGAGCGGGGCAACTGCTTCTCCCCTTGGGACGGGCGGCGGAAATCGCGCCTCCGCCCGTCGATAGCCGGGCGACCTTGCTGTCCGGCGAAACAATGGGCACGGACTGGTCGCTGGAAGCGGTCGCTCCGGTTTCGGTCGGCGACAAGCAGCTGCGCGCCGCGCTCGAAGAGGTTTTCGCACGCGTCACCAGCCAGATGAGCCAATGGGATGAAGCTTCCGATCTCAGCCGCTTCAACAGCGCAGCACCGGGAAGCCGGCATCGGCTTGCGGAGGAATTCGCCTATGTCCTGGATTGCGCTCTGAACATCGCCAGGGCGAGCTCGGGCGCATTCGATCCGACGATCGGCGCCGCGTCGGACCTGTGGGGCTTCGGGTATTGGCCGCTCCTCGACCGGCTCCCCTCCAAAGACGACGCCGCTCGCACCCGCCGGTATGATTGGCAGGATGTGACGCTCGAAGAAAGCGGTCGGCTCCTGTTTCAACCGGGCGGGCTCGTGCTCGATTTTTCCGGCATCGCCAAGGGTTTCGCTGTCGATGCAGGCATGGCAGCGATCGCCCGGCTCGGCGTCGATCACGCGCTGCTGAATATTGGCGGCGAATTGCGTGGAGCGGGCCTGCGCGCCGACGGCTTCCCGTGGTGGGTCGATCTCGAGGTTCCACTCGCGAGCGCAGTTCCAGCCACGCGCGTAGGGTTGACCGGCTGGTCCATTGCCACTTCGGGAAACTGCTCCCGCCGACGCTGGATCGGCGAATACTCCTGGAGCCATACGATCGAACCGGGAAGCGGATCGCCTTTGGGGGACGACATACTCTCCGTAACCGTGCTTCACCCGGGCTGTATGCAGGCGGACGCGCTGGCTACGGCCATCACCGTGCTCGGCCGCGAAAAGGGCAAGCAGTTCGCCGATGCGCACGCGATCCCCGCGAGGATAGTGATGAAATCAGAAGTCATCGAGAGCGGAGCCTGGGCGAAATGGGCTAGCTAGAATGGGTGCGGAATGGCCGGAATGGTCGCGAACTGATCCTTTCCGGCTGCCAGGGCTTCATTGCAGACGGCAGTGGGCGAGGGTACCGAATTCGCCGCAACGGGCAAGGATGACAAGATGAAGAGCTGGCTGTGGATGGTGTTGCTCGCGGCACTGGCGGTGGGTGCATGCGCCGAGCCGCCGGGGCCCCTCGCCATCCGGTCGGCAACGGTTGCGGACCGGGGGACGATCTTTGTCGTCCGGCATCTGCACAAGGCACAAGGCGACGACCCGTCGCTCAATTCCCAGGGTGCTGAAGCCGCAGGGCGGCTGGCGGAAATGCTGGCCGAAAAAGGCATCGCCGCGATCTTCGCAACGCCGACGCGCCGGGCGATGGAAACTGCCGGCCCACTCGCGGAACGGCTGGGCGTTTCGGTCACCCCATACGATCCCCGCCAGCCGCAGGCGCTGGTTGCGGCGGCCGATAAGGTCGGCGGATCGCTTCTGATCGTCGGCCACAGCAACACCGTTCACGACCTGATCGGACGCTTCGGCGCAACGCCGCCCCCTCCGCTGGAGGAACAGGATTACGGAACGGTTTTTGCGATCGGTCCGGAGGGCCGGCTCGAAACCTTCGAAATCCGGTGACCGCTCGCAAAGGTTTTCGCAACTAGGGCTCGCTTGCGGTCGCCCATTTTCGCCGAACCGCGACTAGCCGGAGGTGCCGATACTCGTCAGATCGGCCATGAAATCCTTGGTCCAATGCTGGACGTTGTCGTCGCGCACGGTGTCGATCGTCGCTTCGTAGCGGCGCTGGCGCTCGGCCAGCGGCATGTCGAGCGCGGTACGGATGGCATAGGCCATGTCGTCGGGGCTGTGTGGATTGACGATCAGCGATTCGGGCATCTGCAACGCCGCCCCCGCGAATTGCGAGAGGATCAACACCCCGGGATCGAGAGGATCCTGCGCGGCCACATATTCCTTCGCCACCAGATTCATTCCGTCGCGCAGCGGCGTGACCAGCCCGATCTTCGCCGCCCGGAAAAAGCCGAACAGCTCGGCGTGACTGTAGCCGCGATTGACGTAGCGGATCGGGACCATGTCCACTTCCGAGCGCGCGCCGTTGATCTGCCCCGCCTTCTGCTCGAGTTCGGCGCGGATTTGCTTGTAGCTTTCGACATCCTCGCGGCTGGGCGGCGCGATCTGGATGAAGACGAGATCGCGCACCCGCTCGGGGAACTGGTCGAAGAACCGCCCGATCCCGTCCAGCCGCTCGGGCAGACCCTTCGAATAGTCGAGCCGATCGACACCGATCATCGCAGTGCGGCGGCGGGTCGAGGAGAGCAGCCGCTGGCCCGCCTGGCGCGCCTCGCCGGTCTCGCCTTCGGCCTGGAAATGATCCCAGTCGATCCCGATCGGATAGGCCTTGGCGATGGTCGTCCGACCATCCAGCGTAACCGAACCGGTTTCCTCGTTCACCTCGGCGCCCAGTTCCTCGGAGCAATAATGCAGGAAGCTCTCGCGCCATTCCACGGTCTGGAAACCGACCAGATCGTAGTGCAACATCGTGCGCACGAGCCGCTCATGATAGGGCAAGGACACGAACAGCCGCGTCGGCGGCCAGGGAATATGCAGGAAGAAGCCGATCCGGTTCTTCAGCCCTCGCGAGCGCAGTCGTTCGCCCAACGGGATCAGATGATAATCGTGGACCCAGACGAGATCGTCTTCCTCGATCAGCGGGGTGACGCTGTCGGCGAAGCGCTCGTTGACCCGCTCGTAGCCCTTGCCGGTCTCGCGCTCATATTCGGTGAGGTCGAGCCGAAAGTGAAACAGCGGCCACAGCGTGGCATTGGCATAGCCGTTGTAATATTCGTCGATATCTCGGTGCGAGAGATCGATGGTCGCCGTGGTGACGCCCTCGTGGCTCTGCGTAGAAATCTCATCGTTCTCGTCGTCGCTTTCGGCGCCCGACCAGCCGAACCAGATGCCCTTGTAGTCGCGCAGCGCGGAATTGAGCGCGCCGGCCAGACCGCCCTGAGCGCCTGCGGCACCTCGGGCCTTCGGAACGGCGACCCGGTTCGAAACGACGATGAGCTTGCCTATCGGACTTCACTCCATGGTTTGGACAACAGTCCGGCGCAATTGATTACCCCTACGAGCGAGTAAGTCTGGGGGAAGTTCCCCCAAAGCTCGCCGGTTTCGTAATCGAGATCCTCGCTCAGCAACCCCGAGCGGGTGGTGTGGCTGAGCATCGTCTCGAACAGCACCCGCGCTTCGGAATCCCGCCCCACCAGATGGAGCGCCTCGATCAGCCAGAAGGTGCAGACGTTGAACGCGGTTTCGGGCGCGCCGAAATCGTCCTCGGCCGCATAGCGCAGCATATGGTCGCCGCGTCGCAACTCGCGCTCGACCGCGGCGAAGGTCGAGAGGAACCGTTCGTTGTCGGGCGACAGGAAGCGCAGTTCGACCATCTGCAGCAGGCTGGCGTCGAGATAATCGCTTTCGAAGCTGGCGCCGTAATGGCCACCCAACTCGCCGTTCTCCACCCAGGCTTCGCTCTCGATTTTGGCGCGGATGGCATCGGCGCGTTGATGCCACACTTCACAGCGATCCCCACGTCCCAGCCGGTCGGCGACATTGGCTAGCCGGTCGCAGGCAGCCCAGCACATGACCGCGGAATAGGTGTGGACTTCCTGCCGGGTCCGAAATTCCCACAGCCCGGCGTCGGGCTGATCGTGCATCGCCCAGGCCATCTCGCCAACCTGCTCGAGGCTTTCGAAATCTCTCTCGTCGGCCATCCGCAGCAGCCGCCGGTCGAAGAAGCCCTGCACCGTAGGCAGCACGATCTGGCCATAGCAATCGTGCTGTATCTGCATGAAGGCCGCGTTGCCGCGCCGCACCGGACCCATCCCGCGATAGCCGGCCAGTGCGGTTTCGTGGCCTTCGTCGAGCTCACTCTGGCCCATCACCGAATAAAGCGGCTGGATGCGCCCACCCTTGGCGCTGTCGATGATGTTGCGCAGATAGGTGAGGTATTTCTCCAGCACGTCGAGCGCGCCGAGCCGGTTGAGCGCCTGCACCGTGTAATAGGAATCGCGAATCCAGCAGTAGCGGTAGTCCCAATTGCGCTCGCTATGCGGCGCTTCTGGCACCGAAGTGGTCAGCGCGGCGACGATCGCGCCGGTTTCCTCGTGCTGGCACAGCTTGAGCGCAATGGCGCAGCGGATAACCTCGTTCTGCCATTCGAGCGGGATGTGCAGCCCGCGCGTCCAATGCGTCCAGTATCTCTCGGTCAAGGCTTCCATCTGGCGCACTTCGGCCCGCAGATTGCCGACGAAAGGCTCGTCCGGGCCCAGGAAGAAGTGCAGATCGTGCTCCAGCCGGAACGTCCGGTTTTCGAGCACATAGCCGACCGGCGCATCGGTGCTCAACCGCAGTGCCTGCGGTTCGACCAGATAGCGGATATGGTTGGTACCGCTCGTGTTCTCCGCGCGCGCGCCGCCGTAATCCTTCATCGGCGCCAGAACCATCCGCAGCCGCGGCGTGCCCGCCACCGGCCGCACGATGCGGATGAATGCGACCGGGCGATACATCCGCCCCGAACGCTCGAAGCGGGGGCAGAAATCGTGAATTTCCAGCGCGCTGCCGTCTTCCGCCTCGAGCCGGGTCACCAGGATCGGAGTGTTGCGGCGATAATGTTGCGTTGCGGAGACCTGCCCTTCGATCTCGAACCGCCACACGCCCTCGTCGCGTCGGGCGCCATTGAGCAGCGTGCAGAACACCGGATCGCCATCGACCCGGGGCACGCAACCCCAGGCGAATGCGCCTTCGGTATCGACCAGCGCGCTGACCTGGCAATTGCCGATCGGCCAGAGTTCGAGATTGGGCTTGTCCAACAGGTCTAAAACTCCAGCCAATCGTACACTGCGTCAACGTCCGCCAGCCGGAATTCGGCTGCCGTTTCGCGTTCGTCCCCGACCAGAACTCCGAAGCCGCCGGCTTGCGTGCAGCCGGCAAAGCCGTCCTCGTCGGTCACGTCGTCGCCGATGAACACCGGGCGCGCGCCCGCAAACGGCGGCTGCTCCATGAAGGCGCGCACCGCGCCGCCCTTATCCGCACCCTCATGCACCAGCTCGACCACGCATTTGCCGGTCTTGACGGCCAGACCCTCGCGCGCCGCGATCGTGCGCATGAACGCCTCGGCACTCTCCCCCGCCTCGGGCCGCCCGCGGTAGTGCAGCGCGCAACCGTGCGACTTCGTCTCGAAGATCAGTTCCTGCGCTCTGGCGTAGTCCTCGACCTCGGCAATCGTTTCCGCAGCGAGGCTTAGCGGTGCGCCGCCCAGGTGCGAGCCGTCGGGCCAGCGCCGGTCGGCCCCATGCGAACCCGCGCTGGCGACGGCGAGAGATCCCAGATGCGTTTCCAAATCTTCCAGCGAGCGCCCGCTGACCAACGCCAGGCGCCCTCCCAGCCGGTCGGACAGGCGCGCGAGCTTGGAGACCAGCTTTGCGGGAACCGCGATCGCGTCGGGGCGTGCGGCAATCTCAACCAGCGTGCCATCGAAATCGAGGAACAGCGCCACCGGTCCGGCGGCCAGCAGCGAAGCAAGAGACGGTGGCGCAAGAAGCGGAGCAGATTGGCTCATGCCGCGCGGCCATAATGCGTCGCGCCCGCAGGTCAAACCTCGATCCTGCAAACCGGCGTTCTGTGGAAAAGTCGTCGCGAAGGGAGGCTCCGAAGCCCGCCGCCCCAAGGGACGAGGCCTGAGGGACGACGGCGGGTCCGAGCAGATCGTCACGCGGCAGCGAGGCGAAATCCCTCAGACTGCGCCAGCCCCTTTTCGGTCACCGTCCGCTCATCGGCTTCGTCGATGACGAAGCGGCGGGCATGTTCGGTCAACTCGTTCACCTCGCTGCTGAGATTGCGCGTCGCGGCCGACGTCTCTTCGACCATCGCGGCGTTTTGCTGGGTCGCCTGGTCCATTGCCCCGATCGCGGTGCTGATTTCGCCGATCGTGCCCGCCTGCGCCTCGTTGTCCTGCGCCAGCTCGCGCAGCATCGCGTTCACTTCGCTGACATCGCTGACGATTTCGGCCAGCGCGCCATCGACCTTGCGGACCATGCCGACCGCCACCGCGATATCGCCCTGGGTGGAGGTCAGTTGTTCCCGAGCGCGGCCCGCCTCTTCCTCCGCCCGCATGGCGAGCGCGGAAACGAGATCGGCGACCACCGCGAAGCCACGCCCCGCCTCGCCGGCCCGACCCGCCTCGACCGCGGCGTTCATGGCGAGCACCCGCGTCTGGAAGGCGATCTTGTCGAGACCCTCGATGACATCGTCGATGCCCTTGGCGCCTTCGGCCACGCTGGTCATCGCCTGCATGGCATCGTCGGCGGTGCTGCGGCCGGTGGCCACGGTGTCCAGAGTGCGGTCGGCTCGCTGCACGGTGCGCTGGGCTGCTGCGGCGCCGCCGCGCAGCCGCTCATCCATCTGCTGGACGGCGGCGGAACTCTGCTCGAGACTGGCGGCACTCGCCTCGGTCCGCCGCGCGAGATCCTCGGAGGCCTGCGCGATTTCATGCGAGCCGCCGCTGATTCGCTCCGCGCGTTCGCTGATGGCGCCGACCAACTCGCGCAGCGCTGCGATCGCGGCGTTGAAATTGGTCCGCAGCGTCGCATAGCTTTCGGGGAAGCGCGCATCGATGTCGCGGGTAAGATCGCCCGAGGCGAGGCGTGCCAGCCCAGCCTCCAGATTGGCCACGACGCCGGTAAGCTCTTCGGTCTGACGGGTGCGCTCGGCGTCGATCTGGTCCTGAGTTGCCCGGCGCTGCTGTTCCGCATCTTCGATCGCGGCGATGAGCGAGACCACATTGCGCGAAATCCACGCCAGAGTCGCGGCTTCCGTCAGCAGGATCACCGCGTGCAGCACGATCCGGCCGAAGGACCCGCCATTGGGGAAGACCCATGCCGGCATCGCCATGCCGACCACCAGATGATGCACCGCGACGACGCCCGTCGCCAATGCGATCGCCCGCCAGTCGCACAGGATCACCACCATCGCCAGCGCGGCGAAGAACACCATGTGCAGATCGGTCTGCCACGCTGCACCCTGGAACACGAACAGCAGCAGCGCCGGCACCGTGACCACGCCGGCTGCGGCGGCGAGCCGCGCAGCGGGATCGATGCGGCTGTTGATCGCGGCAAGGGCGGGATAGATCGTTACTCCCACGGCGAGGAGCGCAGCGATAATCGCCCCGTCCGGTCCGACGGCGACCGCGCCTGCCACCGTAGCCAGCGCCAGCAGCGCGGTCATGGCGGCGAGCACGCGCACGCCGGTAAGTCGCAGGGAATCGAGTGTCAGGACGGTCATTTCAAAACTCCACCGATGTACCGCAAGTCGTAGCATTCGATCGCAAGAGCACGGCGCCGTTGCTCAATGCCGGCAGCCAGAGCTGGCCGGCGGAAGCATCGACCAGCACCGACCCGGGCAGCGGGCCAGGCCCCATCAACAGCGCCCCGGCGCGACTGGCCCAAACCAAAGATGCGCCCGGTGCGCTCGAGGCGAGCGGAACGATGAGCATCTTGCCCTGCGTCGGAACCACCATGAGCAACGGCACCAGCGCGAGCAGTCCCATATGGACGAGCAAACCCCAGCGCCGCGGACCGTCCGCAGCCCGGGCTTCGCGCCGCTTCTGTTCGTTTATCCTCATGCACCGACGGTCCCGCGAAACACATTGCGACATCGAAGACGGCACCAGCACCGCTCCAAAAGGCATTATAGAGCGGGAACGGGGAAGGCGTTTGCGCGCAGCCGAAATTCGCTCCCGGGATCGCCGCAACCGATGGCGGGCTTTGGGGCCTATTCCGTGGCCTAAGACAGATTGAACCGGCCCAGCAATCGCGGGATGCTTGTTTCATAACAGTCGACGGCTCCGTCGGTCTGTGCTGCGATCTCCTCGACGGTCGATGGCAACAAGCGTGAAATCGCGACCTCGTTTGAGAAGGCGATACTAATATGGTTCGACCAAGACTCGGATCGTCACCTCGTTTACCTTCAGTTGCGCAGAGCCTTCGAGGCCAATAGAGCGCACAGCGCTTCATTGCTCGTCGTCCAGATCGTCCAAAAGACTGCGGTGCTGCTTTTCCATGAGACCATAGAAACGCGCCAGGTTGGCGAGGTTTTGCCTTCCTTCCTGACGATCCATATGCGCCGCTGCCTCCTCGACCATTCGACGATGCTTCGCGAATCGCTGGGCGAACTGTCGGATGAGCGAATTGTACGGATTGGGACGCATGGCAAAGTAGATCTCACGCTCGCCGGGTTTCGAGCGACGCTCGATGATTTCGAGACTTTCCAGCAGGCGGAGATTGGTGCTGACGCTGCCGCGGCTGACCTGAAGCGTGCCGGCGATTTCGGCGGATGTCAGCATCCGGGCGACGACCATCAGCAGTCCCCAGATGCGACCCGTTATCCGGGCCTGTCCATCGGCCTCAGCATTGATCCCCATCCGCTCGATGAATTCGATTTCTGCGGGCGTGAGCGGGATGGAATTGCTGCTCATTTGCGCCCTCTCCCGAAGGTGTAAGTCAGGGCGATGCCGCCGGCAAACTGGTCACGCGAGCCGAACGCAACGACGACAGGGGAGTCGCCGGGATCGCCAACGAGCCGGTCGTATTTCGCGTAGCTGTAGATGCCCCAACGCGAGCTGATCTGCTGGATGTACCCGACTGTCGCGCCCACCGACTGGATCCCGCCATCGGCATCGTACGCCAGGAGACCCGGGGAAGCGGCGGCGGGAGAGATTCCGAAGTAGGCATCCTGATATTTGCTGTCGGTCATCGTTACACGGGGGCCGAAGGACAGGAGCTGCCGATCGCCGTCACGGATAACGTAGTCGGCGCTCACGACGGAGATGAAACCGTCGTGGCCGGTCACGCCCTGCCTTGCCTCGGCGCGCAAGCGAAGGTTTTCGCCCACTTCAAGCTGTGCGAAACCTCCGAACTCGACCGAAAAGCCGACCTTTGGAAGCCCCCCTACGTCGTCGGACGCTCGCTTTCCTTCGAGGCCTAGAGACGGCCCGAAGGTGAACGTATTTCCGCGGATCACCGAGAAGCCAAAGCTCTCGTCCGGCGCTTCGAATGCAAATTCCTCGCCCGCCTCGGCGCGCGAAATGTCGAAGAGGGGTCGAAGGACCAGAGTTTCGGATCCGGGGTAGCTCGGCACCATCTGCGGCCCCAGCGCCACCCGCGTCCGGCGTGGTTCGTCCGCTCCATCCTGAGCGGTGGCGGAGCTCGCAACCGTCGCTCCCAGGGCGGCGAGGCAGAGCGTGAAGCATGTGCGCTTGTACATAGTAATTCTCCGGAAAATCCGCGCGGGCCCGCGCCCGATGCCGTAAAAGCTCATCAGTCGAGCGCCTCTGCCTGAGCGCGGCTCTTGCGCGTCAGCAGCGTGTAAAGAGCGGGAATGATGAACAGCGACAGGACGGTGGAGGTCACCAGCCCGAACATGATCGCAAAGCATAGCGGGCGATACATCGGACTGCCGATCGCCAGCGGAATGAGGCCGACGATCGTCGTGACCGAAGTGGTCAGGATCGGTCGCAACCGGTCCGCTGCCCCCTTGGCCGCAGCATCGACGATCGAGAAACCTTCGGTGAGGCGTGAGTTCATCGTGTCCACCATGACGATCCCGTTGTTCACAACGATCCCGATCAGCGCGATCACGCCGACGACGGCAAAGAAAGAGAGGCTCAGTCCGAAGGCGAAGAAGCCCAGGAAGGTGCCGATCAGCGCCATCGGCATGGTCGTGATCAGAATGAAGGCCTGCGGAAAGCTGTCGAACACGATCACCAGCACGCCGAACACCATGATGATCGCTACCGCCAGCGCGATGCCGGCGGAACCGAAAGTCTCGGCGGTCTCTTCGGCTTCTCCGCCGATGGCATAGGCATAACCTTGCGGCCAATCCTCCATCGCCGCTTCCAGTTTCGGAGTCACCGAGTCGATGATCTCCGTGACCGGCCGACCTTGGTCCTTCGCAAGCACCGTCAGCGCGCGCTCGCCATTCTTGTGGCTCACGGCCACAGCGGCTTCCGACTGCACCGGCTCGAGCAGCGACAGCAGCGATACGCTTTCGCCTCCGGGCGTAAAGGCACGAACGAGAGCCAGTTCTTCATATCGCGACGGGCCGCCGGCTTCGCCGCCCCCGCGGCTGGGCCACTCGGTGCCAACGCGGATTTCCAAATCGTCCTCCGGGCCCGGGGTGACGAATTCGCCGATCTGATCGTTGGACAGGGCAAAGCGGATCTGCGCGGCAAGATCGGCCTGCGTCAGGCCGAAGAAGTCCAGCGCCTCGCGATTGGGGCGAAGGGCGATCTCTCCCGTGACGCTGCCGAGGTTATCGCGCACGTCCACCACGCCGGGCTCTTCCTCAAGCAAGGACTGAACCTCTTCCGAGATATCTTGCAGCTCGGCCATGTCCGGCCCGGTCAGGATTATCTCGATGGGATCGCCCGAAGTCGGTTGCCCGGTCTCCGCAACCACCAGAAGATCGGCGCCAGCGACATTCGCGTCGAGGTAGGCCTGCAGTTCTTCGCGCAGATCGTCCGCCAGTTCATAACCGGGGGCATTGCGATCGTCGCGATCCACGAAGGTCGCGGAAAAGCCGATGAAGTTCTCCGCCGTCGATGGTTGCAACGACGCTGCTACCGAACCACCGGCGAACGGGCTCTTGCTGCCGACAAGTTTAAGGATATCGGCAAAGTAGGGCTTTTCCAGCAGCAGCTCGCCGACTTGGTCCGCGATCCTCTGCGAGGTTTCCAGCTGTGTCGAGGCGGGCAGTTCGATGTTGATGCCCAGGTTTTCGCCATCGGTCTTTGGATAGAGCACCAGCGATGTCTGCGCGATGGCGAGGCAGGAGAGCAGGAATACGCCGACCGCGCCGCCGACCCACGTCCAGGCGCGCTTGCGGCTCGAGATGATGTTCGCATGCGTCCACCGCTCCAGCCAATTGGATGCATCGGCCGACAATTCGTCCGCCTTGCTGGTTTCCTCCTTCGTATCTCCCCTCGACACGCGCGCGAGCAGATAGCGCGACAGCGGCACGGCTGCGAACAGCGCCACAACATACGCCAGGACCAGACACGCGATCGCCGTGATCGGCAGCACTCTGATGAATTTGCCCGAAACTCCGCCGATCGCCATCAGCGGCGCAAGGGCGAGAATGGTCGTCAGTTGTCCGGCAAAGGCCGGCATCGCGTAGCGATCGATAGTGTTGAGCGCCGCTTCGCCGAAGGTCTTGTTGTTGGTGTAGATGTCCTCGTGGAGGCCTTCCATCATCAGGATGAACACGTCGACCAGCAGGCCGAGGGCCAGCACCATGCCGATAATGACCAGCTCGTTGAGCGAATATCCCATCAGCAGGATGACGACCAACACGCCGCAGAAGGTCACCGGGATCGACAGGCCCGCAATCAGTCCTTCGCGCCAGGTCAGCACGAGAAACAGGATGATGAAGACCGCTAGCATGGCCTGCCAGCCATTGTTGAAAACGCTGGTCAACGAATCCCAGATCGTCTCGGCTTCGTTCTGGATGACGGTATGCTCGACGCCCTGCGGCCATGCGGCGGTCTGCGAATAGTCTTCGATGCTGGCCAGAACCTCATCGATCAGTTGGATCGTATCCGCCCCGGGCACCTTCTTGACCGACAGGCTGACCGACGGCCTGAAGCGTTCGCCACCTTCGCTGTAGAAGGTACGCGAATCCTCGGTTTCGAGCTGGCGGCGAACCGTGGCGATCTCCCCCAGCAGCACCGGTCGCCCAGACGCTCCGTCGCCGAACCTTGCAACCGGCAGAGCCCGCAGATCGTCCACCGTCTGGAATTGCCCTTCCAGCCGGACCACGGCGCCGATTTCCTGGCTGTCTATTTCGCCGAACGGCTGTTCCAGATTGGCACGATTGATCGCATCCCTGACCTGCACCGGCGACAAACCGAGCGCCAGCAGGCGTTGCGGCTGCAGCAGAACCTGCACGACTTCTTCGCGCACACCGGCGAGATCGACTTCGTTGACGCCGCCGATCCTCTCGAGCCGATCCTGCAGATCCTCGCCCAGTGTGCTGAAGGCTGCTGGGCCGGCATCGCCGTACAAGGCCACCGTCAACACCGGACGATCGTCGACGGACACCTGCTCGATCGTCGGCTTCTCCGCTTCGGACGGCAGCTCCGCCTCGGCATCGGCCACCGTCTCGCGCAGGCGAGCGATCGCCTCGCCGGAATCGGCACTGGCGTCGAACTCGACCGAAATAAGGGAGAAGCTGTCGAAGGAAGCGCTGTTGATTGCCTTCACATCGGCAAGCGTGGTCAGCTCGTCCTCGATCTCCTGCGTGACCTGTTCTTCCATCGTGGTCGGGTCGGCGCCCGGCCAGGTGGTGGTGATGGTAGCCTGCGGAATGTCGAGATCGGGCAGCGATTCCTTGACGAGGCTGAAATAAGCCATGATCCCGCCGGCGACGAACAGCGTCGTGAGCAGAATGCCGAAGGTCGTCTTGAGGAAGAAGAACTTCTTGAAGCCGCTCGCATTTGCGACGGCTTCGCTCTCCTGCCGCGACAAGTCTTCGCCTGCTTCACCGGCAGCCGGCAGGTCGTGCTCATTCTTGTGCTGATCGTCGTTCACCGGGCCTTGCTCGCTCCGCTAGCTGACTGCCTGGCGCTCGCACCGATCCGACGAACCCGGTCGCCATCCGAAAGCCGCTCTACCCCGCTCGTCACGATGGGAGTCCCCGCGTCCACCCCGGCCGCGATCGCCACGCCCTCGATTCCTTGCAGGCCGAGCTCCACCGCAGTGCGGCGAGCCGTTCGGGTCTGGGGATCATAGACGAACACGAACGCCTGATTGTCTTCGAAGCGGATCGCATCATAGGGAACGATCGCCGTATTCTCGGCCTCGCGACCCTCGATCCAGGTCGTCACGAATTCCCCGTCCTGGAGGCGTACGGAGCCGCTGTTCGACCGGATCGTGACCTGGAAGGAGCGCCTCTCCGGATCGAGCGAGGGCGAGATCGCCACCACCTGCCCGCGCACGGCATAGTCGCTGACGTTCAGGCCCGGTGCCCGGCCCGCGCCGATCCCTGGTCGTGAGTCCGTTGCGCGTGCCGTCGCTGCCATCTGGTCCCCCGCCTCGATCAGCACTTCGGATCCGATTTCGACCGCATTGCGCTCGAAGGCGGGCAATTGCACCGTAATCTCGAAGCGGGACGGATTGATGATGACGACCGGGACGGTCGACAAGGCGCCGGACTCGCTCCCCGTCTGGATGGCCTGCGGCGAGAAATACTGGCCCTGTTCGATATTCAGCCGAGCGATGACGCCATTGATGGGAGAGACGATGCGGCTCTCGCTCACGGCGACCTGGGCTTCGTCCACACCCGCTTGTGCGGCATCGACATTGGCCCGCACTGCAGCGAGCTGGGCGTCGGCCTTTTGCTTGGCGGCTCGCGCCTCCGCAAGTCGCGCTTCGGCCTCGTCGAATTCCTGCTCCGATGCGGAGTTGAGGGCCAGCAACTGGCGGTAGCGTTCGAATGTTTCGCGTGCGAGTTCGAGACTGGCCGCCGCCTGGCGTTGGTTGGCCTGCGCGACCGTCACTTCGCTCCGGGCGTTGGCGAGCGTGGCCCGGGCATTCGCCACTGAAGCTTCGGCACGCGCCTGTTGCTGATAGGCGATCACCTGACCGCGACGAACCCGATCGCCTTCATCGAGCCGGGGATCCACATAGGCCACCCGCCCTGCACTCTCGAAGCTGAGGAACTCGCGTTCGCCGGCGCGCGCGGTGCCCTGAGCATAGACCCACGCCTGGATCGTGCCTTGCTCGACCCGGGCGACGCGAACGCTGATCGCCTGCGCCTGTTCGGCCGCGGCGGCTTCTTCTTCGCTCGGCTCCTCCGCGCCACCACCGCAAGCGGTTAGCAGGAGGAGCAGGCTGGCGGTCAAAGGAGCGCATCTCATCGGTCGGTTTCCTGTGGGGCGGGCGCGGTCGAACCTCCGCCAATGAACAGCGGGGTGTTCGCCGGCGTGCCGAAGCCGCCGCCAAGCGCGAGGTGAAGAGCGATCCGGTTTTCGAGCCGCGCGCGGCGGGTCGCGATCACCGAGCTGCGGGCATCGAGCGCGCCCTGCTGGCTTTGCAGCACGGTGATGAAGGGATCGATGCCCGCCCTGTAACGATTGAAGGAGATTTCGACCGAGCGTTGCGACGCCTCTGCAGCCCTGGACAAGGCGGCTTCGCGGGTGGCCAGCTCCTCGTCGATCGCAAGCGCCGTCTCCACTTCGGACAGCGCGGTGAGGAGCGTATCCACATAGGTTTCCGCAGCCTCGTCGCGCTGCCCCTCTGCCAGCCGGACCTGGGCCCGCAGACGGCCGCCCTGGAAGATGGGCTGAAGCAGCCGACCCGCAATCGACCAGACGAAGAAGTCGCCATCGAGAAGATCGCCGAGCGCATCGCTGGCCGTACCCGCCGATCCGGTGAGGGACAGCGAAGGCAAAAGCGATCTTTGCGCGGCCGCCGTACGATATCCGGCGGCGCGCAGATTGAACTGCGCGGCAGCGACGTCTGGCCGGCGCGTCAGGAGGTCCACCGGCAAGCCGACTGGTGGCGGTGCCGGCACCGGCGGCAGGGCAGCCGCCGTAGGCAGCGTTCCCGAAGGATAATCGCGCATTAGGACCTCGAGTCGCCGCGTCAGCCGTTCGACGTTTTCCTCACGCTGCTGCAAACCGGCAATCGACGATTCGAGGTTCGCGATCGCCAGCAATTTATCGTTAGGCGGGGCGATGCCGACATCGGCGCGGTTCCCGACTTGGCGGGCGATCTCGCCGAATGTTTCGACGACTTCCTGCGAAAGATCAACCTGTGCCCGCGCTTCGACAAGGCTGAAATAGGTTCGTGCGGTCTGTGCCGCGACAGCCTGCCGCGCGGCGCGCAGATTGGCTTCGCTGGCGAGAAAATCGGCTCTTGCGGCTGAACTGCGCGCACGGATGGCACCGAACAAGTCCGTTTCCCAGCTCACATCGAGAGAAAGCCCGTAGTTCTCGGTAATGAAGGCGGTGGGTGCGTCCCCTGCGTCGGGAACGCCCGGAAGATCGCCGATCGGACCGAGGCCGCCCAGGGTCTGTCGCGATCGCGACGCGCTGGCAGAGGCGGAAACCTGCGGCAATTGCGCTGCCCGCTGGATACGCGCCTGCGCCCGCGCCTGTTCCACTCTCGCCAACGCCTGGCCGACCTGCGGGCTCTCGCTCACGGCTTCATCGATCAGACGGGTGAGCTTCTCATCCCCGAACCGCACCCACCAATCGTCGTCGGGCTGGGTCGGCACCCCGCCCGCGGCAAAAGCTACCGGCAGTCCGCCGGGAAGTTCAGGCCTGTCCGATTGCGGGGAAACACACGCCGATAGAGCTCCGGCAAGCGCGAGCACCACTAATCGGCTTTGCGCTTGCAAAAGGGATGATCGAGAAAGCAGTGCGAATCTCCTTTGGCAGGAGTTCCGCATAACAGAGAGTTATTTCAGTAGCACCTGAAAGATCTGAACGCACGTTCTCCCAAACAGTGAGTCGTGCTCGCTGTGAATGAGGTGGAGCTCGTTATCGAGACGTGCGGCAAAGGCCTTCAGAAGCGCCTCGCTTGATCATCGTCGCTAGATGGCAACAAACCCCTCCGGAGAGCCGCAACCGGACTGGCAGCAACGGGCCCAGCTTCTGGATGCCAAGACCGGCAAACCACGCATGAAGTGCGACGGTAATGCATCGCAGGGCCTTTGTGACGTCCGCACCTATGTAGGACATCGACGGCGTGGTGTTCGCAGCCCTGCGAGCCAATCTCTCCGACACGTGGCTCATAAACGCCTACCTTGAGGCCTATCGGGCGGAGCGAAAAGCGCCTTGAGCCCTTTCGGTCGACGAGCCAGACATGATCGGCGAACGCCTTGCCGAGGTCGAGCGGAAAATGGATCGGCTGAAGAAGGCATGCATGGCGGGCGTCATCGAACTCGAACAGTTCGGCGTGGACAATACCCCGCTAGAAGATGAAAAACTTGTTCTGGTAACGAAGCTAGCCGCGGTCGACGGGCACGTGCCGACGGTCGATTTCCATCCCGGAGCCGTCGTCAGCTTCAAAACCGCGCTGAGCGATCTGCCCGCATTACTATGCGAGGATGGAGAACGTGCGTCTGCCCAACTCATCCGCTCCTTCATTACCCGTATTCCTGTGACGCCTGCCGAGGAAAGGCCAAGATCGCCATTCCAGCAGCGGAGGATGAAGGTCGAGATTAGCGGCGGATTGGACGCTCTCTTGAAAGATGTGCTGGTTCGATCATCTAAGACCCCCCAGCCGAGGGGGCATGGTAGCGGAGGAGGGACTCGAACCCCCGACACGCGGATTATGATTCCGCTGCTCTAACCAGCTGAGCTACTCCGCCCCGGAGGGCGCTGCGCGGGGGTCTTGCTCCTCGGCAGCATCCCGCTTGCGCGGGAACAGGCGGCGCGTTTAGGGCCGGGTTGCGATCCGGTCAACCGCGAAAGGCGAAGCGTCGCACGAAGTCCCACGGCCCGCCCTTGTAGCGGTGGAGCGCCAGCCCCGGAAATGCGAATTGCCGCGGCTCGACCGTGCCAGCGAGTTGCGCCTGCAGCGCCTTGGCTTCCTTGGGAGCGACCTTGTTCTGGATCGTTACATGCAGCCGCGGGCGGTGCTGGTCCTGCGCGGTCAACATCCCGTGCAGATGCTCGGCGATGGCATCGCGCAAGTCCAGCAGGTCGGGGCTTGCCAGCCGCAAGGCGGTGCCGCTGCCCAACGGCATGACGCCCTCCAGCCGCGCGCGGATCGGCGCGATACCTCCCGCCTCGCGCGCCAGCAGGCGGCGCAATTCGTCCTCGCATTGCGGCGGGATCGCGTGGAACAGCGTGACATGCGCCTCGAGATGATTGCGCTCGGGCGGGAAATGCGCGGTGCGCAGATCGGTCGCCCAGCGGTGCAGCTCGGGCGGCAGTTCCGCCGTCAGGATGAGCGCCCCGTCCGACACCGATTGGCGCTACATTTCCCCGCGCTCGCGCCGCAGCGCGAACCATTTCTCGACATTGCGATTGTGCTCGGCGAGCGTCTCGGCAAAGGCGTGGCCGCCCGTGCCGTCGGCGACCATGTAGCGGGCGTCGGTGGTGGCAGGGTCGAGCACTGCGGCGATCGCCTCGCGCCCCGGATTGGTGATCGGCCCCTTGGGCAACCCGGTCATCGAATAGGTGTTGTAGTCGTTGATGTCGGCGATCTCCGACTGGCGGATCCGCCGCCCCAGCGGCTTGCCACGGGTGATCGGATAGATGATCGTCGGATCGGCCTGGAGCATCATTCCGTCCCTGATCCGGTTGGAATAGAGCCCGGCGACCATCCGCCGCTCGCGCGCCACCCCGGTTTCCTTCTCGACGATCGAGGCGAGCGTCACCGCATCCGCGATATTGTCCACCGCGATGTCGGGTTTGCGGCGCGGCCACGCTTCGGCGAGATAGTTCTGCATCGCCGCCTGCATCCGCGCCAGCACCGCGGCGCGTTCCTCGCCGCGCTGGAAATCATAGCTGTCGGGCAGGACCGAGCCCTCGACCGGAACGGGAATCTCGCCGGTGAGCAGCGGCTCTGCCATCAGCCTTTCGTGGACGATGATCGAAGGTGTGCCTTCGGGAATCGTGATCATCCGGCGAATCGGCTGCGCATGCTGGAGGATATCGAGCAGCCTGGCCTGACTGGCGGCGGCAGGCAGCAGGAACTCGCCAGCCTGCACCGGGTCCGACGAGCCGAGGATTTTCGCGCGCAGCAGAAAGGGATCCGCCGCGGCGATCACGCCCTCCTCCTCCATCTGGCGCGCCACCGAAGTCAGCGTCGCGCCCGAGGGGACGATGAACTCGGTGTCTTCCTCCAGCTCGGCGCTGGAGTACCAGCCACTCGCGAACCAGATCGCGGCGAGCGCGACCAGGAGAGCGAGCCCGGCCGCGACAAGGCAGCCGATGCGCGTCATGTCAGTCGACCTTCTGCATGATCAGGCTGGCATTGGTGCCGCCGAACCCGAAGCTGTTGTTGAGCACCGCGCGCACCTCGCGCTTCCTCGCCACCAGCGGGACCAGATCCACGCCCTCGGTGCCTTCGTCGGGATTGTGGAGGTTGAGCGTGGGCGGGACGATCTGGTCGCGGATCGCCAACAGGCAGAAGATCGCCTCGACCGCGCCGGCGCCGCCGAGCAGATGGCCGATCGCCGATTTGGTGCTCGACATCGAGGCTCCGCCCAAATCCTTGCCGAAGACCCGCATCGCGGCGGCCAGTTCGATCGTGTCGGCCATGGTCGAGGTGCCATGGGCATTGATGTAGTCGATGTCGCCGGTGTCGAGCCCGGCTTTCTTCAGAGCCATGCGCATCGCCAGTTCGGCACCCTTGCCCTCGGGGTGCGGGGCCGTGACGTGATAGGCATCGCCCGAGAGACCGTAGCCGGTCACCTCACCGTAAATCTTGGCGCCGCGAGCCTTTGCGCGCTCGTATTCCTCGAGTACGACGACGCCTGCGCCCTCGCCCATGACGAAACCGTCGCGGTCGCGATCATAGGGGCGGCTGGCCTCGGTCGGGCGGTCGTTCATGCTCATGTTGAGCGCGCGCGCCTGTGCAAAACCGGCGATGCCGAGCGGGTTGATCGTGCCTTCCGCCCCGCCCGCCAGCATCACGTCGGCATCGTCGGCGGCGATCATCCGCGCCGCATCGCCGATCGAATGGGCACCGGTCGAACAGGCGGTGACCACCGAATGGTTGGGACCCATGAAGCCGTGTTTGATCTGCACCTGTCCGGTGATCAGATTGATCAGGCGGCCATGGACGAAATGCGGGCTGACCCGGCCCGGCCCGCGCTCGTGCAGATTGATCGATTCCTTCTCGATTCCCGGCAATCCGCCGATTCCCGAGCCTATCGAGCAACCGGTGCGCATCTTCTCTTCTTCCGACATGTCGGTCAGACCGGCATCTTCCAGCGCCTGCCCGGCAGCGTCGATGCCAAAGATGATGAAGGGATCGACCTGGCGCTGGATCTTGGGATCGACGCGGCGATCGGGATCGAAGCCCCAGGCATGATCCTTGGGCTTCACCTCGCAGGCGATCTGGCACTTGTAGTCCGACGCATCGAAATGGGTGATCGGACCGGCGCCGCTTTCGCCCGCGATGAGGTTCTTCCAGACCGTCTCGACATCGCTCCCCAGCGGGGTGACCAGTCCAAGTCCCGTAACGACCACTCGACGCATGTGTCTCTCCGAAAAATGCAACAGGCCCGGCCCGCTACCGGGTCGGGCCTGTCCGGTCCCGCTCGCTCAGGGGCGGCGGGTTGAGCAGTTGGCCCCGATCAGCCCTTGTGCTCTTCGATGTACTTGGTGGCGTCGCCGACGGTAGCGATCTTCTCGGCCGCATCGTCGGGGATTTCCACGCCGAATTCTTCCTCGAACGCCATCACCAGCTCGACGATGTCGAGACTGTCGGCGCCCAGATCGTCGATGAAGCTGGCTTCCTGGGTGACCTTGTCGGCCTCGACGCCGAGATGCTCGACGACAATCTTCTGCACGCGGTCGGCAGTATCGCTCATAATATTCCCTCTTGGGTTGGGTTTATCGAATTGTCTGTGGCCCTAATCAACGCGGCGGGGGAGCGCAAGAGGCTGGCTTGGCCGATCCGGACGCCGCTGCCGTAGCGGCTGGCACGGCAGTTGGCGTAGCGGCTCCCCCGAACGTTCAATCTCCGATAACGTCGGTGCGGACCTTCTTCGCCTCGTCGACCTGCGGCGGTTCGACGGTGCGGATGCTGAGCTCGCGCAGCTGCTTGGCGCTGACCACCGAGGGCGCGCCCATCATCAGATCCTGCGCGCGCTGGTTCATAGGGAAGGCGATCACCTCGCGGATATTGGGCTCGTCGGCCAGCAGCATGACGATCCGGTCGATCCCCGGCGCCGATCCGCCATGCGGCGGCGCGCCCAGCTTGAACGCCTCGATCATGCCCGAGAAATTCGCATCGACCTCGTCCTTCGAGTAACCCGCGATCTCGAACGCCTTGTACATGATGTCCGGCCGGTGGTTCCGAATCGCGCCCGAGCTCAGCTCGTAGCCGTTGCAGACGATGTCGTATTGCCAGGCGAGGATATCGAGCGGGTCCTGGCTTTCCAGCGCCTCCATCTCGCCCTGCGGCATCGAGAAGGGGTTGTGGCTGAAATCGACGCGCTTCAGATCCTCGTCGTATTCGAACATCGGGAAATCGACGATCCAGCAGAATTTGAAGCAATCCTGCTCGATCAGACCCAGCTCCTCGGCGACGCGGGTGCGCGCGGCGCCAGCCAGCTTGGCGGCGTCCTTCTCCTTGCCGGCGGCGAAGAACAGCCCGTCGTTCTCGCCCAGCCCGAGCTCGGCATAGAGCTTGGCCATGCCCTCCGTCCCGTGGTTCTTGGCGATCGGTCCGCCGAATTCGCCGCCCTTGCGAGTGACGTAGCCGAGCCCCGCAAAGCCTTCGCGCCGCGCCCACTCGTTCATGTCGTCGAAGAACTTGCGGCTCTTGTCCTGCGTCGCGGGCGCCGGGATAACCCGGACCCGCCCGCCGCCGCCGACGATCTTCTCGAACAGGCCGAAGCCGGACTTCTGGAAATGATCGGTGACATCGGAGATGATCAGCGGGTTGCGCAGGTCAGGCTTGTCCGACCCGTATTTGAGCAGCGCCTCGGCATAGGGAATGCGCGGAAATTCGCCCGCGGGGGTCACGCTCTTGCCGCCCGAAAACTCCTCGAACACGCCCGCCAGCACCGGCTCGATGGTCTGGAACACGTCTTCCTGCGTGACGAAGCTCATCTCGAAGTCGAGCTGGTAGAACTCGGGCGCGCGATCGGCGCGCAGGTCCTCGTCGCGGAAACACGGCGCGATCTGGAAATAACGGTCGAAACCCGAGACCATCAGCAGCTGTTTGAACATCTGCGGCGCCTGCGGCAGCGCATAGAACCGCCCGGGATGCAGCCGGCTGGGGACCAGATAGTCGCGCGCGCCCTCGGGGCTCGAGGCGCCCAGGATCGGGGTCTGGAACTCGGAGAAGCCCTGGTCGATCATCCGCCCGCGCAGGCTGGTGATGACCCGGTTGCGCAGCATGATATTGGCGTGAACCCGCTCGCGGCGCAGATCGATGAAGCGGTATTTGAGGCGGATGTCCTCCGGATACTCCTGCTCGCCCGCGACCGGAAGCGGCAGTTCACCGGCGCGGCTCTGGACCGTCGCGGAACGCGCATAGACCTCGATCGCGCCGGTCGGCAGGTTGGCGTTGACCGTGCCCTCGCTGCGCGCCTTGACCGTGCCGTCGATGGTGACCACCGATTCCAGCTTGAGCCCGTCGAGCAGCGCCAGCGCCTCGCTGTCCTCGTCGGCGACGATCTGCGTCATCCCGTAGTGATCGCGCAGATCGACGAACAGCACCCCGCCATGGTCGCGCTTCTTGTGGACCCAGCCCGACAGGCGCACGGTGTCGCCGACCTGCTCCTTGGTGAGCGCGGCGCAGGTGTGGGTACGATAGGCGTGCATCTGGAAGTCTTTCACATTTGGGATGTATGGCGCTAGGGGCGTCCATCGATTGGGCGTGGCGCGCTCCTTAGCAGGAAACGCGCGCGCTAACAGGGCATGACCCCAGCTTTGTCAAGGCGAGCGGTCGGCCGGGGGCGGTACTCCGCCCACAGAGAAGAAAAGAACGATGAAAATCCACGAACTGATTACCACCACCGAGGCGCTCGCCGAACTGTGCGAGCGTCTGGCGAAGAGCGATTTCGTCACCGTCGACACCGAATTCATGCGTGAGAACACCTATTGGCCCGAGCTGTGCCTGGTGCAGATCGCCAATCAGGAAGAAGCCGCGGCGATCGATCCGCTCGCCGAGGGGATCGATCTCAAGCCCCTGTGGGATCTGATGTGCGACAATGACGAGGTGCTCAAGGTCTTCCACGCCGGCGGCCAGGACGTCGAGATCGTCCACAATTTCACCGGCAAGACCCCGCACCCCATCTTCGACACCCAGATCGCGAGCATGGCGATCAGCCAGTCCGAACAGATCGGCTATGCCAATCTGGTCGAAAGCTGGCTTGGCATCACGGTCGACAAGGGCGCACGCTTCACCGACTGGAGCCGCCGCCCGTTGACCGACCGCCAGATCGAATACGCCATCGGCGATGTGACGCATCTCGCGACCATTTTTCCGCGGATGCTCAAGAAGCTGATCAAGACCGGGCGCGGCGGCTGGCTCGATGCCGAGATGGACAAGCTCTCCGATCCGGCGAACTACGTCAACGAACCGGGCGAAGCCTGGAAACGCATCCGCCAGCAGGGCCGCAATCCCGCAGTCCTCGGAAGGCTCAAGGCACTCGCCGCCTGGCGCGAGAGCGAGGCGCAGCACAAGAACATCCCGCGCGGAAGGATCGTGCGCGACGAGACGCTTTCGGACATCGCCGGGCACCCGCCCAAGAGCCAAGCCGATCTCGCCAAGGTGCGCGGCCTCTCCAACGCCTGGCGCGACAACGATATCGGCAAGCGGATGATGAAGGCGCTCGAAAAGGCCGAACCTCTCTCCAAGGACGAGCTCCCGGCCAAGATGAAGCGCGGCGCGCCGCTGGGCAAGGAAGGCGCGCTGGTCGCCGATCTGCTCAAGCTGCTGCTCAAGATCCGCGCCCGCGAGATCGATGTCGCCTCGCGGCTCCTCACCCGCACCGAGGAAATGGAAGCGCTGGCCGCAGGCGTGCGCGACCTGCCGATCCTCCAGGGCTGGCGCTACGAAGTGTTCGGCAAGGATGCGCTCGAGCTGGTCGAGGGGCGCACCGCCTTCGCGGTCAAGCGCGGCAAGCTGCATATGACTCATATGGAGAAATCCGCGCAGGACGAATCGGACGGTTTCGATGCAGAGGATTTCTCCGACGAAGATCCCGCTGACGTCGACGGCGACGGCGAAAATATCGACGGCGGGGATGATCGCGGCGCCAAGCAGCCCGCCGGATGAGCACCTATCTGCCCACGATCAAACAGCTGCAATATCTCGTCGCGCTGTACGAACATGGGCATTTCGGCCGCGCCGCGGAGGCGAGTTTCGTTTCCCAATCGACGCTCAGCGCCGGCATTCGCGAGCTGGAATCGCTGCTCGGCGTGACGCTGGTCGAACGCAGTCGCCGGGTGGTGCGCTTCACCGCCCTTGGCCAGGAAGTGACCCAGAAAGCGCATCGCATCCTGCGCGAGGCGGAGGAACTCTCCGATCTCGTGAAGGCGGCGGGCAAGCCGCTCGCGGGCCAGCTGCGGATGAGCGTGATCCCGACGATCGCGCCTTTCATGCTGCCGCACATTCTGCCGCGGCTGCGGCGCGAGCGCCCCGATCTGAAACTGATGCTGCGCGAGGAAACCAGCGCCGATGCGGTCGAATCGCTCCAGCACGGCCGCGCCGATTGCGTGCTGCTGGCGCTGCCCTTCGCCACCGGAGAAGTCGAGAAAGCGCATATCGCCGACGATATCCTCCACGTCGCGCTGCCGCATGACGATCCGCGCGATCCGCCAGCGGAGATTCCGGCGAGCATGCTGGGCGAAGGCCGGCTGCTGTTGCTGGAAGACGGGCATTGCCTGCGCGATCACGCGCTCGCGGCCTGCGATCGCCCCGGCCTGCAAGCATCGGCGAGCATGATCGCCACCAGCCTCCACACGCTGGTGCAGATGGTCGATAACGGGCTGGGCGTCACGCTCCTGCCTCAGATGGCGATCGACGCGGGCATATTGGCGGGGACCAGAGTGGTCGCGCGTCCGCTCAAGGCGGTGGACGCGAAGCGGGAAATTGCGCTGGTCTGGCGCAAGAATTCACCGCGACGCAGCGATTTCGAACTGCTCGCCCAGGAATTGCGCGCCGGCTGAGCGAGAACGGTCGGGAAGCCGGGTCGTGGATTGCCGCGTCGTGTTGAACGCGGGGTCAGGCTTTGGATTGCCACGCCTCTTGCGGCGGCTCGCAATGACGAGAGTTGATCCCGGTGCTACGCTGATCCCACCTCGTCTTTGCGAGGAGCGTATCGACGCTGCGAACCATGACGCGGGCAGATCGGCCCCATGCCGGCCGGCCCGGTCAATCCATGTGTTTGAGACCGACCCGCAGATAGTCCCAGCCGGTGATCAGCGTCAGGATCGCGGCCGCCCAGAGCGTCCAGATTCCTACCGTGTGCGGCACGTTGAACACCGTGTCGCCGGCAACGACGTTCCAATCCGGCAGCGCCCCGGCGAGTATCAGCGCGCCCAGCGAGACCATCTGGAAGGTGGTCTTCCACTTCGCCAGCCGACTGACCGGCATCGAGACCTGCAACCCGCCGAGAAATTCGCGCAGACCCGATACCGCAATTTCGCGCACCAGGATGATCAGCCCGGCAATGACGTGGAAATCGCCGACCAGCGGCCCGCGCAGCCAGCCTTGCGCGGTCAGCACGAGAATCACCGCTGCGATCATGATCTTGTCCGCGATCGGATCGAGGAACATCCCGAGCCGGCTCACCGCGCCGCTCGATCGGGCGAGATAACCGTCGAAATAGTCGGTGATCCCCATCAGGCAGTAGAGCGCGAAGGCGAGCGCATAGCCGAGTTGCCAGCCGGGCCACCACAGCAGGAAGGCAAGCACCGGGACCGCGACGATACGCGAAAGCGTCAGGAGATTGGGCAGCGTCAGCATCGGACCCTTCTCTAGCGCGGGATCGTAGCCGGCAAAAGCGCTGCTTTCTCCTTTGTCGCTTAGCCGGGGTGCTCTAGGGCCGACCGACCTGTCTCGCCAAGGACCTGTTCGCAGATATGACCACGACGACAAGATTGCTCTCGAGGAAGCGCTTCCTGCCGCTGTTCTGCACCCAGCTGCTCAACGCCTTCAACGACAATCTCTACAAGACCGCGATGGTGCTGTTCGTCGTCTACAGCGTCTACAATTCCGAAGATCGCGAGGCGATGTTCTCCGCCGTCGCCTCGGCGCTGTTCATCATCCCCTTCGTCCTCCTTTCGGCCATCGCGGGCCAATTGGCCGATATGCGCGACAAGGCGCGGATCATCCGCATCGTGAAGCTGTGCGAGATCGGGATCATGGTGCTCGGCGCCTTCGGGCTGTTCCTCGCCTGGCGCGGGATCGCGGTGGACGCCTTCGCGATCCCGCTGCTCCTGTTCGCGCTGCTGCTGGCGGGGATCCAGTCGACCTTTCTCGGCCCGATCAAATATGCGATCCTGCCGCAACATTTGCGCAAGAGAGAGGTTCTGGCGGGAACCGGGTTGGTCGAGGCGGGCACCTATATCGCCATCCTCGCCGGCACCATCCTGGCCGGGGTGATCCCCGTCGAATATGTCGCCGGAGGCATCATGGTCACCGCAGTGGTCGGCTATCTGGCCAGCCGTCAGATTCCGCCCGCGCTGCCGATGGGCGAGATCGAACCGATCGACTGGAACGTGCTGCGCAGTTCGATCCGCCTTATCGCGGGAACGATGCACGACCGCCAGGTGTGGTACGCGATACTCGCGATCAGCTTCTTCTGGACCATCGGCGCGGTGCTGTTCATCCAGTTCCCGCCGCTCGCAAAGAACGTGCTGATGGCCAGCAAGGAAGTCGCGAGCCTGTTCCTGGTGGTGTTCTCGATCGGTGTCGCGATCGGCTCGGTGGGAATCAACACGCTGCTGCGCAACGTCGTTTCGGCCAGGCATGCGCCGGTCTCGGTGATCGCCATGGGGATCTTCGTGATCGGCTTCTACCTGATCGCGCGCGGCTGGTCGGGCGAGACCACCAGCGGCCTGCTCTCGATCGGCGAATTCGTGGTCCAGCCGATGGCACCGCTGCTGCTGATCAGCCTGCTGGGGATCGCGATTTCTGGGGGCATGTTCGTGGTGCCGCTCTACGCCTTTCTCACCACGAGGGTGGCACCGGAATATGCCTCGCGCACCATCGCCGCCAACAATATCGTCAATTCGCTGGCAATGGTCGGCGGGGCGCTGCTGGTCATAGCGCTGACCGCGCTGGGCATGGCGGTGATCGAGCAGGTGCTGCTCAGCGCAGCCATGTGCCTGATCTCGGCCTGGCTCGGACGAAGGCTCTATCGCATCGAATGCGCGGCGGACGCAGTCGCCTAGACCAGAAAGGCGAGGGTGGCGGCGAAGGTCGCGAAATAGGTGGTCGCCGCGCCGCGGACGTCGCTCGCGGTCAGCCGCCAGGATCGCGGCGACGACTCGCCTTGGGATTCGCTCTGCTCGACCCTGCAGACATGCGGCGGCAGGCTGGCGCGGAAGGGATGGCGAGCGGTTTCATCGGTGAGGACAAGCGATCTTCTCATCATGCGCTGTTAACCACTTGGTAACCATAAGGCTCCCGCCGAAATGCGAATTGCTCCGTTGTGGCACAACTGCCGTGCCGATTGCCTGCGCAAGCCGGTCCGGTTAACCCCGCCCGATGACCCAGACCTCTCCCGCCGGCGCGACGCCGGGTGCCGCCCGCCTGCTGCTCGACTGCCTCATCGAACAGGGCTGCGACCGCATCTTCACCGTGCCGGGCGAGAGCTTCCTGCCCGTGCTCGATGCGCTCCATGGCGAGGCCCGCGTCGATGTGGTGACCTGCCGACAGGAAGGCGGCGCCGCCTTCATGGCCTGCGCCGACGGGACCATGACCGGGCGGCCGGGCGTGTGCTTCGTCACCCGCGGACCGGGCGCCACCAACGCCAGCATCGGGGTCCATGTCGCGATGCAGGATTCGCAGCCGATGATCCTGTTCGTCGGCGATGTCGCCTCCTCGATGCGCGACCGCGAGGGGTTCCAGGAAATGGATTTCGCCGCCTTCTTCGGTCCGATCAGCAAATGGGCGGCGCGGATCGACGACGAAACGCGGATCCCCGAATATGTCGCGCGCGCCTACGCCACCGCAATCGCAGGGCGCCCGGGTCCGGTGGTGCTGGCGCTGCCCGAGGACATGCTCGGTCGCGCGGTCGAGGCCGTGCCCCGCCCCTTCGTCGCGCGCCCCGCGCAGGCCCCCTGCCCCGATGCGATGCAGGCGCTGATGGCGCTGATCGCCGATGCCGCCTCGCCCATCGCCATCATCGGCGGGGCCGGCTGGAACGCCAAGGCCCGCCAATATTTCCAGCTCTTCGCCGAACGGCTCGGCCTGCCGGTCGCGACCGCCTTCCGCCGCCAGGACGCGATCAGCCCCTCGAGCCCGGTCTATGCCGGCAACCTCGGCTATGGGCCCAATCCGCAGCTGGTCGAGCGCGTCCGGCAGGCCGACCTCCTCATTGCGGTCGGCGCGCGGCTCGGCGAAGCGACCACCGATGGTTACACCCTCCCGGCGCTGGAAGGCGCCGACCGGACACTGGTCCACATCCATCCCGACCCGGAGGAATTGTCACGCGTCTACCAAACCGATCTCGCGATTTGCGCCGACATGGCCGAATTCGCCGAATCCGCCGCCTTATGGGATGATGAGGCCCCGATCGATTTCGACGCCGGGGCGCAGGCGCATGCCGAATGGGAGGAATGGGCCACTGCGCACCCCACCGACCATGCGCTCGACATGGGGGCCTGCGTCCAGTTCATGCGCGATACCCTCCCCGCGGACACGATCATCTGCAACGGCGCAGGCAATTTTTCTGGCTGGTGGCACCGCTACTGGCGGTACGAGGGCTTGCCCACCCAGATCGCCCCCACCGCAGGAGCGATGGGCTACGGCGTACCCGCCGCAGTCGCCGCCTCGCGTCGCTTCCCCGATCGCACCGTGGTCGCGGTGGCGGGAGACGGCGATTTCCTCATGAACGGTCAGGAACTCGCGACCGCGGTCCAGCACGGCTGCGACCTGATCGTTATCGTCATCGACAACGGCGCCTATGGCACCATCCGCATGCATCAGGAGCGCGAGTTTCCCGCGCGCGTCTCCGCCACCGAGCTGGTCAATCCCGATTTCGCTGCGCTGGCGCAGGCCTTCGGCGGCTGGTCCGCACGCGCCGAAACCACGCAGCAGTTCAAGGATGCGCTGGTCGCGGCGAAGGGTCGCAGCGGCTTGCGCCTGATCCACGCCCGCATCGACATCGAGCAGCTGGCCGCCAGCGGCGCGAGCGTCAGCGGCTTGCGCGCGCACGCAACCGCCTCAAATCCCGGCCATGCTTAGGATCACCGACCATTCGTCCGGCTGGATCTCCGCGACCGACAGTCGCGAATAGCGCACCAGCTCGCAATCGGCGAGCTTGGGCTCCGCCTTGATCTGCTTGAGCGTCACCGGATGCGGCAGCTCGGTCTTGGGCTTGACCTTGACCGCCGCCCATTTGCCTTCGGGATCGGTCGGGTCGGTGATCCCCGCCACGCTGATCTCGCAGATGCCGACGATCTCGAGCCCCTCGCGCGAATGGTAGAAGAAGGCCTGATCGCCCACCTCCATCGCCGCGAGATTGTTCTTCGCCTGGTGGTTGCGGACCCCGTCCCAGGTGCCCTCGCCCTCGGCGACCAGATCGCTCCAGCCATATTTGAACGGTTCGGATTTCATCAGCCAGTAGCGGGGCATGCAGGCGGTGTCCTTGTCTCGGCGAGCTTGTGTTCCGCCCGCGATAGGCAATCCGGCCCTGCTTCGCCACCGTCGATCCCGATCTTATTCGCGCACCAGCCCCCGAATTCCGCCGCGCTTAACCTGTTCTTCAGCCTCTTTGGGCAATAGCTTGCGCGGTCGCTCAGCACGAAGGGGGCGAGACTTGACTGCAGAACCAACCTCATTCCGCCAGGCGGTCGCCGAGAAATTTTCTCGGGCGAACCACCGGGAGAGGGATCTCGTAGCCTTCGGCATCGCTGCCGCTGCGATCATTCTCTTCATCGGCACCGGCGGTACGGTGATGCCCCAGCTGGTCAGCGCCTGGCGCGGTCTGTCCGAACAGCCCGATCTGCTGCTGAGCAACGCCCTGCTGCTCAATATCGCGCTGATCCTGCTCGGCTGGAACCGCTACAAATCGATGCACGCCGAGTTGGGCGATCGGCGCCGCTCGGAAGAGGAGGCGCGGCGGCTGGCGCAGATCGACCCGCTCACCGGCTGCTACAATCGCCGCAGCATCGCCCCTGCCATGGCCGAGCTGCTCGCCGAGGCCCAGAGCGAAGGCCGGGCGATGGCGGTCATCCTGGTCGATCTCGACAATTTCAAACAGGTCAACGACCTCAACGGTCACCATATCGGCGATGCGGTCCTTACCGAATCCTCGGACCGGATGGGCGACGTTCTGCCCGCCGATGCCCTGCTGGCACGGCTGGGCGGCGACGAATTCGCCGCTGCGGTCGTCTATGATCCCGTCCTGCCCGGCAAGATCGAACATCTCGCCTCGCTGCTGATCGAGCGGGTCTCGCAGCCGATCGCGGTGAAGGATACGGTCATCGATATCACCATGTCGGTGGGGATCGCCAGCAGCGTCAATCTGGTCAATCCGGTGGATACGGACGTCTCGACCAGGCTGATCCACAAGGCCGATATCGCGATGTATCAGGCCAAGAAGCAGGGGAAGAATCGCTTCTTCTGGTTCGAAGCGGCGATGGAACAGGAATTGCGCTTTCGCAACGAGCTCGAGGGCGGGATCCGCAAGGGGATCGCCAAGGGCGAATTCGTCCCCTTCTACGAGCAGCAGATCGATCTCGAGACGGGCGAACTGGTCGGCTTCGAAATGCTCGCCCGCTGGCTCTCGCCCGAGATGGGGATCGTCGGACCGGACATCTTCATCCCCATTGCCGAAGAGATCGGCGTGGTCGCGGAAATGTCCGAGAACCTGATGAAGCAGGCTTTCGAAGACGCCAAGCGCTGGGATCCCAAGCTGACGCTGTCGGTCAATATCTCTCCGGTCCAGATGCGCGATCCATGGTTCGCCCAAAAGCTGATCAAGCTGCTGCTGCAGCACAATTTCCCGCCCTCGCGGCTCGATATCGAAATCACCGAAAGCGCGCTCCACGACAATGTCGGGCTGGTGCGCAGCATGATCACCAGCCTGCGCAATCAGGGCGTACGGGTCAGCCTCGACGATTTCGGGACCGGCTATGCCAGCCTGTCGCAATTGCGCTCGCTGCCCTTCGACCGGCTCAAGATCGATCGCAGCTTCATCAGCGAACTCAACACCGGCGAGCCGGGCTCGAGGCTGGTCGATGCCATCATCTCGATGGGCCACGGGCTCAAGATGCCCATCACCGCCGAGGGGATCGAGAACGAGGTGGTGCTCGGTATGCTGCGCAAGATGGGCGGGCTCAAGGGACAGGGCTATCATTACGGTCGCCCGGAACCCGCCGATCAGGTGCTGACGCGGCTCCAGGATCGCGGGCTGCTCTCGAATCCCGAAACCGAAGGCACCAAACCCAAGCTCCGACCGATCAGCGGCAATCGCGCAGTCTGATACGCCCGGAATCTGACGTGCCGGGAATCTGAACCGTAAGGGTGGAAATTCGCCGCCCGGCGGCATAGATGCGCGCTCAGATGCGCGTTCCCTTCATCAAGATGCACGGCCTCGGCAATGATTTCGTCGTGCTCGATGCGCGCGCCGAGACCCTGCCGCCGATAAATGCGCGAGTTGCCGCGGCGCTGGCGGATCGCCGCGAAGGCATCGGCTGCGATCAGCTGGTGCTGCTCGAGCCGAGCGCCGATGCCGACTTCCGGATGCGGATCTTCAACAGCGACGGCAGCGAAGTGGGTGCCTGCGGCAACGCCGCGCGCGCGGTGGCGCTGCTCCACGGCAGCGCGGCGCGGGTCGAAACCGCCGGCGGCATCATCGCGGTCGAACCCGATGGCGGCGGTGCGCGGGTCGACATGGGCCGCCCGCGCTTCGACTGGGATGCGATTCCCCTGGCCTATCCGATGGACACGCTGTCGATGCCGGTCGGCTGGGAGGGGATGGACAATCCCGCCGCGGTCAATGTCGGCAACCCGCATGTGGTGTGTTTCGTCGAGGATTGCGACACGGTCCCGCTCGATGAGCTGGGTCCCGAGATCGAAAACGATCCGCTGTTCCCCGAGCGGATCAATGTCAATTGCGCCACCATCGAGAGCCGAACCCGTATCCGCCTGCGGGTATGGGAACGCGGCGCCGGCCTCACCCGCGCCTGCGGTACCGGCGCCTGCGCCACTGCAGTGGTCGCGATGCGGCGCGGGCTGGTCGAAAACCGCGTCACGGTCGTGCTTCCCGGCGGTCCGCTGACGATCGAATGGGCTGACAGCAATCCGGCGGCGGGCGCCAGCATCGTCATGACCGGTCCCGCGACCGAGGCCTTCCGCGGCTCCTTCGAATGGGACGACTACGCGTGAGCGCCGAGGTGATCTCGCTCGGCTGTCGGCTCAACCTGTCCGAAAGCGAGGACATCCGCGCCATGCTGGGCGGGTCGAGCGATCTGGTTGTGGTCAACAGCTGCGCCGTCACGCTCGAGGCAGTTCGCCAGACCCGGCAGGCGATCCGCAAGGCGCGCCGGGCGCATCCGGCGGCGCGGCTGCTGGTGACGGGCTGCGCCGCCGAGATCGAGCGCGATCAGCTCGCCGCGATGCCCGAGGTGGACGGATTGATCGCCAATTCCGCCAAGCTCGATCCGCGCGCCTGGAACGTGCCCGAACGCGCCACCGCGGTCGCGAGCCAGCACACCCGTGCCTTCATCGCGGTCCAGAACGGCTGCGATCACGCCTGCACCTTCTGCGTCATCCCGCAGGGTCGCGGAGCCAGCCGTTCGCTCACCGTCGATCAGGTCTGCGCCGAGGTCGAGCAGCATTGCGATCGGGGCGCCGCCGAGGTGGTGCTGACCGGGGTCGATGTCACCAGCTGGGGGCAGGATCTGCCCGATCGCCCGCCGCTGGGCGCTCTGGTGCAGGCGATCCTCGACCGGTTCCCGCACTTGCGACGGCTGCGGATGTCCTCGCTCGACGGGGTCGAGATCGATCCGCTGCTGTTCGAGCTCTTCGCCAGCGAGCAGCGCTTGATGCCGCATCTCCATCTCTCGCTCCAGCACGGCCACGATCTGATCCTCAAGCGGATGAAGCGCCGCCATCTGCGCGGCGATGCCATCGAGCTGGTTGGGCGATTGCGCGCGCGCCGCGCCGATCTCGCGGTGGGTGCGGATCTGATTGCCGGCTTCCCGACCGAGACTGCCGAGCACCACGCCGCCAATCTGTCGATCGTGCGCGAACTCGGGATCGTCCACGGCCACATCTTCCCCTATTCCCCCCGCCCCGGCACGCCGGCCGCGCGGATGCCGCAGCTCGACCGTCCGACCATCAAGCAACGCGCCGCCGAACTGCGCGAAGCGGTGGCCATGCAGCGGTCCGAATGGCTGGCGACGCTGGTCGATAAACCCGCCGTGGTCCTCGGGGAAAGAGACGGGACCGGCTACACTCCCGGCTTCGCCCGCGTGGCGCTGGCCGGGGGAACCGCCGCGGGAACGCTTGTCGAAATCACCCCCACAACCATCAAGGACGGCCTGCTGACATGAGCGAGACGAGCTGGACCGAACGGCTGTTCGGCGGGTTCCGCAAGACGCAGCAGCGGCTGGCGGAAAACCTAACCGAGGCGGTCGGCACTGCGCGGCTCGACGACGCGACGCTCGACCAGGTCGAGGACGCGCTGATCATGTCCGATCTCGGCCCCTCCGCCGCTGCGCGGATTCGCGAAAAGCTGAGGGAGAAGCGCTTCGGGCTGGAGATTTCGCAGGAGCAGCTCAAGGAGGCGGTCGCCGAGGAGATCGCGGCGATCCTGCGCCCGGTGGCGATCCCGCTCGAAATCACCGCGTTCCCGCGCCCGCAGGTTGTGCTGGTGATCGGCGTCAACGGCAGCGGCAAGACCACCACCATCGCCAAGCTGGCGCATCTGTTCCAGGAAGACGATTATTCGGTGATGCTGGCCGCGGGCGACACCTTCCGCGCCGCCGCCATCGGTCAGCTCGCCACCTGGGCCGAGCGGATCGGCGTCCCGTTGGTGCGCGGGCCCGAAGGCGGCGATCCCGCCAGCATCGTTTTCGACGCGGTGAAGGCGGCGACCGATCGCGGCACCGACGTGCTGATCGTCGACACCGCCGGGCGGCTGCAGAACAAGCGCGAGCTGATGGATGAATTGTCGAAGATCCGGAAGGTGCTGGGCCGCCTCAACCCCGAAGCGCCGCACGATGTGCTGTTGGTGCTCGATGCCACGAATGGACAGAACGCCTTGAACCAGATCGATGTCTTCCGCGAGATGGCCGGGGTGACCGGGCTGGTGATGACCAAGCTCGACGGGACCGCGCGCGGCGGCGTGCTGGTCGCGGCGGCGGAGCAATACGGCCTGCCGATCCACGCCATCGGGGTGGGCGAGAAGATCGACGATCTGCGCCCCTTCGATCCCGATCTGGTCGCGCGCGTCATCGCAGGAGTGGCATGATGAACGAGACGACACCAACCACGATCGAGGCCAAACCCAAGACCGGCTGGCTCAACATCCTCGTCGACTACGGTCCGCTGCTGGTGTTCCTCGGGGTCTACAAATTCTACGCTCCCGACGATCCCGGCCCGCTGGGCGAGATCGCGGCGGTGATCTACGGCACGATCGCCTTCATGGTGGCGGCGGTGGTCGCGCTGGCGTTCTCGAAATGGAAGTTCGGCAAGATCTCGCCGATGCTGATGCTCTCGACCGCGCTGATCGTGGGCTTCGGGGCGCTGACCATCTGGCTGCGCGATCCCGATTTCATCCAGGTCAAGCCGACCGCGATCTACACCTTCTTCGGGGTGGTGCTGCTGGTCGGCTACGCCCGCGGGCGGGCGCTGCTGCAGATCCTGCTCGAGGCCGCCTTCGAGGGTCTGGACAGGCAGGGCTGGCTCAAGCTGTCGCGCAACTGGGGCGTGTTCTTCCTTGCGCTGGCGGTGCTCAACGAGGTCCTGCGCGCCCAGCTCAGCTTCGAAAGCTGGCTGTGGGCGAAGATCTGGGTCTTCATGCCGCTCAGCTTCCTGTTCACCTTCAGCCAGATCCCGATGCTGCTGAGGCACGGGCTGGCGCTGGACGACCGCGACGAGGTCCTCAAGGACCAGCCTCCCACCGGGGAATAACGCTCCCCTAGATCTCGACCTGGCTCCCCAGCTCGACCACGCGGTTGGTGGGCAGGCGGAAGAACTCCATTGCGGTCGCCGAATTGCGCAGCATCCAGGCGAAGACCTTCTCGCGCCACAGCGACATCCCGGGCTTTTCGCTGGCGATCAGCGTCTGGCGGCTGAGGAAGAAGCTGGTGTTCATCATGTCGAACTCGCCGCCGCAACGCGACATGCTCTTGAGCCCCTTGGGCACGTCGGTCTCTTCCATGAAGCCGTAGTGCAGCACCGCGCGATAGAAGCCCTCGCCCAGATCGTGCATCTCGCAACGCGCGTTTTCGTCGACATAGGGTTCGTCGGCGATCTCGATGGTGAGGATCACCACTCGCTCGTGGAGCACCTTGTTGTGCTTGATGTTGTGGAGCAGCGCCGAAGGTACGCCAGCGGTCTGGCTGGCCATGAAGATCGCGGTGCCGGGGACGCGGGTGGCGCTGTTCTTGGCCGATTTCGCGAAGATCTCGATCGGCAGTGCGACTTCCGTCATGCGGTCGCGCATCAACTTGCGCCCCCGTGCCCAGGTGGTGAGCAAGGTGAAGGCGAACAGCCCCACCACCAGCGGGAACCAGCCGCCATCGGCCACCTTGGTGAGGTTGGCGGCGAAATAGGCGCCGTCGACGATCAGGAACAGCGCCACCACCGGCGCGGCGTACCACCATTTCCACTTCCACACGCCGACGAACAGCACGCCCATCAGCAGCGTGTCGATCGTCACCGCACCGGTCACCGCGATGCCATAGGCGGCGGCCAGGTTGGACGAGCTCTGGAAGGTCAGCACCAGAATGATCACCGCGACCATCAGCGCCCAATTGACCACCGGGATGTAGATCTGGCCCGCCTCGGTCTCGCTGGTGTGGCGGATCGAGAGACGCGGGATGAAGCCCAGCTGCATCGCCTGGTGGGTGATCGAGAAGGCGCCCGAGATCACCGCCTGGCTGGCGATGAAGGTCGCGACCGTAGCCAGCAGCACCAGCGGCAGACGAAAGTCCTCGCTGGCGAGGAAGAAGAACGGATTCTGGATCGCCTCGCTCGCCAGCACGGGCGGGAGCGCCAGGACCATGGCTCCCTGACCGAAATAGTTGAGCAGCAGGCAGGGCATCACGAAACCGAACCAAGACAGCCGCATCGGTCCGCGCCCGAAGTGGCCCATGTCGGAATAGAGCGCCTCGGAGCCCGTCACCGCCAGCACTACCGATCCCAGCGCCAGGAATGCGAGCCAGCCGTCGATGACGAAGAAATTGACCGCGTAATAGGGGTTGAGCGCCCACAGCACTTCGGGGTGCTGGACGATCTGGTTGATCCCCAGCCCTGCCAGAACGATGAAATAGACGATCATTACCGGCGCGAACAGCGCTCCCACCTTGGCGGTTCCGCGCTTCTGGATGACGAACAGCGCGATCAGCAGCACCAGCGCGATCGGGATCACCAGTTGCTCCATGTCGGGATTGACCACGGTCAGCCCCTCGACCGCCGAAAGCACCGAGATCGCGGGCGTGATCATGCTGTCGCCATAGAACAGCGAGGTCGCGAAGACCCCCAACAGCACGGCCAGCCAGCCGTAGCGCGAGCCGCTGATATGGCGCGAAATCAGCGCCACCAGCGCGAGGCTCCCGCCCTGCCCCTTGTTGTCGGCGCGCATCAGGATCGTGACGTATTGGATCGAGACCACCAGCGTCATCGACCAGAAGATCAGGCTGACCACGCCCAGAATATGCATGTCGTCGAGCGCCAGCGGGTGCGCCCCCGCGAAGGTTTCGCGGAAGGCATAGAGCGGGCTGGTGCCGATATCGCCGAACACGATGCCGATCGCGCCCACGGCGAGAGCGCCCTTGGTCGCCTTCTTGCCGACACCGCTTGTCCCCGGAGTTCCGCCGTTTGCTTCGGCGGACGGGTGTTTCTGGGGCACCTGGCTTTCGCTCATCGGTGCGGCGTCCCTGGCTTCATGTGGCTGATCCTTCGCGCGCGGCAGCTGTGCCGTTCCGCAAGATCGCGGCGCTTAGCAGGAAGGTTTCGCACCCGCAACATCGCCCCCGGCAGCGCACTAGCGTGGTTGCGCAGTCATCCCGCCGCCCGAGAGCAGCAGATCGAGCCGCTCGAGTCGCGCAGCGATGGCCGGCCGCCAGTCGGCATCCGCAGGGGCCTCGGCGAGAATCTCCGCCCACATCCGGCGCCCTTGCGCGAACTCGCCCTGGCGCAGCATTGCCAATCCGACGAAATAGCGCGGGGCCGGGTTGTCCGGCGCCAGTTCTTCGGCCCGCGTATAGGCGAACAGCGCCGCGGCTCCGAGCCGGCCCTCCGCGTGTTCGACCAGCACATTGCCCAGCGCAACCCAGGCTTCGGCATCCCGCGGGTTCTCTGTCACCGCGTTGCGCAGGAAGTTCGCCGCATCTTCGTACTGGCCCTGGCGGGCGAAGGCATCCGCAGACACGACATAGCGCGAGGGCATCGTCTCGGGATCGTAGAACTCGCGCCGCGCCCGGACCATCAGTTCGCCGGTGTCGGCTATCGGTTGAGGACCGGCGCCGGGCGCCGCCGGCTGACCAGGCGAGCCCTGCAGGGCGTACCCCGCCAACCCGAACAGCAACGCCGCGCCGAACAGTGTCCACCCGCTGCGCGCGAGGCCGAACAACCGGGTTGCAGCGAGAAAGCCCAGTCCGGCCAGCGCGAGGATCGCCAGCCAGATCATGTGCGCTTCCCGAAGCGGCGCCAGAAGATCGCGCCGGCCACCAGCAGGATCAGCAATGGGACCGCGAACAGCGGCCAGGTGGTGCTGCTCATCTGCGGTTCGTAGCTGACGTAGTCGCCATAGCGTTCCATCAGCCAGGCACGGATCGACTCCGGGTTTTCGCCTGCGGCCACCCTGATGCGGACCTGATGCCGCATGTCGCCGGCCATTGGCGAATCGCTGTCGTGTATCGATTGCGACTGGCATTCGAGACAGCGCAGGGTCGCCATAAGCTCCAGCGCAACCGCTTCCTGCGCCGGGTCGTCGAGCTGGCGATTGGCAAAGGGCGCGGGCGGGAGCGATTGCTGCGCCAGCAGGGGTGCGCCGAGACACAGCACCAGCAGCGTCAACAAAGAACGGCGCAGCGAGGCAGGTAAGACGGGGCGAATAGCGGTCATGCGCCCGCTTCCCGCAGCTTCTCGATCAGCACCGGCACATCGCTTTCGCGGATGTCGCCGATATGCTGGTAGGTAATTCGCCCCTGGCCATCGATGACGAAGGTTTCGGGCACACCCGAAGAGCCGATGGCGAACTGCACTTCGGACAGATCGTCCGCCCCGATCGCGACATAGGGGTTGCCGTGACGTTCGAGGAAACGCGCGACGTCCTCGGGCCGGTCGCGAATGGCGACCCCGACGATCGGCGCGCCCTGCTCCTTCAGCCGCTCGAGATAGGGCGCTTCGGCGATGCAGGGCACGCACCAGCTCGCCCAGATGTTGAGCAGCCGCGGCTTGCCGTCGCTGAACGCGACGCTGGCGATACCTGGCCGGTCGCTCGTCGCGGGTCGCAGGTCGAAATAGGGCAGCTCGCGTCCCACCATGCGGCTTTCGATGAACTCGTTCTTGGGCTGCGAAAGCTGATAGCCCGCAACTCCGAGAAAACCCGCGAATAGCATCAGGGGAACCCACAGGCGCCAGCGGTTCATGTCGCGCTATCCTTTAGGTGAGCGTTCTTGGGCCGAGCGTCCTCTGGCCGAGCATCTTGTGGCGGCACGTCCTCGCGCCGAGCGGCGGCGCGGCGGCGCACATGGCGACGCTTCAGATCCTCCATCACCCGACCGACCAGCGCCAGCACTCCGCCCAGCGCGATCAGCAGGCCGCCATACCAGATGAAGGTGACGAAGGGTTTCCACCACAGCCGCACCTGCCAGCGTCCGTCGCCTGCGGCATCGCCCATCACCGCATAGAGTTGGCCGTTCCAGCGGGTCGCGAGCACGCTCTCCGCCGTCTGCTGCGGCGGCGCCCAGAAGGTGCGCGATTGCGGCCGCAGCGCGATCGGCTCGCCATCGCCGAGCCGCGCGCTGAGCTGCCCTTCTATGGCAGTCCAGTTAGGCCCCGCGACCGGAACGATGGCATCGAGCGTGACCGACCAATCGCCCACCCGAGTGGTGGTGCCGGGCTGAAGCGCGGCGAGGCGTTCCTCGGTGAAGGCGCTTTCGCTGGCCATGCCGAACAGCGCCACCGCGATCCCGAAATGCGCCACCACCATGCCCCAGGTGGCGATCGGGACGCGGATGAGCTTGCGCCCGCGCAGCGGCAGGAAGCTCGCCACCGCCAGCATCGCCGCCAATGCCAGTCCGAGCAGCGGTAGCAGCGCAACCTCGCCCAGCAGCGCGACCAACACCAGCCCTGCGAGCAGTATCGCTCCGAGCACCGCGACCTCGCGCGAGATGCGTGCGAAGCGGTCCCGCCGCCAGCGCAGCAGCGGTCCGACCGCCATCACCAGCAGCATCGGGATCACGAAGATCGCCCCGACCGGGTTGAAATAGGGCGGCCCCACCGAGACGCGGACATCGAAGGCCTCGGTCAGCAGCGGATAGAGCGTGCCGAGCAGGACGATGGCGAGAATCGCGCTGAGCATGACGTTGTTGACCACCAGCGCGCCCTCGCGGCTGGCGATGGCGAAGCGCTCGCCTTCGGAAATGGTGCTGGCGCGCAAGCCGAACAGCAGCAGCGCGCCGCCGATATAGATCGCCAGCAACAGCAGGATGAAGGTGCCGCGTTCGGGATCGACCGCGAAGGAATGAACGCTGGTGAGGATGCCCGAGCGCACCAGAAACGTCCCCAGCATGCTCATCGAGAAGGCGACCACCCCGAGCATGATGGTCCACACGCGCAGCGCGTCGCGCGCGGCGAGCACGCTGGCGGAGTGAAGCAGCGCGGTCGCGGCGAGCCAGGGCATCAGCGAGGCGTTCTCGACCGGGTCCCAGAACCACCAGCCGCCCCAGCCCAGCTCGTAATAGGCCCAGTATGATCCCGCAGTGATGCCCACGGTGAGGAACACCCAGGCGCCCAGCACCCAGGGACGCATCGCGCGGGCGAAATCGGGAGTGACCTGCCGGGTGAGCAGCGCGCCGACCGCGAAGCTGAAGGCGATCGACAGCCCGACATAGCCGAAATAGAGCGTCGGCGGGTGGAAGGCGAGACCGATGTCCTGCAGCAGCGGGTTGAGCCCCATCCCCACTTCGGCGGGGACGGGCAGCCGCTCGAACGGATTCGAGCTGAGCAGCAGGAAAGCGTAGAACCCCAGCGCCACGAAGCCCTGCGCGGCGAGCACCGCCTGCATCGTGCGGTCGGGCAGCCGCCGTTCGATCATCGCGATCAGCCCGCCCGCGAGCGCCATCACCGTGACCCACAGCAGCATCGAGCCCTCGTGATTGCCCCAGGCGCCCGAGAGCTTGAACACCATGGGTTTGAGCGCATGCGAATTGCTCGCGACCAGCTTCACCGACAGATCGGTGATCGCGAAGACATAGAGCAGCGCGCAGAACGAAAGGGCCGCAAACAGGCCTTGCACCACCGCGGCGGGGCGGATCAGCGCGCCGAGCGCAGTCGGCTCGTTCGCGCGCACCGCCAGGAACCCCGCGATCGTCTGCAGCGCCGCCAGCGCGGCGGCGAGCCACAGCGCGGCCAGACCCAGCTCCGCGATCATTCGAGCCCGACCGTGGTCTCTTCGGCCATTCGCGCGGCCTGCATCTCGCTCATGCCCTCGAGCTCGCGGGGCACGTAGTTCTCGTCGTGCTTGGCGAGCAGATTGTCGGCGACGAAGGTCCCGTCGGGCGCGAGCCGCCCCTCGGCGACCACTCCCGAGCCTTCGACGAACAGATCGGGCGCGATCCCTGCGAAGCGCACCGGCACCCGCGCGCCGTCGCTGCCGGTGACGGCGAAGCGCAGCGTGAAGCCGTCGGGATCGGTCGCCAGCGAGCCCTCTTCGACCATCCCGCCCAGCCGCACCGCCTGGCCGATCTCGGGCGGATCGTCGCGCATCTGCTCGGGAAGATAGAAATAGCTCGCCTGGCTGCGCAGCGCATAGGCCGCGAGCAGCCCCGCCGCCACCAGCGCGATCAGCGCGACGACCAGCAGCACCAGCCGCTGGTGCTTGGGTTTGAGCGCGCTCACCGGCCGCGAGTCCGCTCGCGCGCATGGTCGCGGCGGCGCTCGGCGCGGCGCATCGCGAGCCATGCCCAGGCCACCGTCGCGAGCACGCCGATCACCCCCACCGCATAGGCGGCGACGACGAAATCCCACTGGTCGAGCGCTTCGCGGATCATCTCAGGCCTCCCTGGCCTCCATCGCCTTGCGCCGCAGCCGCGCATCGGCCTGCGCATCGGCAAGCAGCGCGCGCATCCGCATCAGCACCAGCGCGCCGAACAGCAGCGAGAAGCCGAGCACCGCAACCAGCAGCGGGACCAGGAACGCGGCATCGATGCTGCTGCCCCCGGCGGTGATGCTGGGCGGCTGGTGGAGCGAATTCCACCACACCACCGAGCGGTTGATGATCGGAATGTTGACCGCGCCCAACAATCCGAAGATCGCGGGGATGCGCGGGCTCACGCCTTCGCGCTCGGCGGCCTGCGCCAGCGCGATATAAGCGAGGTAGAGGAACAACAGCACCAGCATGCTGGTCAACCGCCCGTCCCAGACCCACCAGGTGCCCCAGGTCGGGCGCCCCCAGATCGATCCGGTGATCAGGCACAGCGCGGTGAACACCAGCCCCGGCAGCGCCGCCCCGCGCGCCGCGAGATTGGCCAGCGGATGCCGCCACACGAGATAGGCCAGGCTCGCCAGCGCGATCGCCGACCAGCCGCCCATCCCCAGCCAGGCGGTGGGGACGTGGAGAAACAGGATGCGCACCGTTTCGCCCATCAGCCGATCGGGCGGCACGACGAAGAAACCCCACAGCAGCGCCCCGCCCGCGAGCGCCAGACCGCTCACCAGCAACGAGGGTGTCAGCCAGCGGGCCAGCGACAGAAAACGCTTGGGATTGGCGAAGCCATGCATCGGATTTCCACGGTTCTGACAGGCTCCCTTGCGCCATGCAAGGGTCGGATCAGCGCCCGATCAGCTTTTGCGCCATGCGGTCGGCGACCTGGTCGGGCGAGACGCCGCTGGCGTCGCTTTCGGTCCAGATCTCCTCGAGCCGGCCGGGGATCTGCGCAAGCCGCTTGCGGACCTCGTTGATGTCGCAATCCCTGCCTTCGCGGCGACTGAGATATTCCAGCGTGACGCTGATGATGCCACCGGCGTTGATCACGTAATCGGGGGCGTAGAGGATGCCGCGCTCGGCCAGCATTTGGCCGTGTCCGGCGCGGGCGAGCTGGTTGTTGGCGCCGCCCGCCACCACCGCGCAATCGAGCCGCGCGATCCCGGCATCGTCGAGCACCGCGCCAAGCGCATTCGGGCTGAACACGTCGCAGGTCACACCCATGATCGCATCGCTGGCGCAGGTCTCGGCGTCGAGCTCGCGCGCCAGTTCCTCGACCCGGTCGTGATGGATGTCCGCGAGCGTGAGCCGCGCGCCGTCCTTGGCGAGCAGCCGGGCGACCCCGCCGCCCACGCTGCCGGTGCCCTGGATCGCGATATGGACGCCTTCGACGCTATCCTTGCCCAGTCTGTGGCGCACCGCCGCCTTGATGCCGTGATAGATACCCATTGCTGTGAACGGGCCCGGATCGCCGCCGGCGGCATCCGCATCCTCGTTGGGAAGGCCGGAGACATATTGCGTGCGCTTGGCGACCAGCGCCATATCGGCTTCGGAGATGCCGACATCCTCGGCGGTGACGTAGCGCCCGTGAAGCGCTTCGACCGCATCGGCAAAGGCCGCGAGCATCTCGGGGGTCTTGGTTTTCGCCGCGTCGGCCAGAATAACGGCCTTGCCGCCGCCCATCGGCAGCCCGGCCATGGCGTTCTTGTAGCTCATCCCGCGGCTCAGCCGCAGCACGTCGCGGATCGCGTCCTTGGGCTCAGGATAATGCCAGAACCTGGTTCCGCCGGCGCCGGGCCCGAGATGGGTGGAATGCAGCGCGATGATCGCAGTCAGACCGGATTTGGGATCGCGGACCAGCTGGACCAGCTCGTGGTCGTCGTAATCCGCTTCGGTCCAGAATGCCGTCATTGGTTTCGATCCCGTCCAGAAATGCGCGCGACCCGCAGGCCGCTTCCTTGCAGTCGCGGTCCGGCGGGACTCGCGGAGAATAGGGGGAAAATGGGGCGACCGAGGGGGCTCGAACCCCCGACCTCCGGTACCACAAACCGGCGCTCTAACCAACTGAGCTACGATCGCCACATGCCCCCGGGCCGGCCTTGTGCCGGGCCCGTGATGGGGGGCCTGTTACTGCGCACAACCCGGGCGTCAAGCCGCTTGGGGTCGCGGCTGGTGCCTGTTGCACAAGGCAGGCTGGATGGGAAGGAAAAAAGGCCTTCAGGCCTCGCCTGGCGCAATTATCTTTCCCGGCCGGTTTTACCCGGCTTGTACCTGCCGGCAGGAGCGATAGGGTCCGCGACGATGAAGCGGCAAGGCGAATCCTCGGCGGCGCACCTGCTCGCGCAGACGCGCGTCCAGCGCGTACCCACCGACAAGCTCGAACTGTTCCAGCTGCGCGGCTTTATCGCTCCCGAGCTGTGCGCCGCGCTGATCGCGCTGATCGAGACCGACCGGCGCCCCTCGACCATCGCAGACGACATCGGCGATCGCTATTTCCGCACCAGCGAAACCTGCGATCTGGCGCCCGACCAGCCCGCGGTGCGGGCGCTCGAGCAGCGGTTGCTGGCGCTGTCGGGGATCGATCCGGCGTATGGCGAACCGGTCCAGGGGCAGCGCTACGATGTCGGGCAGGAGTTCAAGCCGCATTGCGACTGGTTCAACCCCGATGGCCAGGATTACGACAAATACTGTGCGGTCGCGGGGCAGCGGACCTGGACCTTCATGGTCTATCTCAACGATGTCGATGCAGGCGGCGCGACCCGCTTCAAGACCATCGGCAAGAGCTTCGCGCCCGAGACCGGCAAACTCGTGTGCTGGAACAACCGCCGTCCCGATCTCAGCCCCAACCCCAACACGCTCCATCACGGCATGAAGGTGCGCAAGGGCCGCAAATACGTGATCACCAAATGGTATCGCGAGCGGCCCCATATCTAGGTTTCGGACATCCAGGCGCCGGACAGGGTCCCGAATGCGGAAAAGGCGCCGAATGCGGAAAGGGCGGCCCCGTCGGACCGCCCTCCCTCACGACCTTCCGGCCGCAATCGGTGAATCCGAGCCCTCCGCCGCTGCGGAGGAGCCGGATTATTTCTTGAGGCTGAGCCCGCCGAAGCGCTTGTTGAAAGCGGCAACGCGGCCACCTTCCTGCAGCTGCTGACGACCGCCGGTCCAGGCCGGGTGGCTGGTCGGGTCGATGTCGAGCGCGAGCGTGTCACCCTCCTTGCCCCAGGTGGAGCGGGTCTGAAATTCGGTACCATCGGTCATCTTGACCGTGATGGTGTGATATTCGGGATGGGTTTCGGCCTTCATGGCTCGTGTCTCCAAGCGTGAGGACCGGTTCCGACCGGTCCCGCTGTGTGTCGGGAAGGCGCGCGTTTAGTAGGGGTCGCTTCGGAAAGCAACCGGAGTTTTGGTGTTCCGCACGGCAAAAACCTACTCGGGAGGCTCCGCGATCATCGCGGTGAACTCGACTTCGCAGGTCGTCTTGCCCTCGACGCTGGCCTTGCCCTTGAACTTGTAGACGCGACTACGTTTCTGGGTGAATTCCACTTCCATCTCGAGCAGGCAACCCGGCGTCACCGGCGCCCGAAATTTGGCGTTCTCGATCCCCATGAAATAGACCAGCTTGCCGGTCCCCGCGAGACCCAGCGTCTCGATCCCGAGGATCGCCGCAGCCTGCGCCATTGCCTCGATCTGGAGCACGCCGGGCATGATCGGCGCGCCGGGGAAGTGGCCCTGGAAGAACTCCTCGTTGAAGGAGACCGCCTTGACCGCATGGATCCGCTCGCCGTGTTCGATCGCGCGGACGCGGTCGACCAGCAGCAACGGATAGCGATGCGGCAGCGCTTTGAGGACCTGCCGGATGTCGAGGCTCTTGACCTCGGCATTCTCGTCCGTGTTGCCGGGGGCGCTGCCGCTGTCGCTCATTTCCGTCCCTCTTTTACGCGTCAGGTTCGCTGTTAGCGACCGTTCGGCTGCTGGGTCGGCTGCTGCGCCTGCTGCTGCTGGGCCTGCTGCTGCGCGATCGCGAAGATCTGCTGGACCTGCTGATAGACCGAAACCGTCTGGCGCGACGGCTGCCAACCGGCCGGCGGCGTCGTCTGCACGCTGGGAACCGCAGTGTTGAGCGCGGCGACGACCTTGCCCGTCATATCCGCGGCGGGCTGCGCGTAGATCACCGAGTCGGGCGCGACGACCATTTGCACCTGGTTCTGCGTCACGACCTGCTGCAGCGTCGGGCTGTACTGGCGCAGGATCTGCTCGAGCGCATAGGCGCGCGCCATGTCGATCTGATTGGTGAGCTGGCCGACTTCGCGCTCGATCTGCTGGATCTGCTGCCACTGCGGGGTGGTCTGCGCGGCCGCCTGCTCGGCTTCGTCGAGCCCACCGTCATTATTGGTGTCGAGCTGCGTCAGCAGTGTCTCGATCTGCTGCTGACGCTGCTGGATCGTGGTGATCTGCGTCTGATAGGTGGTGCCGACCTGCTGGAAGGCGGTGCGCAGCGCATTGGTCTGGGCGATGGCGAGCGGCGTGTTCACCACGGCGATATTGCCCTGCACCTGCGCGCTGGCGGGAGCAGCAGCGAAGACGGCGGCGGCAAGGCTTGCCGAAGCGAGCGTTTTGGCAAGAAATTTCATTAGAATTGCGTTCCTACGTTGAAGGAAAAGAGTTTGGTGTCGTCGCCCGGCTGCTTCTTGAGCACATGGGCTAAATCGATCCTGAACGGACCGAAGGGCGAGTTCCAATTGACCCCGATGCCCACCGAAATGCGCGGGCTGGGGCTGTCGCCGAGGAAGACTTCCTCGAACGCCGGGATGATGTTGCCCTGCGCGACGAAGCCGGTCGGGATCGGCTCGCCCGCCGGAATCGCGACCACGACGTCGTCGGTGGCCACATCGGGATCGCCTGGGTTGAGATAGATCGGATTGCCGCTCGCGTCGCGCAAGGGGTTGAAGAACTCATTGCCGAACGGGTTCTGCAGAAGGATCGGGTCGGTGATGTTGAACAGCCCGCCCACGTCGAGGAACACCGAGGGGCGCAGGCCGAGCTCGCGGGCGCCGGTCCCCAGCGGAATCTCTATCTCCGCGCGGCCGAGATAATAGGCCGTTCCGCCGATCGCATCGTCTTGAATCTGGTCCTGGTCGGTGATCACTTCGCCCACGCCGTCGCCATCGGTATCGCGGATCGGGCGGCGGATCACCCGCGGGCCGACGCCGCGGATGTCGAAGCCGCGGATCTGCGGTTCGCCGAGGAAGAAGCGATCGGTCAGGCGAACGTCGTCGGTCCCCGGGATGCCGCGGTCCTCGAAGCTGCGGATCGCGCCGCCCTCGGCGGTCAGCGAAAAGATGAACCCAGCAGGGAGCGGGTAATATTGCCCGACCTTGCCGTTGACGCGCAGGTAGTTCACCGACCCGCCCAGCCCGGCATATTGCGTGGTTATCGCCAGGTTGCGGCCGCGGGTCGGGCGCAGGCGGCTGTCGGTCGAATCGACCGATAGCGTCAGGCCGAGGATCGAACTCGTCCGCTCGCCGATGGCATCGCACAGGAACCGGCCCGCTAGCAGCGGCTCGCAACTGTCTATCCCGTCGCCGTCGAAATCGCTGAAAAAGCGGTTCTCGTCGATCGAGACGTCGTCGTAATTGAGCGTATAGCTGCCCACCAGCGAGGCGTACTCGCTCAGCGGCACGCCCGCGCGCAGCGAGAAGCCGGTGGTCGATTGTTCGAACGTGCTGTTATTGTTCCGGTTGAACCCGAAATTGCTGTAATCCTTGCGGTAGATGTCGACGCCCGCGGAAATGTTCCGGTCGAACACATAGGGCTCCGAAAAGCTCACCTGCGCCGAACGCGAGAAGCGCGAATAGTTCAGGCTGAGCCCGACCGTCTGACCGCGCCCGCGGAAATTGCGCTGGCGGATCGAGCCTTGCAGGATGAAGCTCTCGAGCGAGGAGAAGCCCGCCGAAAGCTGCAGTTCGCCGGTCGCCTGCTCCTCCACATTGGCTTCCAGGATGATCCGGTCCGGGGCGCTGCCCTCGACCTGATTGATCTCGAAATTCTCCTGGAAATAGCCCAGCGAATTGATCCGGGCGGCCGAGCGCTTGACCTGCAGCGAGTTGAAGGCGTCGCCTTCCGCGACGCGGAATTCGCGGCGGATGACCTTGTCCTGCGTCAGCGTGTTGCCGTTGACGTCGATCCGCTCGACATAGACCCGCGGCGCCTCGCGCAGCACGAAGGTCACGTCCATCGTGAGGTCTTCCTTGCTGCGGTCGAACTGCGGCGCGACGTCGGCGAAGGCATAGCCGAAGGTGCCCGCCAGATCGGTCAGCTGCTCGACCGTGTCCTCGACCGCCTTGGCGTCGTACCAGTCGCCGCTCTGCATCGGCAGGCGCCCGGACATCGAAGCGCTGTCGAAATCGCGCAACTGGCTTTCGACCTTCACATCGCCGAACTTGTAGCGCTCGCCTTCCTCGACGACGTAGGTGATGATGAAATCGCGCTGGTCGGGGGTCAGTTCGGCGACCGCGGAGACCACCCGGAAATCGGCATAGCCCTGCGTCAGATAGAACTGGCGCAGTTTCTGCTGGTCGAACGCCAGCCGGTCGGGATCGTAGCTGGTGTTGGAGCTCAGGAAGCTGGTCAGCCGCGCCTGCTTGGTGATCATCTCGCCGCGCAGTTCGCCGTCCGAGAACGCCTCGTTGCCGATGATGTTGATCTGGCGGACCTTGGACTTGGGGCCCTCGTCGATCTCGAACACGACATCGACGCGGTTCTGCGCCAGCTGGACCATCTGCGGCTCGACCGTGGCGGCGAACCGGCCCTGACGCTTGTACAGCTCGATGATCCGCGCGACATCGGCGCGCACCTTGGAGCGGGTGAAGATCTGCCGCGGCGCGAGCTTGATCTCGGGAACGATCTTGTCGTTCTTGATCCGGTCGTTGCCCTCGATGATGATGCGGTTGATCACCGGGTTCTCGACCACGGTGATCAGCACCGTGCCATCCTCGAAGCGGACATCGGCAGAAGCGAACAGTTCGGTGGCGTAGAGATCCTTCAAGACCTGATCGCCCACGACCTGGTTCCATTCCTCGCCCGGACGCAGGCGGATGTAGGACAGGATCGTCTGCGGCTCGAGCCGCTGCGCCCCGGCGACCGAGATCGTCTGGACGATCGGGCCCTGCTGCGCGGCAGGCGCGGCGGGTGCTGGTTGGGCAGTGCCATCCTGCGCCGCCGCGGCGACCGGCAGACCCGTCAGGATCGTCCCCGCCATCAGCATGGCGGGAAGCCGCCAGGCGCGCTTCGTTTCTACAGCCGAGGGCGTATAATGATCGTTCGACAAGGAGATACCCGTCCCATAAAACATCGTCGGACCCGGACAATACGCCGTCACCCGGAGGGGCGACACCGCTGATCCGGGCAGGCTCGCTGCCCTTTGCCCGATGCGCCCCATGCAATCAAGTATTGCAGGCGGCGCCGCGGACGGCCGACGCTTCGTTTCCCCCGGCTAATTCCCGAACACGGGAAGGCTCACCAGATCGTTGATCGTGACGAATATCATCAGCATGAGCACGAGAGCCATGCCGGTGCGATACGCCAGTTCCTGACTGCGCTGACCCACCGGCTTGCGGCGGATCGCCTCCGCCGCGTAAAAAGCCAGGTGCCCGCCGTCGAGGGCAGGAATTGGCAGCAGGTTGATGAATGCCAAGTTAAGCGAAATCAGCGCCACGAAATTGACGAATGTTATCGCTCCCATGCTGAGCTGCTCGCCCGAGAACTTGGCGATCTTGACCGGTCCGCCCAGCTCCTGGACCGAGCGTTCGCCGGTGAATATCTGCGCGATTCCGGTGAGCATCATGTCCATCACCCCGATCGAGTGATCGACCGCCAGCCCCACCGCCGCGATCGGTCCGGCGCGTTCGTAGACGTAGTCCGACCCCGCCGACTGGATCCCGACCAGCCCGATCTTCGAGCTGTTGCCGAAGCGGTCCTCCATTTCCTCGGCGCGGACGGTCACCGGATAGCTGCGCTCGGTCCCGTCGCGCTCGACGGTGAAGGCGAGCGTGCGTCCGGGGTAGAGCATCACCGCCTCCTGGACGGCGGCGAAATCCTCCATCCGCTGCCCCTCGATGGCGAGGATGCGGTCGCCGACCTCGAGCCCGGCCTCGCGCGCGGGCGATTGCTCGGGGAAGGCCTCGATGGTCAGCTGGCGCTCGGGATCGGCGGCGACCGGTTGCCCGTAGAGCGCGAAAAACGAGGCGAAGATCGCGAGCGCGATCAGCACGTTGGTCGCGGGACCTGCGAAGACGATCAACGCGCGCTTCCACAGCGCGGCGCGATGGAACCCGCCGGGGCTGTCGTCCCGCGCGGCGTCGGGATCTGAGCCGGAAACCGGAACGCTGGCGGGGTTCATGTCGCCCTTGAACTGGACATAGCCGCCGAGCGGCAGCGCCGAGAGTTTCCAGCGGGTGCCGCGGCTGTCGGTCCAGCCGGCGATCTCCTTGCCGAAGCCGACCGAAAAGGCCTCGGCCTCGACGCCGAACCAGCGGCCGACCAGATAATGGCCCAGCTCGTGCAGAGTGATCAGCGGCCCCAGCAGCAGCGGGAAGCCGATAAGATACATCCAGAAGGGGATCGAAGCGTCCAAGTCAGTCAGTCTCCGGAATAGCGCTGGCCCAAAAAGGCGGTGGCGGTCGCGCGCGCCTCCCGATCGACCGTGAGGACTTCGTCGAGCGTCTGCGGTGCAGGCGGAAGGGTTCCGCTTTCCAGCACTTGCTCGACCAGTAGCGCGATCCGGGTGAACCCAATCTTACCGGCGAGGAAGGCGGCCACCGCTACCTCGTTGGCGGCGTTGAGCACCGCAGGAGCCGCCCCGCCCGCCTCCGCCGCCTGCCGCGCCAGCCGGGTGGCGGGAAAGCGGGTCTCGTCGGGCGCTTCGAAGGTGAGCTGTCCGATGGCGGCGAGGTCAAGCGGTTCGCAGGGGCTTTCCATTCGCGCCGGCCAGGCGAGGCATGAAGCGATCGGCACCCGCATGTCCGAGGGGCCGAGCTGCGCCAGCGTCGAACGGTCGCGAAATTCCACCATCGAGTGGATCACGCTTTGCGGGTGGACCACGATCCCCAGCCTGTCGAGCCCCACGGGGAACAGGTGATGCGCCTCGATCAGTTCGAGCCCCTTGTTCATCATCGTCGCCGAATCGACGCTGATCTTGGCGCCCATGTCCCAATTGGGATGCGCCACCGCTTGCGCCGCGGTGGCTGCCTCGAGCTGCGCCAGCGTCCAGGTCCGCAAGGGGCCGCCGCTGGCGGTCAGCGTGATCTTCGCCACTTCGGCGAGATCGTTTCCCGCGAGGCACTGGAAGATCGCATTGTGTTCCGAATCCACCGGCAGCAGCGTCGCGCCGTGGCGTTCGACCGCAGCGGTCATCACCGCGCCTGCGGAAACCAGCGCTTCCTTGTTCGCCAGCGCCACCGTGCCGCCCTGTTCGATCGCCGCCATCACCGGCGCCAGACCGGCGCAGCCGACGATTGCGGCCACGGTCATGTCGACCGGGCGCGCAGCGACCTCGCACAGCGCGCTGCGCCCGGCGGCCGCCTCGATCCCGCTGCCCGCCAGCGCAACGCGAAGATCGGCAAGGCAGCTCTCGTCCGCCACCACCGCGATCTCGGCGGAAAACTCGCGCGCCAGCTCCGCCAGTTCGGCGACATTGCCATTGGCGGTCAGCGCCACCACCCGCCAGTCGGCGCGGTTGCGGCGCACGAGATCGAGCGTCGAGGCGCCGACCGAACCGGTAGCACCCAGAATGGTAAGCGAGCGGGTCACGCGGCGGGCGCCAGGATCAGGCCGGCCAGCAGCGCGACCGGGATCAGCCCGTCGGTGCGATCGAACACCCCGCCATGGCCGGGGATCAGATTGGAGGAATCCTTGCGCCCCGCGCGCCGCTTGAGCCAGCTTTCGAAGAAATCGCCCGCCTGCGCCGCGACCGCCAGCACGATCCCGGCGCCCACGATCTGCGCCAGTTCGAGAATGTCGAAACCCACTATCTCGTCCGCGCCGCGTCCGCCCACCACCCACACGAACCCGGCCAGCCACAGGCTCGCGCCGACGATTCCGCCGAGCAGTCCGGCCCAGGTCTTGGAGGGGCTGATGGTGGGCGCGATCTTGGGACCGCCGATGGTGCGGCCGAAGAAATAGGCGAAGGTGTCGATGAAGATCACCGTACCGATCACCCCGACCATCAGGAACACCGGCATCATCGCCAGCAGCAGCCCCGCCACACCGATGTAGGCGGTGCCGAACAGCAGCGCCGCGATCCGCCCCGGCCAGCTGCCGAAGGCGCGATATCCGAGCCGCACATATTCGACGAAGGTGGCCAGCGCGACCGCGCCGATGAACGCCGCGAGCCATGCCCCCCCCGCCCTCAGCGCCGCAACGGCCACCACGATCATCACCACCGCGGATGCCGCGCGCACCGGAAGATCCGAGGTCCGGATCGCAATCGGAACATCGACATAGCGCTTCACCCGCGCGCGCACCCGGTCGCGCTTGCGCGCGGTCAGCGGATCCTGTGCGTCGTGTCGCTCATCCCTCGGCGGATCAGGCAGCGGGGCCTCGGGCTCAGCGTCCACCATAGCGTCGCTCCCGTTCGGCGAATTGCGCCAGTGCCTCGTTAAGATGCGCGGGCGTGTAATCGGGCCACAGCACATCGGTGAAGATCATCTCGGCATAGGCCGCCTGCCACAGCAGGAAATTGGACAGCCGCACCTCGCCGCTGGTGCGGATCAGCAGATCGAGCGGCGGCAGGTCGGCGGTGTAGAGATGGCGCGCGATGCTCGCCTCGGTCACCTCGCCCTCCTGCGCGGCGAGCGCCGCGGCGCGCGCGATCTCCTGATGCGAGCCGTAATTGAGCGCCACCGCCAGTATCCGCGAGCCCTTGGCGGTCTGCGCGAGCGCATCCTCGAGCATGGCGACGATATCGGGCGCCAGCGCCTTGTAGTCGCCGACGATTTTCAGCCGCACGTCATTGGCGATGAATTCGGGCAGATCGGAGATGATGAACTTGCGCAGCAGCCCCATCAGATGGTCGATCTCGTCTTCCGGGCGCTTCCAGTTCTCGCTGCTGAAGGCGTAGAGCGTCAGGCAGTCGAGCCCCATCGCCCCGACCTCGCGGACCAGCCGCCGCACCGCCTCGACCCCGCGCTGGTGGCCGATCGCGCGCGGCAGATGCCGCCGCTTGGCCCAGCGGCCATTGCCATCCATGATGATCGCGACATGGCGCGCACGACCGGGGTCGGCGGTTGCGGGGTCGGCGGTTGCGGGGTCGGCAGCTCCGGGGCCGGCGGTTGCGGGCTGGGTCACCGGCTCGCTCGCTGAGCAGCTCTCTGGCGCAAGCCTTGGCCCGAACGGGACGCGAAGCCTCTCACTGGGAGAGGATTTCCTTCTCCTTCGCCTCCGCGGCCGTGTCGGCTTCGGCGACGTATTTGTCGGTCAGTTTCTGAACCTCGTCCTCGAGCCGCTTGCGGTCGTCCTCGGAGATTTCCTTCTTCTTCTCGTCTTCCTTCAAAGCTTCCATCGCATCGCGGCGCACGTTGCGGATCGCGATCTTGGCATTCTCGGAATATTGCCCGGCGAGCTTGGCCAGTTCCTTGCGACGTTCTTCGGTCAGATCGGGCAGCGGCAGGCGGATGGTCTGGCCGTCGGTCATCGGGTTGAGACCCAAATTGGCGCGGGCGATACCCTTTTCCACCGCGGTGGTGTTGGCCTTGTCCCAGACCTGCACCGCGAGCATCCGCGGCTCGGGCGCGTTGACCGTCGCCACCTGGTTGAGCGGCATGATCGAGCCATAGACGTCGACCGTCACCGGATCGAGCAGCGCGGTGTTGGCGCGGCCGGTGCGCAGCCCCGAAAGATCGCCCTTGAGGCTCTCCACCGCGCCCGCCATCCGGCGTTCGATATCGCTTTTGTCGTATTTGGCCATGGTCGGGATCCTCGGTCTGCTGTGGTCGGTTCGATTTGCTTATGGCTCAGGCGCTTGCGCCCTGGAACAGGGTTTTGCGCTAGGCTTCGCTGGCCGGGGCGCCGACGATGGTCTGGACGCCCTCGCCCGCCAGCACCCGCGCCAGATTGCCCTTCTCGCGGATCGAGAACACCACGATCGGAATCGCGTTGTCGCGACACAACGCGACCGCGCTGGCATCCATGACCCTGAGATTGTCTGCGAGTACCCGGTCGTAACTCACTGTATCGTAGCGCTTTGCCTGGGTGTTTTTCTTGGGGTCGGAATCATAGACGCCGTCGACGCTGGTGCCCTTGAGGAGCGCGTCGCAGCGCATTTCCGCCGCCCGCAGCGCGGCACCGCTATCGGTGGTGAAATAGGGGGCGCCTACGCCGGCGGCGAAGATCACCACGCGGCCCTTCTCGAGATGACGTTCGGCGCGGCGCCGGATCACCGGTTCGCACACCTTGTCCATCTCGATCGCCGACTGAACTCTGGTGGGGACGCCCAATTGCTCGAGCGCACTCTGCATCGCCAGCGCGTTCATCACCGTCGCCAGCATGCCCATGTAATCGGCCTGCGCGCGGTCCATGCCCTGCGCCGCGCCCGCCATCCCGCGAAAGATGTTGCCGCCGCCGATGACGAGGCAGATCTCGAGCCCGCCCGCCTGCGCGGCTTTCACCTCGCGCGCGAGTTCCATCACGAAAGCGGGATCGATCCCGAACTGCTGGTCGCCCATCAGCACTTCGCCCGACAGTTTGAGCAGGACGCGTTTGATGGGGGGCATGGTCATGGGGTGGCCGAGGTCCGATAAATCCGAGGGTTGCGGCTCCTTAGCCCCCTCGCGGCGGAGGCGCAAAGGGGAAAGGGGCGCCGTGCGTACGGGCGCAGAAGCGGGATTTCCTACATGCGATACCCTCGCTAGCCTCGCTCAGGGCAATCTCGTCCGCGATTCGGCCCCCCGCGGACCCGCGCTGCCGCAGCCCGCCTGTGTTTCATCAGCCAACTCGCAACGAATCGGAGAAAACGCACAAAAACGGCCGCCGAATACACATCCGGCGGCCGCAAATTGTAGGATTGGGTTTTGGGCTCAGCCCTTGACCGCCGCCGCCACTTCCGCGGCGAAATCGCTCTCTTCCTTCTCGATGCCTTCGCCGAGCTGGAAGCGGACATAGTCCTTCAGCACGATGGAGTGCCCCGCATCCTTGCCGGCTTTCGCGACGACATCCGAAATCGGAGTCTTGTTGTCCATCACGAAAACCTGGCTGAGCAGCGCGTTTTCCTTGGCGAACTTCTTGATCGCGCCGTCGACCATCTTTTCCTGGACCTCGGCGGGCTTGCCGCTCTCGGCTGCCTTCTCGGCCGCGATCTTGCGCTCGCGCTCGATCGTCTCGGCGTCGAGATCCTCGGCGTTCAATGCCTGCGGGAAGGCCGCTGCGATATGCATCGCGAGCTGCTTGCCGAGCGGTTCGAGCACATCGGCACCCGCCTCGCTCTCGAGCGCGACCAACACACCGATCTTGCCAAGATTGGGCGCGACAGCATTGTGCATATAGGGCACGACCATGCCGCTGGAGACCGCAACGGTCTTCATCCGGCGGATCTGCTGGTTCTCGCCGATCGTGGCGACATTGTCGGTGAGCTTGTCGCTGACGGTTCCGCCGTCGGGATAGTCGAGACCCTTGAGCGTCTCGACATCATCGCCCGAAGCCTTGAGTGCGGTCTCGGTGACCTTGCGGACGAAATCCTGAAACCGGTCGTTCTTGGCGACGAAGTCGGTTTCGGAATTGACCTCGACCGCAACGCCCGTGGTGCCTTCGACGGCCACGCCGACCAGACCCTCGGCCGCGGTGCGGCTGGACTTCTTCTGCGCGGTGGCGAGACCCTTGGCGCGCAGCGCGTCGACGGCCGCCTCGAGATCGCCGTCGCATTCGACGAGCGCCTTCTTGGCATCCATCATGCCTGCGCCGGTCCGCTCGCGCAGCGCCTTGATGTCGGCGGTGGTGAAATTCGCCATGGTGGGATCCTTCTTCGAATGAGGTGCGGCGCCGGGCCGAGATCACTCGGTCCGGCGCCTAGACTGGAGTTTTGACGGGCGCGTGACGCACCCGCACAAATGATCAGGCTGCGGCTTCTTCCGGCGGATTTTCCATCGCGCCGAAATCCTGGCCGCTGTCGACCACGCCTTCGCCCTTGCCCGAGCGCGCGGCTTCGCCGATCGCGTCGCAATAAAGGCGCACGGCGCGGCTGGCATCGTCATTGCCCGGGATCGGGAATGCGATGCCGGTCGGATCGGTATTGGTATCGAGCACCGCGATCACCGGAATGCCGAGGACGTTGGCTTCCTTGATCGCGAGGTCTTCCTTGTTGGCGTCGATCACGAACATGACGTCGGGAATGCCGCCCATGTCGCGGATACCGCCAAGCGAGAGCTCGAGCTTGTCGCGCTCGCGCGTCAGCTGAAGGACTTCCTTCTTGGTCAGACCCGAAGTGTCGCCCGAAAGCTGTTCCTCGAGCGTCTTGAGACGCTTGATCGAACCCGAGATCGTCTTCCAATTGGTGAGCATGCCGCCGAGCCAACGGTGGTTGACGAAATGCTGGCCCGAGGAGCGCGCCGCTTCGGCGATGGCGTCCTGCGCCTGACGCTTGGTGCCGACGAACAGCACTTTGCCGCCCGACCGCGCGGACTGCGCCACGAAGTCGAGCGCGCGCGCGAACAGCGGCACGGTCTGCGACAGGTCGATGATGTGAATGCCGTTGCGCGCGCCGAAGATATACGGCTTCATGCGCGGGTTCCAGCGGTGGGTCTGGTGGCCGAAATGCGCGCCGGCCTCGATCAATTGCTGCATCGTGACGGTAGGAGCCGCCATAGATAATTCCTTTCCGGTTTGACCTCTGGAAGGCTGGAACCCGAGCTGCGGAGCTTCCCGCTATCGGGCACCGGTGTGAAGCGCCTTCCATGTGGATTTGCCTGTCGCGGGATGGGCCGGAGCGGCCGAATCCCCGATCGACAGCGCGCCCTTACTGCGAATTTGCGGCGAAATCCACCTTCAATTCGCCGCTCATAGCGGACCACCAGTCGCGAATTCGCTTGACTGGCGAGAACATATGGGGAACATTATGGCTGTCGCTGGAACATAAGCCGGCCGACACGAGTTTTCCACTGGCAATCCACATCCTTATCCCGGGTCTGGGCTGCACCGAAATGAGGAAAGACGATCGATGTTTGCTCTTGCTGTGAATGTGCTCCTGATCCTGCTGGCTGTGGCCAGCCTGGCAGTGGTGGCCGATTGTGCCCTGCGCTGGTGGTCCGCGTTTGGCGCGTTGAAACGGCAGCTGGCCGATGGCGGCACGAACCATCGTCATTCCCCCAGCGCCGCGCTTCGTCGCGGTGGCGACAAGTCGCGTGCGCTCGTTACGCGCAAGCTTACGCCGCGGGTCGCGCAGCGCGCTGCCGCTTGATCTTCGCGTAACGCATCCAGCCATAGGGTAGCGAGACCAGATAGCCGAGACAGATCGCCACCAGCGTCCACCACGGCTCGATCAGCAAGGCTGCGAACAGCAGCGCCACGAAAGCCAGCAATTCGAGCCGGACCGTCCTTCGCGGACGCAGCGACGCCCAGCTCATCGTTGCCAGATTCGAAATCATCAGCACCGCGATGACCGCCAGCCATGGCCCGACCAGCAAGGGATCGCGAAACAACTCCAGCCCCGTCGCCATCCAGCAATAGAACGGCAGGAACGCGAGACCTGCACCTACCGGCGCGGGTATGCCGGTGAGAAAACCCGCCGATTTATGCGGCTGCTCGTCGATATCGATCTGCGCGTTGAACCGGGCAAGCCGAAGCGCGCAGCAGATCGCGAAGGCCAGAGCGGCGAACCAGCCAAGCCGCGCCATGTCCTGAAGCGACCACAGATAGATGATGATCGCCGGCGCGGTGCCGAACGACAGCGAATCCGCCAGGCTGTCGAGTTCCGCTCCGAAGCGCGATTGCGCGTTGAGCATCCGGGCGATGCGCCCGTCGAGCCCATCGAGCAGGCCTGCCAGAATAATCGCGAACACCGCGAGCCCCCATTGCCCGGATATCGCGAAACGGATGCCGGTGAGACCAGAGCAGAGCGCGGCAGCCGTGATCGCATTGGGCATGAGCGCCCTCAAGGTAAGCCCGCGCGGACGCGACTGACTGACCTCGAATGCCTCGTCCTCGCTGGCCTTGGGCCCCAGACGGGGACGGTCGCTGCGTGGATCGCCGTTCATTGGCTTACCCCTTCGATCAGTTTGCGAGTGCCGATTTCGCCGAGCACGGTTTCCCCGGCGATGCAGCGCTGGCCCAGCAGGACTTTGGAATCCGTGCCTACCGGGAGATAGACATCGACCCTGCTGCCGAACCGGATCAGCCCTACCCGCTGCCCCGCTCCCACCGTGTCGCCGGGCTTGACGAAAGGCACGATCCGCCGAGCCAGCAGGCCGGCGATCTGGGTGAAGCCAATCCGCGTACCGTCGGCGCGTTCGACGAGAATATGCTGCCGTTCGTTCTCTTCGCTCGCCTTGTCGAGATCGGCATTCATGAACTTGCCGGGCAGATAGACCAGCCGCCGGATCACGCCGGCGATCGGCGCGCGATTGATGTGGACGTCGAAGACGCTCATAAAAATCGAGATTCGGGTCACCGGCCCGTCGGGCAGCCCCTCTATTCCGCTCCCGTCGTCGATCTTGAGTTCTTCGGGCGGTTCGACCTGCGAAATCAGCGAAACCAGCCCGTCGGCGGGAGAGACGATCAGCGAGTCCTCGTGCGGAACGACCCGTTCCGGATCGCGGAAGAACGCGAAGATACCGGCAGAAAGCACGAGCAGCGGCCAGCCGACGATCTCCCAATCGAGCAGCAGCAGGAACAAAAGGCTGATGCCGACCGCGATCAGTCCGTATTTGCGACCCTCGGGATGAATGGAGGGGAAAGACCAAGCGACATCGCCGCGGCCCTGATTGTCGAGGAGTTCGCCTGCCATCGGATTCGTCTAGGGTACACGCTCCCCAGCCGCAAGCGCGGGCAACCTAGCCTGCCTTGCGGACGAAAACCGTTCCCGCGGAATAGCCTGCGCCGAAACTGCATATCAGCCCAGCCTCGCCCGGTTGCAAATCCTCGCTGTGCTGGTGGAAGGCGATGATCGAGCCCGCGCTAGAAGTGTTGCCGTAGGTGTCGAGCACCGTCGGGCTCTCGTCCTCGTCCGCTTCATGGCCCAGGACGCGCTGCGCGATCAGGCGGTTCATTCCCGCGTTCGCCTGGTGGAGCCACAGCCGCCGAAGCTTCCGAGGATCGATCGAAAGCCGCTCGGCCTCCTCGACGATCATCTGCGCCACCATCGGCACCACTTCCTTGAACACCTTACGACCTTCCTGGACGAACAGCTTGTCCGGGGTCTCCGCGGTTTCCGGATGCGCGCGGTTGAGAAAGCCGAAATTGTTGCGGATGTTGTTGGAAAACACGGTCTTGAGCCGGGTGCCGAGAATATCCCAATGGCTTTCCGGCGCCAGTGCGGCATCTTCCACCAGCACCGCGGTCGCCACATCGCCGAAGATGAAATGGCTGTCTCGGTCGCGCCAGTTGAGATGGCCGCTGGTGATCTCGGGGCTGATCACGAGCACGCTGCGCGCATTGCCCGCGCGGATATAATCGGCTGCAGTCTGGATCCCGAAGGTCGCCGAGGAACAGGCGACATTCATGTCGAAAGCGAAGCCCTCTATTCCCAGTGCCTGCTGGATCTCGATCGCCATCGCCGGATAGGGCCGCTGCATGTTCGATGCCGCGCACAGCACCGCATCGACATCGCTCGGCTCCCGGCCTGCACGCCGGAGCGCATCGCGCGCCGCCGCAACGCCGATCTCGGCGAGGATGGACAGTTCCTCGTCGCCGCGTTCCTCGATCCGCGGGGCCATGATCGCGGGGTCGAGCACCGAGGCCTTGGTCATCACGTGCCGGGCCTTGATCCCGCTCGCCTTCTCGATGAACTCCACCGAGCTGGGCTGCATGGCATCGAGCTCGCCCGCCGCGATCGCCGCAGCGTTCTCGGCATTATAGCGCTCGGAGTAGAGGTTGAAGCTGGCCACCAGCTCCTCGTTGGAGATGCTCTCCTCGGGGGTGAATAATCCAGTGGCGGAAATGACGGGACGCCCGGTCGGCACAATATCTGCTCTCATGGCTGGCACGCGTAATCCCGCGCGGCCGCTACGGCAAGGCCGCGTCGGCCTAGCCTATCGCGCGATCGACGGGGGTGGCAAGTGGTGGACAGGGCTGGATTCGAACCAGCGTACGCTTGCGCGGGCAGATTTACAGTCTGCTGCCTTTAACCACTCGGCCACCTGTCCACTTGGCTTGCCAGTTTCGCAATGAATTGCGGGGGATCGAAACCGACCCCGCTGGCCGAGAGGCGCCCCTTTGGAGAAGCGGCGCTTGCCTGTCAATGGCCACGCTGGCAGGAGGCGCGGCTATTGCCACAAGGGAGCAGCCATATGGCCAAGACGGAGCGCAAGAAGGCGCTGCGCGGACGCGCGGGACGCATGCAGGGGGGGCGCGGAAGCGGGCGCGCGAGCACCGGGCAAGTGCGCCTGTGGGGTCACCACGCGGTCGAGGCCGCGCTCAATAACCCCGAGCGGCGCCACCACAAATTATGGGCGACGCGCGAGGCGATCGAGCAACTCGACGGCGAATTGCCGCAGGACTTCACGGTCGAATACGCCGGGATGCCCGATCTCGACCGTCTGGTGGCGCGCGACGCGCCGCATCAGGGGCTGGTGCTCGACTGCGCGGCGCTGGACGACGTCTTTCTCGACCAGGTGCTCAAGGCCGAGCCCGATCGCCCGCTGCTGGTGCTCGATCAGGTGACCGATCCGCACAATGTCGGCGCTATCCTGCGCTCGGCGGCGGCCTTCGGTGCCGCGGCGATCGTGACGCAGGACCGCCATGCCCCGCCCGAAGGCGGGGTGATCGGCAAGGCGGCATCGGGCGCATTGGAAGTGGTGCCCTGGGTACGGGTGGTCAATCTGGCGCGCGCGCTCGAGGACATGGCGGCGGCGGGTTACTGGCGCATCGGGCTGGCCGGGGAGGCCGAGACGACGCTGGCGCAGGCGCTGCCCGCCGGCCCGGTGGCGCTGGTGCTCGGCGCAGAGGGCCCGGGGATGCGGCACAATGTCGCCAGCCATTGCGACGCCTTGGCGCGGCTGCCGATCGGCGAGGACATGGAGAGCCTCAACGTCTCGAACGCCGCAGCGATCGCGCTCTACGCGGTGGCGACCCGCTGAGCGAGGGCCCAAAAGGGAAAACGCCGCATCGACCGTGAGGAGCGATGCGGCGTTCGTCCGTTCAGCCCGCCGGCCTGGCGGGGTGGATAATCGTCCTAGTTGACGGCATCCTTGAGGCCCTTGCCGGCCTTGAACTTGGGCTGGTTCGATGCCTTGATCGTCATCGGTTCGCCGGTCCGCGGGTTGCGACCGGTGGATGCCTTGCGCTTGGCCACCGAGAAGGTTCCGAAGCCGACCAGACGCACGTCGTCGCCGCTGGAGAGCGATTTGGTGATCGCGTCGAATACACCTTCGACGGCGCTCGAGGCATCGCTCTTCGAGAGGCCGCTGGAATCGGCGACTGCGGTGACCAGGTCGTTCTTGTTCATCTTAAGGGAACCCCCACTTGGTGTTGAATTCGGCTCGGTGAATCATGTCTCCGAATGCGGGGCAGTTGAACGAGTTGCAGCGGACCTGTCAAAGGCAAATCCGCCCGGATGGCCCAGGAATCGCTTCTAAAAGCCTGAAAACAGCGTGATTGCCCGCTTAACCAAGGGAAAAACCGGCCGCTGCGCCGACGCGGGCCATTTGGCGCCGGAGCCCGCAATCCGAGTCGCGGCACTGCACCATTGCGTCGCTCAATGCGCGGTCCGCACCGGCGAATTCCCGTTGCCCGCAGTGAGCGGCTGGCTCGCGAGGTCGTCCGCCTCGGTCCATTCGATCTCCGCGGGAACCGAGGTCAGCGCGTGTTCGAGCACCTGGTCGATGTGCGAGACCGGGATGATCTCGAGCCCGTCCTTCACCTTGGCGGGGATGTCGGCGAGATCCTTCACATTCTCCTCGGGGATCAGCACGGTTTCGATCCCGCCGCGCAACGCCGCGAGCAGCTTCTCCTTCAAACCGCCGATCGGCAGCACCCGTCCGCGCAAGGTCACCTCGCCGGTCATCGCGACCTCGGGCCGCACCGGGATGCCGCTCAGCGTCGAAACGATCGAGGTCACCATGCCGATGCCCGCGCTCGGGCCATCCTTGGGTACCGCGCCTTCGGGGAGGTGGATATGGATGTTCTTGCGCTGGAAGATGCTGGGCTTGATCCCATAGGCGGGCGCCCGCGCCTTCACGAAGCTGAAGGCCGCGGCGACGCTTTCGTTCATCACCTCGCCCAGCTTGCCGGTGGTCTTGACCTCGCCCTTGCCCGGCGTGGTGACGCTCTCGATGGTCAGCAATTCGCCACCCACCTCGGTCCAGGCGAGACCGGTGACCGCGCCGATCTGCGGTTCTTCCTCGGACATGCCGTGCTTGAACTTGCGCACGCCCGAGAAGTCGGCGAGATTTTCGGGCGTTATGGTGACGCTGGCGGTGGTGCCCTCGAGGATCCTGCGCAGCGATTTGCGGCACAGTTTGGCGATCTCGCGCTCGAGCGTGCGCACCCCCGCCTCGCGGGTGTAGTAGCGGATCAGGTCGCGCAAGGCGTCTTCGGTCAGCGTGAACTCGTCCTTCGTCAATCCGTGCTGCTTGATCTGCTTCTCGAGCAGATGGCCCTGCGCGATCTCGACCTTCTCGTCCTCGGTGTAGCCCTCGAGCCGGATGATCTCCATCCGGTCGAGCAGCGGCTGCGGCAGGTTGAGGCTGTTGGCGGTGCATACGAACATCACATCGGACAGGTCGATGTCGAGTTCGAGATAGTGATCCTGGAACTTGCTGTTCTGCTCGGGGTCGAGCACCTCGAGCAGCGCGCTGGCGGGATCGCCGCGGAAATCCTGGCCGAGCTTGTCGATCTCGTCGAGCAGGAACAGCGGGTTGGACTTGCCCGCCTTCTTGAGATTGGTGACGATCTTGCCCGGCAGCGAGCCGATGTAGGTGCGGCGGTGACCGCGGATCTCGGCCTCGTCGCGCACACCGCCCAGCGATTGGCGGATGAATTCGCGCCCCGTAGCGCGCGCGATCGATTTGCCGAGGCTGGTCTTGCCGACGCCGGGAGGGCCGACGAGGCACAGGATCGGGCCTTTCAGCGTGTTGGTTCGCGCCTGGACCGCGAGATATTCGACGATCCGGTCCTTGACCTTCTCCAGCCCATAGTGATCGGCGTCGAGCACTTCCTGCGCCTTGCCGATATCCTTCTTGAGCCGGCTCTTCTTGCCCCAGGGCAGGCCGAGCAGGACGTCGAGATAGTTGCGGACGACGGTCGCTTCGGCGCTCATCGGCTGCATTCCGCGCAGCTTCTTGAGCTCGCTCTCGGCCTTGGCGCGCGCCTCCTTGCTAAGCTTGGTCTTGGCGATGGTCTCGGTGAGCTCGGCGATCCCGTCGCCATCGTCGCCCTCGCCGCCCAGCTCGTTCTGGATCGCCTTCAACTGTTCGTTGAGATAATATTCGCGCTGGGTCTTCTCCATCTGGCGCTTGACCCGGCCGCGGATCTTGCGCTCGACCTGGAGCACCGAGAGCTCGCCCTCCATGAAGGACATCACCATCTCGAGCCGCTTGTGCGGGTCGGCCTCGGCGAGCAGCGTCTGCTTGTCGGCGACCCGCGCCGCGACGGCGGCGGCGATCGTGTCGGCGAGTTCGCCGGCATCGTCGATCTCGCCCAGTTCGTCGCCAGCACCCTCGCCCAGCTTCTTGTTGAGCTTGGCGTATTCGGCGAATTGCTCGACCACCTGGCGCATCATCGCCACGACCTCGCTGCCCGCTGCGGTCTGTTCCTCGTGCAGCGTGACCTCGGCCATCACGTAATCGTCCTGCTCGCTAAAGCGCTCGCAGGTCGCGCGCGCCGCGCCCTCGACCATCACCCGCACCGTGCCGTCGGGCAGCTTGAGCAATTGCAGCACCCGCGCCACCACGCCGACATCGTAGAGATCGTCGCGCTCGGGATCGTCGCAGCCCGGATCGAGCTGGGCGAGCAGGAAGATGTCCTTCGATCCTTCCATCGCCGCCTCGAGCGCGGCGACCGATTTGTCGCGGCCCACGAACAGCGGGACGACCATGCCTGGGAAGACGACAATGTCGCGAAGGGGGAGGAGGGGGAATTGCTGGGTCATGCTTTCAATCCGTGGTTCGGGCGCAGCGAAAATGGCGCCCCGTTTGATCCGGGATATGGGAACCCGCCCCGCCCGCTGCAATCCCGGCCCCCGCAAAGCTGTGGACGCGAGCGGGAGGCGGACGGCGCCGGCATCTGACACTTCTGACACATCTTAGAGGATTGCGCTGGCTGGTGTGGCTTTCGGATGCAGAAGCACTGCGGCGGAGGGGTATGCTGCGCGCGGAAAAGTCTCACCCTTGGCCGGTTTGTTGATGAAACACATGCGGGCGCATGGCTTCCGATGGCGGGGATCGACGTCGAAGCAGAGGAGTGCTTCGGGCGGCGGAGAGCGCGGGTGGACATCGGCGCACGGTGGCAAATTCGGGGCGTGTAGGAAAACGGTTTCCGGAAGGCGCGCAGGGATACCGGCTTCTTCCGGCGCCATTGCGAGCCGCCGCCGTCGCTATCCATGAACCGCGATGCGCACCGATACCACGGTAGCGACGAGCCGCGCGCTACGCCATGCATTGCCGCGTCGCTGCGTTCCTCGCAATAGCGATGGCGGAGGAGTGGATCGGGGTTCGGGGGCGACGAGGGACGGACTGGCACCTCAGTTTTTGGGCCTCCCTCCACAATCGACTGCGCTCCGGAAGCGGAACCGCCGCTTTGCGCCAGTAATTGCCCAAGTCGGCAATTCGGCTAGCGACCCGATTGTGGACGTTCGCGCCTTAACGGGCGTGCGCCGGAAGCGAAATGGCTGGCAACTGTGATCCCGTGCCGAAAGCGTCTGTCGGCGACCCCCCAGCTAGCCAAGCTGAACGCCGGTGTCTGAACGACCGTCGGCTTTATTTCTCTTCGGCATGCGAATTACTTCGCTCCCCGAGCCGGCAAAGGCCCACGCCTCCGCGCGGGAACGCGTCGACGTGATAGAAACTGGCTCAGCCTCCGAGTTGGTTTGCTGAAACGATGGCAGCGAGGGTTTGCAAGCCTTGTGCCTTCGCATGGGCATAGCAGCGCTTGGTTTCGGGCGAGCGGACGCGAGTGCCCGTAATATGGTCGTTGAACCCGCAAATCTTGCGCGCGGCAATGTCGATGCGCTGCTCTAGAGCCCTCAGACCTTTCGCCGTGGCGAGATCAAGATCCCCATAGAGGATCGTTGCCTTTTCAGCCGAGGCTGGAGCGCCGGCGAGCACTGAGCCTGTCATCGCAAGGGCCATAAGTGCGGTCTTCATGAGCTTTCCTCCGTCGGGATACAGGCTCCCTGTCGAGGCTACTTTCAGCGCGTTCTCGGCTCGACTTCTACCCCCCAACCTTTAGGGTTTGGACAGGCGCCAACCATGCGTTGCTCCTGCAGGTCACGACGAGAATGCCGGGGTTCACCTTGCCGCAATCCTACGCCTCGCTATGTTTCAGGCATGGAGTCCTTCGATCCCCTGCTGGCGGAACAAGCATTCGAAGCGGTGGCGACGCTTCGCACCGCGACCGATCGCGTGGCGCTCGACCGGATTATAGAACCGGTCCTGACTCCCCTGGGCTTGCCTTATTTCGGGGTCGGTCGTTTCTTCGGACCCACTGGTGAAGTGGCTGCTACACTGCTGAACGGCAATCTCCCGGACGACTGGGTTCACCATTATGCACGCTCCGGATACGCCATGCACTCGCCGCTCGCGCGGGAGATGCTGACTACAAATCTTCCTTATAGATGGCAGAGCGTCGTCCAGAATGGCGGTGCGCAGAATTGCCTCGCCAGACGCATCTTGAATGAGGCGGGTCATTTCGGACTACGAGACGGTCTCTATATTCCAATGCGAGAGGCCGACATGAGTTATACGGCCGTGGTCCTCTCGGGACCATCACCCGAACTCGCCGACCCGTTCTTAGCCACTGCAGCTGAAGTGGTCGGTGCCCACTACGGCCTCGCCGCACGACGCCTTAACTCGGCACTGCAACAGGTGGACCGGCGGCTCACTCCGCGTCAGCGAGAATGCCTGCTGTGGGCGCGCGCCGGCAAGAGCTCGACGGTCATCGGCGAAATCTTGGGTATTTCCCCAGCGACCGTGAACGAGCACCTCGGCCTTGCCTGCCGTACGTTGGAAGTAGCGACGCGGGTCCAAGCCGTCGTCGAAGCAATGCGGCTGGGGCTCCTGGATTCGTAGTTTCGCCTGAATGCGATCTCGCATAAACTCGTGAGCAAACGGCGATCAAGCGCGGTTTCCGTTCGAACGCTACCTTTCGGCCACCCGCCCAACCACCGGCGTACAGCTCCCGTGATGGTTACGCCGAGAGCTGCCGCTCGTCTGCGTTTCGTGATGCGCGGACGGCAGCACCAGTTGAGTCCGCAGACGACGGACTTAACTCCGGCGCCTCCGTCTGCTGAGCCTGCGCATCCTAGCTACGAAACCCCGGATCGGTCCGATCCAGCTTCCTCAGCAGCGCGGGCCAGGCGAGCGCGTTGGCGATCGCGCCGATGCCGGCGGGCGGGGTTTGCGACTTGACCTTTTCGGGCGTGCCCTGCGGCGGATTGTGCAGGCCGTCGCGCCCGGCGGAGAGCATCTTGACCTGCGCATCGCAGGCGCGTTCGAGGAAATAGAGCCGCAGGAAGCATTCGCCCACGCTCTTGCCGATCGCCAGCGTGCCGTGGTTGCGCAGGATCATGACGTGCTTGTCGCCCATGTCCGCGACCAGCCGCTCGCGCTCCTCGAGGTCGGTCGCGATGCCCTCGTATTCGTGATAGGCGATGTCGCTGCGCGCGATCATCCCGGTCTGGGTGTGCTCGAGCAACCCGTCGGCCATGGCGCTGACCGCCTGGCCCGCGGGCGTGTGCAGATGCATCACCGCATGGGCATCGTCGCAATTCATGTGCAGCGCGGAATGGATGGTGAAGCCCGCCGGATTGACCGGATGCGCAGTCGGGATCACCGGCTGGCCGTCGACATCGATCTTGACCAGGCTCGAGGCGGTGATCTCCTCGAACATCATGTCGTAGGGGTTGATCAGGAAATGATGCTCGGGTCCCGGCACGCGGGCGGAGAGATGGGTGAAGATGAGATCGTCCCAGCCATATAGCGCGACCAGCCGGTAAGCCGCGGCGAGATCGACGCGGACCGCCCATTCCTCGTCGCTGACCTGCGCGCGGATATCGGCGTCGCTGCCGGATTGTGGGCCGGTGGAATTGTCGTTCATCACGGTTGCCATGACTGCCTCTCCGATTGGTTGTGTTTTGCCACGGATAACACGGAACGGGCGCAGGCTGTAGGGGGTTTGCGGGGGGTGGTCGCGCGCGCTCTGGTTCCTTCGTCCCTCCCCCGCCATTCGTCACCCTGAACTCGTTTCAGGGTCCATTCCTCCGCCTGCGCCGGAGGTACCAAGCGCAGAGATGGATGCTGAATCAAGTTCAGCATGACGAAACTAGGAAGTAGCTGCCTACCCCATGCCGGGGAAGTTGAACCCGGGCGGCAGGCCCATGCCCGACTGGATGCCTTCCATCTCGGTGGCGGCGCGGCGGTCGGCCTTGTCGCGCGCGTCGTTGAAGGCGGCGGTGACCAGATCCTCGACCATCTGCTTTTCCTCGACCTTCATCAGGCTGTCGTCGATCGCGACTCCGAGGATGCGGCCGCGCGCGGTGGCGCGGACCTTGACCAGGCCGCCGCCGGCGCTGCCCTCGACCTCGATCGTGTCGAGCTTGGCCTGCGCCTCGCCCATCTGGGTCTGGATGGTTTCGGCCGCTTTCTGCGCGGCGGCGAGCATTTCTTCCATCGACTTCATGCTTTTTGTCTCCATTCCTGCAGGCCGACCGGCGGTTTGTCGCGGTCGGCGATGATTTCCGCACCGGGGAAGGCGGCGAAGGCGGCCTGTACCAACGGATGCGCGCGCGCTTCGGTTTCCGCGCTCTGCTGCGCGGCTTCCTCGCGCTCGGCGATCGAAGGCGCGGCCTCGTGGCCGCCCTCGCCGTCGGGGACTTCCTCGAGCAGCCAGCGCTTGCCGGTGATCGCGGCGAGCGCCTCGCGCAGGGTCGGGGCGATATCGTCGCGGAACAGCGCGGCGCGCGAGTAGCGCAGCAGCCCGTCCTCGACCGCGATCGGGCGGATCTGCAACCGCATGATCCCGGCGGCGAGATGCTGCCCGCCGGCCTCGACCTTTGCGACGAGGTCTTCCCATTGGATCGCGGTGGCGGCGGGAGCATCGGCGGCGGGGCTGCTATCGCTGGCAGGCGCTGCCGGAGCGCGCGTCGCGGCATCCTCGATCAGCCGCGCCAGCCGACCCGGATCGGGCAGTTCCTGCGCATGCAGCGCGCGCAGCAGCGCCATCCGCGCCGAGACCAGCGGGTCGGGCGCCTGGCGCACCTCGTCGTATCCCTTGAGCAGCAATTGCCACAGCCGGTGGAGCTGCGCCGGAGGAATCGCAGCGGCCCATTCGCCCAGCTGTGCGCGTTCCTCGCCGGACAGCGCATCGACCTCGCCCCCCGAGACCTGCGCCACGGTGACGCGGTGGACGATATCCATCAGCGAGCGCAGCATCGCCAGCGGCTCGACCCCGAGCGCGTATTGCTCGTCGATGCCCGCCAGCAGTTCCTTGCCCTCGCCCGCCAGCAGATGCGCCAGCAACCTTCGCTGCGCGCTCTTGTCGGCGAGCCCGAGCATCGAACGGACCCGCTCGGCGGTGACCCGGCCTGCGCTGTCCATATCGGCATGCGCGATCGCCTGATCGAGAATCGAGAGCCCGTCGCGCACCGAACCCTCGGCGGCATTGGCGATGATCGACAGCGCCTCGGCATCGGCCTCGACGCCTTCCTTGATGCATATCTGGCCGAAATGCTCCTGCAGCATCTCGGCGGGGATCCGGCGCAGGTCGAAGCGCTGGGTGCGGCTGAGCACGGTGACGGGGAGCTTTTCCACCTCGGTGGTGGCGAAGAGGAATTTCACATGCGCGGGCGGTTCCTCGAGCGTCTTGAGCAACGCGTTGAAGGCGTTGCGCGAGAGCATGTGGACTTCGTCGACGATGTAGATCTTGTAGCGCGCGCTGACCGCGGAATAGCGCACCGCCTCGATGATCTCGCGGACGTCGTCGACGCCTGTATGGCTGGCGGCGTCCATCTCGATCACGTCGATATGGCGCCCCTCGGCGATGGCGACGCAGGGTTCGCAGACGCCGCAGGGATCGATGGTGGGGCCGCCGGTCCCGTCGGGGCCGATGCAGTTGAGCGCCTTGGCGATCAGCCGCGCAGTCGAGGTCTTGCCGACCCCGCGCACGCCGGTCATCAAAAAGGCATGCGCCAGCCGGTCGCGCGCGATGGCGTTGGCCAGCGTGCGGACCATGGGCTCCTGCCCGATCAGCTCGGAAAAGGTTTGCGGGCGGTATTTGCGCGCGAGCACGCGATAGGGCTGCGCGGGCGCGTCGGGAACGGGTGTGGCGGCGGGTGCAGAGACTGGGGGTGTCGGGGCCGGAGCGGGCTTGTCGACAGGTTTCTCTGCCGGGGCTGGCGTGGACGCGGAATCCGGCGCGCCGAACAGCGCTTCCTGCCCCGCCTGCTCGAGCTCGGCAGCGCTTGGCAGTGCCTCCTCGGAGTCGGGTGCGGGATCGCTCTCCCACGGCAGGCGGTCTGGATTGTCCGGTGAATCACCCATCCACCCTAGCTAGGGCGTGCGCGGGCGTTTGTCATGCTGGCGATTGGTGGAAAAGGAGCCGAGCGACCCGTCGCAATTCACCTGGGCTGCTTCCTTCCGGACCTGACCCGGTGAGCGAACGCAAACGTCCACCCGACTCCCGGAGCGCCATATGGCGGGGAAGTCGCGGGGGTTCAAGTTTTTCGTGTGGTGGCTTGGTAATCGCCCCCTCCGCATCGTCATTGCGAGGAGCGCAGCGACGAAGCAATCCATGGCGCGGCGTTGGCGGTCGTCACCGCCGTCGTGAAGGCGGAAAGCTCCACCCATGGATTGCCACGCCGCCTGCGGCGGCTCGCAATGACGAATTGTGGGTTTCGACCCGTGGCCGAATCCTCGTCATTGCGAGGAGCGAAGCGACGCGGCACTCCAGCGCCTGCCCTCGCGGGCAACGCAAAGCCTAGTTGAAATTGTCCGCGTAGGCCTGCAGCTTGAGATGGCGCGGCGGGGTCGCGTGGATGCGCGCGGTAATCCCGTGCTTGGCGGCATAGGCCTTCGCCTCGTCGCAGGAATCGAAGGTGAGCACGACCTGAGCCTGCGTGTCGCCGCTGCCGGTCCAGCCCATCAGCGGATCGGCATGGCGGGCTTCACTCTGCTCGAATTCGAGCACCCATTCGTCGATCCGCGCCTTGCCGGACTGCATCGCGTTCTTGGGACGTTGATAGATTCGGGCTGCCATGGGGAAGCCTCTAATTCAGCGCGGCGATTTGGAAAAGGCATTCTTGGTCTTGAGGCTGGGCGCTTCGGTCCATGGCCGTTCGGGCCAGCGGTGTTTGGGGTAGCGGCCCTTCATCTCCTTGCGCACGTCGGCCCAGCTGCCGCGCCAGAACCCGGGAAGATCGCGGGTCGCCTGCAGCGGGCGTCCCGCGGGGCTGGTGAGCTTGAGCAGCAGCGGTACGCCGCCCTCCTTTGGGCCGATCATCGGATGGCGCTCGAGCCCGAACAGCGCCTGCACCCGGACTTCGGTGCTGGGGGCATCGTCGCCGGCATAGTCGATCTCGTGCGTGCTCCCCGCGGGCGAGGTGAAGGCGCGCGGGGCCAGAAGGTCCAGCCGCTGGCGCGTGTCCCAATCGAGCAGGCCCACCGCTGCTTCGGCCAATTTGCCCGCTGCCAGATCGAGATCGCGGCGCCCGGCGAGCAGCGGCGCGAGCCATTGCTCCGCGCTTTGCGCGAGATTTTCGGGCGAAAGCGCGTCGATCCCGGCGTGGCGCGCCCGCGCCAGCAGCGCGGGCGGGAGCACTTCCCCCAGCTTCTCGACAGCTTTTTCCACAAGGATATCCGTAATCGCAGCCATGTCTGGCGACGGGTCCGACCCAGTGGCCAGAGTGATCGCGCCGAGGCGGCGTTCGATCCGCGCCTCGACCCGCGCCGCGCTTTCGTTCCAATTGAGCACCTGGCGGCGTTCGATCCTGTCGGGCATCCAGCACTCCAGATCGGACTCCTCAAGCGGCAACGCGGAGGTGATCCGCGCGCCCTTCGCCTGCCCCTGGGCATCGCCGATCGCGAGCCAGTCCTGCCGCGCCAGCGGGCTGGCCGGATCGAGCACGAAGCCGCGCCCGCCTGCGGCAAGCCAGTGCTCCCCCGAAGCGTCGCGGCGTCGCGCAATGGTGTCGGGCATTCCGGCGGCCAGCAGGATGGCGTGCGGGACGGCTTCGCGCTCATCCTTGCCGTTCACCAGGCCCCGCGCCCGTTCCGCCCAGCGCTCCGCCAACTTTCGGCTCGCCTCGGATTTCGGCGAGCGATCAGCGTTCCAGCGCTGCAGCCTGCCCGCCAAATCCTCGCCGCGCCCACCCAGATTGCGTTCCTGCAGCAGCACGGCGATCCGTGCCGCCTCGCGCGCCGCGCCGTGTTCCGCGCCGAACAGCACCATCGCCGCCTGCGCCGGGTCGAGCGCCAGTTCGGCTAGCTTCCGGCCGCGCGGCGTGATCCTGCCATCGAGGTGGAGCGCGCCCAGCCCCTCGAGCTTCTGACGCGCGGCACCGAGCGAGGCTTCGGGCGGCCCATCGAGCCAGGGCAGCGCGGCGGGATCGCCGCTGCCCCACAAGGCAGTCTTGAGCACCAACGGCGCCAGATCGGCGGTCTCGATTTCGGGCGGGTCAAAGCGCGGACGGCCCTTGTGACCGCCCTCCTCCCACAGACGATAGGCGACACCCGGCCCCTGCCGCGCCGCGCGGCCCGCGCGCTGGGTGGCGGCGGCCTGGCTGGCGCGGTGGGTGACCAGATGGGTGGTGCCGGCGGCGCGATCATGTTCGGCGCGGCGCGACAGGCCGGAATCGACCACCACCGAGACACCCTCGAGCGTGATCGAGGTTTCGGCAATGGCGCTGGCGAGCACGATCCGGCGCCTGCCCTGCGGATCGCGGCGGATCGCGCCGCGCTGCATGGCGGGTTCGACCTGACCGTGAAGCGGGAGGATCGGGACGTCGGGCAGCCGCGCCTCGAGCCGCTCGCGGACACGCTCGATCTCGCCCACGCCGGGCAGGAAGGCGAGGATATCGCCCTCTTCCTCGCGCCAGGCGGTCAGGACCGCCTGCGCCATGGCATCCTCGACACGCATCTGCGGCGAGGAGCCGAGCCACCGGATTCGCAGCGGATAGGCGCGCCCTTCGCTCGCGATAGTGCGGGCGCCCTCGCCCAGCAATTCGGCAAAGCGCGCGCCATCGATCGTCGCCGACATCACCAGCACGCGCAGGTCCTCGCGCAACGCCGCGCGGCTTTCCAGCGCCAGCGCGAGGCCCAGATCGCTGTCGAGATGGCGCTCGTGCGCCTCGTCGAACAGCACCGCGGAGACGCCCTCCAGCTCGGGATCGTCGAGCAGCCGGTTGACGAAGATCGCCTCGGTCATGACCAGAATGCGGGTCCGCGCCGAGGTCCTGCTGTCGAGCCGGGTGAGATAGCCCACCGTCTCGCCCGGGCTTTCGCCCAGCAGCTGCGCCATCCGCTCCGCCGCGGCACGCGCCGCCACCCGGCGCGGCGAGGTGAGAATGATCTGGCCGCCGCACCAGGGCTCGCCCAGCAGCGCGGGCGCCACCGCCGTGGTCTTGCCCGCCCCCGGCGGCGCGACCAGCACCGCGGCGGTTTGCTCGCGGAGCGTCGCGAGCAGCTCGGGCAGCACGGCGTGGATGGGGAGGTCGGCGCTCACTCAATCACCTTTGTCATGCTGAACTTGTTTCAGCATCCATTCTTCCTCTTCGAACCGGGTCTGCGAGGATGGATGGATCCTGGAAGCGAAGCTGTGCACAGCACAACCGAGTTCAGGGTGACGAGTGTTTCAATACCCCCGCGCCACCGCGAAGCGCGCCGCCTCGGTCATCGCCTGGCGGGCCTTGCCATCGGGGAAGATCGAGAGCGCATCGATCGCGCGGTCGGCGAAGTGGCGGGCGCGGGCGCGGGTGTCTTCCACCGCGCCGTGGCGGGCGATCAGCGAACAGGCGTGATCGAGATCGGCATCGCTGCTCTTGATGCCCGAGATCGCGTCGCGCCAGAAGCTGCGCTCTTCCTCGCTGCCGCGGGCGTAGGCGAGGATCACCGGGAGCGTCATCTTGCCCTCGCGGAAATCGTCGCCGCGATCCTTCCCCATCGCCGCGGCGTCGGAATCGTAATCGATCGCATCGTCGACCAGCTGGAAAGCGACCCCCAGATTGCGGCCGTATTCATCGAGCGCGCGTTCCTGGTCGTCGTCGCATTCGGCCACCACCGCTGCGATCCGGCTGGCGGCGGCGAACAGCGCCGCAGTCTTGGCGCGGATGATCTGGAGGTAGCGTTCCTCGCTGGTGCCGATCTTGCGCTGCGCGGTGAGCTGGTCGACTTCGCCCTCGGCGATGATCGCGCTGGCGCCCGAGAGAATCTTGAGCACCCTGAGGCTGCCGTCCTCGGTCATCAGTTCGAAGCTGCGGCTGAACAGGAAATCGCCGACCAGCACGGTCGCCGGATTGCCGAAGATGATGTTGGCGGCGGTCTTGCCGCGCCGCATTTCGCTGCCGTCGACGACGTCGTCGTGGAGCAGCGTGGCGGTGTGGATGAATTCGACCGAGGCGGCGAGCTTGTAATGCCGCGAGCCCTGATAGCCGACCAGTTCGGCTCCCGCGAGCGTGAGCATCGGGCGCAGCCGCTTGCCGCCGCCCGAGATGAGATGGCCCGCCAGCGCCGGGATCAGCGGAATCTCGCTCTGCATCCGGTCGAGGATGACCGCATTGACCGCGTTCATCCCCGGCGCGGTCAGCGCCAGCATGGGATCGAGCGAGGGAGCAGGCGATTGCTTGCGCGAAATGGGGACGATATCGGCGCTCATTGCGCTGCGCGCCATGCTCTGCGCGGGCAAGCTTGGCAAGCCGCGATTTGCTGCTAGCCTCGCCGCCATGACCGATCGGATCTCCCAGCAAGCCGCCGCTGCAAAGCCCGCCGAACCGCGCGAAGACGCGGTGCTGGCCGGCTATCGCAAGAGCATCGACAATATCGACGCCGCGCTGGTTCACATCCTCGCCGAACGGTTCCGGATCACCCAGGCGGTGGGCGCCTACAAGGCCGGCGCGACATTACCTCCCGCCGACCCGGCGCGCGAGAAGGAGCAGATCGCGCGGCTGCGGCGGCTGGCGGAGGAATCCGATCTCGATCCCGAATTCAGCGAAAAGTTCATCCGCTTCGTGATCGAGGAGGTGATCCGCCATCACGAGAAGGCGCGCAACGGCGATCGGTCGGAAAGATCGTGAACGGCGCGCTGTTGTTTGTGGCCAAAATGCAGCTATTCTGACCCGATTGCGACAGAATGGAGCCTTCGGGCCACCAATGGCCTTGAGTCCTGCGCGGTGGGTAACTAAGACTTGCCGCAACACGTCATCAAAGGGGAGTTGATTATGAAGTTCGGTAAAGCAGCCTTGGCCGTATCGGCCGTCAGTCTCGCAATCACTCCGGCAGCCTTCGCTGCCGAGCGCGTCAGCGCGCCGGTCGAAGGCGAGAGCGAAATCGGCGGCGGCGGCGCCACCGTGGCCGTGCTGTTCGCGATCCTCGCGCTTGGCATCGGCATCGCGGTCGGTGGCCAGGACGAACCCGTCAGCCCCTGATCGCTGCATCGGATACGAATACGAGACGGGGTCGGTTTTCCGGCCCCGTTTTCGTTTTGGCTCAGGAAAATCCCGAAGAGATGTCGGGACCGCCTGGTGCCCTCATGGCGGTGACTTGCTCCGGGATCACTTCGCCGGAAGGCTATTCGCGCGCGGCAGGCTGAGCCGCACCAGCAGCCCGCCCAGATCCTCGCTTTCGCCGAGCTCCACCTCGCCGCCATAGATCTCGGCGACATCGCGGACGATCGCCAGCCCCAGGCCGGTGCCGGGCTTGCCGGTGTCGAGCCGCGCCCCGCGATCGAAGATGCTGATTCGGTCGGCCTCGGGGATGCCGACCCCATCGTCCTCGACCCAGATCACGCACAGTTCCTCCTCGGGCTCGGCATCGATCGTCGCGAAGACGCTGCCACCGCCGTATTTGGCCGCATTCTCGATCAGATTGCCGAGAATCTCGTCGAGGTCCTGGCGTTCGATGGCGACCTGCGCATCGCGATTGCCGTCGATGTCGAAGCGGGTGCCCGGATAGAGCCGTTCGACCGCCCGGCGGACCGCCTCGGCGCTCTCCCACACCGGGGTGCGCGCCAGCCCGACCGCCCTGCGACCCACCGCGCGCGCGCGGGCGAGGTGATGATCGACATGGCGCTGCATGGTGCGCGCCTCGCGGATGGTGGTGTCGGCGAGATCCTCGGCGCGCGCGGTGGCGGCATTGGTCAGCACGGTCAGCGGGGTCTTGAGCGCATGGGCGAGATTGCCCGCATGGGTGCGCGCTTCCTCCGCCTGCTTGGCCGAATGGGCGAGCAGCGCATTGAGCTCCTCCACCAACGGCTGGACCTCGAGCGGAAGCGGCTCGTCGATCCGGTTGACCCCGGTGCTGCGCATCTGCTGGATCGCCGCGCGAACCCGGCGCAGGGGGCCCAGCCCGACCCAGTTCTGCAGCACCGCCATCGCGAACAGCCCCAGCCCCAGCAGCGCGAAACTCCACAACAGGATCGCGCGAATCTCGCCGATCTGGGCGTCCAGTTCTCCGCGGCTGGCGGCCACGGTGAACCACCAGCGGGTGTCGCTGTCGGGCAGATAGACCGCACGTTCCGCCACCCGCAGCGGTTCGTTCGGAAATTGTTCCGAATCGTAGATGACGAGCTCGTGCCCGGGATCGCTGCCGCGCACCTCGAGGCTGCGATCCCACAGGCTGCGGCTGGGGTAATCCTCCTGACCCTCGCCGCGAATCTGCCAATAGACGCCGCTGTTCGGTTCAAGGAAGCGCTGATCGCCCAACCGCCGGTAGAAATAGACGTCGCCGAAGGGATCGATCTCGGCGGAGGAGACCAGCGCGTTCATCACATATTCGAGCTGATCGTCGAAATTGCGCTCGACCAGCGAGGTCAGCGTCCGGTCGAGCGCGAAACCGCCGGCGAGCAGCAGCACGAGGATCCAGCCTGCGGCGATCGCCATCATCCGGCTGGCGAGGCTGCGCTTGCCGCCCACCGCCTTGCCTACCGTCACGGGGTTGCGCGCTTCCCCCGCCGGCTCGGCCGGGGAAGCGCCCGCACGATCGGGATCAGGCGCGGGGGGCGTCGTCGGGATCGTCGAGTGAGTAGCCAAGGCCACGGATCGTTGTGATGACTTCTGCGCCCAGCTTCTTGCGGATACGGGTGACGAAGACCTCGATGGTGTTGGAGTCGCGGTCGAAATCCTGATCGTAGATATGCTCGATCAGCTCGGTCCGGCTGACCACCTTGCCCTTGTGATGGATGAGATAGCTCAGCAGCTTGTATTCCTGCGCGGTGAGCTTGACCGGCTCGCCCTTGAGCGTGACCCGGCCCGAACGGGTGTCCAGCCGGACATCACCCGCAGTAAGCTCGCTCGACGTATTGCCCGAGGCGCGGCGGATCAGCGCGCGCAGCCGGGCGATCAGTTCCTCGGTCTGGAACGGCTTGGCGAGGTAATCGTCGGCGCCCGCATCGAGCCCGGCGACCTTGTCGGACCAGCTGTCGCGCGCGGTGAGCACCAGCACCGGAAAGGTCCGCCCTTCCTTGCGCCACATGCCGAGCACCGAAAGCCCGTCGATCTCGGGCAGGCCCAGATCGAGGATCACGGCGTCGTAATCTTCGGTCGAGCCCATGAAATGGCCGTCTTCGCCATCGGTCGAGAGATCGACCGCATAGCCGTTCTGTTCGAGCGTCGATTTCAATTGTTGGCCGAGGGTCGGCTCGTCCTCGACAATCAGGAGCCGCATACAATTCCTATCCCTGTTCGCGCTTGGCCGCCCCGGTATCGGAGCGCGCCGGAGATGTCGTTCATCTGCAGGAACGCGTCAAGTTGGCGCAGGTTTCTAGCGGCTGCGCCGGATGACCCGCCCGGTGCGCGCATCGACATCGACGAACATCACCCTTCCATCGCGGATGAACTTGAGCCGATAGGCCATCGCGGTCGAATCATAGGCGGGACCCAGATATTCGGCATCGCGCATCGTCGGCAGGATCCGCGCCTCGATCTCGCGCAGGGACAGGACGTTCCCGGCGCGCATTTCCTTGCGGGCCTCGCCCTGATCCGAATTCTGCTGGGCGACAGCCGGAGCATGGGCACAAAGGGCGAGACCGGCAGCGGCCAGGGAGGCGAGGAGATGTTTCATGATGGATGGGATGATTGGGCCCAAGCCATTGAACAAGGACTGAATGTCCCCTCGCCCCCATTTGGCACCTGTTGGCTTGGTCCGGTTAGCGGCCCATCTCGTATTTGACCGTGATGCTAACTCCGGTGCCGACCTGGCCCGGCTCGATCGGCGGGGCGGATTCGCCCGAATCCATCGCCGCGCGCGCCATCATCGGTTGCGGCATCGGTCCATGGTTCTGCACGCTTTCGGAGATCTCGAGCAACCGAACCGAAGAGTATCCGGCCACCCGGGCATAGTCCTCGGCCATCCGGCGACCGCGCGCGAACGCCTGCGCGCGCGCTTCGGCCTTGGCTGCCTCGTCGTCCTCGATCATGAAGTTCGGCCCGTAGATCGTGTTGGCGCCGGCATTCACGAGCGCGTCGAGGATTTCCCCGGCCCGCGGCAGATCGCGCAGTTTCACCTGCACCTGATTGCTCACATTGTAGCCGCGGAACACCTGTTCCCCGCTCTGCTGGTTGTAGTCGTATTGCGGGCTGAGATTGAAATTGCTGGTCTGGATGTCCTCGCCCGCGATGCCGAGCTGGCGCAGCCGGGCGACGATCCGGTCCATCGCCTGCGAATTCTGCGTCAGCGCTTCGCGTGCGGTGGCCGCGCGGGTGGTCACACCGGCGCCGACCTGCGCCACATCGGGCGCGCTGCGGACGACTTCATTGACCGACAGTTCGACCACCGGTCCCTGGCTGGCGATCTGGATTTCGGCCGCGGAAGCCGGAACCGCGATGGCCGCCACGGCGGCCAGAGGAATTGCGTATCGAAGCATTGTGTTCTCCTTGGTGGCAAGCCCCTCGACTGCCTCGCTCGAACAAGCGAACGAGAGGCGAGTTGTTCCGCATCTTCTTCTTCTCGCCTGTACCGCTGCACGCAGGCTGAACGCGAGTCGGGCCCGTCGAGGCGAGGCCCCGGAGATTGGACTTGTCGCATGCGCGGGCAACGCCTACCTCGCGCGTCCCATGGCGCAACCTCCGATCCTCAGCTGGGAAGGTCTCGGTCTTCAACAGGGCGGTCGCTGGCTGTTCGGCGCGCCCGAGACCGGCGGGCTCGACCTCCATATCGGCGCGCGCGACCGGATCGCGCTGATCGGTCGCAACGGCGCGGGCAAGACCACTTTGTTCAAGCTGATCGACGACAGGATCGAGGCCGATCGCGGCCTGCGCAAGGTCAAGCCCGGCACCCGGATCGTGGTGCTCGAACAGGACCCGGCCGTCGCCGGACACGCGACGCTGATGGACTGGGCGCTCTCCGGCGAAGACGCTCCCGCCGAGTACGAGATCGATGCCATCGCCGGCCAGCTCGGGATCGACATGACGACCGCGACCAGGGGCGCCAGCGGCGGCGAGAGGCGGCGAGCGGCGATCGCCCGCGCGCTGGCGCAGGATCCCGACCTGCTGCTGCTCGACGAGCCGACCAACCATCTCGACCTCGCCGCGATCGACTGGCTCGAGGATTATCTCGATCGCTACACCGGCGCCTTCGTGGTGATCAGCCACGACCGCACCTTCCTCAAGCGGCTGACCCGCACGACGCTGTGGCTCGACCGCGGCGGGCTGCGGCGCAAGGAGATCGGTTTCGGCGGCTACGAGGCCTGGGAAGAACAGGTCTATGCCGAAGAGGCGCGCAATGCCGACCGGCTCGACGCCAAGCTCAAGCTGGAGGCGCATTGGCTCGAACGCGGGGTGACCGCGCGGCGCAAACGCAACCAGGGGCGGCTGGAAAAACTCCACCAGATGCGCGCCGCGCGCGCCTCGATGGTGTCCGGCGCGGGCACCGCGAAGCTCAAGCTGGCGACGGAGACCGAGTTCAAGTCCAAGGCCGTCATCACCGCGGAAGACATCTCCAAGAGCTACGACGGACGGGCGATCATCAAGCCCTTCAGCCTGCGGATCCAGCGTGGCGACCGGATCGGGATCGTCGGCTCCAACGGCGCGGGCAAGACCACGCTGCTCAGGATGCTGACCGGCGAACTCGAACCCGATACCGGCAGCGTCGAGATTGCCAAGACGCTGACCGGGGTGATGATCGACCAGCAGCGCAGCCTCATGGCCCCCGACAAGACGGTGCGCGAGGTGCTCGCCGAAGGCGGCGACTGGATCGACGTGCGCGGGGTGCGCAAGCATGTGCTCGCCTATCTCAAGGACTTCCTGTTCGATCCCAAGATGGTCGACACCAGGGTCGGCATCCTCTCGGGCGGCGAGCGTTCGCGGCTGCTGCTGGCGCGCGAATTCGCCAAGGCCAGCAATCTGCTGGTGCTCGACGAACCGACCAACGATCTCGACCTCGAGACGCTCGACCTGCTGCAGGAGGTGATCTCGGACTACGAGGGCACCGTGCTGCTGGTGAGCCACGATCGCGACTTCCTCGACCGCACGGTGACGCTGACGCTGGGGCTCGACGGCACCGGCCAGGTCGATGTGGTCGCGGGCGGCTACGAGGACTGGCAGCGCAAGCGCCGCGAACCGGTGGCCGGCAGGAAGAGCGATGCGGCTGCGGCGAGCAAGCCCGCCGCCAAGGCTCCGCCGCCGCCGAAGTCCGACAAGCTGACCTACAAGGACCAGCGCGATTACGAGTTGCTGCCCGCGCGGATCGAGGAGTTGGAAAGCGCGATCGCCAAGGGTGAGGCGATCCTCGCCGATCCCGACCTGTTCTCCGCCGATCCGCAGAAATTCGCCAATATCTCGCAGGGGATCGAGAACGCCCGCGCCGAGAAGGATGCGGCGGAAGAGCGCTGGCTGACGCTGGCCGAACGGGTCGAGGGGTGAGCGAGGCGCTGCGGCGCGAGATCGCCGGGTGCCGGCTTTGCGGGCAGCACCTGCCGCATGGGGTGCGCCCGGTGGTGGGGTTTTCGGCGACGGCGCGGCTGCTGATCATAGGCCAGGCGCCGGGATCGAAGGTCCATGAGAGCGGGATTCCCTGGGACGATGCCAGTGGCGACCGGCTGCGCGAGTGGACCGGGCTGAGCAAGGACGAGATGTACGATCCCGCGCGGGTGGCGCTGGTGCCGATGGGGTTCTGCTATCCGGGCAAGGCCAGCGGGGGCGACAAGCCTCCGCGCCGCGAATGCGCAGCCCAATGGCACGGGCGCGTGCTCGAAGTCCTTCCCGCCAAGCGGCTGACGCTGCTGGTCGGGATGCATGCGCAGGCTCACTACCTCCCCGAACACCGCAAATGGTCGATGACCGAGCGGGTGCGCGAATTCCGCAGCTTTCTGCCGGATGCCTTCCCCCTGCCCCACCCCGCCTGGCGGAGCACGATCTGGATGCGCAAGAATCCGTGGTTCGAGACCGAGGTGCTGCCCGAATTGCGCGCGGCGGTCTCGGAGCCGGTGGCGGGCGCGGATCGCGGCGCAAGTTGATGAAGCACATCCGGGCGCCTCATGTGAGGCGGTAGAAGTCGGCGACCCGGTCGAGCGCGAGGCGGAGCACCAGCTTGCCGCTGCGCGCGGGCCATTCGAGCGCCTTTTCCGCCGCCGGGATCGTCTCGCCAGCGCAGATCACGCGCCACAGCACGTCCTGCAGGCCCCCGCCGGCCTGCGCCAGCGCGCCGTGGAACCGCGCCTTGGCGGCGATCTGGCGTTCGGCGCCGGTGAGGCCGGTATCGCCGGTGGTGCGCGCGCGAACCGGGTCCCAGCGCATCGTCACGCTGGGCGCGAGTTGCGCGCGTTCGTAGTCGCGCCGCAATTGCTCGCCGCCCGCCAATTGCCGGTCGTCGAGATAGCCGCGCGAGTGCAGCCAGGTCAGCGGCGATTCGGCGAGATTGACGGTGACCGAGCGCCGGGTGCGGTGACGCGGACCGTCGGCGCGGCGGGGACCTTCCGGCGTGAGTTCGCGTTCGATCAATTGACGTTTCATGCAGGGAGCCTCCACTAGAGCGAGGGAGGCCTTGCGTTGTTCCGGTTCCTGTAGGAAAGCCGAAAAACCATATCGGTTAGAGAAAGCCCCCCGATGATCAACCGCATCCGCGATATCCGCAAACAGAAGGGCTGGACGCTGGCCGATGTCGCGCAAGCCTGCGTCCCGCCGACAACGCCGCAGACGGTCGGGCGACTCGAGACGGGGATGCGCAATCTATCGCTCAAATGGATGGAGCGGATCGCGACCGCGCTGGAGGTCGAACCCGAAATGCTGGTCCGCTCAGAGGGTTCCGCGCCCCCGCAGACCGTCGCGGTGCTGGCTGCGAATGGCGCCGAGGCGCTGCCTCAATCGCGCGATGCCCTGCTCGCAACCGAGCTGGGCGGCGAGGCGCCGCTGGTGGTGCTCGAGATCGCCTATCCGCATGGCGAATACCGCCCCGGCGATCAGCTGTGGCTGCGCCAGCTCGCCCCCGAGGAGGCGGCGCGCGCAATCAACCGCGACGTTCTGGTCCCACGCAAACACGGCCGCTTCGCCTTCGGGCGGCTGATCGACCGCCAGGGCAAGATGGTCGGCATTCTCCCGCCCGGCCATGGGCAGAAGCAGGAAGTCGTCAGCGATCCCGCCTGGATTGCGGTCGCCGAGATGCTGGTGCGGCGCCTCTGATGCCACGCGTCCTCTCGCTATCGACGCTCTACCCCAACGGCGCCCAGCCCCGGTTCGGCACCTTCGTCGCGCGCTCGCTCGAGGCGCTGCAGCGCGAGACCGACTGGGAGGTGACCGTGATCAACCCGATCGGCGTCGCGCCGCTCGCGCTGGGCCGATATCGCGCCAAGGCCGCCGCAGCCGTCGACGGCATCGAGCACGGCGTCCCGGTCCACCGCCCCACCTTTCGCCTGCTGCCGGGGATCGGCGGGCGTCTCAACCCCCGCGCCATTGCGGGCGCGGCGATCCCGCTGGCCAGGCGGCTGCACCGCGAGAAGCCCTTCGATCTGGTCGATGCGCAATTCTTCTATCCCGACGGACCGGCGGCGCTGCGCGTCGCTCGCGCGCTCGATCTGCCGCTGTCGATCAAGGCCCGGGGCGCGGATATTCATTACTGGGGCGGCAAATCCTACGCCCGCGCTGCCATGCTCGAGGCGGGCGAGGCCGCAGCAGGGCTGCTGGCGGTGTGCGAAGCGCTGGCCAGCGACATGACCGCGCTGGGCCTGCCTCGCGAGAAGATCGCGGCGCATTACACCGGGCTCGATCGCGACCGCTTCCGGCCGCTCGACCACACCCGCCTGCGCCCGCGGCTGGCCAAAGAACTCGATTTGCCGCTGGGATTCGCGGAGCCGCTGCTGGTCAGCGTCGGCGCGCTGATCCCGCGTAAAGGACAGCAGCTGGTGATCCGCGCGCTGGCCGGCCTCCCCGCCGACCTGCAAGGGGCGCGGCTGCTGCTGGTCGGCAAGGGCGAGGACGAGCCCAGGCTGCGAGCGCTGGCGGCGGAACTGGGCGTGGCCGAGCGGGTTCATTTTCTCGGCTTGCTCGACCACGACATGCTGCCGCTGGTGCTCTCGGCCTGCGACGCGATGGTGCTTCCCTCCGCCAGCGAAGGGCTCGCCAACGCTTGGGTCGAGGCGCTGGCTTGCGGCACCCCGCTGGTGATCACCGATGTCGGCGGCGCGCGCGAACTGGTGAGCGATCCCGTTGCGGGCGTGCTGGTCGCGCGCGAGACGCAAGCGGTGCGCGAAGGCGTGGCCCGCGTGCTCGCCCAACCCCGCGACCGCCAGGCCGTGGCGGCAACGGTAGAGCGTTTCGGCTGGACCGAGAACGCCCGCGCGCTTGCGGCCTATTACGACCGTCTGCCCGGAACCGCCGGCTAGACCCCGTCGAGGATCCCGCCGACCGGGTTCTCAGACCTCGCCGCGCGCGGCGCGGTCCTGTTTGTCGGTGGCGGTTTCATCGGGGACGAAGCTCTTCGAGGTCACCCCCATCCAGATCAGCAGCGGCGCAGCCAGATAGACCGAACTGTAGGTGCCGACGCCAAGCCCGACGGTGATCGCCGCGACCAGGCCGAACAGGCTGGCAGGGCCGAAGAACAACAACGGCAGCAGCGCGACCAGCAGCGTCAGGCTGGTCATCACGGTGCGCGCCAGCGTCTCGTTGACCGACAGATCGAGCAGTTCTGGCAGCGGCATCTTGCGGTATTTCTTCAGATTCTCGCGGATCCGGTCATAAACCACGATCGTGTCGTTGAGCGAGTAGCCGATGATCGCGAGGATCGCGGCGATGATCTGGAGGCTGAACTCGAGCTGGAACAGCGCGAACAGGCCCAGCGCGACCGACACGTCGTGGACCAGCGCGAACAGCGCCCCGACCCCGAATTGCCATTCGAAGCGGATCCAGATGTAGATCGCCACCGCGATCATCGCCGCGAGCAGCGCGAAGGCGGCGTCGCTGCGGAACTCGCCCGAGACCTTGCCCGAGACCGAATCGACGCCATCGATGCGCAATTGGGGATGATCGGCCTCGAGCGCCGCGGTGATGTCCTCGGTCATGCGATTGGCGAATTCCGGATCGCCTTCGGCCTCGTCGGGCAGCGCGACGCGGATCGAGACCTGGTTGGGTTCGCCGAAGCGCTGGATGATCGGGTTCTCGACCGCGGGCAGCGCATCGACCGTCTCGCGGATCTCCGCGACCGGGGCTTCCGCCTCGCCCACGAAGGTGACGCGGATTTCCTGGCCACCCGCGAAATCGACTCCGTAATTGAGGCCGTTGACCGCCACCAGCGTCCAGCTTCCCAGGATCAGGAACAGGCTGAAAACGAAGAACGGGACGCGCCATTTGAGGAACTGGATGTTGGTGTCGTCGGGGACGAGCTTGAGCAGTTTCATGGTCTCTCTCCCCTTACAGGTGGATGTCGCTGGGACGGTTCTTGCGCAGCCATCCGGCGACCCACATGCGGGTCAGGGTGACGGCGGTGAAGACGCTGGTGAACAGGCCGATCACCAGCACGACCGCGAAGCCGCGGATCGGGCCGGAGCCGAACAGGAACAGCAGCACGCCGGCGATGAGGTTGGTGATGTTGGCATCGTAGATCGCCCGGCTCGCTTCCTTGTAGCCGTTTTCGACCGCGGCGACGACGCGCCGCCCGCGTTTTCGTTCTTCGCGAATGCGTTCGTTGATCAGCACGTTGGCGTCGACCGCGGCACCGATGGTCAGCACGAAACCCGCAATCCCCGGCAGCGTCAGCGTGGTGTTGAGCGCGGCCATGATCCCCAGGATCATCAGCACGTTGATCACCAGCGCGACCGAGGCATAGATCCCGAAGCGACCGTAGCTGGCGATCATCAGCGCGACCACGGCGACCGATCCGACTATGAGCGCGAGAAGACCGCGGCGGATCGAATCCGCGCCCAGGTCCGGGCCCACCGTCCGCTCCTCGATCACCGCCAGATCGACCGGCAGCGCGCCGGAACGAAGCGAGATCGCGAGATTGTTGGCGCTTTCGGTGGTGAAGCTGCCCGAGATCTGGGCGCTGCCGCCCAGGATCGGTTCGCGGAAGGCCGGCGTCGACAGCACCTCCTCATCGAGGATGATGGCGAAGGCCTTGTCGACATTCTCGGTGCTCAGCTTGGCGAAACGCGCCCCGCCCTGCTGGTCGAACTGGATGTTGACCACCGGCTCGTTGGTCTGCGGATCGAAGCTCTGCTGCGCACCGGTCAGGCTGTCGCCGCGGATCCCGCCGAGCCGGCGCACCGCGACCGAGGTACCCGCCTGCGGCGAGCCTTCGGCATAGGGGAATATCTCGCTGCCCGGAGGAGCGATGCCTTGCATGACATCGGTCGGCAGCGCGGTCTCGTCGACCATCCGGAATTCGAGCCGCGCGGTCTGGCCGAGCAGTTCCTTGAGCTGGTCGGGATCGTCGAGCCCGGGGACCTGCACCACGATCCTTGTATCGCCCTGACGGATGATGGTCGGCTCGCGGGTGCCGAGCGCATCGATGCGCCTGCGGACGACTTCGGTGGCGCTATCCATTGCATCCGAAACTGCTTGTTCCAGGCCGGATTCGGTGGGGGTGAGAACGAAACGCGTTTCGTCGACGACGGTCAGATCCCATTCGCGGACCATTCCCTGGCCGTTGACCAGCGGCAGCAGCAATTCGCGAGCCCGATCGACATCACCCGCGTCGTCGATCATGAAGCTCAGCCGCCCGTCGGCGGTCGAGACATCGCCGATGCGGATGCGCGGCTCTGCGTTCTGGAGGACGGTGCGGACGCCTTCTTCCATGCTCTCGAGCCGCTGCGCGGCAACCTGCGCCGGCTCGGCCTCGAGCAGGATATGGCTACCCCCGGCAAGATCGAGCCCGAGATTGACCGTCGGATCGGGGAGCGCATCGGGCCAGCGCTGATCGATCGCGGCGAACAGCGATGGCAGTGCCGCGAACATGGCGGCCGCGGCGATCAGCCACAGCCAGGTCTTCTTCCATGTGGGGAAGTCGAGCATTGTCGTCTGCGCCCTTCGCTCAGTCGTTCGCCGGGGGGGCGGTTTCGGGCGCGATCACGTCGCCGATGGTCGATTTGACCGCGCGCACCTTGACGCCCTTGGCGAGTTCGAGTTCGGCGTAGTGGTCCTCGACCTTGACGACCTTGGCGACCAGCCCGCCGGCGGTGACCACCTGATCGCCGCGCTTGAGCCCGGCGACCTTCGCCTGATGCGCCTTGTGCTGCTTCATCTGCGGACGGATGATCAGGAACCAGAAGATCAGGATCATGCCGACGATCGGCGCCCAGGTGACCCATGCGGGTGGAGCGTCGGCGGCGCCGGTTGCGGCGGCAAGAAGGTCGAGCATGATACGAAACAGCCTGTCGGTGATGGTGTCTAGCGGATGATTCGCAGGTGGTGGAACGCTGGCGAAAATCAAGCCGCGCACCCCGCCCCCTCGCGAAGTGGCCGCCGCCTAGCAGCAATGGTGCAACAGGGCAATAAAATGGCGTGCGGACCGCGCTTGCCATAGCCGAATGCGGTGCCTATAGGCGCGGCTTCCACTGGATCCGGGACGTAGCGCAGTCTGGTAGCGCACCACACTGGGGGTGTGGGGGTCGCAGGTTCGAATCCTGTCGTCCCGACCAGTGGAATACCCCTCCTCCTTTAGCGTCCGCCTGCTGGTTGAGCAGCGAGAGCGCGACCGGGCGCTCGTGGTTCGCGTTGTCGGCTGCGTCTCGTCGTCGGGACGAAGGCTCCTATTCCAAGGAACGGCTCGGAGACTGCCGGGTTTAGATCGAAGCAGGCGATCGAAACCGGTCGCGACCAGCCGATCGGACGAAGGGAGCCGCAGACCGATGAAAAACCTCCTCACCAGTGAACCTCGCGCCGCCAGCCAGCCGGGGCGTATGTCGCTGCCTCTTCTCCTGCTCGCCGCCATGGCAAGCCCCGTCGGCGCTCAGGCTCCCGAGCGCAGCAATCAAATCGAATCGGTCCACACCGGCGAGGCCGTGGTCTCGGTCGTCGAGGTCGCCGCGGGGCTCGATACGCCCTGGGGCATGACCTTCCTCCCCGATGGCCGCATGCTGGTGACCGAACGTCCCGGCAATCTGGTGATCGTCGCGGCGGATGGAGCCGTCTCCTCGCCGCTTGCCGGTACGCCGACCGTGTACGCGCAGGGTCAGGGCGGTCTGATGGACGTGGCGCTGCATCCCGATTTCGCGCGGAACCGGATGGTCTATCTCACCTTCGCCGAACCCGGTCCGGACGGCTCCGCCGGAACCGCGCTGGGACGCGCGCGATTGGCGAACGACCGCTTGGAGGGCTTCGAGGTGATCTGGCGGCAGGAGCCCAAGCTCGTCGGCCCCAACCATTTCGGCAATCGTATCGCCTTTGCCCCCGACGGCAAGCTGTTCCTCGCGCTGGGCGAGAGGTTCCAGTTCGGCCCGGCGCAGGATCTGTCGAACACGCTCGGCACGGTCGTGCGGCTGAACGACGATGGCTCGATCCCGCAGGACAACCCCTTCGTGGGCCGAGCGGACGCCGAGGACGCGATCTGGTCCTACGGCCATCGCAACATCGAAGCTTCCGCAATTCATCCCGAGACGGGCGCTTTGTGGGTGGCCGAAATGGGGCCGCTGGGCGGCGACGAACTCAATGAAATCCGCGCGGGTGCCAATTACGGCTGGCCGGTCGTCAGCTGGGGGATCAATTACGACGGCGTGGATATCCCCGATCCGACCCAATTCCCCCAATTCGCGGATGCGGCGCATGTCTGGAGCCCGGTCCGCTCGCCCTCGGGAATGATCGTCTACACGGGCGACATGTTCCCCGAGTGGCGGGGAGACATTCTCTTCGGTGCGCTGTCCGCCGGAGGACTGGAGCGGGTGGACATGGAGAACGGCGCGATTGCGGGGACCCAGTTCATCCCGCTCAACACCCGCATCCGCGAGGTGGAACAGGGTCCGGATGGCGCGGTGTATCTGCTCACCAACACCATGGAAGGCGCAAACGGGGCGGTCTGGCGCCTCGAGCCGCTCGAGGTGCATCCCGCTTCGGCGGACGACGGTCGCAGCGGACCGGGATGAGGCGGAGCTCGCTGCGCAGCTAACGGCTCGGCACCACTCCGGCCAAGGTCGCAACGGCCGGGCGCTTGGCACTATTCCAATCGGTCGAGTACGAAGGTCGCTCTTTCCGAAACGGAACTTTCGGGAAGCAGGATCGGATCGTAGCCAAGCTCACGATAGGCAACGGCCAGGCGCTCGTACTCGGCGACCGCCTCGCCTAACGGCTGCGGTCGCTCGGCATCGTTTGCGTAAATCTCCGGCCATGGCGGCGTGAGGAAAACCTGACGATAATACGGCTCGAAGGCGGCCATGACGGACTTGGCAGACCGCGCCGAGGAATGCTCCAGCGCGACGGCAGCGTCGACGAGGCCACGATCGAAGAACCTCCAGCAGCCCGTGTCGGTCTTCGACTCACGATCCTGCGAAGCTATGGCAATCGCGCGTTTTGCGAAGGCGGCGAGGTTTACCCACGGCAAAGCGCCCCCGTCCCCGCGCAGTTCCTCCTGGACGATGCGTCGGCCGGGCTCGGGCACGGTAGGATAGCCGCGGCGAGACAGCTCCACGATCAGACTGGACTTACCGCCTCCCGAGCACCCGGAAATCACAACGTCGCGGCTCGGATTCATGGCTCCGTACATAGCGCCGCATCCTGAAAAGCAAAATTTCAGCGCTTGCCTGTCGGTCGCCATAGCGGCCTTGCCTCGGTCGGGGGTGGCAGCACGCCCTGCCTTTACCGGTTGTCCCGGCTATTGGCCTGAGATACCCGGCGACGCGCGAGCGGGCGCTTTCCGGCGTTCGCGAGCATCACTCGATTGGGATGCGATGAACCAGCACATGCCGGCGATCACGGGCCAGAGACCCCGGCGCGCCCTGTTCGCGCTCGTCATCTCCGCGGGCAGTTTCCTGCTGTTCCTGATCCAGCCGCTGGTGGCGCGGCTGGCGCTGCCGCAGCTGGGCGGCGCGCCCAACGTCTGGAACAGCGCGATGCTGGTGTTCCAGCTGCTGCTGCTGGGCGGCTATGGCTATGCCCATTGGCTGAGCCGCTGGCCGCTGCGGCGGCAGGCACCGATCCATATCGCCTTGCTCCTGGTGGCGGCAGTCGTGCTGCCGATCGCCTTGCCCCGGATTGCGCCACCCGCTGCAGGCTGGGAGGTGCTGTGGGTCCCGGGGCTGCTGGGGTTGGCGGTCGGACCGGTGTTCCTGCTGGTTGCGGCGCAGGCTTCGCTGATCCAGCGCTGGTTCGCCGCGGCGCCGGACGCGGGCAATCCCTATCCGCTCTACGCCGCGTCCAATCTGGGCAGTTTCGCTGGCCTGCTGGCCTATCCGCTGTGGCTCGAGCCGCGGTTTGCGCTGAGCGCACAAAGTGCGCTGTGGTCGTTGGGCTATGGCGTGCTGATCCTGCTTACCGCGCTCGCTGCCGCGCAACGGTGGAAGACCGCAGAGAAGAACGACGGGGCTGCGGCGGCCCCGGAGCCGCTGGAGCATCGGGGCCGGCCGGCTGGGCGCGTCGTGCTGCTGTGGCTGGCGCTCGCTGCGGTTCCTTCGGGGCTGATGCTGTCCACCACCACCTTGCTGACAACGGACCTCATGGCGATGCCGCTGCTGTGGGTGATCCCGCTGGGCCTCTACCTGCTGAGCTTCTCCGTTGCCTTTTCCGAGGTCGGTCACTGGACGCGGATCCTGACCCGGATGGCCCCGGTGCTGCTGCTCGCCGCCGGCTCCTTCGCGATGGTTTCCGGCGGCCAGGCCAATCCGGCGATCGCGCTGGCGATGGTCGGGCTGCTGTTCGTGCTGGCGGTGGCGCTCCACGGCAGGCTCTACGCGCTGCGCCCCGACCCCTCGCAGCTTACCTTCTTCTATCTGGTAGTCGCGGCCGGCGGTGCCCTGGGCGGGGCGTTCACCGCGCTGGTCGCGCCGGTGCTTTTCGACTGGATCTACGAGCACGCGATCCTGCTGCTGGCCGCGGCGGCGCTGTTGCCGCAGACGCTGGTGATCGAGCGCATGCGCCGTTTCCTGCAGGAACGGCCCGCGGGTCGGACAATCGTTGGCGCGCTGGTCATCCTCGCGATTCTGCTCGCCTATCTCCTCCACCGCGCCACGGAAGCGGGCGATGGCGAGACGATCCTCGCTTTGTTCGCTACGCTGACGCTGATCGGCGTGGCACTGGTCGCGATACGCTGGGCCTTCGTCGCGGTAGCGGCGCTGCTGATGCTGGGCATGGGTGGGTTGGCGACGCTGGCGCTGTCGCTCGAGGGCGAGCGCGCGCGGACCTATTTCGGAGTCTACAGCGTCGTCGAGACCGAGGGTGGGCGGTTCCGCCAGCTCGACCACGGGACCACCAATCACGGGCGGCAATGGCTCGACCCCGAGCGGCGCAGCGATCCGACCAGCTATTACGGTCGTTCCGCGGGGATCGGAATCGCGCTCGATGCCGCCGCGCCGGATGCCGAGATCGGGGTGGTCGGTCTGGGTGCGGGAACGCTCGCCTGCTATCGCCAACCCGGGCAGCGCTGGAGCTTCTTCGAGATCGATCCGCAGATCCTCTCCTATTCGCGCGACGGCAGCTTCACCTTCCTCTCCGATTGCGCCCCCGATGCCCGGATGGTGGTGGGCGACGCGCGGCTGGAGCTGGCGGAAGAGCGGCAGGATCGCTTCGATCTGCTGGCGATCGATGCCTTTTCCTCGGATTCGATCCCGCTGCATCTGATGACCGAGGAGGCCTTTGCCACCTATGGCCGCGCGCTTGCCCCCGACGGCTTGCTGCTGGTGCATATCTCCAACCGCTTCATCGACCTCGCTCCGATGGTCTCGGCGCTGGCAGAGGCGCAGGGCTGGCACGGGCGGCTGCGCTTCGACGACGAGAACCTCGCCGAGGGGCTGGCCCCTTCGGTGTGGATCGCGCTGGCGCGCGACGAGGAGGCACTGGCACGGCTGGAGAGCGAAGAGGAGCCGCTGTGGAAGCCGCTGCCCCGCCCCGCCCGCCGTGCCTGGACCGACAACAACGCCTCGATCCTGCCGCTCATCCGCTGGTAGACCCAGGGGGTCACCCCACGCGCCGACGCGCCGCCGCCGCCCCGACCAGCCTTCGCACTTGCAGCATCGTGCCCGATCGCATAGAGGCGCGGCATCCATCGGACCCGGCCTGCCGGGTGGCTCGGCCCGGCGCCTATCCCCGGGACAATGTTCAGACCGGCAGTTCAAACCGCGCATAGTGACCGTCGCGCTCGCGTCGCTCCCCTATGTCATCCGCGTTGTCCCGCCGGTCGTATGGGTCAGGCAAACACTCCCATGTTCGATATCGCTACGCTCAAACGCGAGTGGCTTTCCAATCCCCGGCGCGACATCCTCGCCGGCATCGTCGTCGCGCTCGCGCTGATCCCCGAGGCGATCGGTTTCTCGATCATCGCCGGGGTCGATCCGCGCGTGGGCCTCTACGCCTCCTTCTCGATCGCGGTAATCATTTCGCTGGTCGGAGGCAGGCCGGGAATGATCTCGGCGGCGACCGCCGCGGTCGCGGTCATCGTGGTACCCCTGGTGCGCGAATACGGCGTCGAATATCTCTTCGCCGCGACCGTGCTGATGGGGGTGATCCAGCTGATCGCCGGCTTGCTGCGCCTCCATCTGCTGATGCAATATGTCTCGCGCTCGGTGATCACCGGCTTCGTCAACGCGTTGGCGATCCTGATCTTCATGGCGCAGCTGCCCGAACTGACGGGCGTGCCGATGCTGACCTATGCGCTGGTCGCTGCGGGCCTCGCCATCATCTATCTGTTCCCGCTGCTGACGAAGGCGGTTCCCTCGCCGCTGGTGGCGATCGCGGTGCTGACCGCGGCGGCGTTCTACATGGGCTTCGACGTCCGCACCGTGGGCGACATGGGCGAACTGCCCTCCTCGCTCCCCGCCTGGCTGATCCCCGACGTCCCCTTCACGCTCGAGACGCTGCAGATCATCCTGCCTTATTCGCTCACCATGGCGGCGGTGGGCCTGCTCGAATCGATGCTGACCGCGCAGATCGTCGACGATCTGACCGACACCGGTTCGGACAAGCAGCGCGAGATGAAGGGCCAGGGCATCGCCAATTTCTTCACAGGTTTCCTGGGCGGCATGGGCGGCTGCGCGATGATCGGCCAATCGGTGATCAACGTGAAATCGGGCGGCGAAACGCGGCTTTCGACCATGGTCTCGGGCGTGTTCCTGCTGTTCCTGCTGCTGGTGCTCGGCTCGCTGGTGGCGATCATCCCCATGGCCGCGCTGGTCGCGGTGATGATCATGGTCTCGATCGGCACCTTCTCGTGGCGCTCGATCAAGGACATCCGCATCCATCCCTGGCAGTCCTCGGTCGTCATGGTCGTGACGGTGGTGATCGTGGTCTGGACCCACGATCTGGCGCAGGGCGTGCTGGCGGGCGTGATCCTTTCGGGTCTGTTCTTCGCCAGCAAGGTCAAGCGGATGTTCACGGTCGAAACCGATCTGTCCGGCGATGGCCGGACCCGGACCTATCGCATCGGCGGACAGGTGTTCTTCGCTTCCTCCGACAGTTTCGTCTCGGCCTTCGATTACAAGGAAGTGCTCGACCGGGTCGTCATCGACGTCAGCCAGGCGCATTTCTGGGACATCTCGGCGGTGGGCACGCTCGACAAGGCGATCCTCAAATTCCGCCGCGAGGGCACCGAGGTCGAGGTGCTCGGCCTCAACGATGCCAGCGCGGCGATGATCGAACGCTATGCCATTCACGACAAGCCCGGCGCCGATGCGCAAGCGGGCGCGCACTGATGGGAGAGAGAACCATGGAACACGTGCTCGCGGCGATCGACGCCTCCACCTATGCCACCAGCGTCTGCCGCTATGCCGCCTGGGCCGCGACCCGGCTAACGCTTCCGGTGGAGCTGCTCCATGTGGTGCAGCATCAGGATCCCGTCACCGCTCGCCACGACCTCTCGGGCGCGATCGGTCTGGGGGTCAAAAGCGATCTGATGGAAGAGCTGGTCCGCCTGTCGCAGGACAGCAGCCGGATCGAGATCGAGAAGGGCCGCGTGCTGCTGGCTGCGGGCGAGCAGATGCTGCGCGAGGCCGGCGTGGCGCAAGTCACTGCGCTGCACCGCCACGGCGGTGTGGTCGAGACCATCCTCGAACGCGAGGATACCGCCCGCGTGCTGGTGCTGGGCAAGCGCGGCGTGGCGCATGAAGCGGGCGGCGAGCATCTCGGCTCGATGATCGGGCGCGTGGTCCGCGCCAGCGCCAAGCCGGTGCTGGTCGCCTCGCGCGAATATGCCGAGCCGCGGCACGTGGTCTTCGCCTACGATGCCAGTCCCGCCGCCGATCGCGCGCTCGAGCGGCTGGCCAATTCGCCGCTGTTCGCAGGGTTGCCGGTCACGATCGTGATGGCCGAGGCGGGTGGCGACGCGGAACGGGCGAAGCTGGCCAGGGCCGAGGCGGCGTTTGCGCCCGAGCATTCGGTCACCGCGGTCATGGAGCGCGGCAAGGCCGAGGAAGTGATTCCGCGCATCGTCGCGGCAACCGAAGGCGCGCTGTTGTTGATGGGCGCCTATGGCCACTCGCCGATCCGCCGGATGATCCTGGGCAGCACGACCACCGAGATGGTTCGCACGGTCAAGGCCCCGGTGCTGATGGTCCGCTGAGATGCCGGCCGATCCTGCCAGCTTTCGCGACCTGCTGATCAAGCGCCGCGGCGAGCTGGAAGAAGAGGATCGCATCTCTTCTGATGGCCGCGCGCCGGTAGCGCTCGACCAGGAGAGCGTCGGGCGCCTGTCGCGGATCGACGCGATGCAGGTCCAGGCGATGGCGCTGGCGCAGGAACGGCGGCGCAAGAACGAGCGTCTCGCCATAGACGCCGCGCTCGCGCGGATCGACGAGGGCGAGTTCGGCTTTTGCATCACCTGCGGCGACGCGATTGCCGAGGCGCGGCTCAGGACCAACCCCACCATCGTCAAATGCCTGGAATGCGCCTCGGGCACGGGCTGACCGGCCGGATGCGTTTACAGCAGGTTTACCCCGCAGTGCCATAGTGGGGCGTATGACGGCCTATATCGAAAGCGAGGGGATGCGCTTGCGCCGCAAGGTGCGCGCAGTAGTGATCAACGAGCACGGCGAGGTGCTGCTGGTCCGCCCGCACGGCTATCGCGAGGGCGAATGGACGCTCGCGGGCGGCGGGGTGGAAGACGGCGAATCCCCGGTCGAAGCGATGCGCCGCGAACTGGCCGAGGAGCTTGGAATTGGGCTCGAGGCGGAAATCGACGAGCTCCCGGTGAGCAATCGCTTCGTCTATACTGCCGAATACAAGAGCCGGCGCAAGCTGGACCATGATGGCCAGGATGCTGTGATGTTCGCCTGCCGGGTCGGCAGCGACACCGCCTTCGTATTGCAGACCCAAGAGCTCGCCGATGCACGCTGGTTCGCCGCGAACGAGGCGTCGGCGGCGTTCCCCGTCCTGAAGCAGAAGGAGGTTTTCACCGCGTGCCTGCGAGCCATCGGCTGAGACAAGCCTTTTGATGCCGACGGACTGCGGCGGGTCCCTCATCCGACCCCTTGGTACTTTCTTCTTTCCTACACTAACCGTTATGGTTCATCCTTTCGGCGAATCGGAAGGAGAACCTCGATGGCACTCGTCGAAACACTGATCGGACCGCTCGCCTCGCTTCTGGACAAGCTGATTCCCGACAAGGAGGCCCGCGCCCGCGCCAAGCTCGAACTGCTCCAGCTCGAGGGTACGCAGGAATTGCGCACCATCGAGGCGCGGCTGGCGGCGATCGTCGCCGAGGCCGGTTCGCAGGATCCCTGGACCAGCCGCGCGCGGCCCTCGTTCCTCTACGTGATCTACGTGCTGCTGCTGTGGTCGCTACCGATGGGGGTGCTCGCCGCCTTCTCCCCCGCCACCGCGCGGGATATCGCGACGGGGATGAACGCCTATCTCGCCGGCATCCCCGAACCGCTCTACGCGCTCTTCGGCACCGGCTATCTGGGCTACACCGCCGCGAGGCAATGGGGGAAGGTGAAGGGTGTGGATCGGTAGGGGTGTCGGCTCTTCCGCAAACCCCACTCTCGTCATTGCGAGGAGCGCAGCGACGCGGCAATTCAGCGTGGAGCTTCACGAATAGCCACTATCACAGCGGCGACGCGGAAAGTTCGGGACATGCATTGCCGCGCCGCCTGCGGCGGCTCGCAATGACGAAGAAAAAATTGAAGCCGCCGCTTCCCTTCTCCACCCCCCCTGCAGGGGAAGGTCGGGTGGGGGTGTTCGGCGCTTGTAGCTTCGTGCGTCGCACCCCCACCCCCGGTCCCTCCCCTGGGGAGGGGAGAGGTTGCAGGACAACGAGTAGCGAAGCGAGAACGTCGACAAACGGGCGCAGCCGTGTGTAATCCCCGCTTATGCCTGCAAGCCCCCCACCCGCCCCCGACCGGCGCCGGATCCTCGTCCTCAACGGCCCCAATCTCAACCTGCTCGGGCAGCGCGAGCCGGAGATCTATGGCCACGCCACGCTGGCCGATATCGAGGCGCTGCTCGCCACGCGCGCCGAGCAACTCGGGGTGACGGTCGAATGCCGCCAGTCGAACCACGAGGGCGTGCTGCTCGACTGGTTGCAGCAGGCCGAAGCGGAAGGGTTCGCCGCCATCCTGCTCAACGCCGGTGCCTATACGCACACATCGATCGCGCTGCTCGATGCGATCCACGCGATCGCGGTGCCGGTGATCGAGGTGCATCTGTCGGATCCTTCGCAGCGCGAGGAGTTCCGCCACCTGTCCTATGTCGGCATGGCTGCGGCGGGCACCGTCCAGGGGCTCGGCGCGCAGTCCTATGTCGTCGCGCTGGAGCGTGCCGACGCGCTTTGAAACGAGGCCGTGCCGCAGCGTCGCAGAGCGGGTGCCCCCCCTTGCAACCCGAGCGCCTCACGCGCATAGGTCGCGCAAATAACACACAGGGAATACCATGGCGGAACGAAAGAGCGGCTCCGGCGAGAAGGCCGGTATGAATGTCGATATGGATCTGGTGCGCGAGCTGGCGGAACTGCTGGCGGCATCGGGGCTGACCGAGATCGAGGTCGAGGACGACGATCGCAAAATTCGCGTCGCACGGACGATCAGCGCCGCTCCCGTCGCGGCTGCGGCGCCGGCCCCCGCTGCCCTCCCCGCCGCCGCGCCGCCGTCGCAGGCGCCGGGAGCCGATGCTTCCGCCGCCCCCGCCGCTGCGCACGCAAATGCGTTGAAATCGCCGATGGTCGGCACGGTCTATATGGCCCCCGAACCCGGCGCCGCCGATTTCATCAAGGTCGGCGACACGGTCGCAGCGGGCGACACGCTGCTGATCATCGAAGCGATGAAGGTGATGAACCCGATCGCCGCCGACGCCTCGGGCACGGTCAAGGCCATCCTCGTCGAGAACGCCCAGCCGGTCGAATTCGATCAGCCGCTGGTCGTCATCGGCTGAGTGTTTCGATGAGCATCACTCGCATCCTGATCGCCAATCGCGGCGAGATCGCCCTGCGCATCCACCGCGCGGCGCATGAGATGGGCATCGAGACGGTGGCGGTGCATTCCACCGCCGACGCCGATGCCATGCATGTCCGGCTCGCCGATCACGCGGTCTGCATCGGCCCCGCCCCGGCAGCCGACAGCTATCTCAACATCGCCAACATCATCTCGGCGGCCGAAATCGCCCATGCCGATGCGATCCATCCGGGTTACGGCTTCCTTTCGGAAAACGCCAAATTCGCCGAGATCGTCGAAGCGCACGACATCGCCTGGATCGGCCCCAAGCCCGAACATATCCGCACCATGGGCGACAAGGTCGAGGCCAAGCGCACCGCGGGCGCTCTCGGGCTGCCGCTGGTCCCCGGCTCGGCGGGCGCGGTCAGCGATTTCGACGAGGCGCGGCAGATCGCGCAAGAGATCGGCTACCCGGTGATCATCAAGGCCGCCTCGGGCGGCGGCGGGCGCGGGATGAAGGTGTGCGAGAGCGAGGAAACGCTCGAAACCTTGATGCGGCAGGCGGGCAATGAAGCGAAATCCGCCTTCGGCGACGCGACCGTCTATATCGAGAAATACCTCGGCAATCCGCGCCATATCGAATTTCAGGTCTTCGGCGACGGTCGGGGCGCGGCGATCCATCTGGGCGAGCGCGACTGCTCGCTTCAGCGCCGCCACCAGAAGGTGCTCGAGGAAGCCCCCTCGCCGGTGCTCGGCGAGGAAGACCGCAACCGGATGGGCGCCATCTGCGCGAAAGCGATGGCCGATATGGGTTATCGCGGCGCGGGGACGATCGAATTCCTGTGGGAAGACGGCGAGTTCTACTTCATCGAGATGAACACGCGGCTGCAGGTCGAGCACCCGGTTACCGAGATGATCACCGGGATCGATCTGGTCCGCGAACAGATCCGCATCGCCGAGGGCAAGCCGCTGTCGGTCACGCAGGACGAGATCGAGTTCAAGGGCCATGCGATCGAGTGCCGGATCAACGCCGAGGATCCCTTCACCTTCGCCCCCAGTCCCGGCGACGTGACCTATTACCACGCCGCGGGAGGCATGCATGTGCGGGTCGATAGCGGGCTTTACGCGGGCTATCGCATCCCGCCCTATTACGACAGCATGATCGCCAAGCTGATCGTCTATGGTCGCAGCCGCGAGAAATGCATCATGCGGCTGCGACGCGCGCTCGACGAGATGGTGATCGAAGGGGTCAAGACCAGCATCCCGCTGCATCAGGCGCTGCTCGCGCAGGACGATGTGCTGAGCGGCGACTATTCGATCAAATGGCTCGAGGACTGGCTCAGGGAACGCGAGGCATAACCTCACGCGGCGCTCTCGCGTAGGTTGAAGCGTGGGCGCCCGCCCCTATCCCAGCGGAACCCCCGGCAGGTTCTTGCTGGTCCGGATCGTCAGCGAGGTCTTGACGCTGGCGACATTGGGCGCGGGCGTGAGCTTGCTGGTCAGGAATTCCTGGAACCGCTGCAGATCCTCGCTCACGATCTTGAGGATGAAGTCGATCTCGCCGTTGAGCATGTGCACTTCGCGCACCTCGGGCAGATGCGCCATCGCCGCCTCGAATTCGCGCAGGTCGCCCTCGGCCTGGCTGCGCAGGCTGACCATGGCAAATACGGTGATCGAGAAGCCCAGCTTCGCCGGTTCGAGATCGGCGTGATAGCCGCGGATGACGCCCAGTTCCTCGAGCGCACGCACCCGCCTCAGGCATGGCGGCGCGGTGAGGCCGACGCGATGGGCAAGCTCGACATTGGTCATTCGCCCGTCGTCCTGCAACTCTGCCAGCAGGCGACGATCGATAGTGTCGAGGTTTGCCATTCCAATGAGCCCCCATTTCGGCCGGCGCGACATGTTTCGCTGCAGGTGCGAAAGCTTGTGCCGCGACGATGCGCGTTCTGCTAATAATGTTGTTCTTGCCAGCAATTGTCCCGCTTTGCAACGTGGGCGCAACTTTGTGTTCAGCCTGTTCGTTACACAGATATGAAGCCATAGGTGCGAAGGCATCGGGGCAGCCGACCGGCCCGTCCCCGGCGGCCACAGAGGACGGCGCCGAGCCCTTTCCCAACCCGGAGAAGCATGCATTTCGACGACCGCCTTGCCACCGTTCTGCGCCATCGGGCGACTGGCGAGCGGGCAGCGCGGACGCAGTTCCGCCAGCTGCTCGATCTGCTCGGCGGGCCGGCGGGAGGGCGCGATGCAAGCCTGGAGGCAGCGGCCTATCTGCGGCTCGACGCGCTCGGCGCGCTGATCCCGTTTCGCGAACGCGCGCGGATCGTCGAATGCGACGGGGTGCGTATCCGCAATGCGCGGCTGGTCGCATGGCTGGCCGAGGCCGAACCCGATGTCGCCGCCGCCGCTCTGGCGCAGGCGCGGCTGAGCGAGGAGGAATGGACGCAAGCCATCCCCGAGCTCCCGATCCGCGCCCGCGGCTTCCTGCGCAATCGCCGCAATCTGCCTGCTGGCGCGATTGCCATTCTCGACCGGCTGGGCGTCAGCGATCGCGGACTGCCCCTGCCCGAGCGGGCATCGCTCGCGGAGCCGGCTCCCCCGCCGTCGGCGCAGATCGCAGACGCACCAGCTGAGCCGTCGACCGCCGGCACGAGCTCCGGCGACGACAGCGGCATCGCCGCCCTGGTCCGGCGGATCGAGGCGTTCAACAAGGCGCGCGAGACCGGCCCATCCGCAGGCGCGGGCGCCGCCGCGCCGCAATTGCCGCTCGACCGCGAGCCCCGCGCGGGGGCGCGTCGACGCAGCGAGCTGTTCACCTTCACCGCCGATGTCGATGGCAAGATCGATTGGGCCGATCCGCCGATCGCCCCGATGGTGGTCGGAACCGATCTGGTGCGCGGGCAGGATCGCTCCGCCCCCGGTCCGCAGAATGCCTTCGCCAGCGCCTTCTTCAACCGCCAGCCGTTGCGCGAGGCACCGGTCGAACTGGCCGGCGCCGATCGGATCGCGGGCACCTGGCTGGTCGATGCGACCCCGCGCTTCACCCGCACCGACGGCCGTTTCTACGGCTATGTCGGGCGCTTCCGCCGCCCCGCCGACATCAGCGCGCAGGAGCAGGCCGAAAGCGAAGCCGATCGGATCCGCCAGCTGCTGCACGAATTGCGCACCCCGGTGAACGCGATCCAGGGCTTTGCCGAGGTGATCCAGCAGCAATTGTTCGGTGCGACGCCGCATGAATACCGCGCGCTGGCGGCAGCGATTGCAGGCGACAGCGCGCGGATGCTTGCGGGCTTCGACGAGCTCGACCGGCTGGTGCGCCTCGAAGGCGGCGTGCTCGATCTCGAACCGGGCAGCAGCGATTTCGGCGCCATCCTCCGCAAGCAGATCGAGCAGTTGCAAACCGTCCTTTCGTCACGCGTCGCGCGCCTCGAGTTCGATTGCAAAGCGACGACTGCCGTGCTGGCGCTCGAACAGCAGGACGCCGAGATGCTCGCCTGGCGGCTGCTGGCGACCATCGCCGCGACCACCGGCGCGGGCGAGCGGATCGCGCTGGAACTGCGACAGGAGGACGACCAGCTGTCGCTGCGCAGCGCCATTCCCGCCACGCTCGCGGCATCCAAAGACCCCTTCTCCACCCAGACGAGGCCCTCTGGCGGCGCGCTCAGTCCGGGCATCTTCGGCGCGGGCTTTTCGCTGCGGCTGGCGCGGGCGGAAGCGCGCGCCGCCGGCGGCGAGTTGGCGCAAGAAGCGGATAGGCTGGTGCTGACCCTGCCGCTATTGACCGGCGCGGCGGTGCCACCTAGCCGAGTGGATGCTCCGGACAGCGCGACGGGATGAGATCGCGCCGGGGTGCGGCCCGGGGCACGGGCCGGCAGAGGGGGGTAAGATATTGTCGGATTCACTGCTTGCCCTTCCGCTTCGGGCCTCGAAGGCGCGCTTCGAGAGCGACTTCGGCCAGCGTTCGCTGCTGACCGTCGACACCGAAGAGGAATTCGACTGGAACGGCGATTTCAACGCTCATCAATATGGACTCAAACAGTTCCGCGCGCTCGCCAAGTTCCAGCAGTTCGCCGAAGGGATCGGCGTCTCGCCCGTCTATCTGATCGATTGGCCGATCGCCCAGTCTCCGCGCGCGCAAGAGCTCCTTGGCGACGCCGTGCGACGCGGTACCGCCGAGATCGGACTCCAGCTCCACCCCTGGGTCAACCCACCGCACGACGAAGAAGTCACGCCCTACAACAGCTTCGCCGGCAACCTCCCCGCCGCTGTGGAACGCGAGAAATTCATGCGGCTGCGCGATGCGATCGAGAGAAATTTCGGCTGCCACCCGCAAATCTATCGCGCGGGGCGCTATGGTCTCGGGCCCAACACCGCTAAGCTCCTCAAGGAGGCCGGTGTCGCCATCGACAGTTCGGTGCGTGCGCGCTTCGATTACAGCGCCGTCCACGGCGTCGATTATTCGCGCCATCCGATCGAACCCTATTGGGTCGATGCCGAACGCAAGCTGCTCGAACTGCCGCTGACCACCGTTTTCTGGGGCCTGTTGCGCAAGCAGGGGCAATGGCTCCACCCGCGCGCCTCCGCCTACCCTCTGGTCAACGGCATCCTCTCGCGGCTGGCGCTGCTGGAGAAGATCGCTCTGACCCCCGAAGGCGTAACCCGCGACGAAGCCTTGCGCGGCATCGACATCGCGATCGACGACGGTCTCCCGCTGCTGGTGCTCAGCTTCCACAGTCCCTCGTTGATGGTGGGCCAGACTCCCTATGTCCGCAACGAGGACGATCTCGACGCGCTCTACGACTGGCTGCGTGCGATCTATGCCTATCTCGCATTGCGATCGGTGCGACCGACTACGGTGGGTGAAATCATCGCCAGCGTCGAGGTCTGAACGCCTTTTGCTTGCCCTGCGCGGCGGCGCGGTATAACCGCCAGCCCGCTCATCCGGCATGTGCCCATCCGGCATGCTTGGGCCTGTAGCTCAGTGGTTAGAGCTGGCCGCTCATAACGGCTAGGTCGCGGGTTCGAATCCTGCCGGGCCCACCGGATGTGGGCGGATGGATGGAGCGGGGCGAGTAAGGGCTCAGTCGGGGAGTAGCGCAGCCTGGTAGCGCATCTGCTTTGGGAGCAGAGGGTCGCAGGTTCGAATCCTGTCTCCCCGACCAATTTATCGCAAGAGCGACGGATTTTCGCCTTTTAGCATGGGCTACCCAAGGGTGACGGTCACATGACCGGTACACACAAGGGAGACACATACGGGAAGGTCAGAACTCATGTCCCGTATTCCTCACGCCTGCCGTCGCAAGGGTCGGTACGTGTTCCGCCGTCGGGTCCGTTTCAAAAGATCTTATCTCCAGCCCGATAGCGATCGCTTTGCAGACGGCTGATCCAAAAGGTCGCGCGAGAGCGTGCGGTGGTGCTCTCTGCGCGGTTTGCCGTGGTGAAAGCAGGTGTGAAAAGATCACGGAATTAAAGGCCGACCTCACCGGATTTCAGATAGAAGAGCTGTTCCGCGACGAACTCGAAAGCGAACTGCGTTTCCACGTGCAGCGAGCGTTCGAGGATGACGAATGGTCGGACAAGGCTCTTGAGATGGGGACAGAAGACCGTGTAGTTTACAGGCATCCCACCTCATCTGATCGTTTTGCCCCTGAGCTTCTCGAATATGCCAAGGGCGCGAGCCCTGACGAATGGATTGGTCAGAAGTTGGCGTCCATCGGCGCATCGAGCGATTCACGAGACATTTCCGCAGCGCGAGCCCATCTCTTTGGTACCCGTGCCGCTGCAGGCTCGCTGGTCCAACGGCTATTTTGAAGATGATGCGCTGGACGAGATCGATCCGGTTCGGGCGCTAATGGCCAAGTCCGAATCGCGACCTGAGGGGGCGCCCGAGCACCGTCACGGTATAAACGAGAGCCAGCCCTCGCTCGGGTTCCAGACCATGCCCAACAGAGCCAATTCCTAATTTACGACGATCGGCGGTTTGGCCATGTCTTAGACGCAGTGTGCGCCGAACTTAAATCGGGAGGTGTATGGACACGCGACCTCAAGCAGCAGCGTCGACTTATGCAGACATTCGCCTGGATAACGGGAAATCGCGAGCCCGGCTCCTACGATCACCGGGAAGTTGCGGCCTTCAAGTCCGGACTTACAAGGCTAGGGTCCGGACTCATTCACAGCCAGAAGGCGACGGCAGTGGCGAGCGCCACACTGGATAGGAAGTTGGCGGCAAGCTTGTCGT